>DATAZR010000031.1:0-2891 GCA_036271955.1 Acidobacteriaceae bacterium
TTTTTGCATCAGTGCTCCATTCGAAAGCGTCTTTAGCGAAGAGTCAATAGGAGCCCCTTATGCACTTGTTCAACCTGGCGACCCTCTTCGTCGTTCTTACTCTGGTAGGCGTCGAGTTTTCTGTATCTGCATTCGTGAATCCTGCCGCGTCGCGGCTCGAACCAGAATCGCAATTGAAGATGCTAGGCCGTTCTGCTCTCGTGCTTGGAAAGGTGATGCCGGTCTGGTACTCGGTTTCTAGCCTGTTTCTCGGTATCCAGACCTGGCTCTGTTGGCACACGCCTGGGCGCGCAATCCTGCTTACAGCGGATGCGATCTGGGTTTTGATTTCGGTGGCATCGATCTTTGTCCTGGTTCCACTCGCTAGTCGCGTGGCGGAAGGTGCTGCTGACTGGCAGCGGATACATCGGATTTGGGACCGCAGACATCGAGTGCGCATAGCCGCTCTCGCCACCGCAGCTGTCCTGCTCACATACGTGGTAGTCCGCTGAGGGATGGGCTAACGACTATTTGCCAACCTGCCTCTCATTTGGTCGATTATGCGTTGACATTTTGAGCAGGGTGGGTGGGACGCTTTGCAGCGATCACAGCGCTCCGCCTTTCGCGCTATCCTTGTCTCGAATTCCATCTTCCCAAGCGAGGCTCCTATGCACGATTCACGTCAGTCGCATCGGATACTCTTGAGCGACACCGCCGCGCTGTGGTTTCTCGGCCTCGCATTCACCGCGGTGCATTTCGTGGCCGGCGCGCGCTACGGATTCCACCGCGACGAGTTGCTCACTTACTCCAATGCGCGTGAACTCGAGTGGGATATGTTGTTTACCCACCGGTGACCGCTTTCCTGGCCCGTATGGAGCTGGCGTTCTTCGGAACTTCGCTCATCGGATTCCGCTTCTTCGCCGCTATCGCCGGCGGGTTTGTGGCCGTACTCACCGGCTTCATGGCACGCGCCATGGGCGGCGGCCGCCAGGCCATGCTCGTCTCGGCATTTGCGGCGAGCATTGCAGGACCCGTATTCTTCACCAGCTCGTTCAAGTCCTACATGTCGTTCGATCTGTTGTGGTGGGTCGCGGTGGCCTGGTGCGTCTCGCGGATGCTTCAGAGCGACGACGCGCGCTGGTGGCTCGGCATCGGGTCCGCCATCGGCCGGCGCAATGCTCCTGGCTCCCAACCGCCGCTATTTTCGCACCGCCTGGTTCTGGTGCGGGATGGCTCTGGCGCTGCTCATCGTCGCACCCAACCTTTGGTGGCAATACCAGCACCACTTCGTCGGCCTTGCCTGGATGCGCAGCATCCACACCCGCGACATTGGGTTGGGCCGCACAGACAACTTTCTCCTGAAGCAGTTCTGGAGCGCGACCAACCCTGCTGCAGTTCCGCTCTGGCTCGCCGGGCGGTGGTTTCTCTTTGCGCGGCCGGGAGGCAGCCGGTGGCGCATGCTCGGCTGGATGTACGTGCTTACGCTGGTGCTCCTGATGGCCGCGCGCGGACGCGACTACTACCTTACCCCGGCCTACCCGGTGCTGTTCGCCGCTGGTGCGGCATGGACCGAAACCTGCCTCCGGTCGCTCCCGGCGCAAAGGCAGACCCGGATTCTGCGCGCAGCATGGATAAACCTCGCAATCGGCGGCCTGGTCCAAGCCGCGCTCATGCTCCCCTTGGTTCCTGTCAATTCGCCGTGGTGGCGCGTGCAGGACGCATCATCCCATCAGCTCAACATGGAGATTGGCTGGCCGGAACTCGCTGCCATCGTCGCTCATGTGCGCGATTCCATCCCCGCCTCCGATCGCACTGCCCTCGGAGTCATGGCAGACGACGAAGGCGAAGCGGGAGCTGTCAATCTTTATGGTCGAGCCTACGGCCTGCCCCGCGCCGTCAGCGGCATGAACTCCAACTGGCTCCGCGGCTACGGCGACCCTCCGCCGCAAACTGTTAGCCGTGGGCTTCAAGCCGGACGAACTCAACCAGATCTTTGCCTCCTGCCAGGTTGCTGCTCAGCTCTCGAATCCGTATGGCGTTGTCAATGAAATTTTCCGCGACCGCGACCGCGTCTACATCTGTCGCAATATCCGCTCCTCTTGGCCGGCGTTCTGGAAGCATTTCCAGTGCTACGGGTAGAGATGGCGCCCAGATGTTGTGAACAGGTCTTAGCGCTCATCGAGCTATTCAAGTCGATCAGTGTTCTAGCAGGCTGCGAAAAGACACTTGTCAGGGTGTAGCCACGGACTTCAGTCCGGGGAAGCGGGTTTTCAAACCCGCTTGAATGCTGGGCAAAAAAAATTCGGGGCTTTAGCCATGGTGGCTACCTCCCAAGCGGTTCCGAACTTTTCCGCAGCCTGCTAGGCAGGTGGCCGAAAACCGGCTTGTCGAAAACTGTCCTCGCCCTGGGATACGTCTACACAGGGACTACTTTATCCCGAAAAAGGCGTGACAGACAGGATGTTCACTCACCGGGAGGGAGTTTGCGCGGCCGCACATGCTGACAGTTACAGTTAATGATTGGGTAAACGTCCCGGTCTGTCATGCCTTTTGTTTGTCGTTCTAGCGCTCATGACGGCGGCCTGCAAGAAGGTCTTCTCGCCCATAAACGTTGTGCTGATCAGAAGATCGCGTTTAGAATCCACTCGATCGACCAAAGCCTTCGTCAGGTGATTGTCCGCATCAAGAATTTGATGGAGGTCTACCCGAAACGCCATTACCTAAAGGCGCGGCGAAGGACCAACTTCGATCCGATGCACCCTTCTTCGCTCACCCCAACCTACAGAGTCAGGTCGAGCTGCTCATCGAGCGCTGTACGAAACGCACTCAAACCGTAACAGTGCAGGGGACACCACACGGCGATGCCTCTGGCTGGGCATGCTTGAGAAAAGGGGCCGTTGGGATACGGAAGC
>DATAZR010000032.1:0-8656 GCA_036271955.1 Acidobacteriaceae bacterium
TAAGTGCAGGCGCGACGACAGGCAACAGCGCGACGGTGACTACCACGCCGTCCAACGGATTCACGGGCCTGATCGGCTTCTCCTGCGCGGTAACGACAGCTCCGGCCGGGGCAACTGACCCGATTACCTGCGCAATGTTGCCTAGCTCGGTGACGATCAGCGGCGCAGCGGCAGTGACATCGACACTGACGATCAACTCAACCGCCGCAACCGCTGCTGCGGTCAAGGCTGCTTCGCTCCGGGCTCTCGGGGGAACCGCGCTTGCGGGAATCCTCTTTCTTTTCGTTCCATCGCATCGACGACGTCAGCTTCGTGGCTTGCTTTCGGTGATTCTCTTGATCGCTGTCGGCAGCCTGATGGCATGCGGTGGCGGATCGTCAAAATCGACTGGAACGATACCCCCTGCGACACAGCCCGGCACCACCGCGGGAGCATATGTGGTTACAGTGACGGCGACCCCGGCTGGGGCCAGTGCACAAACCATAACCGTCAATGTGACGGTGAATTAGCGCGACGGCTACTTAGTGATTCAAGCCAGGCGTTGTGCAGCTGTCAGTAGTCCTAACGAGGTTTGAGGAGGCTTTCCATGTTGCAATTGTTTCCTGCAGGCGCCCGAACTACGGCGGCGCTGTTTACGATGATGCTCTCAGGTATCGGCTTCGCTCAGCGGCCGGTGCGCCCCGCGCCGCCGCAGGCGCAGACGCCTCCAGTCACCGCCTTGCAAAAGCGCTACAAGACTCCGGCGGACCAACTGTTTATCCCGTATTTGAAGGCGCACCTGAAGAATGCTCCAACTTCAACTCTGTCGACGGACGCTATCTATCCGAAGGCAACCTCCGATGTGGTGACGCCGAACTTCGGCGGTTACGTAAATGCGCCGATGTTTGCCGCGCGAAACACCGCATCGCTGGCCGCGGGTATCTTCGATACCGGTGTCGTTGCTGAGGTGGAAGGCGACTTTAACAAGGACGGCAAGCCAGATATCGCCGTGCTGCAGGAAGACGGCACGCTCAATATTCTGACCGGAGACGGCGCCGGCAATCTCAGCGCTCCGATCAGCTACTTCAATCCGAACCAGGCGACGACCAACGTCAGCGTCGCCTATGCGGCAGACGTCAATGGCGACGGCGCTCTGGACATCGTGGCTTTTGACGTTGCCAATAACGCGATGATTACGTGGTTGAATCTTGGCAGCGGTCAGTTCAACGCCGCTGTGACCACGCAACTCGATACAACTTTTGGCTACGCCGGGATGGTCTATGTAGCTGACGTCAGCAGCGACGGCAAAGCGGACCTGATCTATCCCACAACGGTTTCGCAATCCAATACCAGCACGACAATTGAACTTGAGGTGCAGCTTGGTGCGGGTGATGGCACCTTCGGCAAGCCGTCAGCAGCCATCGTGCAGAAGTACACCATCCCCGCATCCGTATCGCTTCCTCAGGTGGCCGGTATGGCCATGGGCGACATCAACGGCGACGGTAAATTGGATCTCGCGCTCGGGATCAATGAAGACTTCGGCACCACAGGCACGTACTTTGTAACGACGGTGCTTGGCAATGGCGATGGAACCTTTTCACCCCTTGGAAAGCCCCAGCTTATCTCCGCGCCAGTTGTGGGCTATCCGCAGGGACGCGGCTATCTCGTGCCCTTCGCCACATCGGGAATCTATCTGCAGGACGTGAACGGCGACAACAAGCTTGATGTCGTCTCCGATCTCAACGGCATTCTCTATACCGTTCCAGGCAACGGCGATGGAACCTTCGGTACGGCACTCTCCAGTTCTGATTCTGCAGTTGTCGACCCATCCTCGTCGGTCATCCTGGACGTAAACGGCGATGGCAAGCCCGATTTCGTGACAGCCGGTGGCACTCTTGCGGTGTTGCTCGGCAATGGCGATGGCACGTTCGCCGCGCCTGCCGCCGGCAACCAGTACATCATCGATCCGGCCGGGTACGGCTCGCTGTTGACGGGGGACTTTAACAATGATGGTAAGCAGGACGTTGCACTGCTCGGTGGCGACTACAAGCAGGTCTCGCTGTTCTTTAGCAATGGCACAAACCTTCGCGGAGCGCCGCTGGTGACAGCCAACAACGATCCGCAGGGCATCGCAACGGAACTGGTTGCCAGCGGCAAGTACACGAACTCCGGATACCAGAGCCCGCTATTCCTGTATGAAAACCTGGCGACTGGCGCAGCGCAGATTTATACGGGCGTCAATGACGGCAAGGGTAACTTCACCTCCGTGCAGGCCCTCGCCGGCGGCGTGCCTGCCGACTTGGAATTCGTGCAAACATTTCATGCCGATTTCAACGGAGACGGCCTGGAGGACATCGCCTACTCGAACACAACGGGCGATATCCTTGTTGCGCTTTCCAAGGGAGATGGCAGCTTCGGCACACCGAAGTCGATCGACCTGCCGGCTGCTGTGTGCCCTGAGTATTACGGTGCGGCAGGAGACATCAACGGTGACGGCAAAGTCGATCTGGTCATCCCCTACGGCGGCGATATTGCATGCGGCCAGCTCTCCGGCGGAGCCTCGGGCTACTGGGTGGCGCTGGGCAATGGCGATGGCACCTTTGGTAAGCCCGTCTTCACGACGTTTGGTTCGGAGCTCTACAGCGTGACGCTTGCCGACATCAACGGTGACGGCGCGCTCGACCTGCTGATCAATGATGTTCCCTTCATTAACGGCTTCGCCTACCAGCTTTCCTACGCTCCAGGTAACGGAGACGGAACATTCGGCAACAGTTTGGTGGTGGAAAGCAGTTACGTGGTCAGCGACGTAGCGACGGCTGACATCAACGGCGACGGCAAGCTCGACATTGTGCTCAGCGCGGAAGAGGTGGCGGGCAGCGACATTACCACCGGTGGCATTGTGACGATCACTGGCAACGGAGACGGCACCTTCAACCTGCCTTCCATGGTCACGGCCGGCGACTTCTTCCTCGGAATGCAGGTTACTGACATGAATGGCGACGGCAATCCCGACATCGTAGCCACCCTGAACCAGACGTTTGGCCAGCCCGTGGAAAACTATGGGATGGTCACGTGGCTGGGCCTGGGCAACGGTCAGTTTGCAGGGCCCATTAACCAGCTCGAAAGTCTCGGCAGCACGTTTCCGCAGGTGGGAACCTTCTACAATGATGGCGCAGTGGATGTGATGACGGAGACTGGCTACGGTCCGGCGCTCTTCATCGGGCAGGGCGGCTCTTCCATCACCATCACGGCATCGGCTCCAGCGATCAACTTCGGCGATTCCGAGACGTTGACCGCCAGCGTCGCAGCCAGCCTGGCTGGTCGTCCTGCAGCGACCGGAACCGTCTCGTTCTATGACGGCGTCATGCTGCTGGGCACTGCCGCGCTGACTTCTGGTTCGGCGACCTTCGCACCGGCAACGCTCGGGACCGGTACGCACACCTTCAAGGCAGTCTACGCGGGCGACACAAACTACAACCCAGCTACGTCCGGTACCACGGCCGTCATCGTTTCGGCTCTATCGCCTGCCTTCACTATTGCGGGAACGCCGGCTACGGTTTCGGTAACGGGTGGATCACAGAGCGTCGTCACGCTGAGCCTGGCGGCCAACGCGAGCTTCAGTGGAGCGGTCACACTCTCCTGCTCGGGCATGCCAACTGACGGCACCTGCGCGGTCAACCCGGGCAGCGTCACGCTGGCGGCTGGCGGTTCCTCGACTGCAACCCTAGTGATTGGCACCACCGCAACGCATGCTGGGCTGCAACACACATCCTCACCGTGGGAAGCCCCGGCAACCGGAGCAAGCCTTGCGGCTGTCTTCGGCATCTTCTTCATTCGCCGCAAGCGCATCCGCCAGATGTCGGCATTCATGATGTCGGCACTAGGACTGGGCATTCTGCTCTCGATCAGCATCTTCCTGGCTGGTTGCGGCAGTAGCGGCAACTCTAAGGAAAAGTCGGCGCTCACTGTAATGCCGGGAACTTACACTGTAACCGTAACGGCTGCCTCGGCGTCTGGCAGCACGGCTGCCACGCAGACTACGACGGTTTCTGTAACTGTGAACTGATTTTCTGTGGCAATTCCTTCAGGAGCCGGTTCTCGAACCGGCTCCTTTCTTTTTCCGCATCGAGGCGCTTCCTGCCTTGAGGATGGGGACCAATCTCAAATTCTTAGCGCAAATTTGCATATATTTGTATCCTGAGCAGTATGCCTGCACGCCATTTCACCCTCCACCGTATAGCTGTCATGGCTATCGTTACCTTCGCCACCTACGGGTTGCATGCGAAGCAAGCGAGCACGCAGAGCGCGCCGACCGCCCCCATCGTCATCGAGGACCTTGGCAGGGGAACTTTCACGCTCAACGGCCCCTGGCAATTCCACTCTGGAGATGATCCGGCATGGGCAACTCCCTCATTCGACAGCTCTGACTGGGAGCAACTGACCGGAGACCAGCCGTGGGGAAAGCAGGGTCATGCCAATCTGACAGGATTTGCCTGGTACCGGTGTTCCATCGCGATCACCCCAGCCCCCGGCTTACCCCTGCAGTTTTCGCTTCTGGTGCCGAAGGTCCATGATCCGTACGAAATCTATTGGAACGGCTCACTGATTGGACGTAACGGGAAACTGCCACCGCGCCCTGTTTGGTACATTTCGCAGCCGGTGCAGACCTTTGAACTGGGCCAGGTGCAGCGCGGCGTTCTGGCCGTGCGCGTTTGGAAGGCGCCCTTGCTCTCCGATGATTCAGGGGAGCGAGGCGGTTTTGACGCAGCTCCTTTGATCGGAAGCCCCGAAGCTATCGCGACCGCCAAGGCCGCGTATGAGTTCCAGTGGCTGCGCAGCCAGCAACTCCATTTTGGAGCCAATCTCCTCAGCGCCGTGATTGCCCTCTTGAGCTTTCTTCTCTGGTTGCGAGCTCCGAGCCGGTGGGTGTTGTTCTGGACGACAGGCTTTGCCCTTGCTCAACCAGTCATTCTCCTGCTCGTGAACGCTCACATGGGCTGGCCCTACTCTCTGGCAATGGGAGTTGCACAACCCTTAACTGCCATGCAGGATGTGTCGCTCTGGTTCCTCCTCCTACGGCTTCTCCTTCTCCATGAGAATCGCGCCATTTCCAGGCTTACCTCCAGCTTCGCTTGCCTGTGTGTTGTCAATGCCACCTTAAATGGAGTGCTGGTTGTCATCAGTTGGAATCCGCAGTGGACAAGACTTGTTCAGGGCTTCGATGTCGTATTGACCACCATCTCTATCCTTCTTGAAGCTTTTCCTCTGGTCCTGGTGAGCCTCGGTTTTTTCCAGCGCAAGCAGCTAAACTTCGCCCCCTGGATGGTAGCGATCCTGGCCTTCCTCGACGAGATGATGAACGTTTTCGGCAACGTGATCAAACAAGGCCGCCAATTCACCGGCTGGCCAATCGCATCGAAGATAGACTCGCCCCTCTTAAGCATCTATGGCAGTGGAATCTCTCTATCCACAATCTCCGGAGCACTTCTCCTCGTCGCCATTGTTTACGCGGTCTATAGCAGCGTTCAGGAGGACCAGCGCCGTCACGAGGCAGTGGAACGGGAGAAGATGGAACTGATGCACCAAAGCAAACGGATGCAGTACCAGGCCGAGCACGATGGTTTGACCGGTCTTTGGAATCACCGCATCATTGTTCAGCGGTTGGGCGAAGAGATGATTCGCTCGGTTCGCGAGGAGACGCAACTGAGTGTGGTCCTGATTGATGTCGACCATTTCAAAAAGGTCAACGATAGTTTTGGCCATTTGGCAGGCGACCTGGTATTGAGAGAGATCAGCGCAATCCTGACTCGCTCTGTGCGTCCCTATGACTATGTAGGTCGCTACGGCGGAGAGGAGTTTCTACTGATCCTGCCAGATTGCGGAATTGAAAGTGCGCTTATCCGCGCCGAACAACTGCGCCTGGCAGTGCAATCGGCGCGCATTATGGAGGGCGAGACGATGCTGCAGGTAACGGCGAGCTTTGGCGTGGGCTCGGCCTTTCCGTCGCATTATGAGGCTGAGACTGTGATTCGAGCCGTCGATTCCGCTCTCTACCGAGCCAAGAGCAGTGGACGCAATTGCGTCATCCAAACTGAAATGGATACCCCGCTTTGCGAACGCTAGCGTCGTTCCACGCTTCCTGCGGGGATTGCTGAGAGCAGTTCCAGAAATGTTGTAACTCTGGAACTGCCTGGACCGATTTTCCAGTTCGTATCAGGTACCTCTGGATGAGTGCAAGGTGGCTTTCTGGAGAAAGCCACTCTGCCGTTCGGCTTCGCCCTCAAGCAGCTGGAAAGCCGATGTAGCGTCTGCAGCATTGATGAGTCCGGTTGTAGTGCCACGGTCGGCTGGCCGCCTTATTCAGGTTTATCCCCCAGAAGCGAGGCCTGCTCTGCGAATGCTGCTTCCGTGCCGGTTCGGACCTTTTTCACAATGCCCGTCCATACCGGATTGGTCTTCGATGAATCCCAACTCTCATTCACCACGGCAGCTTCGTATTCCGCGCTCTTTTCAATTCCGCTCTTGTAGGCAGGAAGCTCTTTTACCAGCTTGAATGCGGCAGCCATCACCACGCCGACATCGTCCTTATGCTCCTCCGGCACCGTCGCGTAAACCTCTGGCTTGTGCTCCTCAATCCACTGGAAGGCAATTGGCAAAACAACCGAGCTTACCCAGTCGCTATAGGCATTCAAGCCTTCCATTCCCGCGATCCACGACGGGTGCATCTCCCAATCACGAGGGCCGTGGTGCTTGTGTTGGGGCGGGGGGCAGTATTCGCACACTAATTTGACATGCTTCATGAGCTTCTCCTTTGACCGAGCGCCACGTGTGACGACTCGATGCGGGGGCTATCGACACAGTTTTGGTTTGCTATTCGAGCGATTCTTCAGAGCGCCTGACTAGCTCGGGTTTGAATTGTGCGGGTTCTCGCCGATAAATGCAGCGCAATAATTTGTTTCTGAAGGCGAATCGAATTCTATCATCCAGAGTTCGGGTGCGGGTCAAGAACAAGCCTGACCGGAAAGAATCATCTTGAATGTAAATGGCGTCTTCCTGCGCCCTTCTGACAGGTCTTTCGGACCGCTTCACATCGGCATAATCCGCCTGGTGACATTTCCGTTCAACCCTCCGCAAACACCGCGTAAGTTGGCGGCATGAAAATCTTGACTGCCGCCCGCAAGGATAAATCTCGAACCGGTTTTTGCCAGTCGCTCGGCATGTTGGCCTTGCTTGCCGTCTTACCGCTGACATTGCGGGCTGCCGAACCGCAGAAGATCGCCATGACAGCCGACCACTGGCAAGTCAATGGCGATGCCCAGTTCCTCCACTCCGATGGCAGCGATGGGCCTGCGGGTGACATCGTTAAGGTCAACAAGGGCTATGCGCTGCTCAAAGACTTCACCTTCCACGACGGCATCATCGAATTCGACACACAGCCCAATGGCAGCATGGGCGCTGGTATCGCATTCCGCTATCGCGATAAAGATACCTACGAAGACTTCTACCTCAGACCTCGCCCGAAATGCGATCAGGCCGAAGACTGCATCCAGTACGCACCCAACACAAAAGGTGTGCTGCTATGGGATGTCTATCCGCGGTTCCAAGCCCCCGCTCCGCTCAAAGACGACATGGCATGGGACCACATCCGCATGGTCATCTCCGGCAAGCGAATGAACATCTACGTCAACGGCGCAATCCAGCCCACGCTGAAGATCGGCCGCCTTGAAGGGGACACCATGCAGGGCGGCATCTTCCTGCAAGGCCCGGGTACATTCGCCAATCTCGTCGTCACGCCCGGCGCAACCGATGGACTTAAGCCTGAGCCCGAGCCAGACTCAACCGACACCAACAAGCGTCTGGTGCGCAACTGGCAACTCTCTGCGTGGAGCACGCTCGATGCGGGCAAAGAGCCCGCCTACTCCGATCTGCCCGCTAATGGCTGGTCGTCTATCGAAGCCGAGCGCGGCGGCCTTGTGAATATCAGCCGAATCGACGGGCTGCCCACAGACCGCAAGACGCGCACGCTGGCATGGCTCAAAACGGACATCATCTCGGACAAAGCGCAAACCAAAAAGGTCGATTTTGGATGGGTGCGCGAGGCGTGGGTCTTCGTCAACGGCAAGCTGGTCTATTCGGACAAGAATATGTATCAGCCGCCCGAGGCGCGCAAGAAGCCCGATGGCCGGCTTTCGCTCGATAACGGCTCCTTCGACCTGCCTTTGCAGGCCGGTAAAAATGAGATCGCCATCGCCGTAGCCACACAGTTCTACGGCTGGGGCATCGAGATGCAGCTCGCCGACCTCAAAGGCATAAAGCTTGCCGGCGCTGACGGCCGTTTGGCCGCACGCAAGTAGCCCCCGCAGCGCAGCTTGGACGACGCAGCAGTCTCATGGAGCACAATATTCATGAGGCTGCTTCACTTGCCGGAAACGCTGTGACCTCCGTGACCGACTCGAAAGCCAAATCGTGGCTCAAGCTCATTGCACTGGCCGTTCTCTTCTGGACAGCGCTCGGAGTTGTCTTCGCCCTGCCCAGCATTGCGAACGGCAACAATTGGCGCAGCACTGTGCTTCTCTCCATCGCGTCATGGTGGGCATGGGGACTGCTCGCGCCGCTGATCGTAGCTGTCGACCAGCGCCTGCCTTTCACCAGCCGGCAGATGGGATGGCGTGTCGCC
>DATAZR010000033.1:0-8282 GCA_036271955.1 Acidobacteriaceae bacterium
CGGCGCGCTGACTGGCAGCTTGGTTGGCGCAGGTATTGTGACCACGCACCTGATGGTCGATCATCCGCAGGCCACGCTGGAGCCGGGCTCGATCCTGCTCTTCACATTGACCGAACCGTTGAACCTGATGCCCGCTTCGAATTGATTGGTTTGGTGTAGTTTCATTGCGAATGCAGGGCCGGTGGGATGAATTCCTGCCGGCCTTTTTGTTTGTCTCGCAGGACGGCAGCCGCTGCTTGATAGACTTTAGGGCAATGAGTTCATCTTCCACTTCCCTCTCTCACAAGCAGCAACTGTTAGCGCTGCTGGCACGCATCAGCTTCCGGCTGGGGCAATTTACGCTCTCTTCCGGCGGAACGAGCGACTACTACATCGACTGCCGCACGACGACGCTTCACGCCGAGGGTGGGCGGCTGACGGGCCATGCTGTGCTAGAGCTTCTCGAAGAACACGGAATTGCAGCGGACGCGGTAGGCGGACTCACCATGGGCGCGGACCCGATCGTTTGCAATGTGGCAACGGCGAGCGCGTGGCGGGCGATTCAGACGCCCGGCTCCCCGCTGATTCAGGGGTTCCTGGTGCGCAAGGCGGAGAAAGCGCATGGGACGGGGCGGCGGATCGAGGGATTTTGCCGTGAAGGCGCGAGCGTGGTGATTGTGGACGATGTCTGCACAACGGGCGCTTCGACAATCAATGCGATTGCTGCAGCGCGCGATGCCGGAATGGTTGTGGCCGCGGTGATCTGCCTCGTGGAGCGGCAAGAGGCTGGCGGCCGGCCCGCTGTCGAAGAGTCTGCTGCCGGCGCGCCGTTCTTTGCACTGTTTACTGCTCATGATGTTCGCGCGGAGCATGTGAAGCAGCTGGCATGATTCGTGACACTAGGATATCTAGTATGCCGATGAAGAATCCGCCTCATCCGGGCACTGTTGTTCTGACTGAGTGTATCGAGCCATTGGGCCTCACCATTACGCAGGCAGCGCAAGCTCTGGATGTGACTCGTACTACACTGTCTGAATTGGTCAACGGGAAGCGCGGCATCTCTCCCGAGATGGCGATCCGGCTTTCGCAGGTCTTTGGGAGCAGCGCAACAAGTTGGATTACGCAGCAGGCGCAGTACGACCTCGCACAGGTCCCGGCGGGCCGTATCCGGCTAAAACGCCTGCAAGTCGCGTAAAACGCGACATATCCCGCTCAACAAAAAGAAAAGGAGCAGACCCGAATCCGGGCTGCTCCTTTGAAGTAAGGCCTGAGTCAGTCTTGTGGCTGTTAGTTGCCGCTTGTAGGCGCTGGTGCAGCCGTTCCCGCAGGGCTGCCCTGGTTGGAGAGCAGGCGAATGTCGACGCGGCGGTTCTTGGCGCGGCCTTCGCGGGTGGAGTTGTCGGCTACTTCCTTATCCTTGCCGATGCCAATCAGGTAGAAGCGGTGCGCGGGAATCGAATACTTCGACGCCAAGTACTGTACGACCGAGTCGGCGCGGCGCTGGCTGAGCGCATAGTTGTAGTCGGCATTGCCGGTGGAGTCGGTGCCGCCGGTGACTTCAACGATGAAGCTCTTGGCGTTGGTCAGCGTGCCGGCGAAGGTGTCGAGCTGCTCCTTGTCGTCCTTGGTCAGGACCGACTTGTCGAAGCCGAAGGTGACCGAGACGTTGCCGATGGCCTGGTAGTTGTCGAGGCCTGCGACTACGCTGGCCAGCGAATCGGCGCGATGCACGGCATCGTTAGCGGCAGTCTCAGCGGTTCCGGCAGCGGTCTGGGCGCCCTGCGCGTTCTGGGTAGCGGAGTCGGCCGCTCCCTGCGCCTTGGTGATGCCTGCCTGGGCGCGGTCGTCGGTATCGCGGATGGCACGATTGTTGGCGGCCGTCTTGTCGTTGAGTTGATTGGTCTGATCGACCAGCGGCGCGGTTTGGTTTTTGACATAATTTTTGGTCGCGCAGCCTGAGAGAGCCACCATCGCGACTGCCAGAATCGAAACGTTGCAAAGATTCATTCGTTGCATCGACATGGGGAAATCCTTTCGGGTAAGTGGCTCTGCGCAGGAATCTGGCAGTGCTCGTGGAATACGTTCGCCTCATTACTTCGCATGTCTCAGGCCAAACTCGAAAGAATTTATATCTGATTGAAATATCGGCACTTGGTACGCGATCAAGTCGGAGCACGACCGGAGTCAATATGTAATTTTTACTCGATTCGGGTAATGCTTACGCAGCAGCTATCCTAGAAGAATAGAGGCGTTTTCTTCCTCCACCTCGCCGCAACATCCGATCCAGCCATGGACTTCTACGAGAAAATTCGGACGCTGCCTACCAAGCCTGGCGTGTATCTGTACAAAAACGCCGAGGGCGAGGTGATCTATGTGGGCAAGGCGCGCAACCTGCGTTCGCGGGTGCGCAGTTACCTGCTGGCGGCGAACCAGGCGAATGCCAAGACCGGCACGCTGATGCGCGAAGCGGTCGATCTCGACTACATTCTCGTAGACAACGAGATGGAGGCCCTGGCTCTCGAAAATAATCTGATCAAGCAGCGCAAGCCGCGGTTCAACATCCTGCTGCGGGATGACAAGACCTATCCGTATGTGAAGCTGACGCTGGGCGACCGCTTCCCCAAGGTCTTTGTCACGCGGCGGCTGCGCAAGGATGGCTCGGCATACTACGGTCCGTACTTTCCTGGCAATCTGGCCTATCGTGTAGCGGAGGTGATCCATCGCAGCTTTTTGATTCCCAGCTGCAAGGTCGATCTGTCGCGCTACCATCCGCGGGCCTGCCTGCAGTACTACATTCATCGCTGCCTGGGGCCGTGTGTCAAAGAACTGACAACCCCGGAGGCTTATCACTTAGCTGTCAAGGATGCACAGCTCTTTTTGGAGGGCCGTCATGCGGAGCTGGAGCGCTCCCTGCATGGGCGCATGGCGGAGGCAGCAGAAGCAGAGCAGTTTGAACTGGCGGCGCGGTATCGCGATCTGATTTCGACGGTGCACCAGATTGGCGAAAAGCAGCGCATTGCTTCGGCGGAGTCGGACGATGCCGATGTCTTTGGGTATCACTATGAGAGCGGGTGCCTGGCGGCGAATCTCTTTCATATTCGCTCGGGAAAGATCGTGGACCGGCGGGAGTTTTTCTGGGAGGAGCTGCCGGAGTTTTTGAGCCCTTCTGCAGTTGAGAAAGAGCCGAATGAAGAGGATGATTCAGGCGCACCTGAGATGATCGAGGCTGAGGCCCTCGTCGGCGAAGCCGACAGTTCGCTGGATGCGCAGTCCCCCTCACCAGCCTTTGACCCGGGCCAATTCTTCTCAGCGCTCTTGAAGCAGCTTTATATCGATCAGCAGTATGTGCCGCGAACGATTCTGGTGCCGGTGGACTTTGAGGATCGCGAGACGCTGGCTTCGCTGCTGGCCGAGCGTACCGGGCATCGTGTGGAGCTGGCCGCTCCGCAGCGGGGCGACAAGCGGTCGCTGATCGATCTTGCCGGGCAGAATGCGAAGCAGTCATACACGCAGCGCTTCCGCGTGCTGGAGCCTTCGCGCAAGGCGATTCAGGAGGCGTTGGCGGATGCGCTGATGCTGCCCGATCTGCCCAAGCGCATCGATTGCTTCGACATCTCGCACATTCAAGGTGCGGAGACCGTAGCCTCGATGGTGGTGTGGGAAGACGGGGCGATGAAGAAGTCCGCGTATCGCAAGTTCCAGGTGAAGACGGTGAGCGGCGTGGACGACTTCGCCTCAATGCGCGAGGTGGTTTTCCGGCGATATAAACGCGTGAAAGAAGCGGGCGATACGATGCCTTCGCTGATCCTGATCGATGGCGGCCTGGGGCAGCTGCATGCGGCCTTTCAGGCGCTCGAAGAGCTTGGATTCACGAGCCAGCCGCTGGCTTCGATCGCCAAGCGCGAAGAAGTAATTTATGTCTACGGCAATGAAGATGAGCCGGTGGTGATGGACCGTAGATCGCCGGTGTTGCATGTGGTGCAGCAGATTCGCGATGAGAGCCATCGGTTCGCAATTGGGTATCATCGCAAGCGGCGCGAGATGCGCGACCGCGACTCCGAGCTGCTGGAGATCACCGGCGTGGGACAAGGAACGCGGCAGCGGCTGCTGACGCACTTCGGCAGCCTGCGCGAGGTGCAGCAGGCCACAGTGGATTCCCTCACTGCGGTGGTCAATCGCAAGACGGCACAGGCCATCTGGGAGCACTTCCATGCTGCGAAGACTACGGCTTCTCCGTTGGTAGTGCTGAAGGATTAGCGTTGGGCTGTTGGTGTTGTAGATGTGGTTGGAACTTCAACTCTTTCGGATTCGTAGTATGCGAGAAGCTGCCACGACCAGCAATCCTGATCGAATAGTGCTGAAAGGTTGACCGATGACGACGGCTGTGCAGGTCCTGAATGACAAGCTTGCTTCGCGTGATTCGCTGCGATCTGCTATGTGGTTGGCGGGTGCGTTTGCTGTTGTTACATTCGCACTGCATGTTGCCAGCTCAATTTGTGGATCGCGGCTTGGCTATGGGTTCTTTCGCGACGAGTTATATTTTCTGGTCTGCGGACATCATCTGGATTGGGGCTATGTCGATCAGCCTCCGCTGGTAGCGTTGCAGGCGCGCATCGCGGAAGCTGTCTTCGGGCTGACGCCTACAGGCATCCGCATCCTGAGCTTTGCGGCTGGCGCGTTGAAAGTGGGTTTGACGGGCATTCTCGCCTGGCAGATGGGCGGCCGGCGCATGGCTCAGGCGCTGGCGATGACAGCAGCCTTTGCCGCGCCAGTGTTTCTCATCACAGACAACTACCTCTCGATGAACTCGTGGGAGCCGTGCTTCTGGATGGGCTGTACGCTTGTGGTCCTGCGCATCGCGGATGGAAGCTGGGGACCGCGCTGGTGGCTGCTGTTTGGAGTGCTGGCCGGACTGGGGATCGAGAACAAGGACTCGACGGTCTTTTTCCTGGTCGCGCTGGTGCTGGGCATGCTGATTTCTCCGCAGCGCAGGCTGCTCTGGTCACGGTGGATCGTTGC
Organism: Acidobacteriaceae bacterium; assembly: GCA_036271955.1. GTDB lineage: Bacteria > Acidobacteriota > Terriglobia > Terriglobales > Acidobacteriaceae > Acidicapsa. The sequence continues at coordinate 4,999 of DATAZR010000033.1, forward strand.
GGCTGTTGCCTTGATTTTTCTTATATCGCTGCCCAACTTCTGGTGGCAGTTGCAGCGCCATTTTCCGACTTATGAACTGCTGAATAACATCGCGCATTCGGATAAGAATACGAAGCTGCCGCCACTGGCTTTTCTTAAGCAGCAGTTAGACATGCTGCTGATCGTGTCTGCTCCACTGTGGATTGGCGGGCTTATCTGGCTGGCTGTAGCAAAGAAGGCGCGATCGTGGCGATTTGTGGCGGCGACCTATCTGGTCTTTCTCGCGATGATGATGGCGATGCATGCCAAGGATTATTACCTCGCGCCTATCTATCCCGTGCTGATGGCTGCTGGAGGGGTTTGGTTTACGGAATGGAGGAAGAATAATCGCCCGGCAATGATCTATGTCGGCGTGCTGCTGTTCTTTGGGGTGATCGCAACGATTCCGATTGGGCTGACAGTGTTACCGCCGGAGAAGTATGGGCCATGGGCAGCGCACTTTGGCGTGGATAACAAGACGCGGAGTGAGAAGTTTTCAAGTCCGCTGCCGCAGTATCTTTCCGACCGGTTTGGATGGGAAGAGATGGCGCAGGGTTTTGCAGCGCGCTACAACGCACTGCCGCCGGAAGAGCGAGCGAAGACCGGCATCTTCTGCGGCAACTATGGCGAGGCTAGCGCGGTCAATATCTTCGGGCCGAAGCTCGGTCTTCCTGTGGCCATCAGCGGGCATCAGAACTACTTCTACTGGGGATGGAATGGCTACACCGGCGAGTCGATGCTGACGCTGGGCAATAATCGCAACGACTATCTGAAGAGCTATGCGGAAGTGATCGACTTAGGAGCATTCGATGCGCCGTGGATCATGGACCATGAGCATCTTCATTACTTTCTGCTCAAGGGACGAAAAAAGACATATGCGGCGGAGTGGCCGGAGTTTAAGTATTGGTACTGAGACGATGTAGATCGTGAAGAACGTATCCGATGTGTAGCGTCTTCGAAGTTCTTAGATGTTCGCTTGCCACCAGATCACGACATCGGAGAGTTGCACTGCGGTGGCATCGCTGGATGTGGTGTCAAAGCTGAGAGTATTGGTGCCGGGCTTCACTACTCCGGCGGCAATTACTTCCTGAAAGAAATGTACTCGTTCGGAGTCTCCGGGGAAACCTCTGCTCCACACTTTGGCGCCGTTCAAATGAAGAGTCAGGTTCATGCTGTCGAGATGGTACGTGTCGAGCATGAAGCCCAGGATGCAGCGCGAGCCCGCGTCGATGTTAGAGGGTATCTCGAAGTTGATAGTATGCTGCGCGGCTTCGATGACCCAGGCATCGGTGACGATGGAATAATCAGCTACTCTAGGCATCGTCTTTCCGTCTCTTTCGTCAGCACTACTCTTTCTTCAATGGCTTATCGAAGGGCTGCTTCTCGGTGATCTTCGGGCGGCTCTCAGCCTGTAGCTGCTTGGAGATCGCTTCCACTTGTTTGAAGACTCGCATAAAGTTGCCGCCGAGGATTTTGCGGCAGTCGTCAGCGGTGTAGCCACGCTTCATCAGCTCTGCGGTGATCTTAGGCAGGTCGGCGGCGGAGTCGATGCCCTCGGGAAGCTGGCCGCTTACACCATCGAAATCGGAGCCGAGGCCGACATGATCGATGCCGGCGACTTTGGCGATGTGGTCTATCTGGTCGATCAATGCGCTTAGCGGCGGGCGCGGGATGCTGTCGGCCATCTGGCGCTGCAGCTTTTCGAGGTCGGAGTAGGTGATCTCCTTGCCTTCCGCTTTGAACTTTGCTTTGAGATCGGCAGTGGCTTTATCGACCGCAGACTTCTGGGCACGCTGCGCATCGCGATAGGCCTGGGAGATGAATCCTGAATAGAAGTTGACCATGACTACGCCGCCGTTAATGGTGACCTGGCGGAGCATGTCGTCGGTCATGTTGCGCGGGGCATCGCAAAGCGCTCTGGCGGCCGAGTGCGAGGCGATCACCGGCGCGCGGGTGATGATGAGGGTGCGATAAAAAGTCTTGTCGCTGACGTGGGAGATGTCGACCATCATGCCCAGGCGATTCATCTCGTAGACCACATCTTTGCCGAATTCGGAAAGGCCGGTCTGGGTGTGCGGAACGCTGATATCCGTATCGTCGCCCGACGAGTCGGCCCAGCCGTTGGAGTTGGACCATGTCAGAGTCATGTAACGCACGCCGAGGTCGTAGTACATGCGCAGCAGGCCGAGCGAATCTTCAATGGAGTGGCCGCCTTCGATGCCCATGAGCATGGCGTACTTATGCTCGCGGTGAGCGGCTTCGATGTCGGCAGCGGAGGTAGCGAACTTGATCTGATCGGGATGTTTCGCCGCCTGCTGACGAGAGGCGTCGATGAGCTCCAGCGTACGGCGAGCGTAGTGGCCTTTGAAGAGGTCGGGCTCAACCCAGATCGACATGAAGGATGCGCCAAGGTTGCCCTTGTGAATGGCGTCAAGATTAAGCTGGCCGCCATTGAGCGGATCGGAGAGATCGAAGCCGTCATCGACAAAGCGCTGCGGCGTGTCTTCATGAGTGTCGACGACAAGCGCGCCGCGATGCACCTCTTCCGGGGTGAGCTTGGCAGCCTTAGCTGTGTGTTTGGCGGGCGTTTCAGCAATAGTCATAGTGGTCGAGAGCACGAGTATGGCGGCGAGATTAGATTTTTTCATAGTGAGTGAAGTGGCGCAGTGCTTGGTGGGATTGTAGCAGGCAGCCGGAGGCAGCCGTGGGTGCGTATGCTGTTGAGGCTGAGTTGGAGCGATTAGGGACGATATGAGATTGACACACCGACTGTCTGCAAGCATTACTTACTCTCTCTTCGCAATGAGCCTTGCTCTTCCTTGCATTGGCGTGGCTGCTGCAGTGAGCGCAACGGCCACGATTCGCACTGGAGATGTACGGCTGGAGCTAAGAGCTGGCGAACATGCGCCGATGCTGATCACTTTGTCTGCGGCACATGGAGATGTCTGGCACAATGCGGTCGAGGAGACATTGCCGCGAAGCATCGATTTGAGAGGCAAAGCGATTGACCTTCATTGGTTTCTCAAGCCGGAGCTGACAAAAGTTCAGGATCGCTCGGTTGAATTCGTCTACGAGAGTGCGGAGCCGCATCTGCGTCTGCACTGGATATGGGAGGCTCGCGCCAGCTTCGGACCGGTTGAGCATCGCATCGTTATCGAGAACCTTAGTGGCGAGGAGATGTGGCTTCCGCTCATGGAGAGCCTGACTGTCAATTGGCAAATTACGCATGGCACAACACTGAATCATTTCTATGTGGAGAAGGGCGC
>DATAZR010000034.1:0-21569 GCA_036271955.1 Acidobacteriaceae bacterium
CACTCCAGGGTAGGTTAGTCACGTGTTACTCACCCGTGCGCCACTTTACTCAGGTATTGCTACCCTTTCTCGTTCGACTTGCATGTGTTAGGCACGCCGCCAGCGTTGATTCTGAGCCAGGATCAAACTCTCGTTTGAAACTGATCACCAGTCCTAGGCGACGGAGGTCGACCTGGATCTGGCTGCACCACGGATCAAGTCCGTGATGACTTATGTTGTGAGAAGACTCAAGCCAAAGCTGATTGTCTTCATCACGACTGGCACGTTCAACCTGTTGTCAAAGATCCTTACGACCCTCCGCCTAAGCGGTGCCGTTTGGATCGAGGCTTGGAGACTAGCTCCAAGTGTCCTCGAACTTGTGCGCCGACTTCTTACCGCGTTTGCTTTCGCTTTCGCTTCAGACCGTCGTGAGCGCCTTTGCCAGAATACCTTTGATTCAGTCTTTCTGTCAACCCTTTTGTTTTCACCCTTATATCGAGCCGCTCATCATCATAGATAGCGGTTGCAACTCGAAGAGCGAAGACATCAGGTGACCGACGAATCGGAATTCCGGAAATCGCTACTGCGCAAAAATTAGAAAGATCAACCAGCGTCAAATCGACCAAAGTCGAAAAGAGGCCGAGCCAATTTTGGCTCTCGAGGCCCATAAACATATGGACTACTCGGGTCTTGCAATGGAATGTTCTCTGCGGGATTCCCTACAGGGGATCAGGGGCACTTGCCTCACCTGTCCCAACGAACCGGCTTCCTGCTTATCCTATTATGGAACCCTTACGGGCAGGCCATTCAGCCTTTATTCAGAAGCACCACTGCTCTTAAGCAACTTTCTGAGAGTATCAAACCTTGCTCTCATTTGCAAGCCTGTCACATTCTTCCGTGACCGCTTGCGATCGTTGCATCTAAATTGTTTCGGCTGCTTTCAGTAGCCGCTTAACCGCTCGGCTCCCGTTTGCAACTTTCCGAGAATAGCAAGGGTCGCGATGGAATGCAACCCAATTCGCATTGAAAATTCACCTTCAATGTGGAAATGCGACTCAGAGCCTTTGTTTATGCGGCGAAGTAAAAATCCTGATGTTGCATCCTTAGTCCCTGTTCCATGTCTCTAAGGCATCTGCCGCTGGATCACGCCCAGATCGGTCAGCCCATTGACGAAGAACTGCATCGCCAGCGCCACCAGCAGCAGGCCCATAATGCGCACCAGGATGCGAATGCCGGTTTCTCCCAGAAAGCTCCGCACCCGGCTCGCCCCGGAGAGCACCCAATAGCTCACCAGCGCGGTAAACGCGATGCAGCCAATGATCGACGCCATCTGCCAGATCGTCGTCACCTGCCCCACCAGCACCATCACCGAAGAAATCGCCCCCGGCCCAGCCAGCATGGGAATTCCCAGCGGAACAATGCCAGCTTCGTCGCCGGCACATTCCTTGGCCGCGGCTTCCTCGGCGTCTCCGCTCGTCTCCTGGGTTGGAGAACGTCTCGCCTCCAGCATGTCCAGGCCGATCAGCAGCAGGATCAGCCCGCCAGCAACCTCAAAGGCCGGCAGCGTAATCCCAAACATGCGAAAGATCACGCGGCCCGCCAGCGCAAACGAAGTCAACACGATGAAGCAGGTCAGCGCACCCTTGCGCGCCGTGCCCCTTCGCCGCTTCGCATCACAGGTCTCAGTGATCGCCAGGAACGTAGGAATCGCCGCAAACGGATCGACGAGAAAGAAGATCGAGCTCACAGCCAGCACAGAAAAGCGCACATAGGGCGTCGTCTGCAGCTCATGCAACATCCCCGCGGCTGGATTATCGAAGATCACTCTCCGAGCCTAACCGACTGCCGTTGCAAATACCAGAAGAGAACCGTACGACGACAACTGGTAGAGCTTGACTTACGAACGAACACGAGTGAGAGACTCAGAACAATGAGAAATCGTTTAGGAGGGCTTAAATATGAGTGAATCGCATTACCTCCCTTCATGGCAGATGGACAATCTACGCGAAATGCTTCGCCTTTTACCGGAGAGTACCGGAGTCCTTCGTCTAAATTGCGAGATTTCCAATTACCCAAACTTTTTCCCAGGCGGGCGCGGTTACAAGGATCGATCATTTCCGAAATCTCCGGTTATGCTCATTGGGCATAACTTCGATACTGATATTGGCTTTCGCAATTCCGTTGCCAGAGGAGCCGAAGATTATCTAAGAATGAAAACCTGGATAAACCTTAAAGAATCATTTCTGCCCGCAGCAGTCCTTGATGAGAAAGATTGCTTTTTCACGAATTTCTATCTAGGTGCGATCGTGCATCCGGAACCAAAGACCGGAGAAAAAAGAAAAACCACAAATACCGGAACTTTTAAATGTACAGATCAATATCACGACGCTTGCGTGAAAGCGCTCAAGACTCAAGTGGAGATAGCCCGGCCGAAAGTCATCGCGCTTCTGGGAGGAAAAGTACCATCGGCATTCGGAGAAGCGTTTCTCGCATATCGCGCTCATTGCGGAAGCAACATTGCTGAAACACAATCGAAACAGCCTCTCGGCGGACACAGGCTGCAACTCCTTCCGGACCTGAACGTCCAAGTTGTCTGCCTTGTTCATCCAGCAAATCCAAGAAGTACCGAGTCACACCGAGCTCAAGGCCTTCTCTTGCGTTCCGCGGTTCTTGCAGCCCGTGAAGATTAGATCAGATCGGAGAGACAATCCCTCTTAAGCCATCTCTGCGAACGATCCAATCACCTCATGCTTGCAGTAGTCCAATATCGGCGCATTCCCCTCCCGCATGGAGAGCCGCGTCATACACCCAGCTTCGCGCGCCGGATCAAGCTCGCGGGTCACATCAGAAATAAACAGCACTTCCCCTAGCTCGACGCCCATCGCCGCAGCAATCGCGCGATAGCTTTCGGGCATTGTCTTCGCGCCCACGCGCGTGTCGAAGTAAGCGCTGAGGAATAGCGTCAGATCACCCGCACTCGAATGCCGAAACAACAGCTGCTGCGCCTCCACCGAGCCCGAAGAGTAGATCGCAACCTTGGCCGCCCTGCTCCATCGCACGATTGCCGCAGGCACATCCTCGAAGAGCGTTCCCACCAGCTCGCCAGCCTCAAAACCAGCCTTCCAAATGCGGCCTTGCAGCGCCTTTAGCGCCGTCGATTTTCGATCCTGATCCATCAGCCAAAGCAAGTACTCAGCCGCCTGCGGAACATGCGCTTCCCAGCTCTCGCCATCTGCAGGCACAGCAAAGCGCGGTGTATCAATAACGCGCGCCTCACGCGCATTTTCCTCGGCCAGCAGTGCCAGGTCGGCTTCCATCCCAGCATCGATCTCCGGCTCGCGCACATGCGCCCGCAGATACGATTCCAGATGCTTACGCGCATACGGAAAAAGCTGCTCGTACACCAGCGAAATCGGCGAGGTCGTCCCTTCGACATCGAGTAAATAGAGCTTTGGCTGCACGGCAGAAGACGAGCTCATGCGCTGATACTGGTCGCTACGCGCGGCCCCAGATACGCCGGTCCAAAACACAGCGGCTGATACTCCGCGTCGACGCCCGAGCCTGTGTAATGCGGAGTCCACCCAGTCGTATCCTGAAACCACCGGATCGCCCGAATCCGTCTGTCTTCGCATAGCGTGAACCAGTGCGTCGTCCCACGCGGCACACTCAGCATATCGCCCGGCCCAACCTCAACCGAGATCACCTTCTCATGATCATGCAGAAAGAAAATCCCTCGCCCGGCAAGGATGAACCGCACTTCATCCTCCGAATGCGTGTGCTCCTTGTCGAACCGCGCCAGCATCGTATCCAGCCCCGGCGTCTCAGGGTTCACATCGATCACGTCGGCCGTCGTGTAGCCGCCCAGCCGCTTCATCTCATCGATCTCGGCAGCATAAGCTTCGAGCACCGCATCCGCCGAAGCATCATCAGCCACGCGAGAGAGATCCCAGCGCTCGTATTCCACACCCAGCGGCGCAAGCTCAGCACGAATCGACTCCTCATCGTGCAGCGTCTTCTCTTCCGCAGGAATACGAACCATAGCCATCGGCAAACTCCTTCAACTGAAGCGGGTGCCCCATCCTTGTCACGCCTCATGTGACAAGGGTGGGATACGATTCTCAGGATGCGTAACCCAGCCTGCGCGATTCAACCTCGAACAGGAATTCCAGCGCCTCAAGATGCCGCCGCGCCCCGGCAATCGATTCCCCCCAAGTATAGAGTCCATGCCGCCGCAGCAAAACCCCATGCGCCCCTGAGTAATTGCGCAGCGCAGCCTCAAACTCCAGCGCCAGCCCGACATACTCCTGCGAATTCTCCAGAATCGGCACCAGCTCCCGATGGCTGTGTGTCGCAACTCCGCTCAACGCCTTCAGCAGCTCATAGTCCTCGATTGGCACAGCGCCCGCGCTCGCGAAGCGATCCGAAAGCAGCGTGTTCCAGATCGTGTGCACATGAAAGATCGCACCCGTCCCCGGCCGGTCCCGATAAATTACCCCATGCAGCGAAGTCTCTGCCGAAGGCTTGCCCGCGCCGGCAACCACCTCACAATTGAGATCGATCTCCAGCAGGTCGTCGAGCGTGATCGCGCCCTTGTCGAGGCCGCTTGCAGTGATAAAGATCCGCGCTGAAGCTGCATCGCGAAAGCTGAAGTTCCCCGCCGTCGCCGGAACCCATCCCCGCCGCGCACACTCATGCGCAGCGCGGCAAAGCGCCTCCGCCTGCTCCCGAAGCTCATCCGTCCAAACAACTGAAGCCATCGCCAGCCCTCAATCATGCTACCCAAGTAACGCGAAAGGATCATTCTCTCAAACCGTCGTCACACCGAGGAAAAACGCAACCTCTGCACTACCTATACTTGGGCCTGGATTTTCTTACAGGAGTTCTTCATGCCGCGTCATCTTCCCCCTTCCAGCCGCTTTACTCTCGACCGCCGCACCCTTCTGACCCTTCTCGGAGCAACCGCCGTCCAATCCCTGCTACCTACCCCGCTATGCGCCGAGATAGACCCCGATTGGACGACCCAGCTGCCGCCCTTCCGCATCGCCGGCAACCTCTACTATGTTGGCAGCCGCGACCTCGCCAGCTTCCTCCTCACCTCGCCCGCCGGACACATCCTCATCGACAGCAACCTCCTCACTTCCCCAGTCCAGATCCTGGCCAGCGTCGAAAAGCTCGGCTTCAAGACACACGAAATCAAAATTCTGCTCATCAGCCACGCCCACTACGACCACTGCGCTGGCAGCGCCGGAATCCTCAGCAAAACCAACGCCAAGTACACGGTCATGGATGCCGATGTCGCCGTCGTCGAGTCAGGCGGCAAGACTGATTTCCTCTTTGGCAACCGCCCGGACTTCCTCTACCCGCCCGCGAAAGTCAGCCGCATCCTCCACGACGGCGACACCGTCACACTCGGCGAAACCACCCTCACTGCCCATAAAACCCCCGGCCACACCAAAGGCTGCACCACCTGGACCACAATCCTGAAAGACGGCGGCAAGAGCTACAACACCGTCATCGTCGGTAGCCCCAACATCAACCCCGGCCAAAACCTCGTCAACGATCCCAAATACCCGCAAATGGCCGCCGACTACGCTGCCGGCTTCCGCACCCTGCAGTCGCTTCCCTGCGACATCTTTCTCGGCGCGCACGGCGGTTACTTCGACCTGCTCGCCAAGCGGGAAAAGCAGCAAGCCGGGCAAACGGACGCTTTCGTCGATCCACAGGGCTACAAAGCCTATGTCGCCGACCGCCAGCAAGCCTTCGAAACAGAGTTCGCTAAACAGCGAGCAGCCCACAAAGCCTAAGACCTGCCGGCCCGGAACCAATTAAAATCGACCCTTGCTCACACCAGAACAATGCGAGCGCGTCGATGTCGTCCTCGTATCGCCGCGCAACCCGCTCAACATCGGCGCGGCGGCACGCGCCATGGCCAACTTCGGCTTCCAGCGCCTCAGCATCGTCGCGCCCTTTGCTCAGAACTGGATGGAAGCCAAGTCGGCCGTCGGCGCTCCCGACCTGCTGCGCGACGCCAAGGTTTACGAGACCCTCGCCGAAGCCGTCGCCCACTGCACGCTGGTCCTCGGCACAGGTTCGCTCGACCGCCGCCGCCCCGTCCAGACCATCCTTGGATTGCCCGAAGCCGCGGCACAAATCCGCAGCTCCGTCATTCCGACCGGAGCAGAACAAAAATCCGACCACGTCGCCCTCGTCTTCGGCTCGGAAAAACACGGCCTCACCAGCGACGACCTCTCCTGGTGCCAGGCGCTCATCGTCATCGAAACCCATGATGACCAGCCCTCCATGAACCTCGGCCAGGCCGTCGCCGTCTGCCTCTACGAAATCTCTCGGACCCCAGGGGCGACCAGCCAAAGCCACGCCAGCGAACTTCAGAGTTCAGAGACCCCAACCAAGAACCGGCAAAACGCCGACTCCGGCCAGCTCGACCGCCTCGCAGCCCTCGTCGAAGAGACCATGGAAGCCGCCAATTACTCCACCCGCGGCATGCGCTCGGCCAACGGCGAAGCGCTCCGCGTGCTGCTCCGCCGCCTCATGCCCAACGAGCCCGACCTGCGCCGCATGATGGGACTTTTCCGCCGTATCCTGTGGCAGCTAGGCCGGGGCAGCGGTAAATCATAGTGGCTTTAGCTACAAAGTATTAGAGCGATGAACCAAAAGTTCAAGAAAGTTTCTCGGGATTTTTGCCGAATCCTGCTAAAGTTTCCGGCAGGTCCCCTATGAAATTTCTTGCCAAAATCCCCCTCCTGTTGCCTTCCGAGACTGTCTTCAAAGCAAGACATCCTCGTCTCCACCAGCTCTTTCCAACCGTCACCATTCTGATCGGATTGCTCCTCATCAGCCCTTCCCGCAGCCATGCGCAGGCAGCTCCCGCGCCAGCAGCTCCGGTACAGGAACAGCCCACTGCCCAGACGGTTCAGCAACCAGCGCCAGCCCCGCCAGCGCAGGAAACCACTCCCGTTCCATCGGCAGCGCCCGTCGCAGCGCCTCCAGCCAGCGCGGCCAGCCCGGCTCCAGCCGAGTCCCCCTCCAAAGGCCAATCCGGCGAAATCACCGAAGACGAGCTCAAGCAGCTGCTCGTCGGCAAGCAGCTCTTCCTGCGCGGCGGCTACCTTGGCGACTCAATCAGCTTCACCGAGCACGGCCTCCCCGCCGGCCATCCCACCGCCGGCCCCTACACCCTCAGCGCCGTGGAGATCGAAAAAGTCCGTCTCACCAAGCACAAAGTCGAGCTGCAGGGAGCGCGCTATGGTCTGCACTTCCTCGGCGCGCTGCCCTACGAAGACCCCTCGGCAGCTGTCGACCGCGTCAAGATCACACCCAAAAAGAAGGTGCTTAAGATCTCCATCGACCGCGAGCAGATCGTAAAAGAAAAAAAGCCCAAAGAAGACAAGAAGGCCAAAGAGTCCGGCAAATCGAAAAAATTGCAGGCCAAAGGCGAATCTCCCCAGGAGCTGGCAAAAGAGCCCGTCGCCTCCTCTGAAACCGACGTAGTCGCAACCACTCCCGCGACCGCTCCCACACCGGCCGCTCCCGCTCCAGCTACAGCCGCGGCATCACCCGCGCCCCAATCCACTCCCGCCGTCGAAACGGCCACCGACGCAGCCCAGCCCCAACCCGCCGAAGACAAAGCCGAAGATAAGGAAGACAAACCAGCAGACGAAGCCAGCGTCACCCATACCACCTCGCCAGCCCACGCCGCGCAGATGCTCCGCGATGCCCTCGCCCACATCTTCGCCCCCGGCCTCGACGAAAAGATCAAAGCGCAGATGCCGGAGTTCTGGCAGCTCTACTACCAGGCTCAGACTGCAGGCGTCGATTACCGCCCGCGCGATCCAGCAGTTCTCCGCTCCAGCGCCGTCGACCAGCAGGCCAAGGTGCTCAGCTCCATCGCGCCCGACTCTAACGAGTACGCCCAGGCCAGCGGCATCGCCGGCCGCGCCCTCTATCGCGCTGTCATCGGAGCCGACGGCAAACCAGGCGAAATCGCCGTCGTACGCCCCATCGGCTTTGGCCTCGATGAAAACGCCGTCGCCGCCATTCGCAAAGCTACTTTCCAGCCCGCCACCAAGGCCGGCCAGCCCGTCGCCGAAACCCTCGACCTCGCCGTGCTCTTCCGCATCTACTCCAAACGAACCTCGGTAGCCGCCTCAGCCGACGCCAAAACAGCGGACCCCATCAAGCCCGGGCCGTATAGTGTGAGAGAGCCCTAACCCGGCGATTCACCAAACACCATGAGCCAGCAATTCCTCAAACTCATCCAACGAGGAGCCACCGCCGAGATCGCCGATGCCGTCGGCGAAGACCCCACGCTCCTCGTCTGGCGCGATGCCCAGGGCATCTCGGCCCTCATGTGGTCCATCTACACCGGCCAGGCGATGGTGCGGGATTTCCTTATCTCCGCCCGCCTGCGAACCGAAGTCGAGCCCGACATCTTCGAGGCCGCAGCATCAGGCGATGCGGAATCGCTCAGGAAAATCCTGAGCGCCACGCCCCAGGCCGCTCAAAGCTTCGCCGGCGACGGCTGGACTCCGCTCCACCTAGCCGCAGCCTTCGGCACGCCGGAATCCGTCAAGCTTCTTCTCGAAAGCGGCGCTCCTGTCGGCGCGGTCTCGAAGAATCCCCAGACTAACCAGCCTCTCCACGCAGCTCTCGCGCTGGGCCGCAATCCCGAAAGCATCCAGCTTCTCCTTTCAGCGGAAGCCGACCCCAACGCCCGCCAGACCGGCGGCTATACGGCCATCTTTTCGGCCGCCGCCGCCAACCGCCGCGACCTGGCCGAACTGCTCATCGCCCACGGCGCTGACCCGAGCATTCAGAATGACTTCGGCCAGACCGCCGCAGGTTTCGCTCGCGAACGCAATCACACTGAACTCGCCGACTGGCTCGAAGGCCTGAGCCCCCAATCCACCAAAACCAATTGACGCCTCAAAAAATACAGGAGCCGGAATGAAGAAATATCTACTTCTCTCGCTACTCGCCGTTGCAATTCCAGCGGTTGCCCAGAGCAACCAAAAAGATGTTCTGGCGAAGCATTGGAAGACCTCCGGCGAATTCACTATCGCCGTAGCCAACGCCATGCCTGACGACGGCTACACTTTTCGCCCCAATCCAGCAGAGATGAGTTTTGGCGAAGTGATGGCTCACATTGCTGCAGCCGACCGGGGCGCATGCGGCGTCGCCAGCGGCCTCACTCCGCCAGCACTTCCGGCCAAGATCGAAGCCTGGAGCAAAGACCCGGGGAAGATCGATGTCGACAAGGCCACCGCGGTTGCCTTCCTCACCGACACCTTCGCCTTTTGCAATAAGGCCCTCGCCGAAATGCCCGAGAGCCGCATGAACACAGTAGTCGGCACGCCCAGCCGCAAACTGACCGGCGAAGAGTGGCTCTGGTCCTACTTCACCCATACCGCCCACCATCGCGGCCAGGCCGAGGTCTACCTGCGACTCAAGGGCATCAAGCCACCCGACTATGAGTTCTAAGCCCAGCGCGCCCAATTTTCTGCAAGGCCTTGTCTTTCTGAAAGGCCTTGCACCAAAAGAATTCGTGCAGAAGCCGTCCTGCCCTACTCAGGAGTGGGTTCCCAGAGCTCGACGCGATTCCCCTCCGGATCCCAGAACCACGCAAAACGGCCATAAGAGGCGTCATCCCCCTCCGGATCGACCCGTACTCCCGCAGCGGTCAGACTGGCCAGAATTTCATCCAAACTATCCACGCGAAAATTCACCACCGGCTGCTGCGACCCATCGCCAGAGTGGCTCGAACCCTCCGCGAAGAATGAAAAAGCCGTTGTGCCCTGCGCCTCCGGCCCTTCGAATGCGGTAAAGCCGTAGGTCAACGGAATGCCCAGGTGCTCGACGTACCACTTGTGCAATCCCTTGGGATCTTTCGCCTTCAAGAAAACTCCGCCTATGCCAACAGCTTTACCCATGGTTACTCCTCCGCTTCCTCGCCGGATTCTATCAGGTCTTCAAGACTCTGCTTGTGCTTGCTCTCGCGTCCCTCGGCCTTGGGCTTCTCTTCGATCACCCGGCTTGCCTTGGGCTGCCCAACCTGGTCGCGAGCATTCGACTTAACAGCTTTGGTTACCGAGAACTTCTCTACTTTTCGTTTCGTCATGGCACTCCCGAGTATGGAATACTTTGGAGCGGGAAGAAACAGCAGAGTCAGGATTTTTCCCGTGGACCCGGTCGCACTCAGGCCTCTCCTGATTCTGTTGACCCTGGGAGCTGACCATCATGATGGAAGAACGCGATTTCTTTACCGAAACCAACGAACAGAAAACTCATACACTCGTCTGTCCCCACTGTGGCCAGCCGGGTGAATATCAGATCAACTGGGTCGTTCGCCGCAAGCGCGCCCAACTGCCGCGCAACGCCGACGAGCGTGATCGCGCCCGCTTCGCCAAGGCCCAGCCCTACATGGTGCGCCGCGACGATCTCGTAGGCTGCACCAACATCCGCTGCCGCAAGCGTTTTGAAATCACCCAGCTGCAGACGCTTGCATTCATCTAAATGCTTTTCAGGCTTGACTATTCAGGTTCGATTTGGGATCGGCATCCTGATCCCAAATCGAAAATCGTATCGAATTCCAGCCCATTTCCTGCATCGCGAACATCTGACACATGTAAGGCTTGCGTCTCAGCCCGGCAACAGATTTACAATCGCAAAGAAGAGACACGCAGTCCTAAAAACTAAATCCGGAGAGTCCTCATGGCCAACATGTCGCTGCCCTTGGAAGAACGCAATCTGACACCCGACCAGGTCGAGACCTTGGACAAGCGCCGCGAGTGGGGCCTCACCCTGCAGGTCATCGCCGGCCAGTTCTCGGTCGTATGCGTCGTGCTTTCGCTCTGGATCGGCCAGGACCTGACCTACTCACCCGGCTGGGCGCACCCCATGGCCTATTACTTCGCCCTCGCTGTGTGCATCGTCTTGGTGTGCGGCGTCACCGGCACCATCATGCGCCGCGGCATCGTGCCTCTCGACTAAGACTCCCCTGGCCCAGGAACGCCCACAGCTGGCGCGAGCTCTCGCCCATGCGATAGCCTGAAGGGGATGGCCACCGTCCCCGAGATCGCCGCGAGCCAAACGCAGCTGGCTTCTCGCCTACGCGACAGCCACGGACGCCTCATCACCGACCTCCGCGTTTCCATCATCGACCGCTGCAACTACAAGTGCGTCTACTGCCGCACCGGCCAGGTCGGCGCGCAGTACGCCGAGCTCAACACCGCCGAATACCTCCGTCTCATTCGCAACTTCGTCGATCTGGGCATTGAAAAAGTCCGCCTCACCGGCGGCGAACCGCTCCTGCGCCGCGATCTGGTCGAGATGGTTCGCGAGCTCGCCACCTGGCGCACGCCATCCGGCAACCGCCTCGACCTCGCCATCACCACCAACGGACATCTTCTCGAATCGCTCGCCCAGCCGCTCAAGGACGCAGGCCTCAGCCGCATCACCGTCAGCATGGACGCCGTCGATCAACCTACATTCGAGCGCATCACCCGCATCCCCGGCAGTTTTCCCGCCGTCGTCCGCGGCATCCGCGCGGCTAAGATCGCCGGCTTCGGACGCGTCAAGGTCAACTGCGTTCTCCTGCGCGGCTTCAACGACGAACAAGTAGAAGCCTTCGCCCACTTTGCTCGCAGTGAAGATGTTATCGTCCGCTTCATCGAGTTCATGCCCCTCGAAGAGGACCGCCTCTGGACCCCGGAAATGGTAGTCCCCCTGCGCGAAATCGTCGCCCGCCTCAACGCCGTCTTCCCGCTGCGTCCGCTCGCGCCCAACTCCCCCAGCGAAACCGCCCGCCGCTATGGCTTCGCCAACGACAGCGAAACCGGCGGCCGCGGCGAAATCGGCATCATCGCCCCCGTCACCCAGGCATTTTGCGGAGCTTGCAGCCGCATTCGCCTCACCTCCGACGGCAAAATCCGCACCTGCCTCTTCTCCAACCTCGAGCACGACCTCTATCGAGAGATGAAAAATGGCGCCTCCGACCGCAATCTGCAGGAGTTCATCGTGCGTACCGTGGAGCAGAAGGAGGCTCGGCATCACATCGGCGAGCCCGGATTTCTCAAGCCCTCCCGCTCCATGGTGCACATCGGCGGCTGAATTTAGGGCCTGTTAGTACTCCTGAGGTGGTGGCGACGGGAGCCAATTTTTCACAGTTCTAGGAGCAAGGAGCGCGCTGTAATGGATTACTGGAGCGACGAGCAACAACGAAATGGGGAAAATTGGCCCCGTCCCTTCGGGTTGCGGCGCAAATCCGGCCATACTTCGTTGTCATCCTTGCGCTTGGAACTACCAAACCCTGCGGATTCCGCCTCGTCTGGCCGGATTTTCGCTCGCAACGCCATCCACCTCAGGAGTACTAACAGGCCCTAATTTCTCTTATTCCCCTCCAATAGGTATGATGGCGTAACCAATCATTTTCCCATCGGCACTACCTATAGCCCCCGTTACGCTGGCTTCTTAGCTTCCAACGTATTCGACGATGCCCAAGAGCATTGCAAGCCGGAATGCCCCGCGAGGCCCATTGGATGACCTGAAGGTCTTCCACGAACTCGCGCGTTCGCTCACCTCCAGCCTCGATCTCGCCTCCATCCTCCGCACCATCCTCGAATACATGGACCGCTTCATCGACGCCGAGCTCTGGGCTCTGCTCATGGTCGATCCCCAGCACCAGAACCTCTACTACGCTTCGGTCGACGGCGGCGAAGACGAGCGCTTTGCCGACATGCGCGTCAAAATCGGCGAAGGCCTCGCCGGCTGGGTTGCCCAACATGGCGAAACCCTCATCATTCCCGAAGCCGCTGCCGATCCACGCATCTCGATGGCGGCCCATGGGCAGCGTTTCACCGTCCGCTCGGCCATCGGCCTTCCCATTCGCGGACGCAAAGGCACCCACGGCGTCCTGGAAATCTTCAATCCCAACCTCGACGAGCAGTCCGATTACACCATCGCCTTCCTGCACATCCTCATCGACTACGCCGCCATTGCCATTGAAAACGCCCAGGACGTTGACCGTATCCAGCAGCTCACCATCACCGACGACGTCACCGGTCTCCACAACGCCCGCCATCTCTACGCCGTACTTGACCGGGAACTCGAAAGCGCCCGCCGCGACGCTCGCCCCCTCAGCCTGCTTTTTCTCGACCTCGACCGCTTCAAGACCGTCAATGACAAGCATGGCCACCTGACCGGCAGCGAACTCCTCGGCCAGGTCGGCCGGCGCATCCTGGAGCTGTGCCGCGGCACAGACTTCTGCTTCCGCTACGGCGGCGATGAATTCGTCATCCTGATGCCGGCAACCAGCCGCGAAGAAGCCCTGCGCATGGCCCGCGCCATCCACGCCAACCTCGCTTCGAGTACATTCACGCTGGAAAATGGCCTGAAACTCAGCATCGAAGCCAGCGCCGGCATAGCCACCTACCCCGGCGACGGCCGCACCGTGCACGCCATCCTCGGAGCCGCCGACAAGCGCATGTATCAGGTAAAAAGCACCGGCCGCGGCCGCGTAGAGGCTTAGTGATCGCGCACCCCTAGCTTGATACTTTTGAAGTCGGATTTGATAATGGAACTATGGACAAGACGATTCGCAAATTCAACAATTTTGCCGAGATCAAAGCCGAGGAATACCGCGAATGGCAAGCCATGACCGCACAGAAAAGACTCGAAGCCGCCTCCGAATTGTCTCTCGCACTGTATGGATGGAAGGATGCGGGCCATGTTCAACAAAGACTTCAACGAACTCTTGTCCAGCTTCAGCGCCCACAACGTTAAATATCTGATTGTTGGCGGCTATGCAGTGGCGCTGCACGCGCAGCCCCGCGCCACCAAGGATCTCGACCTCTTTATTGAACAGGATCCAGAGAACGGGCAGGCTGTCTTCGCAGCGCTCACACAATTCGGCGCACCGGTTCAGGGTATGAATCCGGAGGACTTGATCGAGCCTGGTTCTTTCTTTCGTATGGGCGTGGCGCCGCTCATGATCGAGATTTTTTCAAAGATCGATGGCATTGACTTCGATCAGGCGTGGCAGAACCGGGTCGAGGTCCTGATTGACGAAAAGAACGGCCTTAAGGCGCTGTTTATGTCAGCCCCAGACCTGATCCAATCGAAACTCGCTGCCGGAAGACTAATCGACCTTGCAGACGCTGAAGCCGTGCGCATCGCTCAATCCGATCGGATCCAAGGCCACAAGCAACACCACGATCCTTCGAATTCTGACAATTAGTTTTCAGAGATTTCACCAACGGGTTGGCGCTGGTCTCGCTCCGTCCTACTCTTTGAGCCGGCCGGGCACCCATGTCTCGCTTCTGAGACATGGGCTTGTACAGCTCATTCGCCGTCCTCAGTCTCCGCCGCCTGCTTCGCCGCCAAATCCTCAAGCTGCTTTCGCCAGTCCAGCGTGTCGATAAACCCGCGCGACTCCCGCCAACCCGGCTCCACGATCACATGCAGTTCGAGAAAAACCCGCGTCCCCAGCAGCGACTCGATCTCCTTGCGTGCGCCTGTCCCAATCGCCTTCAGCTTCACGCCCTGCTTGCCGATCAGGATCGCCTTCTGCCCCTCGCGCTCGCAGTAAATCACCGCCGAGATATTCGTCACCGGCAGCTTCGGCTCGGCAAATCCCCCTCCCTTCAGCGGGCGCGGCTTCTTCGGCTTGCCCACCTGCACCGGCGGCTCTTCAAACTTCTCAATCACCACCGCCGCGGCATACGGAACCTCTTCGCCCGTCTCCATCAAGATCCGCTCGCGAATCAGCTCCGCTACCAGAAACCGCTCCGGCTGATCCGTAAACTGCTCCGGCGGAAAATACCGCTCGCCCTGCGGCAGATACTCCACCAGCTTCTCGATCAAAGTCTCGAGACCATCCCGCTTGCGCGCGCTGACAGGAATGACCTCGGCAAACTTGAACTCCTTCATCAACGACTCAATCAGCGGCAGCAGCTCTTCGCGCCGCACCAGATCGATCTTGTTGATCACCAGAAACACCGGACAATCCAGCTTGCGCACCAGCCCAAGCACAAACTCATCCTCACTCTTCCAGCTCCGGTCCCGCCGCTCCGATTTTGCCGAATGGGCCGGGACTTCCGTCCCGGCATCTGGCTCCGCGACATCTCGCGGCGCTTCTAGGTGGGCCGGGGATTCATCCCCGGCATCACCGTCACTTAACTCGGCCGGGGCTTTAGCCCCTGTGGGTGCCCCAGGTCTCGCTTCTGAGACCTGGGAACTCGCGTCCAGCTGTATCTCGCGGCTCGCGTCCACCAGCAGGATCACAACATCCCGAGTCTCCAGCGCATCATAGACTTCCTGCATCATCCGCCGGTCCAGCTGCGTCCCCGGCTTATGCACCCCAGGAGTATCCACAAAAACAATCTGCGCCGCCGGCTTCTTATTCTTTCCCGCAGGAACTTCCAGCACGCCTGTGATGCGGTTGCGCGTCGTCTGCGGCTTGCTGGTGACAATGGCCACCTTCTCGCCCACGAGGGCATTCAGCAGCGTGCTCTTACCAGCATTCGGCCGGCCCAAAATCGAAACAAATCCACTTCGCAAATCTCAACTCCGCTTTCCTGATCCCTGTCTTACTCCACTTCCATTTCCCTGCCACCGGACTCACCATCCTCCGAGGCCGCTTCGAGGCTCGCATCCTCCGCCTCAGGCCGCATCACACTCACTCGCACCTGCTCCACACGCCGGTCTGAAGAAGCCACCACTTCAATCCGCAGCGAACCCACCTCGACCACCTCGCCGGCATGAGGAATCCGCCCCTCAGCCTCGCTCACCAGCCCGCCAACCGTCTGCGCCTCGTAGTTGTCCTCAGGCAGCCAGTCCGGCCCGGCAAGCTCTTCCAGCCGGTCCACAGGAAAGCCGCCCGGCACCAGCCACACGCCATCGCTCTCCGGCTGCGCATCTTCAACGCGCGCATCGTCTTCATCTTCGTGCTCATCGCCAATGTTGCCCACGATCTGCTCCAGCAGATCCTCGATGGTCACCAGCCCCGCAACCTCGCCATACTCATCGATCACGATGCGCATGTGCTGCTTCTCGCTCTGCATCTCGCGTAGCAGCTCGTAGCCCTTCTTGGTCTCCGGCACCAGCGCCGCCGGCCTCTGAATGCTGGCAACCGTCCGCGTCTTCGCTTCCTCGTCTGAAATCTGCAGCAGGTCATGCGCAAAAGCAATGCCGGTAATCGCATCCAGCGTGCCCGCAAACACCGGCACGCGCGAAAAGTTATGCTCCCGCAGCTCCTCCAGAAACACCGCCAGCGTCATCGCCTCCGGCACCGCAAAAATCTGCGGCCTGGGAGTCATCACATCCCGCACCAGCTTGTCGCCAAACTCCACCGCCGAGCGCACCAGGTCGCGGTCACTCTCCTCCAGAATTCCCTCTTCTTCGCCCGCCTCCAGCAGCGCCTCCACATCGCCCGCCGTCTCTTCCTCAGCCGTCACCGGCTCCTCAGCCAGCGTGGCAATCGACAGCAGGAAGCTGACAAACAGCGTCACCGGGAAGACCACAAACAGCAGCAGCCGCACCGGCCAAAGCAGCCGCACCACCCACAGTCCCTTGGTCCGTTGAAAGAGTAGAAACGGAATCACCTGCGTGCAGAAAACCACCACCAGGATGACCGCCAGCACCGCCTGCACAATCTCTTCCAGTGTTGGCCGCGCCATCTGCGGAGCGCGGTCAAAAACCAGCACCCCCAGCTCCAGCGCCAGAAACCCGACTCCCAGATGCATCAGCGTCGAAGAGGCCAGCGCCGCCCGCTCCCGCGACATCCAAAGCCGCGGCTCGACATGCTGCTCCCACGCGTCCAGATTGTCCTGCACTTCGCGCGAAAGTATCTTGCCAAACTCCGAATACACCCGCGCCATGTAAGCCGCCAGCGCAACCACCGCAGCCAGCACCACCAGAAGCGATAACGAATACGGGCTCATCGGCCGTTGCTCCCGGCTTCCGCAGTATTCCGTCTTGAGGTAGGCCGGGATGCAATGCCTATCCGCGTATTGGCGTTCTTGCCTCGTTCTGAGCCGGAACGCATTTGTTTCGAGGTAGGCCGGGGTTTTAACCCCGGCAATGATCGCTTTGACTTGGAGGGGGCTTTAGCCCCTGAGGTTTGCTTTTCCTCTTCAAGAACCCGTTCAATCAACCCCAGCGGCAACCCAAGCTTCGTCCGCAATCGCCGCTCCTTCCGCGCCATCTCGCCGTTGTCCCGCTCATGATCGAGCCCCGCCAGATGCAGCAGCCCATGCAGCATCAGCACGCGCAGCTCCACCGAAAGCCGATGCCCCTGCTCCGCCGCCTGCCGCGCCGCCGTCTCTACTGAAATCGCCAGATCCCCAGCCGACCCAAAGCTCGCATCGTCCACCGGAAACGAAAGCACATCCGTAGCCTTGTCCTTCTTCCGAAAGCGCTTATTCAACCCGCGGATTCCCTCATCGGTCGTCAGCAGCACCGAAACCTCGCCGCGCAGCCCCACAGCCGCCTGCGCCTCGCGCAAATAGCGCGCCAGCGTAGGCTTCTTCGGGAGCGCAGTTCGACTAGAACTCACCACAGCCGCCATTCCCGAAGAAACGGCAAGCCGCGGAAAGCCCTCAACTGCCTCCGCTTGATCTGGATCAAAGAGAATCATCGCGCCGCAAGACCGCTAAATCAGCCGCCTCGTATACTTTCCATGATACGTGATCCCCATTTCCACACAGTTTAGAGGCAACAAGCATCTTCCTGTAAGCCGACTTCTCGTTACTAATCCGACATCGATGAGTGCATCGGCGATAAATCACTCGTTGACTGCGTCTCTTTGTTAGGAAGTAACTTTCGGATGAGCGACAGTCCAGCAATCTCCCTGTTGCTGGAACTGCAGGAAGCTGTCGAGTTGGCATCGAAAGCTGCCTACCGCACTGTGAGAGTTACCGTGCCCTTTTGCGTAATGGCGCCAGAGGTCCCCGTAACGGTAATGACGTACGTGCCCGGGGTGGTACCGGGGTTCCCTCCACCTTGGACTCCATTGCCGCCTCCACCGCAACCAACTGCACCATCAATGACACAGAAAAACAGGATGAGCATTCCGAAGGTAGCCCGCCATTTTCGCCGCCGGGTGGGGATACCAAGAAATAGGGCGCACGCCAGAGTTGTGACGTCCGCCAAGCGCCGGAACAACCATCTTGTTCGATTGAGAGCCAAGGTGGTTGACAAAGTATTCACGGTTAAAGTGGTGGTCTGCGCTGCAGAGCCGCTGATGTTCACAGATGCTGGGATATTGCATGTCGCAGGATCGCTCGCTGCTGTGGGAGTAATCGCACAACTGAGATTGATCACGCCGCTGAACCCACCCGAGGGCGTCAGAGTGATCGTGGATGTATTTCCCGTGGTCGCGCCGGCGGACAGGCTGACTGCAGTGCCCGCAACCGAGAAGCTGGGACTAGGAAGATCGATGGTATATGTGGCAGTCGAGACGGTACTTGGAGAATAGCCGCTTGCAACAGCGATAGCCTTCAAGGTTTCGGTGGATGAAACGGAGATCGAGCCTGTGTATGCGGTTGAATTTACGGTCGGAGAGCTGCCGTCGTTGGTGTAATAGATAATGGCTCCGGGCGTTATATCTGTCATTGAAACGGTTTGTACCGTACTATAGATTCCCGAACTGACACTGAAGGCAGGCGCCGCGGTCGGCCAAGTGAGTGCTCCCGGAACATATTCCCAGAGGTCGTTTAAGAACCCAAGACCATTTTCAGAATCGAAACCTTGGCCCCCGAAGAGCCACAGATTGCCTGCGGAGTCAGTCCACGTAGCGGCCTGAACGCGACTGCCTGGAGTGTTGGCAGCAGACGGGGTTCCCAAGGCGCCATAAACGCCGAATACACCATCTGTGTTGGCGGGTTGAAAGTAAGTTATGGTTTTGCTGCCACCCATCCATACCCATTCATTTGACGACGAATTCAGTTCCCAAAGATCATTGAGTAACCCATAGTCGCCAGCCGAATCGTAGCCTTGCCCTCCAAGTAACCAGAAATTGCCGTGTGCATCGGTCCATTCTGTCGCAGAATTGCGATCACTCGGGAGGTTTTCAGTCGAGGGCACTCCCAACATGCCGTATGCTCCCCAGGCCCCGCTGGTTGCGGACGTGCTGCTTCCACCCATCCAAGCCCATTCGCCGGCAGAAACCTCGAATTTCCAGAAGTCATTAAGCTGGTCAGATCTAATCTTCGCGTCGAAACCCGCACCCCCAAATAACCAGAGGTTCCCTTGATCGTCAGTCCAGTGCGGGCTGAGATAGCGCCCCCCAGGAGCGTTACCTGCTGCGGGAATCCCAAGCATTCCATACACACCCAGGGAACCACTGCCCAAGATGGATTCGTCCCCTGCTGTGGAGTCCCCGCCCATCCACGACCATTGCCTGGTTGATACATCGAACTTCCACAGATCGTTCAAATCTCCTGCCCAATCATTCCCGTCGCAGCCCGAGCCGCCAAATAACCAGAGATTTCCGCTTAGGTCTGTCCAACTCGAAGCGGAATACCGGCTCCCCGGAGCATTTAAGGCTGACGCAGAACCCAAGAGGCCATATACTCCAGCCTCACCTGGGCAGTCCGGTCCAGGATTGATTAATTCGGTGCCAGTGAACCATGCCCACTGGCCCGTCGAGGGATTGAATTCCCAAAGGTCGCTGAAATCTCCCACTGCGCCGCTATTGTCGACTCCATTTCCTCCAAACAGCCACAGATTCCCCTGGGCGTCTGTCCAACCGGCAGCGCCGGAACGACCTGCCGGAATATTCCCGGCTGCAAAAACCCCTTGCGTGCCATAAACTCCAGGCGTATTGGCGAGCGCTCCAACCGTTTTGCTTCCTCCCATCCACGCCCATTGCAGCTTAGAGGGATTAAATTCCCACAGATCGTTGAGATTGCCCGGAATACCCGTGGAATCTTCGCCCAATCCTCCAAACAGCCAGAGATTTCCTCCACGATCCGTCCAGGTGACTGAGCCAGATCTCCCCCCAGGAATGTTGCCGGCGGCGAAAGTTCCCAACGTGCCGTATACCCCAGGCAAATAGCAGCCTGAGCAATCCGCGGACCCTGCGATGTTCGAGCCTCCGACCCATGTCCACTGATTCGGAGCAGTGGTCGTGACACCCTGGGCTGACGCGTGTCCGAAAGCGAAAGCAAGGGTAAATGCGAGACAACCGCCAAAATGCGGGGTAATAAGTCTCCAAGGACTTTCCATGAATGGAGTGCCTCCATGAGTAGAATAGATAGATTTTACGAGCACCTGCCTCACATTTGCGCGGTTTTCAGCCCAACGGCAAGTAACTCAGATGGGTGATCGACAACTGCCAAGCGAGGGTTTGAAAAATAGGGACTTCCGGGTGTTACCGCCTACTCGTCAGTTACTGCCTGTTTAACAACTCCGACGAGTCAGTTGACATCAGCAGAGACCAGGCGCCAAGCGGGTCTTGCGTCAGCAATCCGTCATGGCGCGTTCCTCAGTTGACGCATTCAGGTCAATGCGCTCATCGAGCACTTGCCCGAAGTGATAAGTACCCATAAACGTGGTTTTCGGAAGTTGAAGCACTTCATCAAAATATACCCATAAAGAGAAGGGCCCAGGCTTCCGCCTGGGCCTTGATCGAGTTCCTGATTTTCGATCTACCACTGCCGATTCACTGCGGCTTCGAGCTTGTCTTCACCTCAACCCCACCGCGATCACTGCTCCCACCAGCAGGCCTTTCCTCAAACCCAGGCAACACCTGCTGCTGGCTCTTGCCCTCGTACGCCCGAATAATCCGCTGCACCAGGCTATGCCGCACCACATCCACATCCTCGAAGTGGCAGAACTGAATCCCTTCCACGCCCTTCAGAAGATTGATCGCCTCCACCAGTCCCGACTTCTTCGGATTCGGCAAGTCGATCTGCGTGATGTCGCCCGTAATCACAGCCTTCGAGTTGGCGCCCAACCGCGTCAGAAACATCTTCATCTGCTCGGTCGTCGTGTTCTGCGCTTCGTCCATGATGATGAAGGCATCGCTCAGCGTCCGCCCGCGCATAAACGCCAGCGGAGCGACCTCGATGATGTTCTTCTCCAGCATCTTGTCGACTTTCTCCGGCTCGCAAAGGTCGTAAAGCGCGTCATACAGCGGCCGCAGATACGGATCGACCTTCTCCTGCAAACTTCCCGGCAGAAATCCCAGCCGCTCGCCCGCCTCGACCGCCGGCCGCACCAGAATGATCCGGCTGACCTTCTTGGCATTCATCGCCGCCACGGCCATCGCCACCGCCAGATACGTCTTGCCCGTACCCGCCGGCCCCACGCCGAAGACCATGTCGTTCTTCTCGATCGCCTCGAGATACTTGCCTTGGTTCAGCGACCGCGGCTGTACCGTCCCGTGAATGCTGCCCTGTACGCCCTTCTTCACACCCGTAGAACGATTCTTAGCCGCCTCCGCCAACCCCTTCAGCGTCACCGCCGGATCGGCCGTCACCAGCTTCAGCATCGAGTGCAGCTCCCCGTTATACGGATGCACCCCCACCCGCCGCAGCGCCTCAAAGTCCGCGAAGATGCGTTTTACCCTGCCT
>DATAZR010000035.1:0-10386 GCA_036271955.1 Acidobacteriaceae bacterium
ACCTGCAGCACATCGGCGGGACGATTGCGGAAGGCGATACCCAGCCCCACCGCGAGCAGAATCGGAAAGACGAAGATCCAGAAGACTGCTTCCGGCTCGCGCAGAAAGAGGCGGAAGCGAGTCATCGTCAACTGAAACAGAGAGCTATATTCCAGGCTACTCATCGCGCAGATTCCTTCCCGTCAGGCCGACAAATACATCCTCCAGCGTCGCCGAGTGCGTGCGAAACTCGCTCAGATGCAGCCCCTGCCGCGTCAGCTCCGCAAAGATGCTCGGCACCGCCACATGCAGCTCTGAGACCGATAGCTGGTGCAGCCCCGCATCGACGCGATGCGACCGGATGCCAGGAATCGCCAGCAGTGGCGCTACATCGATCTGAACTTCATTCTGCGCAGCGTCACCAGTTCCGCGTGTGATAGCGAACTCGACAATGTGTTCGCCGCCAATCGACGCAATCAGCTGCTGCGGAGTGCCTAGCGCGATGATTTTTCCATGATCCATGATGGCCACGCGGTCACACAGCCGCTCTGCTTCGTCCATGTAGTGCGTCGTCAGGATGATCGTGCGCCCTGCGCGCTTCAGGTCGTCCACCAAGTCCCACAAGTGGCGTCGCGCCTGCGGATCGAGCCCCGTCGTCGGCTCGTCTAAAAACAGCAGTTCGGGATCGCCCACCAGCGCGCAAGCCATCGCCAGCCTCTGCTTCTGCCCACCTGAAAGGCCGCCCACACGCGACTTGCGCTTCTCTTCCAGCTGCGCCGTCTTGATCGAGTCCTCGATGGAGATGCCACGATGAAAGAAGCTGCGAAAGAGCCGCAGCGTCTCCTCGACCGTAAGCTTCTCCGGGAACTGCGTCTCCTGCAGTTGCAGCCCGATGCGCTGGCGAAGCTGGTTGGCATTCGCCTTCCAGTTCAGCTCCAGTAGTTCCACCGTGCCCGCATCCGGCTCGGTGAGCCCTTCGCAAATCTCGATAGTCGTGGTCTTGCCCGCGCCATTCGGCCCCAGCAGACCAAAGCACTCGCCGCGCGCGACTTCCAGATCGATGCCATCGACCGCCACTACATCGGCATAAATCTTTCGCACCCCGCGCAGGAGCAGGGAAGTGGTCGGGGCCGAGCCATCGGTCAGCGTCTGTCGTACGTCCATCTTCTCTCCGGGAGATGCGGCAGTCATGGCCCAAGACTAAAGCATTTTAGGAATTGGTGTAGACCGAAACTGAAACGTCGGATAGACGCGACCAGCAGGGAGCGGCGACCCATGATCCAGCAAGAAGTTCACACTATTTCCTAAAATGCCTTAGCGCAGCCAGTCTTCGCGATCAATAACAATGAAGGCCTGCGCGATCAGCTTTTTCGCGACCGCGCCAAGGTTTACTTCGAAGCTTTCTTCACAGCCTTCTTGACTGCTTTCTTCGCCGATTTCTTGGCAGGCGCCTCGACTGCGCTGTACTCCCATGCCAACTCAAGCGCCTGGGCCAGCACATCCGGCTTGGCCGCTGCCAGCAGAACGCTCGTGCTGCCCTGCAATCCCCATGCGCCCTTCACCGGCGTAAAGGCCTGTGGGTGCATCTCGACGAATCGCTTCTGATCCGGCGGCGGAAGCTTGACCATGCCTCGGGTCGCATCCGGATAACCCAGCGTGGCAAAGATCTTGCCATGCGCCCGGAAGTCCGGGTGATTCATATGCGAGCTCTCAATCACTCCACCCAGATCGAGAGCCATAGCGCGGAACTCATCAGCAGTCATGCCTGCACCCCTTCTTCGGTCAGGTTCTCTTTCGCCAGGGAATGCCCAATCCACCACTTGTAACCAAAGGGGTCGAGCACACCGCCCATGCGGTCTCCATAGGGTTGATCGGCGGGCTCGCGAAGGCTGGTCGCTCCGGCCTCGATCGCCCGTGCGTATGTCGTATCGCAGTCACCGACGTAGACCATCAGACTCACCGGCGAGCCGCCATAGTGCGCCGCGGCGAAGGCCTGAATCTCAGGATGCTCATCGGCCATCATAATTACCGAATCGCCGATTGCCATCTCCGCGTGAGCAACGCGGCCCTCTGGAGTTTTCATCATCAGCTTCTCTTTGGCGTCGAAAACTTTGGCGTAAAAGGCCATCGCTTCGCCGCAGTTGACATACATTAGGTAGGGCTGAACGGTGTGATAGCCCTCAGGAACTTTGCGAGTCAGTGTCATTGATAATTTCCTTTCTCACAAGCATTCTTGACCACGCGGTACGCGCGAGGATTGTAAAAAAGTGACTTCGCTGCAGATTTTTTGTCAGACCGTGAACAGCAGACACAACTGGCTACTTCAGTGGGACGTGATTCAGATGCGGCGTGGCAACCGCGACATATTCGCTCGGCGTCATGCCGGAAAACGAGCGGAAGTCATGGATGAAATGCGCCTGGTCGTAGTATCCGCAACCGCCTGCAATCGCAGTCCAGTTCTCTTCTGCTCCAGCACGCAGCCTGCGCAGCACATGTTGAAAGCGCCGCACCCGCTGGAATGCCTTGGGTGTAAGCCCGGTTCGGCTGCGAAAGAGCTCCATAAAATGCCGCGAGCTCAACCCAACGCGATCGGCCACATCGCCTACGCGCAGGTCTTCGGAAGGCCTCGCCAGCTGGCCAATAGCAAACGCCACCGCAGGATGCAGACTCGAATAGTTTTTAAGCCGCGAAAGCAAGGCCTTCTCGAGAATTCCAAAGATCGCATCGACACCCGGCGCGTTCATCAATGCATCGCGAATCGACCGAGCCTGTCCCGGCCACAGATCGTCAAGCGAATAGGTGTTGTCAGCAACTTCGCTCGCCGGCATGCCGAGAAAAGGAAACGCACCGCCAGCCCGAAACTGAATGCCCGCCACCCGCTCCTGAGCGCTGGTATCGATCACAAAACAATCGGTGCGCGCCCCGCAAAAGACCGCAGGTTCGAAAGAGTTGGAGACAGCCCTGTTATTCGAATCGTAGATTCGGATCGGTTCTGC
Source organism: Acidobacteriaceae bacterium (assembly GCA_036271955.1). GTDB lineage: Bacteria > Acidobacteriota > Terriglobia > Terriglobales > Acidobacteriaceae > Acidicapsa. The sequence goes on from DATAZR010000035.1 coordinate 2,976, forward strand.
GCGCAGGTCGAAGACAATGCCTGATTCCCCGTTGGGCAGCAGCCGTTCCTGCTCGTGTGTGCCTTCAAACCCCTCGGAATACCAGAGGCAACTGACCAGCGCAGAGAGCGGAGGCTTCGGGATGTGTGTGCGATAAAACATGCCGTTCCATCACTACTGCGATCTGGATTGCCGTGGCCTGCCGAGCTTCGTAACCTGGCTCGTATTCAGGCATTCAGTCTACGCCGAAGCGTAAATCCAGGCCATCCAAAACAAGACAGCGGGCCTTCAATCCATATGCAGCAGCGCCGCCATCGTCTCCACGCCGTCCCATAGATTCTTGAGGCGGAGATTCTCATCCGGCGCGTGCTGATTGTCGTCGTAGTTCGCAATGGGCACGGTGATCGTGCGTGTCTGCGCCGCGCGCTCCATCGCTCCCAGTGGCACGCTTCCGCCCATCGTTGGCAGCAGCACCACATCGCCCCGCGCGCTCTTCACCGCCTCGATCACTTCCTGCGCAATCGGCAGATCCATCGGCGTGCGCACTGCGTTATAGCTAGCCTGATCGCGAGTCACCTTTGCCACCCGTGGGTGCGCAAGAAGTATCTCGCGCGTCGGTTCCGTGTCGACGACAAAGTAGCCACGCGATTGGATATAGTCGACCACGCGCTGCTGCTGCTCGCGCCAGTCGACGCCCACCACCAGCCGCATATCGAGATCGGCAGTCGCAGTAGGCGGAATCACATTGGCTGCATGAGCGCCGGTCTGCCCCGAAGAGATACCATTCACATTTAGTGACGGCTGGTTGATCAGCTCCAGCAGATGCGCGCCGGAGCCTTCCGTACGGCCCAGCCAGAAGGAATCCATCAGCATGCGATCGTTAACCGGCGCATGAGCAATCGCGTCTTTTTCAAGCTGCGACAGCGGCGCAACGCCATCGTAAAAATGCGGAATCAGCACGCGGCCGTTTTCATCTTTCATTCCCGCCAGCAGTTGAGCCAACATCATTGCCGGGTTGGGAGCCCAGTTACCGTAATGTCCGCTGTGCAACCCATGATGCGGACCGTAGAGGGTAGCCTCAATATGCGCATCACCGCGCGCGCCAAACACCACGGTCTGCTTTCCGCTCTGATCCACAGGCCCATCGCAAACCAGCCAAACATCTCCATGAACAAGGTCGTGATTAGCCTCGAGAATCTGCTCGAGATGCGGTGATCCGGCCTCCTCTTCGCCCTCCCAGACAAAGCGAATGTTGGCCCGCAAAGGCAAATGAGCCGCTCGCAGAGCGTCAAGCGCCGTGAGCTGCGCAAAGATGGCCGCTTTGTCATCTCCAGCGCTGCGCCCGTAGATGCGCCGCTCTCCATCGACATCGCGCAGCAATGGTGTGAATGGCGGCGTAACCTTCCATTCGGAAGGCGTCACAGGCTGGCCATCGTAGTGCGCATAGAAGACGATAGTGTGCTTCGCGCCCGGCACATCGAGCTTGCCGTAGACGACTGAAGGTGATCCGGGCAGCGTGAGCAATCGTGCCTCGAACCCTCGTTTAGTTAATTCGCCAACTAGCAGATCGGCATTGCGCTTCAGCCCCTCAGGATCGGCGGAAACGTTGGGAATGGCGAGCAGGTCGCTGAATTTCTGCACCAGCTCAGCCTTATGCACCGACGTGTATTGTCGCGCAGCCGCAGCCGCAGCCGGAGCGGGAACGCCAGTCTGAGCCGCAAGCCCGTGGACGAAGCAGAGGAGAGAAGCGCACAAGCAGGGAATCGAGAGCCTTAAAAGCGAGTACCTGGAAAGCATGGCCACAGTCTACCTTGCTTTGCGAGTGGTGGCTGCTCAATTCACCGGCAAGGCTCAACTGCCATAGCTATGATCCTGATATGCGTATTTTGCTCGCGATCTGCGGTCTGACCATCGCCCTCGGCTCAATCTCTTCGCTGGCTCAGTCCGAGCCTGCTCAGTCGAGCACCTCAGCACTCACCGTCGCGCTCACCATCGACGATCTCCCCTTCGTCACCGGAAACAGCACTCGCCCCACGCAGCCAGTCGACGCCAAGGCCGCAGCAGCCGCGAATCACAAGCTGCTGGCAGCTATCGCGAAACATCATGTACCAGTAACCGGATTCGTAATTCAGAAAAGCGTCGAAGACCTCGGCCTCGAATCAGGCACGAAGATCCTTCGCGAGTGGACAGATCGCGGCTTAGACCTGGGCAATCACAGCTACGCCCATCCAGACTTCAACAATCTCAACGTCGAGCAATTCGAAGACCAGGTCGTGCGCGGCGAGGCAGTCATCGGTCCGTTGATGCAGGCCGCAAATCGCAAGCTTGAGTTCTTCCGCTTCCCGATGAACCACACCGGCGACACCAAAGAGAAGCACGATGCTCTCGCAGCCTTCCTAGCGCAGCGCGGATATAGAACCGCTCCCTGCACCATCGAAACCGAAGACTGGATGTTCAACGCGAAGTACTTCCTGATGCGCTCCCATCATGACGATGCAGCAGCGGCTCGCCTTCGCGCCGACTATCTCGCCTTCACCGCTGCTCAGATCGACTACTTCACCATGCTCGACAAACAGGTCCTCGGATACGACGCTCCGCAGATCATGCTCATCCACGACAACCAGCTCAACGCCGATGTGATCGAAAACCTGCTCGCCCTCTTCGACAAGCGGCAATACCGTTTCATCACCCTCGCACAGGCTGAGTCCGATCCCATCTATCAGGCTCCGGAAACACTCATCACCAGCTACGGCCCGATGTGGGCCTATCGCTGGGCAAAGGAACGCAACATCAAAGTGGACGGCAGCAAAGAGCCAGAGCCTCCGAAGTGGATCACAGACTATGGCCTGGCCGAACCTCCCACGCCACGCCGCCCACGCGCGAAGTTCTGAGCCAGCATATGCGCCATTTCTTCTGCGCTCCTCACGTACACTAATACCTGGGGCAAGCCCTTTATTTATGGCCAATCTCTGGACAAAAACGAAGATCACGCTGGAGATGATCAAGTGGGAGCACTCCATCTTCGCGCTCCCATTCGCGCTCACCGGCGCGCTGCTCGCGGCTCACGGCATTCCACCTCTGCGCACCCTCGGCTGGATCCTCGTAGCGATGATCACGGCCCGCTCCGCCGCTATGGCCTTTAACCGCTGGGCTGATGCATCGCTCGACGCAGCCAATCCGCGCACGCGAATGCGCGCCATACCCGCCGGCCTGCTTTCCTCGGGATTCGTTCTGGGATTCACGCTGGCCATGATCGCGATCTTCGAGATCGCATGCTGGCAGCTCAACCGGCTCACTCTGCAGCTTTCGCCCATCGTCCTGCTCGTCCTGCTCGGCTACTCGTTCATGAAGCGATTGACACGCTGGTCGCATATCGTCCTCGGCCTCGCTCTCGGCATCGCGCCCTCAGCCGCATGGATCGCCGTGCGCGGCAGCCTCGACCCGCGCATCGCCCTGCTCACAGCAATCGTCACCTGCTGGGTCGCCGGCTTCGACATCCTCTACGCCTGCCAGGACATGGAGCACGACCGCACCGCCGGCCTCTTCAGCATTCCGCAGGCTCTCGGCCTCGGTGCCGCTTTCTGGATCGCGCGCCTGCTGCATCTTTCCGTCGTCGCGATGCTGGTCTGGTTCGCCATGCTCTTCCACTTCGGTGCGGCTGGTTATCTGGGTATCGTCATCGTAGCCTCGCTGCTGCTTTATGAACACACGCTGGTCTCGCCCCGAGACCTGCGCAAGCTCAATGCCGCCTTCTTCACCATGAACGGCGTCATCGCGATAGTGTTCCTCGCCTTCGTCGCCACAGATCTCTGGCTTCGCAGATAAGCCATCTGACGTTCCCGCCTTTACGAGATTCAGCCAGCACTATGGTATTTTTCGGAAGTACCCACTTTCACCCCGCCAGGGGCAGAATGCTGGATTGGCGAACAGTCCCTCGCAGGAGCATCCTCTAACTTTGATCAAGATCGCGATTCAGGGTGAACCCGGCTCATTCAGCCACGAAGCCGCAATCCGTCTGGCGGCTCAGATGGGCGATGAGGCGCGCATCGTACCTTTCACGCTCTCTGCTGAAGTGTTTGCCGCCCTCTCACATAACGAAGTTGGGGCCGCCGTCATTCCCATCGAGAACTCCCTGGCCGGATCGGTCACCGAGCACTTTGACCTGATGCTGAGCCACGATGTTGCGATTGTGCGCGAAACCCTCCTCCGCATCCGCCACAATCTCATCGCCATTTCCGGCGCCTCCATCAACGAAATCGATCGCGTCTTCTCCCATCCCGTGGCGCTCGCCCAGTGCCGGCACTTCCTCGCCCAGCACCCCAAGATGGAGTCCTTCGCCTTCTACGACACCGCCGGGAGCGTCAAACAGCTGGTCGAGCTGCGCGACCGCCATGCCGCCGCCATAGCCAGCGCCGAGGCCGCCAGCTATTACGGAGCCCAGATTCTCGTTGCCGGTATCGAAGACAATCCTGAGAACTACACTCGTTTCTTCTACCTGCGCCGCTCCACCGAGGTCCAGCCCGATCCGGCAGCCAATAAATTGAGCCTGGCCTTCACCGTAGAAAACCGGGTCGGGACTCTGGTTGCCGCCCTTTCCGAGCTGGCCAAAGAAGGCACCAACCTCACCAAGATCGAATCACGTCCCGTCCACGGCCGCCCCTGGGAGTACGTCTTTTACGTCGACTGCCAGCTGCACACTCCGGAAGATGGCGTGCGCGCCATCGAGGCCCTCCGCAACCATTGCTCCATGGTCAAAGAGCTTGGCCGCTATGTCGAAGCCATTCGCTCTTGATCGATTTCCACCGGCCAGTCATTCAAACAGGGTAATCAGTAAGCTCTTAATCTATCTCTCAATAAATCAAGCACTTCAAGCTAACTTTCCCCGTTCAACCCCTAAAGCTTCCGCCCGGCTCTGCCGATATTTCAATTTTGGATTCTGTCATGGCGGATCGGGACATCCTCTCGTGGTAGCCAGGAAGTATAGGCCTTGGGGTAATCGGGTACGATTCCGGGATTTCGTCTCACTTGAATTCAAAAAAAACGGGCATCCGATGGAACAGCAGTGCGGTTTCCCAGCGTATCGTCCAGTGTTTCCAGGCGCGGTTGACTGCCGGCGCCTGGCTCGCTGTCGTTTCTGAAACTTTCAGGCTTGTGTGGTGTCTAATAAGGAAAGTTGATACGAGGATGCGCAATGTTAACTTCTTCCGCCAGTTCTAAACCCGGTTCCGACTCTCCGAAGTCCACCACTGCCAAAGCGTTGCCCGTCCTGCCTGTTCGCGACACCGTCTTGTTTCCCCATGCGGTTTTGCCTCTGACAGTCGGACGGGAAAGCTCCATTCATCTCATCGAATCCCTCGGGGATCAGCGTACGATCGTCGTCGTTGCACAGCGCGACGCCCGCATGGATACCCCGCAACCCGATCAGCTGCACGAATATGGCACCCTTGCAACGGTTCACAAAGTGGTCAAGATGCCCAACCAGAGCCGCTTTGTCTTCACCGAAGGCACAGAACGGGTGCGTCTGACTCGATTCAGCCAGACCGAACCCTTCCTGATGGCCGAGGTTGAAACCGTTGCCGATCAGGAAGCTGAAGATGTGACAGCTGCAGCATCGATCGAAGCCCTGCAGCGCAACGTCATCTTCCAGTTCCAGCAGATTGTCAGCGCCTCCCCCACGCTTTCCGATGAGTTGCAGACCATCGCCGCCAATATTCAGGAGCCGAGCCGGGCCGCCGATTTCATCGCCTCTTCGCTCCCTTTTCTGACCACCGCCGACAAGCAGGCTCTCCTTGAGTCCGCCGATGTCGCCGTGCGTCTGGAGAAGATCAACCAGTTCCTCGCCAAGGAGATCGAGGTTCAGCAGCTTCGCAACAAGATTCAGAGCGAGGTACAGGATCAGGTACAACAGTCACAACGAGACTATTACCTGCGAGAACAGTTGAAGGCGATTCAAAAAGAGCTGGGGGAAGTCGATGAAGGGCAAAGAGATATCGACGAGCTGAGGGCCAAGATCGAAGCCGCCGGAATGCCCGAGGAGGTCAAGAAAGAAGCCCTCAAAGAGCTCAATCGGCTCTCGCGCATGTCTCCCATGGCCTCCGATTCCTCGCTTGTCCGCAACTACGTCGAGTGGCTCGCCGCTCTTCCGTGGGCTCGCAGCTCGGGCACCAAGGTCGACATCAACAAGGCCAACGAAATCCTGAGCGACGACCACTACGGCCTCAAAAAGGTGAAGGACCGCATTCTCGATTATTTGAGCGTGCTTGAGCTCAAGCCGGATATGAAAGGGCCGATCCTCTGCTTCGTCGGACCTCCCGGAGTCGGCAAGACCTCACTCGGCCGCTCGATCGCCCGTGCCCTCGGACGCAAATTCCAGCGCGTCTCCCTCGGCGGTATGCACGACGAGGCTGAGATTCGCGGTCATCGCCGGACCTACGTCGGAGCCTTGCCTGGCCAGATCATGCAGAGCATTCGCCGCGCCGATACCAACGACCCGGTGATTATGCTCGATGAGCTTGACAAGTTGGGACGCGACTTCCGTGGCGACCCGGCGGCTGCGCTGCTCGAGACGCTCGACCCGGAACAGAACAACACCTTCCGGGATAACTACCTGGATGTGCCCTTCGATCTGTCCAAGGTGCTCTTCATCTGCACCGCGAACATGCTCGATCCAATCCCCGAGCCGCTGCTCGACCGCATGGAGATCATCTCGCTCCAGGGCTACACCGAGGAGGAAAAGGTCCATATCGCCTACAAGTACCTCATTCCCCGGCAGATTGAGGCCAATGGCATCCCGGCCGATGTCATCGAGTTTCCCGAGGAAGCGGTTCGCCATATCGTGCGGCACTACACCCGCGAAGCTGGCGTCCGACGCCTTGAGCAGGTGCTTGGCACTGTCTGCCGCAAGGTAGCCCGGCGCTATGTTGAGGGAAATCTTACCCAGGACGGAAAGACGGAGAAGCTGGTCATCAACAAGGAACTGATCCAGGAATTCCTGGGCGGTGTTAAGGTTCGCGTCGATATGGAAGTCTTCGAGCGCACCCGACGGCCCGGCGTAGCGGTTGGCCTTGCCTGGACCCCGGCTGGCGGCGACGTGCTCTTCATTGAAGCCAATCGCATGAAGGGTAAAGGAAGCTTTACCGTGACTGGGCAGATCGGCGAAGTCATGCAGGAGTCAATGCAGGCTGCTCTGACCTGGGTTCGTTCGAATGCCGCATCGGTCGGCCTGGAAGAAGACTTCAACTCCAGCGTCGACCTGCACATCCACGTCCCGGCTGGCGCCATTCCCAAGGATGGTCCTTCGGCAGGCGTCACCATGGTCACGACTCTGGTGTCGCTGATGACCAACACTCCAGTCCGGCCCTTCACGGCTATGACCGGAGAGGTAACGCTGAGCGGAAATGTGCTGCCAGTCGGCGGCATCAAGGAGAAGTTC
>DATAZR010000036.1:0-34036 GCA_036271955.1 Acidobacteriaceae bacterium
AGATCTTCCAACTCACGGCGGCGATGATCGTCTTTGGCGGCACGCTGGGCGCGGTCCTGCTGCAGTTCCCTCTCCATACCGTCATTGAGGCCTTCCGGCGCCTCTGGCAGGTCTTCTTCCGGCCCAGCGAACAGCACGTCAAGCTGATTGGCCTGCTGGTGGCCTTCGCCAACAAGGCGCGACGATCTGGCGTGGTCTCGCTCGACGCAGACCTGAAGTCAATCGAAGAGCCGTTCCTCCGCCAGGCACTTACGCTGGCTGTGGACGGCACCGAGCCTGCGGAACTGCGCAAGATCATGTCCCTTAGCCTCGACACCCGCTCGGAAGGAGAGGACCGCGTGCCTGCCGTCTTCGAATCCGCCGGTGGATTTTCGCCCACCATCGGCATCCTCGGCGCGGTGCTGGGGCTCATCCAGGTGATGCAACATCTCGACAAGATCGAAGAAGTAGGCAAAGGCATCGCCGTCGCCTTCGTAGCAACCATCTACGGAGTGGGCGCGGCCAATCTCTTCTTCCTCCCTGCGGCCGGTAAGCTGCGCATTCGCGTCCGCGAAGAGCACCAGCGGCGCGAGATGATGCTCGAAGGCGTAATCTCCATCCTCGAGGGCATCAATCCGCGCATGCTTGAGGTCAAGCTGAGCGGCTTCCTCGAAGAGCAGGATGTGCCGGAGCAGGCAGCGTGAGGCGTCGCGAACGCAGACGGGGGCACGTTAGTCACGAGCGCTGGCTGGTCTCTTATGCCGATTTCATTACCCTGCTCTTCGCCTTCTTCGTCGTCCTCTATGCGTCTTCCAAGGCCGACCAGAAGAAACAGCAGCAAGTCAGCCAGGCTATCGATTCGGCCTTCCATGCGCTGGGCCTGTTCCCCGATACCTCGCGTAAGGTAACCGACCTCAAGAATGTCTCCGCCATCAGTAAAGATGAGGCCGTCACGCCGATCAACATCGTCATGGGCGAGGATGTACTCGCTCCGGCGATGGTGAAAGAAGACCTGACGAGGGTGCAGAAGCAGCTTGAGCAGATGCTCTCGAATCAAGTCGCGCAGCACACTGTCTCGATCGCCATGGGCAAAGATGGATTGGTCATCAGCCTCCGCGAGGCCGGCTTCTTCAGTTCCGGATCGGCAACGCCCCACGCGGCGACTCTCCCGGTGCTGCACCAGATTGCCGGCGTACTCGGCAAGACCTCATACCTCGTGCGCATCGAGGGCCATACCGACAACGTGCCCATCCACAACGATGCATTCGACTCCAACTGGGAGCTTTCTTCCGCGCGCGCTACTCGGATCGCCCGCATCTTCGTCGACTCGAGAGACATTGCCCCGGGCCGCATCTCGGCTGCCGGATACGCTGAGTATCATCCGGTCGCCACCAACGCGACCGAAGCCGGACGCGCGGAAAATCGCCGTGTCGACCTGGTCGTGATGCCGAGGACGCAGACCAACCTCGCCATGCCCGATGGGGATGCCGCCAAAGGATCGTGGCGAAAGATTACGGAATGAGCACGGTTGCTTTTCTGCCTCCCGCGCTTGTTACCATAGGTGAGTGGCCACTTCCCCGCAATCGGTGATTCTCAGCGCTTCCAAGCTCTCGCAACGCGGTGTCGACTTGCTTGCCGCCGGAGAGCCCTCGGGCGCCACACAAGCTTTTTCCGATGCGCTTGCCTCCGATCCCCAACACATTGAATCGCATCATGGCTTGATCCGCGCCCTTTGTGATGCCGGGAATTTTGATGCCGCGGTTGAAGCTGCGAAGGCACTGATCGCTCTCACGCCGCAGGACCCTCTCGCACACACAAGTCTCTCGATCGCGCTGCAGCAGGCTGGTCAGATCCCTGAAGCCGAATCCGCCGCAGGCCGCGCACGCATTCTCGAGTGGAAGCAACAACTCGCCGAGCCGGAAGCGAAGGAGGCCCGTCCTGTTGCATAACGCAGTCTTCGACTTCGACGCTCCTTCGATGCAGCCGGTTCCACCACCGGCGGACACGGCTTCGCAGCTGTCGTCCAAAATACAAACTCCTTTGGTAAGCTCCGGAAAGATGGCCGCCGACATTGTTTCCATCTTCGAGCATGAATACAGAGCGCTACGGCCGCGCGCACCCATGCCGCCGTTTCACATTCGCTTTCGCCGCTTTGTATCGCTCAACACGACCATTCGATTACGCGAAGGCCAGTTGCATGTGAGCCTCTCCGATTTGCTGGAAGGCGCGCCCGAGTCGGTGCTGCACGCCATTGCGCACATTCTCATCGCCAAGATCTACAAGAAGCCCATCGATCGCGCGCACAATCATCGCTACAAGCGCTTCCAGTACAGCGAAGCAGTCGCGCGTCAGACAGAGCAGATTCGCCACGCCCGCGGAGCCAAGCGCTACAGCGGTCCCGAGGGCCGTTACTACAATCTCGAAGAGGTCTTCGACACTCTGAACGCGCAATTCTTTCACTCGCTTCTCGGCCGTCCGCAGCTCACATGGAGCGAGCACCACGCTAAACGGTTGCTGGGCCACTACGACGCCGCGCATAACACCATTGTCGTCAGCCGTGTATTCGATCGTCCATCTAGCCCTCGCTACGCTATCGAATACCTGCTCTATCACGAAATGCTGCACCTCAAGCATCCGGTCAGCGTACGCGGAACCCGCCGTTGCGTGCATGGCGCGGCCTTCAAGGCGGATGAAAAGCTCTTTCCGCAGCTGGACGCCGCTCTGAAATTTCTCAAACGCCTATAACTCCTGAGCAGCGATCAACAGACGCGACGCGGCCCTCGTAAATTCAACGGAACTGCAGGCTACAAATAAGGATTCAGATGAAAACGAGACGGGATTTCTGTCGGTGGATGGCTGAAGCTGCAACCCTCGCGACCTTGCCCGCGAGTGCAATGCTGGGCGAAGAATCAAAGACGCCAGTATATCTGCATTCCTCTCCAATTCGCCAGGGCCGGCCGCTGCTCGAGTTGCAGCAGAAGTTTCTCGACCTGCGTTTTGGCATGTTCCTGCATTTCAACATGGCAACCTTTCAAGATCGCGAATGGGGCGACCCTTCTTCGCCCGCCGATCTCTTCCATCCGACCGCGCTGGACACCGATCAATGGGCAGCTGCTGCTCAATCCGCCAACATGACCTGGGGCTGCCTCACCACAAGGCATCACGACGGCTTCTGCATCTGGCCCACCGCGACGCAAGCAGCCAGCGTCCGACAGACGCAGCACAAGATCGATGTGGTGCGCGCCTATGTCGACTCCTTCCGCAAGGCTGGCCTGCGCGTCGCGCTTTATTACTCCATCCTCAGCAAGCGCGACGACATCCGGCATTTCAACATCACTCGCGAAAAGATACAGCTGGTCAAGGATCAACTCACCGAGCTTTTCACTCACTATGGGGCGATTGACGCCCTCATCATCGATGGCTGGGATGCGCCGTGGAGCCGCATCACCTACGAGGAAATGCCCTTCGCGGAGATCTACCGGCACATCAAGTCTCTGCAGCCCGACTGCCTGGTTTCCGATCTCAATGCAAGCCAGTTCCCTCCCGGCGGCTTGTATTACTCCGACCTGAAAGCCTTTGAGCAGAACGCAGGGCAGAAGGTGCCGCACGAGAGCGATCTGCCCGCCTTCTCCTGCGTCACGATCACGGATCAATGGTTCTGGAAGCAGGCCGATATCAATGGCCACCTCAAGCCGACAAAGACCGTAGTCGACGAGTGGCTCGTGCCTCTCAATCGCCGCCATTGCAATCTGATCCTGAACGCACCGCCCACTCGCGAAGGAAGGCTTGCGCCCAACGTCGTCGCACGGCTCGAGGAGATAGGCCGCGCCTGGAAGCACCCTGGGCCGGCTGAAAAGATCAGTGAGCACATCGTTATCACTACGCCCAACCTTGCTACCGGCAAGCCGATCACAGCGAGCTCTTACCCGGATACAGTTGGGCCGGATGAGGCTAACGATGGCGATTTTCATTCCTCCTGGAATCTTGACGAAGCGGAGACTTCCGGCTGGCTGCAGGTCGATCTGAAGAAGCCGCAGAGCTTCAATGTCGTATCGCTGGTTGAGCCCGTCGGGAAATGGGAAAACTATAAGGAAAGCCGCATTCGGAGCTATAAATTTCAGCGATCGAACGGCGACGGATGGACGACGGTGGCCGAGGGCGCTGTGCCCGCTGCGGTGACCATGCATCGCATTCCCCGCGTGACAGCATCGAGGCTTCGGCTAGTCATTGAAGCCAGCGCCGATACACCACACATCGCTGAGATCGGCGTATACGACGAACTGTAGCGAAAGCCAACGGCCAAGTGGTTAGTGCCCACAGGCAGCAATTGGACATGGCTTCTTATCCTCGGCCAATCTCAAATTAGAAGCATGAGGTTCCGCTGTTCCTTTTCGCAGTCGGCCGGTCGATACACAAAGCTCTTGTATCCATTCAAGGAATGCCTCTACCGCGCTCTGCTGCACGGGCTGATAACAATATCGCTGGCGCTATGCGCTACAACAGCACTCGCTCAGCGGCCGTCTTCTTCGTCGATGGCTGATATGCCGGGCATGGGCAAAGACGGCATGTCCGATATGAAGGACATGGGCCCAAGCATGGCGGCCATGGCCGGGCACATGACCATTACACCGTTGCGCCAGCGCGAGCCCGGCGATGAAGAGAAAGCCAAGGCCATCGTGACACAGGTGCGAGCCGCCATCGAGCGTTATCGCGACTATAAAAAGGCTCTGGCCGATGGCTACGTCATCGCCAACCCCGAGGTCAGTGAGCCTCAGTACCATTTCAATAACAAGGCCAACATTGCAGCCGCGGATACACATTTCGACCCCGCAAAGCCATCGTCCCTGCTCTACTTCAGAACGCCCAAGCAGCGCTACAAGCTGGAAGGCGTGATGTTCACCGCAGCATCTACGGCGACGCTCGATGATCTGAATGCCCGCATCCCGCTGAGCATCGTGCGCTGGCATGAGCACAGCAATTTCTGCGCCGCACCGGCCGATCGCGTCAAGGAGTATCTAGGCCAGCATCCCAAGTTCGGCATGTTTGGATCGATCAACACTGCGGACGCCTGCAAAGCCGAGGGCGGCACCTTCTACCCGCACGTCTTCACATGGATGATCCACGTCTTCCCCTTTGAAAATGATCTGAAAGACGCATTCTCGATGAACGACGACATACCTCACTTCGGGCCGGAGCCGTAGTACTCTCACCAGCGCCGCTGCGGTCTCGGAGGGCCGTGCTGCATGTGGAATGGGTTCAGATCGTCGACATGCCGTGTGTACGCGAGCCCGCAATCGTCCGGAACGTAGAGCAGATCGCTCTTCTTGCTGTTGCACTCCGTACAAAGCACAGCCGCATTGTTACCAACCTCGAAGAGCAGCCGAATGGCCGCATCGATATCGGCGCCGGTGGCTCCCGGTTGTTGCGCCGCATGCAGCCGCGTATTCACATCCTTGCCGACACGATTCCGCGTTCCTCCACGAGCCACGGGAAAAACATGATCGATGTTGAAATCGCTCTTCGATTTGGAAACAAACCGGCACGACTCACAGATGTAATGAGGAACGCTCTTGAAGGCCAAGGCCTCTGGGAATTCATCCGCGAGCAGCTTGCTGTTGTTATCAAAGGCGCGCCGCTTCTCCGCCCTCGTAAACTCGTCCGATCGGCTCCGGTTGCTCATGGCGCAAATTCTATAACAGAAGGATTACGATCCTTATTCTGGTAACGATCGAATCTTCCCACAAAACAAGATTTGATCTTGTTTATTCCTGGCGGGCTGACAATCCGCAGCCGAACGATAACCGTACTCCCATAGTTGGATTTAGATCACTACGCAAAACATTTACGAAATTTTGGGAACTTCTTCTGGAGCCGCGCAAGGAGCCTATAATCCTTCCATCTCAATGTGGAGTCAGCCGATGCCGTCTGCAACCGTCCAATCCGCAGAACAAACGGATATTGTTCTAGCGCTAGGCGAGTTTCACACGGAGTCGGGCCGTTCGCTGCTTGCGCTGGTCGATGAATCTCCAGTGCTGCTGATTTTTTCTCCGCCACTTCTCCTGCGCTTTTTGCGCCATGACCATCGATCGGCTCTCGCAGGTCCGCGCGCAAGTCACGGCAAAAGGGGTCACGCCGGTATTTGTTCATCTCGGCTCACCAGAGCGTGCGAAGCCGTACTTCGACTACTACCATGTCTCCGATGTCGAACGCATCAGTAACCCCGATGCCTCGCTTTACCAGCTTCCGGCTTTCCATCTCTCGCGCATGAACCCCTACCTGCACTTCCTCATCCCGACGGTATGGAAAGGCTGGCTCAAAGGAGCATTGCGGAAATACGGCATCGGCATACCCAAAGAAGATGGGCATCAGATGCCGGGTGTGTTTTTTCTCAAAGACAGGAAGATCGCAAATGCTTTCCGCTATCGCACCATCGCCGATGAACCGGACTTCCTGAAGTTGATCGGCGCGGGCTGAGCTTCAGCAGACGGGCTAAAGCGCACGGAACGGAACCGGCACCTGCTCCACAATCTCCAGCCCGAACCCTTCCAGTGCTGGGATATGCATCGGCGTGTTCGATAGCAGGCGAATGCGGCGAATGCCAAGATCGAAGAGTATCTGGCCACCCAGGCCCACAGCGCGGACAATGCGCTGGTGATGCTCTTCATGCGCGCTCGTCTTTTCCATGGCGCGCAGATCTGAGTGCGTCAGCAGCTTAGCTGGATCGGAAGTCCGATCCAGCTCGAATCCGCGGCCGGTGTTATGCAGATAAACAATTGCGCCGCAGCCTTCTTCGGCGATCATGCGCATCGACTCATCCAGAACTTCGCGACAATGGCAATCGGCGGCGAAGATATCGCCAGCCGTGCATCGCGTGTGAACTCTGACCAGCACCGGCTTCGATGTTTGCGACTCGCCGTCGGCGCAGAGCTCTCCGCGAACCAGTGCAACGTGGCTCTCACCGCCGTTGACTTCGCTCTCGTAGGCGATCATGCGGAAATCGCCGTAACGCGTCGTGATCTGCGTCTCGGCAGCGCGAGTGATGTAGCGCTCATGCTGCAGCCGGTAGCGAATCAGCTCCGCGACGGTGAGCATCTTGAGGCCGTGCTCTTCGCAAAATTTGATCAGGTCGGGAACGCGCGCCATGGTGCCGTCATCGTTCATGATCTCGCAGATCACGCCTGACGGAGTGAGGCCGGCAAGCCGCGCGAGATCGACAGAGGCTTCCGTCTGCCCCGCACGCACCAGCACGCCGCCTTTGCGAGCTCGCAGCGGAAAAATATGCCCGGGACGGGCAAGATCGGATGCCGTGGCCGTTGGCGCAATGGCGGTGCGAATGGTGTGAGCCCGGTCTGCAGCGGAGATGCCGGTAGTGACGCCTTCACGGGCTTCGATGGTCTCAGTAAAAGCCGTTCCGAAGCGCGATGAGTTCTGCTGCGTCATCGGAGGCAGATTCAGATGATCGGCTCGCTCTTCTGTCAATGTGAGGCAGATGAGCCCTCGGCCAAACCGGGCCATGAAGTTGATCGCTTCTGGAGTGACAAAGTCCGAGGCCAGCGTCAGGTCGCCTTCGTTCTCGCGATCTTCATCATCGACAACGATCAGCATGCGCCCGGCACGGATTTCGTCCAGAGCGGCGGGAACTCCTACAAAGGAATCAGGAATGGGTGTGGCAATCGAGCGATCGGGCATAGGATATTTTGAGCTACTGACAACCCCATTGTCTCGCAGCCAACCCAAAACGACAAAGTGCGCAGCACTAACCTGCTTCCCTTTGCTGGCATAGCGGCCCTCACGCGCTCATTATTCCGCACGCAACATGATTGCCGGATCGATGCGCACTGCGCGTAGCACCGCCGGCATGGCCGCCAGCAGAGCCGCTGTCAGCAGCATCAGCGCCGGCACTACCAGCATCGCCGGATCGCTTCCCTTCACTTCGTACAAAAGCGTCTGCACATACCGCACAGATGTCATACCCAGCGCCGCGCCGATCACAGCGCCAGTTAGCACCATGACGAAAACCCGCGATGTCGCCAGCCAGGCAATGCTGCCAACCCGGGCACCGACGGCAATGCGAATTCCAAACTCGCGCTCTCGCTGCAACACTGAGTAGTTGAGTACACCGTATAAGCCAATCGCCGCAAGCAAGAGTGCGACGCCGGAGAAGAAAGCTGCCAGGATGGCAAGCAGCCGTTCGCGGACGGTTTGAGCGCGAACCAGTTCATCCTGAGTCCGCAGATTACTGACACGAAAACCAGTACGCGCGTGCGGAATCGCCTGTCGCAGAACCGAAGCCAGCGCAAGTGGATTAGAACTGGCAGTCCGCACGATGAAGGTGCCCTGGTCACTCTTTTGTACAACACCCGCGGCATCAACTTGATGAAAGGGAACGTAGGCTGCAGGTAGGATCGGCTCTCTCAGGCTGCGGTAAGGAGCGTCGGCGACCAGGCCCACGATAGTGTAATGGTCGCCGCCTTTCTCAAACGATTTTCCGATTGGGTTCACACGATTGAAGTAGGTCCGGACAAAGGTTTCATTGACGATAGCTTCGCCGGGAGAGGTATCGCTCGCGCGAAAGTCCCTTCCGTCTATGAAGCGAATTTTCATGGTGTCTACCCAGCCGGATGAAACAGGCAAAAAGTAAGCCAGGGTCGGACCGGTTGGTATCCCGTTGATCAGAATGAATCCATTCCATGAGTTGTTGCCCAGCAGCGGCCAACCCGCCAATGCAACTTTCTCCACTCCTGGCACGCTGCGAAGATTGTCTGCAATCTGCTCCCAGACCACCGAAGGCTGGCCCTCATGCGCAACCGATTCGAGCAACAAGAGCCGGTCTGAAGAGAAGCCGAGAGGCTTGTTGGACAGGTGTTCAAAGGTGCTGACGAAGAGTCCGGAGACGAAGACGACGAGGAAACAGAAGGCTACTTGGGCGGCGATCATCGCGTGCATGATGCGGCGGCGTGAATGCGGGTCGTCTCCGCCACGGAGCGCGCTGGCGGGCTTGACCGACGAAGCGCGCAAGGCCGGCAGCAAGCCAAAGAGCAACATGACTGAAAAGATGAGCGCCAGTCCAAATCCAAACACCCGCCAGTCTGCAGGAAGAACCAGGCGTGCCGGATTGTCAGCAGGGTTAATCATGCTGACTACAAACGGTGCGGAGCGCCATGCCAGCAGCGCGCCGATAGCCGCAGCGATGACGGCCAGCATAGCGCTTTCGACAAGAACCATCTGCACCAGTCTGCTTTTTCCGGCGCCGATGGAGACACGCAGCGCCATCTCGCGCGCTCGGGTTGCAGCCTGCGCGGTCATGAGATTGGCGACGTTGACGCATGCGATGAGCAGAACCATCACCACCAGCAAACCAAGCGCTCCCAGCGCACGGCGATAGTCTTCCTGGAGATCGGAAACACCGGCACTCGCCGGCTCGATCAGCAGCTGCGCCTGGCTGAGCAATTGCTCAAAGATTTTTCTGTCCTGGCCGGTGAATCCTTTGATTCGCTCAGCTTCGAAGGCCCGGCTGACCGCGTTCAATTGCTGGCGCAGCGGTTCAAGGGGGACACCGGGTTTTACAACCACGAGTGTACGGTGCCATGACGCGTCTGAACGCGTGACCGCGGGGTTCATCATGGTAGGCAGGAAGATGTCAGTGAAGATACCGGGCTCGGTGCCAGTGAAAGGCTTTGGCGCCACGCCGACGATCTCATAGATGTCACGGCCCATGCGCAAAGTGCGGCCGACCACCTTCGGATCCTGGCCGAAGCGGCTCGTCCAGTAGTCGTAGGAGAGAACGGCATACGGCTCGGCACCCGGCTTGAGTTCGTCGTTTGCAGTCAGCAGTCTTCCCACTGCAGGCTGAAGCCCAAAGGTGTCGAACATCCAGCCGGAAACATACTGCACATTCGCCTTCTCCATCTCTTCATCCGACCTGTAGGTCAAATCCATTCGGTCGGCGTCGGAAACCGCGATCAATTCGGTCTGATCCTTGACGGCTGCGCGCATCAGGTCAAAGGAGGGGTGAGCCCAGCTGCGATCGGTAAATGGCTTGCCGTTGAACACCATCCCTCCTCGTGAGAGTGCATAGAGCTGTTCCGCATGGGCCACGGGCAAAGGACGCCAGAGCAGTGCATCGATCAACCGGAACGCCCCAACACACGCTCCCATCGCCAACCCAAGGGAAAGAATCGCAACCGCCGATGTGACCTTGTTGCGCTTCAACTGCCGCCAGCCGAAGATCACGTCAGCAAGCAGCGACTCAAGCCACCTGACTACGCGAACTTGATGACTCGCTTCTTGCTGTCGCACTATGAACCCGAACGCCCGCCGAGCTTCGGCGGGGTCACGTCCCTTCTCGACAGCTTCAGCAATGTGTGACTCAAACTCTTCAGTGATCTCGCGGTTGAGCCGGTCACCGCGAAAGACGTTTGCAAGGCGTGACCATAGCGACATATCAGACCGTCCTGAGAACCTGATTGATTGCCGACGTTGCCGCGTGCCAGCGCGACTCCTCGATGCCGAGTTGCTTCTTGCCGTTGTCTGTGAGCTCGTAGATGCGCGCACGGCGGCCCGTGTCCTTCTTGATCCACTCCGCGCGAATCCAGCCTGCCTCTTCCATGCGATAGAGCGCAGGGTAAAGCGAGCCTTCCTCTATGTGCAGCAGATCGTCGGAGTGTTCCTTAACCGCTGCCATGATGCCGTAGCCATGGGTTCGCGGCCGGCGCGACAGGATCTTCAGCACCAGCAGGTCCAGTGAACCTTGGAGAGAATCAAGCTTTTTCATACTAAGCCAACTATATATAGATATCTAAATACAAAGTCAAGTTGAATCCAAGAACCTGCTCAAAAGGGAAAGGCGCCAATCCTAGAGGGACTGACGCCTTCCTGTTGCTGTGAAATTTGTCTTAAAAATACTCCTAGAGGGTGGACTCAATCTCGAATCCCCACGCCTCGAGCAATGCCTCTGGAATGTATTTGGAATTCCGATTACGGCGGGCCCATTCGCGAAGCCGGGTCGAGCGGATGTACTGATCCGGAGTCAGTTTGAATTCCTTGACGATCTGCTCAAAGGAAGTAACGGTCGGCACAACCGGGCCGATAGGCTCTGGTTTGCCCCAGTTTGGATTACCACGACGCTTTGCCATCGATTTTTATCCCTCTTTGGAAAGGTGACTTTCAAATTACCAGCTTCCTTCTCTGGTCCATCGCCGGTCGAGCGTTGATCACGGGAGCGATCAGGCTTGAGTTGGACCGGGCATGTCGGACTAGCGGGCTGGAAAGCTATGAGTCTCTTATTTTAGGGATTTTTTCTTCAAAAATCAATAGTAAAATGCAGTACGTTATCTACCCCAGGAACGTCTGCCATTGCTTTTCTGATCAGGGTAAATGACCAGTTCTATTGACCTTACGACTATCCGGCCGAACATGGATGGTTTAAACGCCGGAACGGGATTCTCTCCTCGGCTGTAAATTGATTCCAGGAGCGTGCAACTCCTGCCTCTATATTCTTTAGTTAATACGCTTGTGCGGCGACTGGGCTTTTTCTGTTCTACTCATCACCGGCATACGTTCGCTTCTGCTCTCTCAAGGGCACATCTGTAGTTTAAGATTTCCCAAATTCCGCGAGGAGCAGACTGTAAGGCCCCACACCATGAAAATTTTCCCCTTAGCTCTCTTGTTCACGACGTGCTATCCCCTCTGTTTTGCGCAACATCCACAACCTGCCAGTCAAGTTCAACACCCTGCGCCCGCCCAAAGTCAGCCGACCGCGGTTTCTCAGGCAGCACCGGCACTTACCAAGCCGTCCGCGCATTTGCAGCCTGCCCTCGATAACCTGGGACAGGCTATCGGAGCACTCAATCTCGAAAAGTGGAAGAAAGGTTCCGTTCGCGATGAAGCCGCAACCAATCTCAACTCCATTCAGCGCGATCTGCAGTCCACGCTGCCTCCGCTGCTGGCTCAGGCAGATGCCGCCCCAGAAACATTGAGTAAAGTGCTGCCAGTCTCGCGAAACATTGATGCACTCTACGACGTCCTGCTGAGAGTCGTGGACGGCGCAAGGATTGCGGCCAACAGCGACCAGTTTTCCCAGCTTCAATCCGCAATGAGCGGCCTGGACAAAGGCCGCCGGTCGCTGAACGACGAATTGCAATCGGCAGCAGCCGCTCAGGAGAAGCGAATCGGCGACCTGCAACTGGCCCTGAAATCCCAGCCCGTCCCGGTCTGCCCGGTCGTCGCACCGCCGCCTCCACCGCCGCCGGCAAAGAAACCCACGCCAAAGAAAAAGCACAAACCCGCGACGACACCAAAGCCCGCCGGCACCACGCCAACAACGACGCCTGCACCCGCTGCCAAGCCGAACTCCTGAAGCTTTTTTAAAACTTCCTGCTTTGAATTGCCTTCGCCACCGCTTCGATATCCGGCGCAGGAACGCGATCTTCGTCGAGATGCGGGACCAGCGCGCGAACCGTCGCATGCGCTTTCGCCACTGCTGGGCTGGGCTGCAGCGGCAGCCGGAAATCAAGCCCCTGCGCCGCGCACAGCATCTCGATGGCCAGGATCAAGCGAAGATTTTCAGTGACCTGGCGCAGCTTGAGCGCGCCCGTCATTCCCATCGAGACATGGTCTTCCTTGCCTCCCGACGTGGGCACCGAGTCCGTGCTCGATGGATGCGCCAGAACCTTGCACTCGTTGAGCAGCGCCGCCGCCGTCACATGCGCAATCATGTAGCCCGAGGAGAGACCCGCATCCGAACATAGAAAAGCCGGCAATCCCTCGTTAATATCCGGATTGATCAATCTGTCGATGCGCCGTTCGCTGATGCTGGCAAGATCGGTCAAGGCAATGGCTGCGTAATCGAAGGCATAGCTCAGCGGCGCTCCGTGAAAGTTGCCGCCCGACAGAACCTCCGCTTCGCTCCTGTTGGATTCATCATTCCTGCCTGCAAATACCAGCGGATTGTCCGTCGCCGAGCCCGATTCGATTTCCAATATCGAGGCAACATGCTCCAGCACGCCGCGCACTGCTCCATGCACCTGCGGCATGCAGCGCAGGCAATACGCATCTTGCACGCGGGGATCGACCGAGTGCGAACGATGCGACTCGCGAATCGGGCTGCCCTCCAGCAAACCGGTGAGATGGGCTGCCGAAGCAATCTGGCCAGCATGAGGCCGCGCCGAGTGAATCCGTGGATCGAAAGCGACAGGGGTGCCCATCAGCGCTTCCAGTGACATCGCCCCCGCAAGATCTGCGATCTGAACAAGACGCCGTGCCTCTGCGACGCTCAGCGCGCCGACTCCAGTCATGGCCTGCGTGCCATTGAGCAGCGCCAGACCCTCTTTCGCCGCCAGCGGCAACGCCATCAGACCTGCTCGCGACAGGGCCTCTGCCCCTGGCATTCGGGCGCCTTGAAAAACCGCCTCGCCCTCACCCAGCACTACCAGCGCAAGATGTGCCAGAGGAGCCAGATCGCCGCTGGCGCCCACCGAGCCTTTGGCCGGAACCACGGGATGAACGCCCGCGTTGAGCATTGCAACCAACAGCTCCAGCAGTTCTCTGCGCACCCCGCTGAAGCCTTTAGCCAGAACATTGGCGCGCAGCAGAAGCATTGCCCGGGTCTCTGCCTCGGAGAGCGGCTCACCAAGGCCGCAGGCATGGCTGCGAACGAGGTTCGTCTGCAACTGCGCCAGCCGCTCCGCGGGAATGCTGACGTCCGCCAGTTTGCCAAACCCGGTATTGACCCCGTAAACGGTCTCTCCTGCTCTGAGGATGCTCTCGATGACACGCCGGCTCTCGTCAACCCTGGCAAGAGCCTCCGGCGTAACCGCAACCTGCCGCCCATTTGCCGCAACCGACTCGATTTCGCCAAGGCTGAGCGGTCTGCCATCGAGCGACAAGAGATTTGCGTGGATATCTGATTCCATGTTCACGATGGTAGGCCGGTCCAAAGAACGGGTACAGAGAGCTTTCACCACAAAAGTTGGCTTGATCCGTGGAATCCACTATTCTTGCTTTAAATGAACAATGATTCCTCACTCAAATCCCCAGGCTACCTCATGGACACATTTGGCCGGAGCCTGCTGGCGGAGCTGCAGGACAATGCTCGTCTCTCCACCGCCGAACTTGCCCGCCGGGTCGGCCTAAGTCCCACCGCAACCGCTGAACGCCTCAAGCAGATGGAAGAAGTAGGCATCCTGCGCGGCTACACGGTGGAAATGGATCGCGAAGCACTCGGTCTGGAGGTTCTCGCCTTCATCCGCATGACCTGCGACGGCCAGCACTACTTCCGGCTCATGGAGTTTGTCCAGACACTGGAAGAAGTGCGCGAGTGCCACCACCTCACCGGCGGCGACGCCTTCCTGCTCAAGGTCACCACCACGTCCATGTCAGCACTCGAAGCGTTGATCGAAGCGCTGCTGCCCTACGGAAACCCGGTCACCAGCGTCGTTCTATCGACGCCCGTCGAGCGCCGCAAATATGCCGTCACCGGCAAGCTCACTTCCGTCACCAAAAAGAGGACAACCACTACTCGCAGATAAGCTGCGCTTTTTCAGGCTCGCTTGATGAATCGCAGAGCAGTCAGGCTCGCAGAGACAGATGCCACCTTGGTGTCGATGAATCCTTCATGCCGGAGCGTACTTCGAATCTCCCTCTCCGGGAGCGGCGTTCCTGCGCCCTTGGGATAGATGACCCAGATGGGCGGCTGCGAGGGCTGCGCAGCGTAGCGGTCCAAAGCAAAATTCAAATCCGCCGCAGTCTTCACGCGGACGAGGATGAGATTGGCATTCTTGCCTTCACAGGAGCCAGCCACTGAGATCGCAGATTTGAGTTCTTCGCTTTCGAATTCGCCGAGCAGTAGCAGATGAGACTCTTCTGAAATTCCCAGCTTTGCCGCCAGTGTTGGCGGCGGAGACGCAATTTTCCTGGCCCAGCTCTGTGCCAGTTTCTCGCCGAGGCTTAAGACTACTTCGTCGCCGCCGGCACGAAAGATGAGCTCTTCGCCTTGAACTTTGACCTGCGTAAGCGAAGCAATTGCCACCCGATGACGAATAGGGCCGCGCACAATCAATTCCGTGGTTTCGAGCAAAACCTTGCAGGATGCGCTCTCATTGGCCCAACGGCACTCGCAGGTCGCTTCCCTTCCCATTGGACTTCCTCTTTCAATTCCTAACTGGCTCGGAACCAAAACACAAAATATTGCGTTACTCAAGATATATGCCCGAGAGCCAGGACTTTCAAGACTCCTGAGCAACTCGAAAAATATTGCGACTACAAAGATTGGTGAGGCCTCAAAAGGGATGTAATCTTAACTAACCAGTTAATCAATGACACAATCAATCACCAAATCGACCCAGCGCGAGCGCTCCGACCAGACCCGCAAAGCAATCCTCGATGCAGCAATTCGTGAGTTCAGCGCACACGGCCTTTCCGGAGCCCGCACCGAAGCCATCGCCGAGTCGGCCGGAGCCAACAAGGCTTTGCTCTACTACTACTTCAAGAGCAAGGAAAACCTGTACACCGCAGCCATCGAAGAAGTCTCGGGAAAGGTTCTGGCCAACGCAATGGCCGCGCTCGACCCCGCCTACAGCGCCGGCGAGCGCCTGCTGCGCACCGCGCTCAACCACTTCGACCGCGTCCTGTCGCAGCAGGAGTTTCAAAGTCTGCTGCAGCAGGAGATGGTCCGCTTCCATCGCCACAAGAGCGCCGACATGCCGGCCATGTTTCAACTCGCGTTCAAACCCCTCGTCGAAAAGATCGAAGCTGCGGTCAAAGAAGGCGTCCGCAGTCGTGAGCTGTGCCGGGTCGATCCTCTGCAGGTGATGTGCTCCGCCTTCGGAGCCAATGTCTTCTATTTCCTGAGCGCGCCGATGATGCAGCTCGCGCTTCCCTATCCTCTGTTCGCGCCGGAAACCCTGCGGTTGCGGCGGCAGGCGGCAGTGCATTTTCTGGGCAATGCAATTTTCGAGGACCGCGCATACGGTGCCCGCCTGGCAAAGCGAGTGCTGAAACAAATGCCAATGCCTGAAATCAAAGACTTTCAGTTTCGGAGAAAGCAAATATGAACGCACGCAATCGAATCCTGATCATTCTCGGAGTGCTCTTCGTCGTCGCGCTCTGCTGGTATTTCGCGACTGCCAATCGATCGGGCGATCTGCAGTTGATCGGAACCGTCGATGCCAATGAGGTCGTGATCAGTTCGCGTATTCCAGGCCGCATTAAAACCCTCACGGTCGACGAAGGCTATGACGTCAAGGCTGGACAGTTGCTCGCCACCATCGAGAGCGATGACCTGGCTGCGGCACGCAAGGCCGCCGAGGCCGCAGCTTCAAGTCAGCACTACAAGATGCAAAGTGCCAGCGACACCGAGCGCCAAACCGAGGGCAGCATGTCCAGCCAGGTAATCAACGCCGAGGCGCAGGTGCGCGCGGCACAGGCAGCATTACTGCAGGCTCAGGCGCAGTACGAGCATCAAAAAGCCGACACCTCGCGAGCCGTAGCATTGGCCAAACAAGGCATCGTGAGTCAGCAGTCGCAGGAGGAGCAAGTGACCTCTCTCGATGCGACGCAGGCAGCGGTCGAATCGGCAAAGGAAAACATCTTAGCAGCGCAGGCGATGCTCAAAGTGGCCACCGCAAATACCATCCAGGCACAGGCCGCAGCAAAGACCGTAGCCGCAACCCGCGGCGACTTTGAAAACGCCCAGGCGCTACTCAATCAGGCCCAGGTCCAATTGGATTACTCGCAGATCTTTTCACCCATCGCCGGAAAGGTGAACGTACGCGCCGCACGTCAAGGCGAAGTTGTAGCCGCGGGAACTCCGATTGTGACCGTTACCGACCTCACTCAGACATGGGTCTACGCACCGCTGCCCGAGACCGAAGCCGATGCAGTGAAGCTCGGCGACAGCCTCCATGTAGTAATGCCCAGCGGTGCTTCGCTTCAGGGCACGGTGATTGCCAAGTCCGCGGAAGGAGACTTCGCCACGCAGCGGGACGTAAGCCGGAGAAAGCGCGACATCGAAACCGTTCGTCTCAAGCTACTGATCCCCAACCCTGACGAACGTTACGTGCCGGGAATGCTGGCCGAGGTCTACATCCCCAAAGACAAGCTGGTGAAGCGATGAGTCTCGCAGCCCCGACGACCATGATCTCCGTCCAGAACATCGTCAAGCGCTATGGCGATTTTGAGGCGGTCAAGGGCATCAGCTTCGATGTCGCCGATGGCGAGATCTTCGGCCTGCTCGGCCCCAACGGAGCCGGAAAAAGCACGCTGATCCGCATGATGACCACGTTGATCCCCGCGACCAGCGGCAAGGCAATCATCGCAGGTCACGACGTTTCCAAAAAGGCGGATACCGTAAGGCGCGCGATTGGTGTGATTCCACAGGCCCTGACCAGCGACATCGATCTGACCGTCGAAGAGAACATGTCGATCTATGCAAAGTTGTATGAGGTTCCAAAAGCTGCTCGCGAGCGCAACATTGCAGAGTTGCTGGAAGCCGTCGATCTGACCAAGTGGCGTCACGCTCAAACCAAAACCCTTTCCGGCGGCATGCGCCGTCGCCTCGAAATCGCTCGCGGGTTGGTACACGGGCCGCAAATCTTTTTCCTCGACGAACCAACCACCGGACTCGATCCTGTCTCGCGCGTGGCTGTCTGGGAGATGCTCTATCGCCTGAAGGAAATGCGTGGGCTCACCATCCTGATCACCACTCATTACATGGATGAAGCGGACCGTCTTTGCGACCGCATTGCCATCGTTGACCATGGCAAGCTTGTTGCTCTCGATACGCCGCTGGCGCTCAAGGCCACCGTCCCTGGAAGCAGCGTAGTCGAAGTGCAGTTAGGTCATGAATCACCGGAACTGCATGCCAAGCTGGAGCAGCTGCCCAGCGTAACCTCAGTGGAATCGCACACCAACGGCATGTATCGATTGCTCACATCCAACGGTTCGCTGACCACCACCCAGTTGGTGGAGATGACCGTGGCAACCGGAGAAACCATCAAGGGACTCAGCGTGCAAAACACCACTCTCGACGATGTTTTTGTCTATTACACAGGCCGCCAGCTGCGCGACGAACAGGTGAAAGCGCAGGGGTTCATCATGCCTCCGCGGCCGGGGATGCAGCCATGACCAGAATGTTCGCAATTGTCGAGCGCGAGATGCGCAAATTCTTCCGTTCCCCAGCGTTGATGATGGTTTCGCTCATGCTGCCGCTGGTGCAGCTCATCATTCTGGGCAACGCTTTCGGCGGCAAGATTCGCAACGCGACCATGGGCGTCGTCGACTACGATCACGGTTCGCAGTCGCTCAAGATTCATGAAGCCTTTCAATCCATCGCCGTCAACATCCGCACTTTCACCACTATCGAATACGACAACGAGCAGAAGGCGCGCGAGGACGTGCGTACCGGCAAGATCGACGGCGCCGTGATCATTCCTGCGCAGTACTCAAGGCGAGTCCTCGCGGGCGATTCACCGGCCATCGGTCTGGTCGTAGATAACTCCGATCAGACAATGAGCGGCAGCCTCGAAGCCGAGATGCAATCGCTCGTAGATGCGTTGAATGCACCCGCGATCCAGCCTCTAGTTGTGCGATCGATTGCGCTCAAGATTGTCGAGCTCTACCCATATGTCGAATACATGAAATATCTGCTCTCCGGCTCCATCGCCCTCGCCATGTATGTTGCCGTCATGATCGGCGGCGGCATGTTGTATATCGACGACAAGGCGCGCGGCATTCACGAGGGCTACCTGGTCACGCCTATCACCAAGCTGGAGCTGGTGTTGGGTCTCAACCTTGCTGCAACCATCAAGGCCGTACTCTCTGGTATCAGTCTCACCGTCATCGGGTCGCTATTTGCCGGCCTCGGTGTGATCTTTCATCCTGTCTCGGCGCTGCTGCTGCTCCTGATGATCATCAGTACATCGGTTGCGTTCAACGGCATGATGTTTCTGATGATGGTGCGCGTGGAAGATCCACTCGTGCCGCGCGCAATATTCGGCGTGCTCAATACGCTGCTCTTCTTTCCCAGCGGAGCGATCTCGCCGGTCACAGGATTTCCGCCGTGGCTCAAGGCGATCGCCATCTGCGATCCATTCACCTATGCTGTGCATGGATTCAAATCCGTGCTGCTCAAGGACGGTGGCCTCGAAGCAATTCGCTTCGATCTGCTGTTCCTGTTCACATTCGGCATCGCCACTCTCTTGCTGGCAACGCCTTTGTTCAAGCGAACTTTATAGTGCTGTGGAAGCTCCGGCGTCATCAGGGAGGAATCGCCGCCAGGTGTTCCCTCCTGCCCGCTTGGCTTCATAGAGAGCAGTATCGGCAGACTTGTAAAGCGCCTCCTGCGAATCCCCATCGGCAGGGAAAATCGCGACTCCGATACTGCAGCTGCCTGAGAGCGTGCGACCATTAAAATCGATTCCGCCGGCAAAGCTGGTAACAATACGCTGTGCGACCATCGCAACTCCAGACGTATCCGAAGGGCTGACCAGAAGGCTGGAGAACTCATCGCCGCCCAGCCGCGCCACACAATCCGATTCGCGCACTGCGGACTGCAGCAGTCCCGCGCTCCCAACCAGCATCGCGTCGCCTGCATCATGTCCAAAGCTGTCGTTGACTTGCTTGAAGTTATCCAGATCGATAAGAAGTAATGCAAAGTTCTCGCTATGGCGCCGCGCGAGCGCGAGTCGGGAACGAAATTGCTCCGTGAACATGCGCCGGTTGGGCAGCGAAGTCAGCACATCATAATAGGCGATCTCTTCCAACTGGCGATGGCTTTCACGCAGTTCAGCGGTTCGATCGATCACCTGCTGCTCCAGCAGCTCCTTCTGCGCCACAAGCGCGCGCATGCGATATCGCCAGAAGGCTCGGCCCAGCAGAACAACCGCTACCGCGCAGGCCAGCAGAAACCACCACGTAAGCCACCATGGAGGCTGAACGGAAAATGCAAAGCGCGCAGCCACAGGGCTCCACAATCCATTGGAACCTGCCGCAATGACTTCGAAAACATAATGCCCGCCAGCGAGATCCTCAAAGCGGACACTTTTTTCACGCGTATCCGTCCATGCGCTCTTTGACCCAATCAGGCGATAGCGGTAACGCGTGTGCGCCTCCGAGGAATAGTTCAACCCGCTGAACTGAATCAACAGCGAATTCTGCGCGTGCGGCAGCACAGGATGATCGTCCGTCTGAAACTCGCGCGAAACCCCTTGAATAGCGGTGAGCACCACCGCTGACGGAGCATCGGAAACCGGATATTCCGGGGCGCTGTAACGGGAGAGGCCTCTCGATGTTCCGATCCAGACATTGTCCTGCGCATCAATCGAAAGCGCGTGGTCGTTGCCATCGTCCCAGATCAAACCATCGTCCATTCCGTAGTGACGCCAGCGGCCTTGCCCAGTCGAATCCCCGAGCAACACATCGACACCGTTATCTGTGCTGGCCCACAGCCTGCCCGCGTGGTCGAATGCGACGGCGTACATAAGATCCGAGGAGAGCCCGTCGCGCTGAGTGACTTGAGTTATATCAACTGCCTGCCCATGAAAGCGCAGCCGGGCAAGGCCAAAGGCATCGCGATATGCGATCCATATCTCGCCGTTGCCAATTGCCAGGGCCACGATGTCCGGCGACGCCAGCCCATCTTTGACTCCGATTGCGCGCCACAGCCGCCCGTCGAAGCGCAACACGCCATTGGAAGTAGCGATCCAGACCACGCCTGCATCATCGACGCGCACATCATAGAAGTAATCGCCTTCCGGCATTCCCGGAAACGTCACCCGCTCGAACTTCAGTCCACCGCTATCGATAGCTGAGATACTCCGAAAGCATCCCCCTGCGGCCGCTACCCACAGCCTGTTTTCATGATCGATGGCCAGCGCGTTAACCTGCTCTGAAGCCAGTCCCGAAGAAGGGCCGTAGCTGCCCAGCAACTTCCCTTCTGCACTGAAGCGGTTGATGCCAATGGGCGCAGTTCCGGCAAAAACCTCGCCATTGGGAGCAGCCAGTAGCGCAAAGACGCTGTCTCCCGTGAGCCCGCTGTCCGAGGTATAGGAGCGCTCAGGCTTGCCGTCCGGAGCGAAGATGTTGAGGCCGCCACTGGTGCCAACCCATAAGCGTCCATCGCGATTGTGAAGTATGGACCAGACGCTGTCGTTGAGCAGCCCGTCTGCCTTCTTCCACGACAGCCACTCGCCGTGGCCAAGCCTGCGGACCAGCCCGCCTCCACGCATGCCGATCCACAAGGACTCATCTCGATCCAGGAGCACCGATCCGGCTACGTCGGACGGAAGTCCGTGCGCGGGGTCGATATAGGTGCGATGCGAATCATCCGGCCCATCCAGTATCACCACGCCCGAGTTACTCGAGACAAAAAGCCTTCCATGCGCATCGGCAAAAACCCTCGTCACCAGCGCACTTGGAACTCCTTCCGAGCGATCCGCGAACCGCTCCTCGCCGGCTCGCCGCTCATACAATCGCGTCGCGCTTCGTATCCACAGGTTTCCTCGTGTATCGAATGTGATTGAGCCCCATCGGTCGTTGGGCAGTCCTGCCGGAGAGCCGACCTTCTCTGTCTTGCTGCCTGTTAGCCGCCAGAGATCGCCATCTCTACGGAACCAGACCTGATCGCCGCGGACGAACATGCCGCCAATGGTGCCCGGTTCCACCATGCTGAATTGATACGATTCGCCGCCCTTCGGAACGCCGCGCACAATTCCCTTCGCATGCTCGAGATAAAGCATTCCCTGAGAATCAAATCCTATCGCCAGAAACAGGCCTTTGATTCCGACATCGACGCTCTCAAATTGCGTTCCGGCGCGGCGCGCGACTCCGCCTTGCGTCACTACCCAAAGCACACCCGAGGGCGATTCTGCCAGCCCGCGAATCTCCGTGTCGGCGATGCCCTCGGCGTGGCCAAAAGCCCGAAAGGTGCTGCCGTCGTAGCGGAAAAGGCCGTTATCCGTGCCGACCCAAAGATATCCAGTTCGATCCTGAAGCAAGCAATTGATGCCCAGGTTAGTCAAGCCATCGCTCGGTCCATATTGGCGAAACGTGTATTGCTGCGCCGAAACGGCCACCGAGAAAAGGAGCGCAGCGAACACACCCAGGCAGGCCAGGCGGATGCGGACAATCGATGTCATGGACCTCAGCTTCAGTCTCCTGCCTTCCCAGCCGATCTATTTCCGTCGCCGATCTATCTCCATCGTAGTTGAAAATCTTCAGCTTGCACGGTTCTTGAGGCAACACGATTTCCAGTGTTGTACAACTTCGAACAGGCAGATGAGGAATCGGCTTCACCCGCTTGAGTGGTTTGACGCCTGTTGCAGCCGCGGGTGTATGATTCGGGGCCGGAGGGAGTGTGGCTGTTTTGAGGGCTGCTCTCCGCGTGAGGTGATGAATGGCAACTTTGACTTCTTTGAGTCCAGGTGTGTTGGGCGGCAGCAGGCATGGGTTTCGCGCGCGGTACGGAAACTACATTGGCGGCGATTGGGTGACGCCTGCTTCGGGGAAATATTTTGAAAACGTCACGCCGGTGACCGGCAAGACCTTCTGCGAGATTCCGCGCTCGAATGCTGCGGATATCGAGCTGGCGCTCGACGCGGCTCATGCAGCGAAGACGAGCTGGGGCAAGACCAGCGCTGCCGAGCGCGCCAACATCCTCAACCAGATCGCCCAGCGCATGGAAGACAACCTCGCGCTGCTGGCTGAGGCTGAGACCTGGGATAACGGCAAGCCGATCCGCGAAACCACAGCCGCCGATCTGCCGCTGGCCATCGATCACTGGCGCTACTTCGCCGGATGCATCCGCGCGCAGGAAGGCAAGCTCTCGCAGATCGATGACGACACGGTTGCGTATCACTTCCATGAGCCGCTGGGCGTTGTGGGCCAGATCATTCCCTGGAACTTCCCGCTCTTGATGGCGACCTGGAAGCTTGCGCCAGCGCTGGCTGCCGGCAACTGCGTGGTGCTCAAACCGGCGGAGCAGACTCCGGCGAGCATTCTGGTATGGGCTGAGCTGATCGGCGACCTACTGCCCAAAGGCGTGCTCAACATCGTCAATGGCTTCGGCCTCGAAGCAGGCAAACCGCTTGCCTCTTCGTCGCGGATTGCGAAGATCGCATTTACCGGCGAGACGACGACTGGCCGTTTAATCATGCAGTATGCCAGCCAGAACCTGATTCCTGTGACATTGGAGCTTGGCGGCAAGTCGCCCAACATCTTCTTTGCCGATGTGCTGCAGGAGGATGACGACTTCTTTGACAAGGCGCTTGAGGGCTTTACGATGTTTGCTCTGAATCAGGGTGAAGTCTGCACCTGCCCGAGCCGCGCGCTGATTCAGGAGAGCATCTATGACCGTTTTATGGAGCGGGCGTTGAAGCGGGTCGCTGCGGTCAAGCAGGGCAATCCGCTGGACTCGTCGACGATGATCGGAGCGCAGGCTTCGAGCGAGCAGCTGGAAAAGATTCTGAGCTACATGGACATTGGCCGCCAGGAAGGCGCG
The DNA here is from genome assembly GCA_036271955.1 of Acidobacteriaceae bacterium. Taxonomy (GTDB): domain Bacteria; phylum Acidobacteriota; class Terriglobia; order Terriglobales; family Acidobacteriaceae; genus Acidicapsa. Next base: position 23,474 of record DATAZR010000036.1, read on the forward strand.
AAGGTGCTTGCGGGCGGCAAGCGCAATGTGCTCGAAGGCGATCTCGAAGGCGGATATTACGTCGAGCCGACGGTCTTCGAAGGGCACAACAAAATGCGCATCTTCCAGGAAGAGATCTTTGGGCCTGTGGTTTCAGTGACCACCTTCAAAGACGAGGATGAAGCGCTGGCGATTGCCAACGACACTCTCTACGGTCTCGGCGCTGGCGTCTGGAGCCGCGATGCGAATCGCTGCTACCGTTTTGGCCGCGGTATTCAGGCTGGGCGCGTGTGGACGAACTGCTATCACGCGTATCCGGCGCATGCGGCGTTTGGCGGATACAAGCAATCCGGCATCGGACGCGAGAACCACAGCATGATGCTGGATCACTACCAGCAGACGAAGAACATGCTGGTCAGTTATAGCCCGAAGAAGCTGGGATTCTTCTAAACTCCGATTTCCCGGATGGATCGAAAGCCGCGCATTTGCTTCCCATAAGCGAGTGCGCGGCCTTTGTTTTGCTCTTCAAACGAGGCGAAGAAATGGCGAACTGAGGGGGGGGAGGGGTATTTAATTTTCAATGTACAGCGTTCCAGTTGATCGATGCGTTGCTTGTATCGGATGGCTTCTTCGTGGGGAGAAAACGATGGCAAAATGATACCGCTTCGATACCGGATTGATACCGCTTTGCTGTCGGATCGGTAGCGCTTTGCTGCCGCTTTGGCACCGGTTCGCTACCGGTCTGCCGCCGGTTCGGTGGCGTTGCGTCAGCAAATTAGCGGCAGATTGGGTCGCGGTTGGAGTGCAAAGGTTTGGCATGAATCCAGTATGCGCTTTTGGTGGTTAATTCTATGCAACGAATCTAGCGGATTGAGCCAAACCCAGGTCTCAGAAGCGAGACCTGCGATCACCTGGTAACAGCAGATTTTTCGCTTCGCTCAGAATGACAAGATCGTGTGGACTGGCAGCTTCCTAATGGACTACATGGCGCCTAGTTTGTGCATGTAGTCGGCGTCGATTTTGAGGGATTCTTTCCAGGGGATGTTGAAGGCTTCCTGCTCGACGAAGCAGTGCTTGATGTGGCCGGTGGCTGAGGCGGCCGAGAGGATGGGCTTGTAGTCGACACTGCCGTGGCCGAGCTCCTGGACCTTGGGCTCTTTCGTGGCGGGCTTGCCACCACCTCGAACGAAGTCTGCTGGGAGCGTGAAGTCCTTTACGTGAAGCATGGAGATGCGGTTGCCGAATTTGTGCAGCAGTTCGATTGGATCGCCGCCGCCAACGATGACCCAGCCGCAGTCCATTTCGACGGTTACTTTGGCGGGATCGGTGAGACGCATGAGTTCAGTAAAGGGTAAGACCCCTTCGGTCTCGGTGAATTCGACGGTGTGATTGTGGTAGCCGAACTTCATGCCAGCCGCAGCAACCTTGGCACCTATCTTATTGAACTCATCGGCGTTCCACTTCCAGTCATCCATGCTGAAGTCTTTGTTGTGCTCGTTGGCCGGGGTTTTGCCGGGGAAGGAGCAGATGATGTATTCGAGGCCGAGGTCGTGGCTGAAGGCGATGGTCTCATCGAGATTCTTATGCAGATCGACCGAAGAGTGATGGGCACTGACCAGCTTGAGGCCTGCATCGGAGATGGCCTGCTTTACTTCGGCGGCGCTGTGCTTATAGTAGCCGGCGGCTTCGACTTGTTTGTAGCCGAGAGCGGTGAGCTCTTTGAGGGTGCCGAGATAGTCCTTGGGGAGAAGGTCGCGGACGGAGTAGAGCTGGATGCCGAGGGGGAGATGGAGTTCTGCGGCGAGGGCATGGATGGGCAGCGAGGCGACGGTCATGGCGGCTGCTCCAGCTTTGACGAATGTTCTGCGGGATGTGTTCACGATTGGCTCCGGTGCTGCGGGATGGGACGGTATGAAGAGGCTTTCCCTCGGGGGCCAAAGCCCAATTACTTTGTTGCGCTCAATGTGCGGGCTAAAGCCCGCACCCTTCAAAACATCCTTCTTCTGGTGATTCGTGGATAACTAAAAGCAGATTCTCTGCTGCCCGAAGGATGACAGAAAGAAAAACAAAAGCAACAACAGAAGCAGATTCCCTTCGGGAATGACAGAAAGAGGAACAAAAACAACAGCAAAAAAACAGAAGCAGATCCTTCGCTTTGCTCAGGATGACAAACTTAAATCTTTGCAGGTATCAGACGTTGCCCTGGCGCATCTGTTCGGCTAAGTATTCGGAGGCGCGCATGGAGAGTGTGGTCAGCGTTATGGTTGGATTTTGCCAGCCGGAGCTGACGAAACTGCTGCCGTCTACGATGAAAAGGTTTTTGATGTCGTGGCTCTGGCTCCACTTGTTGAGCACGCTGGTCTTCGGGTCGTTGCCCATACGGCAGGTGCCAAGCTCGTGAATGCTGTAGCCGGGCGGGTTGGGCTGGTAGTTTTTGGAGACGACTTCAAAACCCGCGGCTTCGGCCACTTCGATGCTGGTGTCGACGGCGTCGCGAGCCATGTTGAATTCGTTGTCGGTGTACTTGGTTTCAATGTGCAGGACAGGGATGCCCCAGGCGTCGACTACATCTTTGTTGATGCGGACGTGGTTCTCGTAGCGGGCGAGCACTTCGCCCATGATGCCGGTGTAGAAGCCGCTGCCGTGGTAGCTCTCAAGCTTGCGCTGCAATGGAACGCCATACTCGGCGAAGTTGCGCGGGTCCATGCCGCCGGTGCTGCTGAAGCAGTTGAGCGCGTAGCCGCGAAGGAACTTGTCGGACTTGGTGGTGATGTTGCGAAAGCGCGGAACGAGGGCGCTGCCGCCCATAAGATGCGAGTTGGATTTACCGTCTCGGGCTTCGGGGACCGAGCAGCTGATGCCTGCTCCATAGGTCTGGTCGATGAGGTAGTGGCCCATAACTCCACTGGAGTTGGCGATCTCGGAGTTGAGCAGCAGGCGCGTGCTCTCGAGGGTGCCGCAGGCGAGGATGACGACGCGGGCCTTGACCGACATTTCGCGGCGGGAGATGCGATCGACGAAGTGGGCTTCGTTGACGAGGCCGGTGTTCTTATCGACGGTAAGCTGGCGAACTACGACGTTGGGAATGGCGCGAAGTTTGCCGGTGGCGAAGGCATCGGGCAGGAGCAGGTTGACGGAGCTGGCGAGGCCGTTGAGGCCCTCGGAGCTGCGCGCTTTGCAGACTGGGACTCCTTTCTTCTTTCCGGCATCGACGAAGCGCTGGAAGCAGCCGCTCCATGGCGAGTCATCGACGATGAAATTGCCATCGGGGTATTGCGGCAGATTGTCGGCGTGGCCGCGAACGCGGAAGATGGCTTCGACGCGGGCGTAGTAGGGCGCGACGTCGGAGAGGCTAATGGGCCAGTCGTCGCCGTAGCCATCGTGGGACTTGCCTTTGAATTCGTAGTCGCTGAGGCGGAAGGACTGACGCGACCAGAAGAGCGAACGGCCTCCGAAAAGGCGCACGCGAACCCAGTTGTAGACACTGCCGGGATCGTAAGTGTAGGGGACTTCTTTCTCGTCGACCCAGGTGTTGGCGTTGAATTCGCTGGACTGGAAGACGTGCGGCAGCTGGCCGGGCTGCTTGAAGCCGCGATAGGGCAAGGCGTAGGCGGGCTTGACCTCGGTGTCCTTATTGGCGTCGGCTACGGGGCCGGCGTTGAGCATGAGGCAGGAGATGCCTTTTTCGGTGAGCACCTTTGCGGCCATGCCGCCGGAGTGGCCGGAGCCAATGATGAGCACATCTACTTTTTCGTCGGCCATGAATCCTCTGCTGGTTATTTTGACTTAGTGTTTGGTGCTGCACATGGAGGGGCCACCGAGCGCCTGTTCGCGGCGCAGGTCGGGATCGATCGGATACCAGTAGAGATCGACGTTGGGGGTTGGCTTGCCAGCTTTGTGGGCAGCTTCGGCCCAGGGCTGCGAGTTTTCGGTGGCGGCGCGAACGTCGTTCTGCACGAGACTGATGAACCGTTCGTAGGGCTCGGTGGGAGGATGCTCGTTTTGCCAGGAGCGCAGCCAGGGGCGGATGAGCTTGTCGGCCTGCGCGGCATCGACTGTGGCAAAGGACTTGTGGAAGTTCTGCTGGGCTTCGGATTCGAGGCGGTCTAGGCCGGACTGGTACATCTGCTGGATCTCCGCAGGCGAAGCGCCGATAAGGAAGTCGAGGAACTCGGGCGCGCCGGCTTCGCTTGCTCCGGGATAACCGTTGTAGGGCGGCTGGAGGATGTCGCCGAGATGGCGCAGCGTGGCAAGCTGGGTGGCGCTGAAGAAGCTGGCGCTGGTCTCCGCGACCTGGTCGGGAACAAGGGATGAGACGGGCAGCGGCTTCACATCCATGAGGCCGCGCATCCATGGGACCGGGCCGGGTGCAATGGCTGCGGGCTTGGGCATCTTCACCGGAGGAGCCGCTGGTTTCTGCGCAACGGCTGATTTGGCGGCTACGGATGCTGCCAGCATTCCTCGGACAAAATCTCGCCTTTGCATGTGGGTATCGCTCTCCTGATGGACCTTGGCTGGATTGGCTGCAGCGAATTGCGTGTATATTGCCGCGAGTCGAGGGTAAGAGGCTGAGCGAGGAGTTGGCAAATGATTCTTTTGCATTGTGAGAAAGGATTGCTTGATATGGCGCGCGGGTTTTGGAACTTTTGGCCAACCGAAGCCGTATGACGCTTCGAAGGCGCTGCGCCTATGCGCTCTTAAGACAGCTGATGTGAGTTTCCCGAAGCGTTGTTCGGTTCTGGACGACGATGACCGCTATCGGACACTGGCGCTCATGCAAGCTGTCTATAGCTACCTGTTTTTGAAAGCAATTGTGCGATTCGGGAATTGAAAATGTTTGGCATGCAATGTGCTGTTACCAACTGGATATCTTCACCTCTTGACAGGCAAGAGAACGAGCAATTGGAGGGGACATGGCAATCTTCGTCACGCTGGCTGACCGTGTGGTGCAGGTAATGCGCCGCTTGCGCAGGACTCCGATGTTTACGGCGGTTACGCTGATCACGCTGGCTGTAGCGGTGGGCGCGAACACGGTGATCTTCAGCGTGGTGGAAGGCGTGATCCTCAAGGCGCTCCCTTATCCGCATCCGGAGCAGCTGATCGGCGTGTGGCACAAAGCGCCGGGGATAAATATCAAAGATCTGAACATGGCGGCCTTCCTCTACTTCATCGACAGGGAGCAGAGCACCACGCTTGAGGACATCGGGGCCTACAACGGCGATTCGCTGACGGTGACGGGAACCGGGCAGCCGGAGCATGTTACCGGACTGGATGTGACCAGCGGGACGCTGCCGCTTTTGGGTGTGACGCCAGTTCTGGGACGGGTGTTTACCCGAAGCGACGACTCGCCAGGAACGCCGGACACGGTGATACTCTCCTATGCCTATTGGAGAGAGAAATTTGGCGCCGATCCGAACGTGATTGGCCGCTCGATTACCGCGGATGGAAAGCCGCGGCAGATTATCGGCGTGCTGCCCAGGGATTTTCACTTTCTCGACTACGAAGACCCGAAGCTTGTCGTGCCCATGCAGTGGGACCGCAGCAAGACCAAACTGGGTAACTTCAGCTATGAAGCGCTGGCACGCATGAAGCCGGGCGTGACGATGGAACAGGTGAACACCGATCTTACGCGCCTGATTCCCGTAGCCATTCGCAGCTTTCCGGCGCCGGATGGATTTAGTGTCAAGCTGTTTGAGCACGTCGGTCTGGCTATGAATCTGCGGCCGCTGAAGAAGGACGTAATCGGCGATGTGGGCAACACGCTGTGGGTGCTCATGGGTTCGATTGTGATGGTGTTGCTGATTGCCTGCGCGAACATCGCCAACCTGCTGCTGGTGCGTGTGGAGGGAAGACGGCAGGAGCTGGCGATTCGCGCTGCGCTTGGAGCAGGATGGCAGCGCATTGCCGGTGACTTGATGGTCGAGAGCTTCACGCTGGGCGTTCTGGGCAGCCTGATGGGGCTGGGGCTGGCATACGGAGCATTGCGCTTGCTGGTGGTGATGGCGCCTACAGGGCTGCCGCGCATTCATGAGATCGGCATCAATCTGCCGGTGCTGGGCTTCACGTTTGGGATCGCGATCTTTACCAGTCTTCTGATCGGCGCTATTCCTGTGATGCGGTATGCGAAGGCGAATTCGAATCTGAGCCTGCGCGAGGGCGGCCGCGGACAGAGCCAGAGCCGAGAGCAGCATCGCACACGCAATGCGCTGGTAGTGCTGCAGGTTGCGTTGGCGCTGGTGCTGCTGATCTGCTCGGGCTTGATGATTCGGACTTTCAACGCGATGATGCATGTGAATCCTGGATTTATCTCGCCGGACACATTGCAGACGTTTCGCGCATTCATTCCTGAGACGACGGTTTCCGACAAAGAGGGCGACCGGCTGGTTCGGATGGAGCAGCAGATTCGCGACAAAATAGCTTCGGTTCCCGGCGTGAACTCCGTCGCCTTTGGCAGCGCTGTGCCGATGAGCGGGTCCAGTTCCAACGACGCGGTGTTTGCACAGGATCGAGCTTATGCGGAGGGCCAGCTGCCGCCGATACGCCGGTTCAAGTTTGTCTCACCAGGCTTCTTCTCGGCGCTAGGTACGCCGATCATTGCAGGGCGCGATTTCACCTGGGAAGATAACTACAACAAGCTGCCGGTGGGCATCATCTCCGAGAACTTTGCGCGCGAATACTGGCAAACTCCGGCCAATGCGCTGGGCAAGCGAATCCGCGTGAGCACGAAGGATGACTGGCGCGAGATTGTCGGGGTCGTCGCCGACATGCATGACGATGGAGTGAGCGAGCCCGCGCCGACCTCTGTGTATTGGCCCGTTTTGATGAGCCACTTCGAGGGAGACGACCTGCGCACCCAACGCTTCCTGACCTATGCCATTCGCAGCCCACGAGCGGGCTCGCAGGCATTCATGAAGGAGATACAGACGGCGGTGTGGTCGACAGACTCCGATCTGCCGCTGGCCGATGCAAGGACGCTGGGCTACCTTTACACGCGCTCGATGGCGCGAACTTCGTTTACGCTGATCATGCTTTCGGTAGCGGGCGCGATGGCGCTGCTGCTGGGCGTGGTGGGCATTTACGGCGTGATCTCGTACTCTGTGTCGCAACGCACGCGGGAGATTGGTATTCGCATGGCGCTGGGGGCACAGCGGCAGACGATTACCGGGATGTTCGTTCGCCATGGACTGATACTGACTGGAATTGGAGTTGTCTTTGGCCTGGTTGCTTCATTCGTTACGATGCGGCTGATGTCTTCGCTGCTCTTTAATGTCAGCCCAGTGGATCCGATCACTTATGGGACGATCACTCTGGTCATTGTGGTGATAGCTTACGTGGCATGTTATCTGCCCTCGCGGCGAGCGGCGGGAGTTGAGCCGGTGAACGCGCTGCGGGCGTAATAGGCCGAGCTGAAATAGCTCAAGACAGACATGATTAAGGGCCAGAACTCCCACAGGGGCTAAAGCCCATCGTGTTTGCGAGCCTTATGGCGCGGCTAAAGCCGCGCCCCTTCAAGACAACTCCGTGCCGGTGCTTATTTACGCGTGAGGCGCAGAGCGATGCCGTCTTTGAAATCGGGCGCTGTCAGTGCTTTATCGCCACCGGCGTGTTGGAAGGCCGGTGCGTCTGCCATCTCTCCGGTGTGCGTATCGGTCCAGCGCACGGTGTATTCGCCTTTAGGCAACTCGAGCGTCAACTCCGATGGTCCTTTACCGTCGAAATAAATTGCGTACTCTCCTGATGAGCTTGAGAGGGCGCGCGCAAAGACACCCTGCGCGTGCTTTACGGTTCGCGTATCGGGAGCCATGTCGGCGAGCGGCAAAGCATTCAGAAATTGGTGGAGTATGCCAAGACGGCGGCGTAGTTCTGCGCTGCCGCCGCCGGGGCCGTTGGGGGCGTTGTCGGAGCCATCTTCATGACCGGGCGAGAAGGAGTAGTCGAGACCGTTGAATGTGCTGCCGCCTGAGAGCATGAAGTTCCAAGCCTGACGGACGTAGCTGTCGTCGTCGCGTCCCAGGAAGCCGGTCTCATCGTAAGAGAGTGCCTTGTTCAAGCCATAGTTGAATGTGACGGCCTCGGGATAGGCGTAATGGAAGTTGATGATGCTGACGCCGGGAATTGTCTGGCGGACGGACTCAACGAAGTTGCAATAGTTCTGCGCGATCAAATGCTTGTTAGGCAGCGATGCTTCTTCGCTGACGATCCATTCGGCAACGTGAGTCTGCCATGCCATCGCTTCGCTGTCGGGAAGATCGACAGAATTGGGATATTGGTTGCGCGCCGGTGGAAAGAGAAAGGGATTCACAACATTAGTGAGTACAGGACGGTCGGACCAGGGCTCGTTTTGAATTTCGAAGATGACATTGGGGAACGCGTTGGCTTCATGAACCAGCTTGCGCGTGTAGCGCTCCTGATAGCCAAGGACCTTGCCGTTATCGGGAGTGTTGACCTTCTTCCAGTCGGTAACATCGGTCTGGTTGATGTTGTTGGCCTGGTTGAATGGGCTCACTGCCCACTGCACGTCGTTGTACTGAGCGGAGAAGAGACTGATCTCAACGATGATTCCATGCTTCTCTGCATCGGCGAGGAAGTCACGGAAGCGTTTGAAGTATGCGTCATCCCAGTGGTCCAGATCTAACTTGTTGCCGCCTCCCCCATAGCCTGGCGTAGCACTGCGGGCCCAGGGAACAAGCAGGCGATTGGGTGCGGGAGCGAGGTCGTTGCGCTGGATGCCGAAAGATTTAGCCGGGACCTCGATATAGCTGCCTCCGAAGAGGCGTGTGTAGTTGAAGCCTGCTGCCTGAATCGCATTGAGATAGCGATGGTAATCGACATCGAGATTCATCACCGCGCCATAGTGCTCTCCGCTGGAGATGAGCGGCGTGATTTTGCCCTGATAGAGAAAGTAATGGGGATTCTTTGGGTTGAGCTGAATTGGCTGCGTATTGGAGACCTGTGAATAGACGGCGATTTGAGCAGAGAACGCCAGACACAGGAACGCAAGCATTCGTGATGCCCACCCTTTTCGCATAGAGCGCGAAAAGGATGGGGCACCCCTAACGATCTCCTGAGAGACGAGTGGCAACCTGCTAGTGAACATCACTCACCTCGAAGCGATATGTCCCTGCCGGGAGGACGAATCCTGATTGCTGGTTCTTCTGCGCGGCCTCGGCTAACTTGCTTTGGGTGATCGGCTGGCCGTCAAGTTTGTACTTCCCGGCCTCAGCCTCGCTCAATGGCAGCCAGCCAGTGGTGTTGGCGGGGATGGTTAAATCCCACGCCGCTGTGCTGCCATTGATCGTCCATGCAGAATGAATTGAGCCGTAGGGCGATGGGTAAGTGAAGTCGATGCTGCCCAGCTGCGAATCAAAGGCCGGATGCAGGTAGATGGTGTGGAAGCCGGGGTCAGTGGGGATGGCATCAATGCCTGCTGCGTAGCGATAGATCCAGTCGGCGACGGCTCCGTAGGCGTAGTGGTTGTAGGAGTTCATGCTGGGGTCTTTGCGCATCTGATCGCCATTCCATCGCTCCCACATGGTGGTTGCGCCATGATCGACGAGATAGCCCCACGAGGGATATTGCGTGTTGAGCAGGAGATGATAGGCGAGATCACGGTGACCGCTCTCGGTGAGCACTGCAAGTAAATAGGGCGTGCCGAGGAAGCCGGTGCCGAGGAGTCCGTGATTGGCTTCAATCTTGTCTACCAGCTTCTGCGCGACTGCAGGGCGCAGTGCATCCGGAACAAGACGCATATGCAGTGCGAGAACGTAGCCGGTCTGGGTGTCTCCGCCTTTGGCCTTGGCATCGGGATTGTTGATCACGCCGAAGGGAGATGAGCCAGGATCGGCTCCGGCGACGAATCCATCGTCGTGCACAAATGCTTTGATGAAGGCAGCCTTGATCTGCTCGAAGAGATGCGCGTACTTCGTCTCATCCTCCGGCTTGCCGAGAGCATGCGCCATCTGCTGCATGAGCGTGATGTCATAGGCCCAGGATGCGGTTGCGACCAGCGGATAGCGTGTCGGGCCCTCCGGGGAAAGCCAGTCGCCGAAGCCGATACCGGCGTACTTCGTCCAGAGATGATCAGGGTTGGTGCGCTCAATGCCATCGAGATACTTGACCATGGCATCCCAATTTTGCGCGAGCACCTGCTTATCGCCGGTTTGAATCCACGAGGTCCATGGAATGATGACGCCGGCGTCGCTCCAGCCAGCGCCAGAGGCGGAACTGGTAGTCGTTATTCCGGGTGCATAGATGCCGAAGAGATCGCCGGCTACTGGCGTGCCTGCGCCGCTGCCAACCTGGGTGCCGCGAATGTCGGTGGTGTACTTGCGCGAGAAAGCGGCGAGATCCATGTTGTAGGTTGCGGTGCGCCAGAAGACCTGCGCATCGGCCATCCAGCCGAGACGCTCGTCGCGCTGTGGGCAATCGGTGGGTACGCCGACGAAGTTGGAGCGCTGGCCCCAGAGAATGTTGCTCCAGAGCTGATTGAGCATGGCGCTGCCGGTCTTGAGTTCAGCAGTAAAGGGCGCGGAAGTGTGGAAGACCACGCCCTGGATTCGATCGAGAGACGGCTTGGTTTTGAGG
>DATAZR010000037.1:0-2891 GCA_036271955.1 Acidobacteriaceae bacterium
GCCATCCTGAGCAACCTTCTCTGGAAAGGCCATATTTGCAGCCAGGAAGAGATCGAACGGCGCGCCGTTCTCGATCTGCGTCGCGAGTGTTGCCGATGAGGCGAAGGACGCCTCCACGTGCTGCCCGGTCTGGCGCTCGTAGTTTGCAAGCACGGCAGGGAGCAACGGTTCCAGATCGGCCGCCGCCGCGACCCGCACCGTCGTACCGGTCTGCGCGCGCAGCGTCACTGCGCTCGAAGCGAGCATCGTGGCAACCAGCAGGGCAGCCAGAGCGAAGGAGCGTCTTAGGAAACGAATGAGGCCAAACCGAATTAGGCTAAACACGGAGCAACATCACCTCGGTCGATTTGATCAGCGCTGCCGCGGTCTCGCCCACTTCAAGCTGTAGTTCACGTGCTGCATCCGATGTGATAAGCGACGTGATGATCTGGCCACCGATCGAAAGCTTAATTTGTGCCAGCAGCCCTTCGATTTTGATCTCGACAATGCGGCCGACGAGTTGATTCCGGCCACTTACCGTCCGCAGCATCTGCCGCTTCGGCGTATCCGGCCGCCGCGCCTTGTGCAGCAGGCTGTCGAGCTCCGCCTCCGGAATCCGGTAGTGCCCGCCCGGCGTCTTGATCGCCTTCAATTTTCCCCGGTAGAGCCACTGCTTCATGGTGGGATAGGAGATACCGAGGCGCAGCGCCGCCTCGCGCGGAGAAAGTAGGTCGGCCATTTGGAAAAGTATACGATTTTTTCCAGTTTCCCAGCCATGAGGAGGCCAGGATTAGGTCACCTGAAAAGCATGTGAGATGAGTAATATGCAGAGCGATGACTACAAAAGTACTTAAGTTTTATTTACTTTCCCGCTCTGCTCCGCCTACCTTCTCACCCGTGGGCAGTTCTGGGGGAGGGCTGCTCTAGCGCCTGTGGCTCCTGTGTGGGCCATGGGCGCTTTTACTTTCCACACCCCGATTCCCATCTATCATAGGAACGAGACGGTTCCGGCGGTTGCGACTTTTGGCGCCCTGCTGCATCTGTCTAAGGGCACATCAGAACGCATAAATCGCGCTTGGATGCGCGTGTGAAGGGCTGTTTTCGGACACAAATTGGTGTCCGTTTCGATGCCCAAATGGAGGAAGAATGGCAGGTCATGGGATCACTGAGGTCGACGACGCGACCTTCGAACAGGAAGTTCTGAAGTCTAACGAGCCCGTTTTGGTGGACTTCTGGGCGGCTTGGTGCGGCCCGTGTCGCGCACTGGCCCCGATTGTCGATGAAGTGGCCGCGGCCTATCAGGGCAAGCTGAAAGTCATGAAGATGGATGTGGACCGCAATGCGTCCACGCCCGCTCGTTACGGCATCCGCGGCATTCCGGCGCTCTTGCTCTTCAAGGGTGGCAAGGTAGCGGAGCAGATTGTGGGCTATGTGCCCAAAGAAACAATCGACAAGAGCGTCGCCAAGGTACTGGCGGCGACGACCGTCGCGTAAGGCACTGATTAGAAGGGGATAGACGAGAGCGGCCCGGCAGGTTTGCCGGGCCGCTCTTTCGCTTTGCAGTTAGCAAGCAGGTTGTCGTCAGGAATCAGGCGTACTTGCGCAGAATCCCCAGCACCCGGCCCTGGATCGCAAGCTGCTCTGCCGGCACGTAAATGGGAGCCATCTCCACATTCGACGGCTGCAGCCGTACCTGATCGCCCTCAATGTAGTAGCGCTTCAGGGTGGTCTCACTTCCGCGCACCAGCGCGACGATGATCTCTCCCGGCCGCGCCGTCTTCACGCGCTCCACCAGCACATAGTCGCCATGAACGATGTGTTCGTCGCGCATCGAGTCGCCGCGCACTTCGAGCGCGAAAACGTCTTTGTTTCCAATAATATCGCCGAGCGAAATGGACTCTGAGGCCTCCGCGGCGTCCACCGGCAGCCCGGCTGCGATGCGGCCCATCAGGGGCAGCCGATCCGGCGGGCGGGACTTGCTTTTGGGCGGCAGAATGTCGATGGAACGGCTGCGATTGTGGGCTCGCTCCAGCAGTCCCTTCTTCTGCAGGTTCGTGACGTGCTTGTGCACCGTGGCCAGGGACTTCAAATTGAGCCCCCGGGCGATCTCGTCGAAGGATGGGGAATAGCCATTTTCTTCCACGAAGCCGCTGATGAAGTCGACCACTTCTTTTTGCCGGCGTGTAACGGACATGCCTGCCATTTTAGCGAAGAAATAGCGAAATGTGGCGAAGAAATCTTCGCCAAGCCGATTTGGGTTCCCGATTTGAAACTGAGTCCCTCAGGCGTACCAAAAGCGAAATATAGGCGAAGAAAAACCAAAACAATATCTTGCCAAGACACCCCGTTTGACGAGATGGTGTCTCTGCAAGCCGGAACCAACCCGGCGCTGAGACGAGGATGATCTTGAGAATCCTGATTGCTGAACATGAAACTGCCCTTGGAATGTTTATCGCGCGGTCGCTCGAAAAGGAAGGTCACACGGTGACGCTCGTAAGCGAAGCCGGGGCTGCCGCTTCGGCGATCGCCAGCGCGGACTATGACCTCTTTCTGCTAGATATGGACGTTCCTGGAGACATCGGCATGCGGGTGCTGGAGGTCGCACGCCAGTTGGGCAATGGCATGCGCGTCCTGGTCCTCTCAGCGAAAGCCGATGATCTGGAGACCCGGATCGCGTGCCTGGAGGGCGGAGCAGATGACTGCCTGATGAAGCCCTTCGCCATGCGTGAACTGAAGGCACGCTGCCGGGCGCTGGTGCGGCGTCAGGACGGCGACGCGGTGCTGCGCTGCGGCGGCCTGGAGCTGAACCGCCTGCAGCAATCGCTTGAATGCGGACAGGAGTCGATCGCGCTCAGCCGCCGCGAGTTTGGTTTGCTGGAATTCCTCATGCTCAATCGCGGCCGCTGTATCTC
>DATAZR010000038.1:0-7284 GCA_036271955.1 Acidobacteriaceae bacterium
TCATCACCTTGCAGGGTGAGACGAGGATCCCGAGGTATACAATCGCCGCCTGTGGGGAATGTTGGAACCGCTCGGCGATGGCACGGCTGTGCTCCTGGTTCACAAAGTAGAATTTGCCCTTCTTTGCGGAACCGCTCGCACCCACTAATTTGTAGTGGACGCCGTTCCAGATGAGCCTTGCCAGGGCGTTCTCGACCTGCGACTCCTCAAAGTCATCGAGAGGTTCGGTCGGGACGTTGACGCTGGCAACCTTGATTCCGGGATAGAGCACGCCGAGGAGCGTGTTCTCGAGGGGCTCAAGATCGTGCAGCCGCGGCGCAATTCTGCCGTTACGGGCGATCTCAAGGTTCTGGATTCGGTCGACCGGGATTCTGTATTGGTTCGTCGTTGTAGTATTCTTCGTCATTGTTTTATTCTCCTTAGCTATTCGTTCCCGGGAGACCCAGGTTTGAAGTTAAGGAGTTTGCGTGACCGCAAGCTTCTCCTCGCTCTCGCCTGGCTGCTCCCCATTTTGGGTTCGCTCGGCCAGGCCCTCAAGTTCAGAGATGCCCGGTCAGCACATGTCCCCACATAAAGCTGCGGGGCGCTCAAAAGACCAATCAATCGTTTGGTCATCTGAGAACTTTCCGTGCTGATCTCTTCGAACTAAAAACTAGCTGCGGGCAACAGCCTGCTTCAAAATCACGGGGCTGCCGCCTCCATTTACTTCCGGTACTGCCTTCCAAGCTGTCAGCGCGTAGAACGACTGGCCGCTCTTGAATGCCTCAATCAATGCCTCACCCTCGCTTGCCACTTCCTGGCCCAGTTCCGGCTTTGCCGGAGAGGATCCGGCTTTGGGGAGGAAATAACGGACATTGCCATCATCTGTGTTCCGTTTCTTGCGCCGCGTTTTCGCCGCGCCCGCGCCGGCTACCGCGGGTGGTGGCGCCGTGACAGTTCCTGGTCTGGTTTCCATCTGTTGCTCCTTTGCCTGACAGTCATGCTTAGAGTCACTGCACGCTGTTGAGTCCGGCCTGCTGCAATACCCAGTCCCGCTTTTCTCCCTCAATCGCCCGCTCCCAGAACTCGCCAATCAGCAGCCCACTGGGGTTCTGCTCGGACCTTTTCTCCACCACCAGCCGAACGTGAAACTCGCTCACTACCTTGTCCACGGTTTCGTTGTGCTCGTGAACATGGTGAATCTCCTTCACTCCAAAGGCCGCAAAGGTAAGTGGATCGTCTTTTCCGGCTTCGAGGGAGCGCAACTGAAATTCCGAGTTGGCCTGATCGTCCTGGATCTTTCCGATCATGTTTTCCTTCTGCATCCCGGCGTAGGCCGTCCGGCGCAGGTTGGCGGTCATCATGTTGAGGCTTTCGGCCCAGTTGCGGCTCACGTTCGAGGCCGCGAAGTTCAGGTAGCGTTCAAGAAACAGACGCACAAACGCGCGCCGCTCGAACTCCGTTGGCTCTGACCCGGCGCTTTGGGTCACGGAGAGAGCCGGCTTGGCTTGGCCTACGACATATGCCATGCCGTTCTCGTTTACGCGAATGACCGTGGGCGGCTGCAAGCGAACGTAGACCGCAAGGCCCAGCGCCAGCACGGTCGCGGGCACGCAAAGGAATGCCAGCACCATGGCGCGATTGGCGTAGGCCCGCAAAGCTCCGTCATGCTCGTAGTAGCGGCTGTAGCGGACCTTTTCCGGTGCGCCGGTGTCGTTTTTATCTTTGCTCTTGTTTAACCACATGATCGTTGCTCCCGATGGTGCCGCTCTTAATAATTGTTTGCTAACGTCGTCCGAACAATCGGCCGAAGAACTTCCCGATATCAAAGAAGATCAGCGTCGTGATGCTGTAGGGCCGGAACTTGGTTCCTTCCGGCTCCCAGATCGGTGGTCGTCTCCACATCGAAACCTCCTATTGGTGCGCTAGTTGTCGTCAGCCTTGGTCCTTCCCGCGGCTCTTCCCAGTGCTCGCGCCACGTTATAGGTAAGGACCTGGGTCACTGAGTGAGGGCGATAGCTGGATCCGCCTCCGGACGCGGCAGCCGTAGAGCGACTGCCGCTGCCGGGGTTCCCGGCGCCGTTTGTGCTGGGGGGAGGGGCTACCGGGCTTGTGCCGCTGTTCGTCGCGCTTGCCATTCCCGAGCGCAGAAACCCGGCCATGGAAGATGCCGGCGACGGGGGCGGCATTGAAGAGGCGAGAGTGACGGACGTGGACGTGCCGCCTGCGCCGGCTGCAGCGGACCTCGATGCGCCTCCCGCTCCTGCGCCTACTCCGGCAGAAAATCCGCTGACTCCAGCCAAAGCCGCTCCGGCGGCGGCCGCTCCAGCGCGCACCAAGGTGAATGCGGTCGATCCCACATCGCCGGAAATAATCCGCTTGGCAATGAATGGAACCAGCGCAATCGCGAGCGCGTAAAAGACGCTGACCAGTCCCAGCATCAGCGAGTCCGGCACGCCCTTCAGAAAACCCAGGAACCCATTGCCCAGCACATCATTGACTTGATTGAAATGGATCGCGGTAATCAGTGCGCCGAAGACGGCATACAGAATGCCCCATGCGTTCCAGATCATCACATTGATGGCATAGGTCTTCCCCAGTTGGCCGATGCCGGATACTGGAATGAGCGCCAGCACCAAGGGCCCGAGGACGTATAGCAACGAGCCAAACAAGATGTAGAAGAAGCAGAACACGATGATGGCCAGCGCATACAGCACATAGGCAACAAGCAGCAGAAGCACTGTGATCGTGCCCGCGGCATCGCCGTTGATCAGGTCCCAAAACGTTAAGCCCGGATTGTTCGTGGCTTGTTGCTGGAGTTGAGTCATCCAGTTGAGGAACATGTCGCTCGCGCCCGAGCTTGACCCGATGAAATTGGCGACCGCATTAAACGACCCATTCACGTCCCGGAAGACCGACGCCCAGTTGGCGATGATCATGGCAACAACCAGATACTTGATCGCTGTGACCGCGAGCGCTTGCAGGTCGCCGCCGCGCAATGCCGCCTGGTAAAGACCGATGAGGAAGCCAACCAACAGGATCGCAAACGCGATGTTGGTTATGGTCGGGATGATGCTCGTGGCATCGATGCCTCCCATAGCCGTATTCATCAGCTGTTGAAAATAAAACACGGCTAATGCGCTCCCTGCTGAAGCACTTGGCTCCCATTGTTGTGGAGCGTGGATGTATGAGCGGCGCTGAATTTAAGCTGCGCCCCTTGATTGGCAAGCTCAATCGAGCGGACGCGGACCAATTCCGCCATGGCCGACTGCGTGTACGCATTGGCACGCACCAGCCACGCCGATGTTTGCGCCTCCAGAATTGCCGCACTCCCCGGTGCTGCGGTCTGCAATTGCTGGTTGATTTGTTCCGCGGCTTGCAGCTCAAGATCGGCCAACGCGTCGATCTCAACGGACTTCTTCATAGCGGCCTGGGCCTCGGCATCCGTCATGTCCACCAGGTCACGGACCGGTTGCGAGGCGTCCGTTGCCGGCATCACCGAGCCGTACAGCGCGGCATAGTTCGTGGTGACCTCGGACACGGCGCCGGGATTGCGCGACAGCAGACTCTTTTCCAGTTGTTGCGACGTAGGCAGAGTGGCGCTCGACACTGGGAGTTGGAAGACCTGGCGCATCTGAACGAATTGCGCCTGCGCTTGCGTCGCCAAGCCTCTGGCCTGATTGATAGCCGTCACCGGAAACACGACTTGCTGCTCAAAGTCGGCGGATTGCTGTTCGAGCTGCTGAATCTGGCCTAGGGGCTTGCCCACGACACTGCTCAACAGGTTCGAAATGCTGCTCAGCCCCACCGAGATGATGGCGCAGCAGGGGTCGAGCCCCAGCTGGCTGCGGGCCTTGCTGGGAAGAATCATGACTACAACGGCGAGCGCGAGCGCAACGGCCAGCGCGTTGCCGACGAGCTTTGCCGCGCGAGTTAACGACTTGTGTGTCACTTGTTTGCTCCTATGGGTGCGAAAGCACCTGTTGTATTTGGTTCTGCAGACTGCGTGTTGACGCCGCGCTCTGTTTCAGCAACGTGTTCTGGTGCGCGAGCTTCGCGGCTTCCTGCCGCAGCTCCGCCGCAAGCATCTTGGCCATGTAAGCCTGGGTCTCAAGGTCCGCCACCTGCGCCTGCGCCGAGAGCATCGGACCTGATCCGGGCGCAGCCGCCGCGCTTTGCTGTTCGAGCTGATCGGCAAGGGCCAGCATTCCCTGGGTCGTCTGGTCCGACAGGACCGCGGTCTTGAGCGAGCCCATGGCCAGTGCATCGTCCATGTCCATCATGTTGCGATGCACTGGCCGGGCATCGGTTGGGGGAGGGACTGTCGCGTAGACCTTGGTGTACATCTGCGCAAGTTGGGCAATCGATCCCGCTTGTCCGTTCCGGAATACCGATTCCAACTGCGATGGATTGGCGAGCGTCGCACTGTTGTTCTTGATGGTCTGGATTTGTGACATCAAACCGCGGTATCGCGCAATGGTCGAGGTCACCGAGGCTTTCGCCTGATTGATCGCCGCGACCGGCCAGATGGTCTGTTGCCGGAAGTTGTTGATGGTTGAATTCAACGTTTGAATCCCACTGAGAGCGCCTCCAATTGCGTTTTGGAGTGTGCTGGTAATGGTTTGGATCAACGTCAGTATGTCCGCGATCCCGGCCGCCCTCGCAGTTGTCGGCAACAAGCAGAACGCGACTACCAACACAGCCAAAAGACGCTTGGTGTTTGTAAATCTAGAGTTGCTGAGCATCTCTGAAATTCGCCTCTTCATAAAAGCGCTCCTCTCGCCACTTCTCCCGATACTTCTTCCGGCAGCGGATCGACATCGGCCAGACCTAACGGGAATCTGTCTGCCAGTTCGATATACGCGTCAATCTGCGGCGTGCCTTTGCGCCGCTCCATCCACCAGGAGCGATAGACGCGCTCCCGCGCGTAGGTTGTCATGATCCAGTAATCGACAGCAGTCGACGACATTCGGATCGTGTGCGTGGTCTCAGCCTTTTCACCGATGACGATCAGGGCATCGGCGCTTTTGCCTTTGACGGGTGCGCTGAAATGCTTGATCTGGTTAAGTGCTGTCTCGTTCAGGTGCAAGTGCTCCCGCAAGGCAGTCATGTCACCGGGCTGCTGGCCGATGATCTTGGTTGTGGTGTTCTTTACGATGCCGGCTCCATGGACCCTGGGATTCGATTCAGTCCCGACAAAATCTTCCGCGGTTTGGCTGATGCCCCAAACGCTGGCGTTGCGTTTCCGTGCCGTTCGGAACAGCTGCACTACTTCCGGCGCTAGCACAGGCGAATCGAGCAGGAACCAGCACTCGTCGAGCACAGTGATACTCCTTCTGCCCGACTTGCCCGCTGCCCGCTGTGCTGTCGCGTGGGCAATCAACAGGCTCATGGCTGTCTCAAGCCTCGGGTCATCACTTAACTGTTCCACGTTAAAAAACAGCCATGGGTTGTCGAGCGAAATCGTGGTCGGACGATCAAACAGCTTCGCGTACACACCCTTTTCGCCGATCCAGCTACGCAGCTTGATCGCGGCGAGATGCGCCTCATCCATGACGCGCAGGTTCTTCTCCTCGTCGCGCCACTGGGCCAACTCGTCGCGCAGGTCTGAGAAAGTTGGAATGGGATTCGACGGCCGGATCGCCGCCCTCTTGTAGGTCCTCAGGATGGCTTCCGTGATGATGTTATCGAGTAGTTCCGTGTCCTCGGCCCGCCCCTCGCCCAGCATGTGCCGCGTCAGGTTTTTGAGGAACGCCACTTGGTCTTTGCTCGGTTCTTTCTCTCCTTCGGACAGGTCCCACGGATTGATCGTCTGGTCGGTATCGAGCGACATCGTGATCATCCGCCCGCCCATCAGCTCGACCAGCGGGTGGTAAGAGTCACCCCGCTCTATGATCGAGATCAAAGGGTTATCGCGCGCCGCCATCAAGAGGAACTGCTGGACCATGAAGGTCTTGCCGCCACCGCTCTTCGCCATCACCAGCATGTTGGCGTCACTTAAACCCGGATCAAACAGCGAGAACGGAATCAACTGGCGGTAGGGAGTTTCGAGCAGGAAGAGCGGAGAGCGCGGCGTGCCGCGCCACGGCATCTCCACCGGCACAAGATCGGCGGCGTTTGAGGTAAGCAAATCCTGGTCGCGCTTGTCCGCATCTCCCATGGCCGGAAGCGAACTGAAGAACAGTCTTCTCTTCGCCAGAGTCTCGGCCACAGCTTTGGCGCCGTTCATTCGCACGATGGCGTACAAGAGCTGCTGCCGCCGATTGTCGATGGTGCGTTCGGCCTGCTCAAGGTCCGCGGTCGTGACCGCCGGTTGCGAGGTGCGCGTCCCGATTACCAGGCTCAGCTTGGCGGTTTTGACCGAGCTCGAAATAATGTCTTGCTGCACCCGGACAAGTTGGGCCTCGGCGACTTGCGCCTCTACATTGATCCGCACTCCGCCGTTCGAATCTCTCTGTGCGGCCTGCATCTTGCGCAACCGGCTCTTGTAGCCCTTGAGCACCTTGGTCTGGTCGGGCACCGTGATCTGGGCAGTCACAATGACCGGAAAATCAAGAGCGACCAAGTCTCTAAGAATTCCCGGATACGTTGCGTCCGGCAGATCCTTCAGGCTGACAAACGAATACAGAATCCCGCCGACGTTCAGATATGTGTCAGTCTCATCGACGATGCTGACGTCGGCGATCTGTTCACGGGCGCTTGAGTATAGAAGTTGCTCCTCCCCGCGTCTGTATGGGTGCCGGTCCGGACACAGGGGATTGAGCGCCCGTTTGGCTTCGACAAATAGTTCTTCATCGTTCATCCGCCGCGCGCCAAGTTCGGCCGCTTCGAGCGCCGTCTCTGCTCCGCGCAGGAGGCTTTCAAATTCCGACAGGAGTGCCTGGTGTTCCCACCGCATTCGCTCAATCGACTTCCGCGCCGACAAACTGAAAATCTCACCTCTTGGTTTCAGCGGCTTGCCCGAGATGCGGTGGTGCACAACCGGGTCCCAGATGAAATACATATGCAAGAGGGGCCGCATGTAGGCCCCGGCGATCTCTTTCGTTCTCCATCTCTCGACCCGCAGCGCATCGAGCGCAACGACTTCGCTCCGTTCCGACTGCCGCCCGGCCGCATACTGTTCGAGCAAATCACCCAGGTCTTCCACCACCTCGAAGCGGAATTGCACTCTCATGCTCTGCTCTGGCAGCGACCGCAGCAGTGCTTCGAGCATCAGCTTGCCGCGGTCCCGGCCTTCATCGCTAGCAAAGTACGAAGTCAGCCCCTTCATTTCGTACCCCGCCACAAGAGAGCCGTTCGTGCGGA
>DATAZR010000039.1:0-5261 GCA_036271955.1 Acidobacteriaceae bacterium
CCATGCGAGAGAGTACCCAGATGGCGAGCAGTTTCGCCGTCATACAGAGCACCCTGGCGGGAATGTTCGCGCTGATTGGGCTGGTTCTTGCGATAACCGGAATCTACGGAGTCGTGGCCTATCGAACCCAATTGCGGACCCACGAGATCGGAATACGAATGGCTCTGGGCGCTTCGCGCGTCGATGTGCTGCGGCTCGTGCTGTTGCAGGGATTGTGGCTCACAGGCATCGGGCTGGCGCTAGGGCTGGCGTTTGCGTTGGGACTGACACGCATGATCGTCCGGCTATTGTACGGAATCGGCGCCAACGATCCGGTCACCGTCGTTTCCGTCGTCATGCTCCTGGGAGCAATGTCATTGCTAGCATGCTACCTTCCTGCACATCGAGCGATGCGCCGGAACCCCGTGACCGCAATTCGCGAATTGTAAGCTGCAGTTCAGACTCGACGCGAATTGCGTGAATTAATCTGGCTCTCTCCTTCCAGCACCGTTACTTCGCGAGTCCGTAAGGGTCGAAGCTGGCAATGCCGGCCGAACAGATGCGATCTGGGCCAACCCGGCGCCGAGCTGGCGCGGCGTTGGGCCTGCAGGCGTCGGCACATCCGATAGCTTCGATAGAAGGTTTTCGTAGGCCGCCACGCCATCCTCGACCGCGGCCTGCTCCGCTTCGCCGAGCGGAATCTCCTGGAGCAATCGCAGCAGATGTGTCCTGCCCTCTAACAGCAGGGCGGCCGTCGAATCCTTCGGCATATAGAAATCACGCTTCGCCCAGGCCATACGATGTTGGCACTGGTCGAAGAAGTCGTAGGTGCAATAGCCGTGGCCAAAGATCGTAGAACTTCCACCCCTCGGTTGCTGGAAGATGCAGCGCGGACCGGGCCAGAGAGGCAGGGACTAAAGAGGCTGTGGAAAAATTCGGGACAGGTCGGGCCCTGATACAAAACAGAGCATTTTCCGCGCCCGTAACGCTGTTTGCCGAGACAAAATCAAGTTCTCACGCAGACTCTAAAGCCCAGATTTTTTGTGAGATCTCAACGGCCCGACTAAAGTCGTGCCCTGATACAAAGCCCAGTCTCGTGCAGAGTCGAGATCCGATCGGCGTTTAGCAAAAAACATACACCAGGGCTAAAGCCCAACATTTTCTATCGTTTTCCGCACGACTCAAGTCGTGCGTTGATACAAACAGAGTTTTTCCCGCTGCCTGTTAGGCTGGGAGAATCAAAGTATGAATCCGAAATTTGTCATCCTCACCGGCGCATCCGGTTCCGGTAAGACTGCCATCGCTCGCGAGATCGAAACGAACTATCCGGAAATTACCGTCTTTCGATTCGACACAATTGGCGTTCCTTCCGCTGAGATCATGGCAACTTATGGAACCGGCCACCAACCCGGCGGAGCGTGGCAAAGGGCAATGACTCTCAAGTGGCTTGAACGGATCGCATCCGTACTCAAGTGTGGCCAACGTGTACTGTTCGAAGGACAGATGCGGATCGCTTTCGTGCAGGAGGCGCTCGATGCTCAGAAGATCACGGGCGCACGGATCATCTGCGTCGAGTGTGACGACGCGACCAGAACAGCGCGACTTACACATGATCGTCTACAGCCGGAGCTCGCGAACGAAAGCATGATGGGCTGGAGCCGCTGCCTGCATCAGGAAACACTCGCCGCCGGATACGAAATCCTCGACACCACGGCTCTTTCATTGGCCGAGAGCACACAATACGTCCTCGCAGCCCTGGAACCAGCGTAGCGCACACTAAACTCCCAGTTCGAGGATGAAGCCGTTGTAAAACTCCTGCAGGTATGCGTGCCGTTGGCGCGCCATCCGCTGTCCCGCGATGGTATGGAAGCCTGCCGCCAAGGCCAGGAGTTTCTTCGGAAAATGATCGAGCGCATAGCTCTTATCGTCCAGAGCTCGGCTTTTGCCCGCAGGATCCTCCGGTTGATAAAGACTGGAGCCAAGCCGACCTGCAGTATAAAAGCAGCGAGCGACACCTACCAGTCCGATAGCATCGAGTCGATCAGCATCCTGGAGGATCCTTGCCTCCGGGGTGGTAGGCACCAACCCCGCAGAGTAGCTATGACACAAGACCGCGTCTGTTACGATTTCCACTTCGCGGGTTGTCCAGCCCAACTTCCTGAGTGCCTCACCCGCTCTCTCGGCGGATAGCCGCGAGGCCTGGTCACGGAGCGGCGAACCTTTCTCTACGTGGACGCAATCGTGCAGTAAGACCGCAGCTGCAAGCAGTTGTAAGTTTGCGCTCTCTTCCTGGGCGAGAAGTCGCACGTTCTGCCACACCCGCTTCAGGTGACTCAGGTCATGCGAGCCGTCCGTCGATTCGTCCAGCCACGGCAACAGTTGTGCGGCGAGGTCCTGAAAGGGCGCAAAGGCTTCAACGAACATGGGCGATAGTTTATCTCGTTTTCAATGTCCGGATTCGAACAGTGTCGTCTCGCAATGGACGACCTGCCCTGGTTGCGTTGACCCGCAAGCATTTGCTTTCAAGCAGATAATCCTCCCTTCCTGTGGTGCGCAGAATGCATCACTTTACAGAGGAGCGGTGCTCCCTGGAGGAAACAACCTTTGTTGGCTGACCTGAAGCACACATTGCGGCAGTTGCGCCGGTCACCCGGCTTCGCTCTCACTGCCATCCTCACCGTCGGGCTCGGCATCGGAGCCACCACGGCCATCTTCACTTTGGTGCACGCCGTGCTCCTGCGGTCGCTGCCCGTCGAGGACCCATCTACGCTGCTGCGCGTAGGCGACAACGAGCAATGCTGCAGGAACGGCGGGATTCCCGACTACGCCGAGCCGGTGAATGACTGGTCGCTGTTCTCGTATCCGCAATACGAGCAGTTTCGAAATCACACCCCGGGCTTCGCCAACCTCGCGGCCTTCGAATCCACCGACCACGAGATGGCCGTTCGCCGCACCGGCAGCGATCAACCCGCACAGCCCTGGTACGGCGAATTCGTCTCCGGAAATTCTTTTGAAACCCTCGGCCTTCGCCCATACGCCGGACGCCTGCTGCGGCCCGCCGACGACGTGCAGGGCGCCGCGCCCGTTGCTGTGATCAGCTTCGAGACATGGCAGCAGAAGTTAGGACGCGACGCTTCTGCCATCGGCTCAAGCTTCGTCATCAACGGCAAACCGGTCACGGTTGTCGGGATCGCGCCGCCCGGCTTCTACAGCGAGCGCCTCAGCTCTACGCCGCCTGCCTTCTGGCTGCCTATCCACCTGGTGCCGTCGCTCACGCCTGTCGATACTGACCTTATCCAGCAGGGAGACCAGCAGTGGCTTAACCTTATCGGCCGCACTGCGCCGGGCGCAAACCCAGCAGCGATCCAGTCACAAATGCAGGTCGAGCTCTTGCAGTTCCTGGAGAGCCCCTTGGCCAACCTCGTCGGTCCCGAACGGGCCCTCATTCCGAAGCAGTACCTTCGCCTTTCACCCGGCGGCGGCGGGGTGCAGCGCATGCAGGAGCAATACAAAGATGACCTGCACCTGTTGATGTGGATCGCCAGCTTCGTTCTCCTCATCGCTTGCGCGAATCTCGCCAACCTCATGCTCGCGCGCTCGGCCACTCAGCGCCAGCAGCTTGCAGTTCTCACCGCACTTGGCGCCTCACGCGCCCGGCTGGTGCAGCGTGCGCTGGTTGAATGTATGCTTCTCGCCTTACTCGGCGGCGCTGCAGGCGTGCTCGTGGCCTGGGGCGGAGCAAAGCTCATCTTGCATCTCGCCTTCCACCAGGACCCCATCAGCATCAGCGCGAGCCCCTCTCCTTTGATCCTGGCCTTTGCCTTTGCCGCTTCACTGCTCACAGGTCTGCTTTTTGGCGTGGCGCCTGCATGGCTGGCCGCGCAGGTCGATCCGATCGAGGCCCTTCGCGGCGCCCACCGCACCACCGGACGCCACGCCACCGCCGCTCAAAAAGGCCTGGTCGTGGGCCAGGCGGCTGTCTCCGTAGTCCTGCTCTGTGCTGCGGGATTGCTCATTCTGAGCCTGCAGAAGCTCCAGCATCAGCACTTCGGGTTCGACGTCGCGCACCGCTCGATCGTCCAGATCAATGCGCAGAACGCCAGCCTTCAACCCGATCAGCTCGACAGCTTTTATCGCCGGCTCGATGAATCGCTGTCTTCGATCCCGGGCGTCTCGCATGTTGCGTGGTCGACGTGGAGCCCAATGGACGGCAACAACCGCGGCGAAGATGTATACGTCGCCGGCGAACCCCCACCGCCGACCGGCTCGAACGCAAATTTATCCTCTTGGGTTCGCATAAGCCCCGGCTATTTCACGACTATCGGGACAAAGCTACTGCAGGGCCGCGCATTTTCCGATAGCGATAATCGAACCGCCCCGAACGTGGCCATTGTGGATGAAGCCTTCGTGAAAAAATATCTTCACGATCAAAATCCGATCGGCGCACACTTTGGCGACTGGGATCAATCGACCACGGGAATGTACACCATCGTCGGCGTCGTGGAAAATGCGCATTATTGGCCGCCGAACGATCGTCAGGAACAGGGCCATCCGATGTACTTTCTTCCCGCATGGCAGTGGGCCCAACTGCCGCCTTCGACCGCGAAGGCCTCGCTTTATGCGCAGTTCCTCACGGAAACGCACTACATGAGTTCGCTGGAAATCGAAACCAATGGCACCGTACCGGACCTCGAAGCGAAAGTGACGGCCGCACTCCAGGAGATCAACCCCAATCTCATGATCACGCGCTTCCAGGGCTTCGCCCAGCAGGTGAACCTCGGCTTCAGTCAGCAGCAGATGATCGTACAGTTGACTTCGCTCTTCGGATTAGTCGCGCTCGCCCTCGCCGCCATCGGTCTCTACGGCGTGACTGCCTATGCTGTCGCACAACGCACCAGCGAGATCGGCATTCGTATGGCTCTTGGCGCCAACCACGCCCACGTGCAGAAGATGGTGTTGAGCCAGGCGTTCCGGCAGGTAGGGCTCGGGCTGCTCATTGGCATCCCTGCAGCCATCGCCGCCGGCCATCTTATGGCGGCCGAGCTCTACGGCGTCAAAGAATGGAATCCACTGGTGCTCGGAACCACGACACTGATGCTGGGTATGGTGGCTCTGCTGGCAGCAGCGCTGCCCGCACGCAGAGCGGCAGCAGTGGAGCCGATGGAAGCGCTGCGCGGCGAGTAAGGCTGCGTTTATTTTGCGAGTTGGCTTCGCATGAAATCGGCCATGATGTGGGTGGCCTCGATGGACTCGGGCAGGGACGCGTCATACCAGAAGGCGTG
>DATAZR010000040.1:0-55215 GCA_036271955.1 Acidobacteriaceae bacterium
ATCTGGTCGTCGATCGGAGTTCCAAGAAAGATGATGTTATCGCGGAGCAGACGGGAGTAAATATCGTAGGCGCGCTCGCCTCGACTCGTCTGCTCGACCACCATGGGGACTAATGCCATTGCGCTATTCTCTCACTTTTTAGGCCGGGACCCGGTTCGGTCCAGTACACGAATGTGGTTCCGGGCGTCCCCGAAGGTAACGGCCCGGAGTCTGATGGTCGTATCTTCCCAGATCAAAATGGCCAGATCACAAAGTAAGATCGAAAATGGCCCTGGAAAACCCCGCGAAGGTTACGCTGCGGGAAGCCGTTCGTAGAGCAGCTTGGCTGTTTTTTCGCGCCGCAATTGTTCCCGGATTCTAGCTAGGCCGCCGTCTTCCGTCAAACGCGCGCGGAGGGTTTCGACCGGCTCCCGCTGCTGCAGGGCGGCCATGTAAATCTCGTGATCGACATCTTCGTCGGAGACGGAAATGCTTTCGGCCTCGGCGATTTTGTCGAGGATGAGCGATGTCCGGACCTCGCCGACAGCGGAATCACGCTGTGCGGAGCGGATGCGGACAAAGTCGAGCTTACGCATCATATCGGCGTTCATGCCCTGTTGCGCGAGTGCGCGCAGTCCGCGGTCGAGGCGGGCATCCACCTGCTGCTGGACGAGCGACTCGGGCACCGGGAAGGTGAACTTCTCGTTGAGCGCGGCGAAGAGCGCTTCGCGGACTTCCTGCTCGGAGCGGCGCTGCTTGCCGGTGAGGAGATGCTCGCGGAGGCGGGTCTCAAGGGCTGCCAGGTCTTCGTAGTCGCCCAGCTCCTTGGCAAATTCGTCGTTCAGTTCAGGCAGGATGCGCTTCTTGATGGCCTTGACTTCGATGTCGTAGGCGACCGTCTTGCCGGCCAGCTTGGGCTCGGTGTATTCGACCGGGTAGGTGACTTCGACCTTGATCTCCTGACCGACTTTGGAGCCGCGCAGGCCTTCGGTGAAGGCGGGCAGAGTCTCAGGGCCGCCGATCTCGACCATAGAATTCTGTCCGGCCAACGGCGGAGCGACTTCGCTGTCGCCTGGCTCGATGTTCTGAATCAGGCCGCTGTAGCTGATGTCGGCCCAGTCGTTGTCGACGAGCTGGCGGTCCTCGTCATTTGGATCGATCGGCTCGAAGGTAGCGCGCGACTCGAGGAGCTGCTTGATCTCCTGCTGGAATTCTTCTTCGGTGGCTTCGACGATGGGCTTGGGAACGGTCACGTCCTGGTAGCCGTCGAGTGAGAAAGGAGGGATGACTTCAAAGACTGCCGTGCCTTCGAGGGCTTTGCCTTCTTCGAGGGTGAGGCCGGTGAGCTGGGGCTCGGAGATGGGCAGGATGCCGGCTTCAGTGATGGCGGCGCGGAAACGCTCGGGCAGCAGGGACTCAACGACATCCTTCTTGATCTGCTCGGCGAAGCGGCGCTTCACGACGGTCTCGGGAACCTTGCCGGCGCGGAAGCCGGGAATGCGGGCGAACTTCTTGTATTCCTTGAGGACGCGGGCGAAGGTCTTGTCGACTTCTTCGACGGACGCCTCGATCTTGACTTCGCGGACGCATTCCGGATTCAGGATAGGGCCGTGCTGGTGGCCGCTGTGGTCGTGATCATGGTCATGGCCGTCGTGATCGTGACCTTCATGCGAGTGGCCTTCATGCGAATGCTCGGCGAGTTCGCCTTCCACTGTTGCGGGCTGGAGGGAGGTTTCAACGTCGGAGTTAGGGGTGTTTTCGATGGTTTCTGCGGAACTCAATGTGTGCCTTCCAAAAAGCTTGCGCCTCGATCCCCGCCAGGATCGGCCTGGCGAAAGGCTTCCAGATTGCCAGAAAAATGTTCTGGGGGTCGGAGGCCGGTCCGCGAAGTGACGGCTGCGGGCAAAGGGCGTTCTACATAATGGTAAGAGGGTTGGCGAAGGCGGTCAAACCGGCGGCCACCCAAGATACTCGATTGGATGCTTTCGGGAGCTTTCACGATCCAGTTAGAGCTCCGGGTTCAAGCTGCCGGAACTGCGGATCATCCTCGCCGGATGCCTATTCTTCTTCGGGAAGCGCTTGGCGGACGTAGCGGACGAAGCGAGGATGCGCGGCTCCGCAAAGCTGGAAGTTCTGACGCGCTTCGCTCAGACTGAGCTCGCCGTTCACTGTGGAGCGGATGTCGGCGGCGCTGTCCGAGTCCTGGCCGTCGTCTTCCCACCAGCAGATCGGGCAGAGCTCCATCGAGTCGGGTGCAACGAGTGTGCGTGAGCCGCAGCAGGGGCAGCGAAAGAGGGAATCCGACATTCTGCTGAGCAGACGCAGAAGCCGGGTTGCGCGTTTACAGACTGCCCGCTATGGAAACGCGGCAGCTACGGGAAATGCGGCAAGGCGGATACCTGCCCCGCATGGACAGGTATCCACTTTGCTTCTTACCTTCCGTCCAGTTTCGGAAGGAAGCTTGTTGCCGACGCGCCGGCTACTTTGCCGGGCCGCCGACGTAGAAGTAGCTTCCCCACGATCCGCCGCTGTTCATGTGCATCTGGATGGTGTAGGGATCGGCGCCGTTTGGTATGGCTGCGTCGCTGACCGGGGTGCCGTTGTTGTTGACCATGGAGCCGGCCATATTGGACTGGTTGCGCAGATTACGCATGAAGGCCGCCTTGCGCCAGCCCTCGGCAGCCTGATGGCCGCTGCCCATCTGGTCTTTAGTCTTTTCCGGGTCGGCCAGGCTCGAGTAGACTTCGCCGCCGACACCGATCCAATCGACGATTTTGCCCAGGCCGCCGTTGTAGAGTTTCGCCGGGTAATAGCCCATCCAGACGCCCTGGACGGCAACCCACCAGTTGACATGATCGTTGTTGGGCTCCTTGTAGAGCTGGAACTTCATGGAGGCGTCATACTGCGCGCCGCCAAAGACGCTGAAGGGAGCGAGGCCGATGCCGGGGAAGATCGAGCTGCTGTGCTGCACCCAGCCGTCATAGATGCGGTTGTAGCCGCCCTTGTTGTCGCCGTCGGAGGTGTATCCGTTGACGGTGTAGTAGGTGAAGATGTGCGGCTTGAGATTGCCGTTCAGGCTGTCGTCGACGGTCCAGCCGCCTTCGAGGGACTGGAGATGCGGCTTGTCGTAGTTCTGCAGCCAGACCTGGAGGATGGAGTGATCGTCACCGGGGCTTGAGGGGATGTCGACCTTCGGGTCCCAGACATTGATGCGGCCATCCCAGCCGTAGAACTTGCCGCTTTGGCTGTCGGTGTTGTGGAAGTAGCCGGCGGGGTTGGGGTCGGTGGGCTGCTTGTTGGTGCGGTGCTTGTTGACCTTGGCTCCGCCGCGCTTGGTCAGGAAATCCTTGAGGGCGATGGTGCGCGTGAGGCGCGAGATGTCGGGGCGCAGGATAGGCACGGTGCCAGCCGGGCCGCGCTCGACCTTGGGATCGTCGAGCTCGAAGGTCACCGGCGTCACTGGCTGCTTCGCGTCCTCCGCATGTTCGGATACGGCGGCGGCTGGCGGAGGCGTCGCGATCTCGCCTGCAGGATGCTGGCTCTCGATTGGAACCCAGTCGATGGTCTTGCCGCTGGGGGTGGTGGTGGTCTTAACGATTTTGAGGGATGCCTGCCGGGCTTTGAGCCATGCGGCCAGCTCCGGGTTCAACTTGACGGGGTCGATTGCCATGGGGATGCTCCTGTGCTGTTGAGTTTTTGGAAACGGTTGCTGCTTCCAGGCATCCGGCGATCGGATGGGAGGTTCTACTGCAGCTCAACGGAGATATAGTGGCGGCGCAGAGGGAATCGTTGCGAGTGCGGGGAAAGAATCGTGCAGAGCAGAAATGCAAATGGCCTCGGGATCGATCCCGAGGCCACTGGTGTTCATGAGTTGAGAGGCGAGCTTAGGGAACAAAGATCTTGAGGCGGACGTGCCAGCGAGTGCTGGCACCGGGAGCGAGGGTGACCATCTGCGTATCCATCTTGCCCCACTCTTTGCCGAAGGGGTCGCCGAAGTTGAACTGATGCTCGACGGCGATGAAGTCCTTAGTGGGCGGCGCGTAGACCTGAATGGTCTTGATGTTGGGCGTCAGGCCCTCGATGTGGACGCCGTAGTGGGCTGCCGGGTCGGTGATGGTGACCACGATGGGCCCACCTTTGCTATCGAGATGGCTGAAGTTGTCGTCGAGGAACTGCTCGCCGAGCGCCTTGCCATCCGGTGCCTGGAAATCGAATGGCGTGCCGGCGACAGGGACGATCTTGCCGGTGGGGAAGACATTGTCGTAGCCGTCGACTTCGGCGAGGTTGCTGGCTGGAACATGCAGGCGGACTTGCTTGCGGTCTCCGCTGGGCAGGTTGAAGTAGGGGTGCCAGGCGATCGCTACAGGCTCGGCTTCTGTGCCGACGTTGTGCGCGACGATGGAGGCGTCGACGCCATCGGCGGTAAGCGCGATGGTGATGACCAGGTCGGTTTTGGAGAGCCAGTGTCCATTGAAGTCGCCGCCATGGATGACGCCGGAGATGCTGCCACCGGCTGCGGTGTGCGCAACCTTGAGGTCTTCGACCGGAGTTTTCAGGATCAGGCCATGCATGGCGTGGCGCTCGGCTCCGGGCTTGGTGCCGATGTTGTTGGCGGGAAGGGTGATGGTGTGGCCCTTCCACTCGGTGGTGAGCGTTTTGCCGTCAGCGGAGAGCTTGCCGCGAATGCGGTTGGGATAGGGGAAGAGGAAAGCCGCACCCATGCGGTAGGCGAGATCGCCGTTGGGAGTGTCCTTCTCGTTGAGCGCTTTGGCGCCAGCATCGAGATCGCCCAGGGGCTCAGCCAACACGTTCACTTCGCCTTTGCCGGGGAAGTAGGCGGTGACCTGTTGCAGCATAAGCGCGCGGCCAGGGAAGACGGTGACGGAGGTGAACTCCGGTTTGGTTGCGCCTGGGGTGGGTTTGCGCGATAGGGTGACGGCTTTCATGCCGTTGACTTCAGGAGCGGACGACTGGGCCATGGTTAGGACACCTGGGGAAAAGATTGCGGCTGCGATTGCCGATGCTGCGATCACGCGATGAGCGAGCGTCATTTGGTTGGTCCCCTGGCAGGCCGATTACCTGCTTGCTTGATTGACGGCGTGCAGAGGCAGGCGAGGCCGAACTCTGCGGAAAGGTTTTCTCAAGGCGGAGCCATTCTACAAGAGAATGGCCTGGCTGCGCTTGACCGCATTGCTCAGCCGCTAGAATGAAGCGATGCCCTGCGCTGCCAACCTTGATGTCCTGAATAGCCAGATTGTTGCCTGCGAGGCTTGTCCGCGGTTGCGCGCTTATGGCGCTGAGATCGCACGTGTCCGCAAGCGCCAGTGGAGAGACTGGAGCTACTGGGGACTTCCCGTGCCGTCGTTCGGCGATCCGAAGGCGCGCGTGATGGTGCTGGGCCTTGCTCCCGGCGCGCATGGCTCCAATCGGACGGGAAGGCCGTTCACCGGCGATGGCTCCGGGAACTTTATGTTTCCGATTCTGTATGAGGCGGGCTTTGCCTCGCAGCCCAAGGCCGAGAGCCGTGACGATGGGATGAAGCTGAAGGATATGTGGATCACGGCTGCCGTCCGCTGCGCTCCACCAGCCAACAAGCCGACGCCCGAAGAGCAGCGCAACTGCTCGCATTGGCTGGACGAGGAGATTGCACTGCTCGATCACGTGAAGGTGGTCGTCTGCCTGGGCAAGATCGGTTTTGACGCGTATACCGCCTATCTGCTGCGCAAAGGGATTATCGATTCGCGCAGAGGTATTGAGTTTGCGCATGGAGCGGAATACAAGCTGCCTAACGGGATCCATCTGCTGGCGACATATCACCCTTCGCTACAGAACACGAACACGGGAGTGCTTACGGCGGCGATGTTTCTGAAGATATTTCAACGGGCGCGGGTGTGGATGGAGAAGTAGAGGACGGCGAATTTCTGCGAATGCCATCGAAGACTGAAAAAGTTTCGCAACCGCACGGCGGCGAGGCTCATCTCACAGGTGCCGAAAAAAGGCGGAGCCGGATTGGTAAGCCCGGCCGCCGCGGAGTAATTCCGCGGTACGTCATCTCCAGAATTTTTTATTGGAGAAGGGACCCACGGCGATAGTGGCAGTGCTCAGGCGCTGCGACCTGTCGCGTGGCGCACCTTTTTTGGCAAGGCCACGCGATGGAAATTTCCTCTTAAGGAGAATCGCGATGGCTACTCTGAATCACACCAATCTCACCACCTACAACGTTCCTGAACTCACGGAGTTTTTCCGGTCGATCTTCGGCTTTGGATTGCTGGAAGAGCGCGCGGGGAAGCTGGCCGTACTTCGCAACCACGACGGCTTTCTGCTGACGCTGATGCACGATAAACGCATGACTCCGGAGAATGGCTATCCGGGCCTGTTTCACGTTGGATTTCTTCAGCCTTCGCGGGAGGAAGTCGATCGCATGTACAGCGAGCTCTGTGCGCGGAACTACATGACTCCGAAGCCCGCGAAGCTACAGCGCGGCGGGCCTCCGACGTATGGCTTCTACTGCCAGGCGCCTGGTGGCGTAACGGTCGAGGTGAGCACGATGCAAATGGAGGAAGCTGCCGCGTAACCTACTCCGCAACTTGGCGGGTTTGAGGTGTGCGGATCACCGCAGGTGAGGATGATCCGCATGGGCCTTGGCGTGGCAATCGGTCGACAGCATTGTCTGTGAAGAGTGGTTGCGCCTGCGATGGCGCTGGTCGCCTGCTTTATCGCTCTTCGGCACAGACTTCGGTTGAGACGTTCGAGATCGAGACGGTCGGTTGAGGTTCTTCCTCGGGCGGCTGCGGCGGATGGACGAAGGAAACCAGCACGAAGCTGATAATCATCAGAAGCAGCCACGAGCCGAACTTTCCGAATTGGACGAGTTGCCAGCCGTTTCTCTGGTTGGGATAAACCCACGCGTTGGCGAAGGTGCCGATGTTTTCTCCACCCCAGATGAAGAGCGCAACCAGGCAGAAGCCGAGCAGCAGCGGCATGCGGCGCAGCGTGCGATAGGGACGGTAGTAGACCCATGTCGGGCCAAATGCGATGGCGACGAAGAGAAACAGCACCATTCGTAAATCTGGGATGAAGTGGTGTGTGAAGAAATTGGCGTAGATCAGGATAGCCAATGCGATGGTCCAGCTTTGACGAGGGTAGCGCGTGTATCGCATGTCCATGATGCGGGCGGTGCGCGCGAGATAGCTGCCGACCGAGGCGTACATAAAACCGGAGAAGAGCGGCACGTGGCCGATGCGGAAGAAGTTGCTTTCGGGGTAAGCCCAGGAGCCCACGCCCGTTTTGAAGATCTCCATGCATGTGCCGACAACGTGAAAGGCCAAGATGACCTTGGCTTCGCGAACGGTTTCCATGCGCAGGAGAAGCAGGAGCGCCTGTACGGCGAGGGCGGACAGGAAGAGAAAGTCGTACCGCGCCAGCCACAAATGGTGCGGCCAAAACCATTTGGTGAGCATCAGCAGGCATAGGAGAATGGCTCCGAAGAGGCATGCCCAGCCTTGCTTGAAGACGAAGAGCGAGAACTCCCATAGCAGCGCATTGAGCCTGCTGCTCGGGACGTGGTTCTCGAGGCGGACGCGGATTTCATGGAAGCGGGATTTGGTGTAGGCGAGCATGGGAAAGAAGTATCTACAGACTATCGCTGTGAAGGCCTGTCGTGGCGGATTTACACCATCTCTGGAAATGCCATAGTATCGGGTCCATGATCTGGACTTCCTTTTCCGCTGCAGCCATTCTTGCAATCTCGACGTACGGCATGCCTCTTGTAGCGCAACCTACAGCTCCTGCCGACAAGGCGATCGTCTTACATGCGGCGCATTTACTGGATGTGGCAGCTGGCAAGCTTGTCTCGCCGGGTGAAGTGCTGGTGCGGGATAACAAGATCGTTGAGGTAGGTGCTTCGGTGAACCATCCCGCCGGGGCTGAAGTTATCGACCTGGGCAGCGCTACGCTGATGCCCGGTCTGATCGATGCGCATGTGCATCTGTTTCTGCATCCCGGCGCGGAGGATTTGCAGACGGTGAAGGAGTCGGTTCCAGAGCGGGTGATTCTGGCTGAACTGGCGGCGCGTGATGACCTGATGGCGGGTTATACGGCTGAGCGCGATATGGGCACGGAGGGCGCGGGATCGGCGGACAGCGCGGTGCGCAACGCTATCGATAAGGGCTTGATTCCGGGGCCGCGCATGCGGGTGAGCGGCAATGCGATCAGTATTCTGGGCGGGCATGAGGACGCGAATGACTTCAACCCTGCCGAGCACATTTCGTCGAATGCGGATTACGCCAACAACGCGACCGAGCTGGTGGAGACGATTCGCAGGCAGCTGAAGGAAGGCGCGGACTTCATCAAGATTTATGAGACGGGCAAAGATCATCTGCACGATGGAAAATTCACGACGCCGTATCAGTACACCGAAGAAGAGCTTGCCGTTGCTGTGAAGGAGACGGCGCGGGTAGGTACGCGGGTGGGCGTTCACTGCACGGGCGAGCCGGGGGCGCTGTATGCGGCGAAGGCTGGCGTAGCCTCGATTGACCACGCCGACTACCTGAGCGACGAGACGATGCGGATCATGAAGGAGAAGCAGATCTATGCGGTGCCGACGTTTGCCATTACGGAGTACTTTGGCAAGCATGCCGATCCTTCGGTAGGCGACTGGGGAGATGAGTCGCAGAAGTTTCATGCAGCGGAGTTCAAGAAGCAGCTGGCGGCGGGTGTGCCGATGGCGGTGGGCTCGGATGTAGGACCGTTTCCGCATGGGACGCAGGCGCGGGAGATGGAGTTGATGGTGCAGTACGGCATGCCGGCCGCAGATGTGCTGAAGGCGGACCTGATTCACGGCGCGCGGCTGCTGGATTGGGAAGGCAAGATCGGCGAGCTCAAGCCGGGATACTTTGCCGATGTGATCGCGGTCGATGGCAATCCGCTGGAGAATATCTCGGCAGTGAAGTCGGTGAAGTTCGTGATGAAAGATGGCGTGGTTTACAAGCGGTGAAAAGACAGGGACCAGGAACTAGGGACTAGGGACCAGGGACTAGAAGACAAGGGAGTTGCGATGAAGGGCTTATCTATCTGGATGGTGTTTGCGTTAGTTGTGAGTGTGATGACGGCGGCGCAAACTGGCGAAGCGCAGCTTGCTGCGGGGCAGCATAAATGGGCAGTCGTGCTGCATGGCGGTGCTGGCGTGATCGAGCGCTCTTCTATGACTCCGGAGGCGGAGAAGCAATATCGTGCGGGCATCACGGAAGCGATCAACGCTGCGGGCGCTGTGCTGGACAAGGGCGGTTCGTCGCTCGATGCGGTGGAGGCGGCGATCAAGCTGCTGGAAGACAATCCTTTGTTCAATGCAGGGCGGGGCGCGGTGTTTGCGGCAGATGGGACGAACCAGCTTGACTCCGCGATTATGGATGGCAAGACGATGATGGCTGGCGCGGTGGCCGATGTGCAGCATACGCGGCATCCGATTTCGCTGGCGCGCGCGGTGATGGAGAAGTCGGGGCATGTGATGCTGGTGGGCGTGGGAGCCGATGCTTTTGCTGCGCATGTGGGACTGGAGCAGGTGCCACCGAGCTTCTTCTTTACCGAGCATCGCTGGCAGCAGCTTGAGGAGGATCTCAAGAAGCAGGGAGTGCCGGTTCCGGCGCGGCCTGCTGGTGCTCCGCCAGCGAAGCCGGTGGCTTTTTTTGAGACTCCGGACAATCACAAGTACGGGACGGTGGGCGTGGTGGCGCTGGACCGCGATGGCAATGTAGCTGCGGGCACCTCGACGGGCGGGCTAACGGCGAAGCGCTGGAATCGTGTGGGCGACTCGCCGATCATCGGAGCGGGGACTTATGCGTCGAACCAATCGTGCGCGGTATCGGGTACGGGGACGGGCGAGTATTTCATCCGGCTGACGATGGCTCGCTCGATCTGCGCGCTGGTGCAGTACAAGGGCATGAGCTTGCAGGCGGCGGCAGACGAGATGATCCAGAAGCAACTGACGGCGATGCATGGCGATGGCGGGATTATCGCGATTACTCCCGATGGACAGATGGCGTGGAGTTTCAATTCGCCGGGGATGTTCCGGGCGAAGCTGGCGGAGGGCGGCACGGTGCAGACGGCGATCTACCGCGACGAGCCGTAAACGGCCGCCGAAAGATAATTTCTAAAAGATATTGCAGTAAGCCCTGAGCCTCAGCTCGAGGCGCTTCGTAAACATCTTCATGCTTAGCGGGATCGGTCTTTCGGAGGCCGGTCCTGTTTGTATCTGTGTCTGTGGGAAAAGTTACATATCTTTACTCGCTCGGGGGAACGGGGAGGCGAAACGGCGCGTAAACCCTTATGAATAGGGCGTACGAATTTAAAAATTGACAGTTATTGTTGGAACAGAGCAAAATGGTGATGGGTACACCTATTCATCAGGAGGAATTCATCATGCGTAAGCTACTCGTAGCCAGTCTTCTGCTTTCCCCGGTGCTGTACGTTGCATCGGCTGTCGCCGCCACGCCCAAGACCGATGCTTCAGACGCACAGATCCGCCAGGTGAGCACCGGTATCACCACCCCCGCAGTTCTTGACTCGGCCAGCATCCGTATCCCGGGCGCAACTTTGGCCAAGACGGATTCCAACGCGGCCAAGGTTGTACTTGCCGTGAATGTGGATGCCAAGGGTAACGCACAGAATGTTCGCGTGGTTCAGTCCGCCAACCGGGAACTCGATGCGCGCGTCATCGCTGCGGTTCGCCAGTCGTACTTTCACCCGGCCATGCTGGACAATCACGCGGTTCCAGTCCAGGTCGACCTGGTCGTCAATGTCAAGCGCTAAGCTCTTCCCTGGGCCCAGGTGCGGCAGGGTGCTGCGCCGAAAACAAAACCTACATCCCGGCAGCGGGATGTAGGTTTTGTTGTTTTAGCGAGTGTTTGCTGACGATTACCGTTTGCGCAACGGGAGATAGATGAGAACCAGAGTGGCGATGGACATCCACGGGAACCAGTCGCCTATCCGCAGGAAGACGGTTTTGTCGTGGGCGGCCGGAACCCGGGCCAGTAGCGTGGCGAAGGGCGCCGAGTCGCTGCGGGTTTCGGCGAGGATGCGGCCGCGGTCGTCGGTGACGGTGAGGTAGCCGTTTTTGGCGGTGTGAGCGATGCTGAATCCGCTTTCGACTCCGCGCATGATGGCGATGTGGCCGTGCCAGCTGCGGTCCATGTTGAAGTCCCAGCCGGGATCGAGGAGCAGGCCGATGCCGGCGTTGCCGTACTGACGCGAGAGGCCGGTAAAGTCCATGTCCTTGCAGATGGCGACTCCCCAGCTCTGTGAGGGTTTTTGAAGCAGCGTAATATCCGTGCCGCGATTGAAGATGTCTTCGAAGGGCGGCAGGAGATGGTGCTTGTGATACAGCACCACCGAAGTCTGCGGCTGGTAGATCCGGGCTTCGTTGTAGCGGGATGCGGCGAGCTGGTGGTCGAAACCGGCGACGACGGTTGCGCCGGTCTTGTCGGCCAGGGATTGCAGGATGGAATCGGCGGGGGCTGAGTCGGGATCGAGGACTTTGCCGACTTTTTCAGGGATGACGATGACCTGGGCTCCGCGAGAGACAAGCGACTGGGCCTGTGCGGCGTAATCGCTGAGCAGGCGCGTGGTGGCTGCGCCGTCTTTCGCCTGGCGGAGGTTGCCGGGGGCATCGGAGGCGATGAGGCCGACGGTGACCTGCTGCGCTGGCGCTGGCTGCGCAAGGCGGATGAGGCCGAAGATCAGGACCAGAGCGAGCGTGCCTAAGCTGACAGAGACAATGCGAAAGGCTTGGCGGGGCGCGGTCGAGCGAAGGTGAACGGCGATAGCGATGGCTGCGGGGAAGAGTAAGAGCAGGAAGCTCATTCCCCAGGGGCCGGTGATGGAAGCCAGCTGCAGGAAGGGCAGGAATTTCAACTGCGTGTAGGCGAGGCTGCCGGCAGTGCCGTGCGGAGTGAAGAGATTGGCGGCGTATTCGCCGGTAACCCAGATTGTCGGGAAGGCGAGCAGGGCTCTCCACGGCGAGCCTCGGCGCAGGAAACCACGGAAAGACAAAACAGCAGAGGTGAAGACCAGGGAGAAGATCGAATAGACGATGAGCCAGACCCAGGCAGGTCCCAGCAACGCAAAGTATTGAACCATGCTTCCGCTGCCCAACAGAATTGAGAAGAAGGCCACGGCAGCTGAGGCTCCCATGGAGCTTCGCGTGGCGAAGAGCAGGATTGGCAATGGTGCGAACCAGAAGAGCGGCCACCACGGGTCGAGGCCGTTGCCGAACCAGATGAGTGCGGCGCTGGATACGATCGCCAAACCGGCGAAGAGAATCGATCGGCGAATTGGTCGGGGATTAACTGCGAATGCCATGGATGTACCTCAGAAAAGACCGTTGGTATAAAGCGCGGAAGTCTTGGGGAGTGACGTCCATGCGCCCTCCCAGGTAGAGCATGATGAGGCCGTGGGAGAGGCCGCCCATCTCGAAGGTGATCTCCCACGGGTCGTCGGGGCGGAAGTAGCCGGTCTGCATGCCTTCGAGGATGATGGCGGTCATGAGGTTGGCGGTGGGGGAGCGGCCATCTTTGAAATCTTGCGGATAGCGGCGCGCACCGATGCGCGGCTTGAGGAACATGAGTTCGTAGAGCCGGGGATTGTGGAAGGCGTGGTCGACATAGATGTCGGCCATCTGGGAAAGCCGTTCCTCGATGGTCCCTGAGAATTTCCGGCTCTTGAGCTGGGCGGTCAGATATTCGAAGCCGGCGTCGGCGAGGGCATTGAGCAGGCCTTCGCGGTTGGGGTAGTGGCGGTAGATGGCCATGGCGGTGATTCCGATGGCTTCCGCGACGCGCCGCATGGTTACGGCATCTTCTCCGCCACGGTCGAGAAGGTCGCGGGCGGCGGAGAGGATACGTGAGGCGGTAGGGGTAGCGGTCATGTATACAGTGTATACATCCAAATTCTCGAAAACGCAAATCGAGCGAGCTATGTCGGATTTCTCAACGTCCTTTAGGGATGAGTCGAGACGAGGATTGGGATGAGCGGGGCCAAATCGGTGTCCGGAAATGGACAGTCGAATCCGGGCGCGGACAGCTGGTCCTTCCAAAGTGGCGGTAAGTACTTGAAACGGCGTAACCTGCATTGGCCATCGGCGTGCAACTAGGGAGGCGCGATGGATATCTCAAGACCTGACATTAAGAAGAAGAAGCAACGTCAACAGTGGATCTGGGCGGCAGTGGCCGTGGTGGTTGTGGCCGCAATCGCGTTTTTCGTAACCCGGCTCAAGCCGGCGGCTCCGACTGTGGACAGAGCGACGGTCTGGACAGACACGGTAAAGCGCGGCCCGATGATAGTCCAAGTGCATGGGCCGGGGACGCTGGTTCCGCGCGAGGACAGCATTCAGCTCATTCCTGCGCAGACTGAGGCGACGGTGGTCCGCATCCGGGTGCTGCCAGGCACGCAGGTTACACCGGATACGATTCTGATGGATCTGGCCGACCCGCAACTGCAGCAGTTGCTGTTGAGCGCCGAGCAGGCGTTGAAGGGAGCCAAGGCAGATTACAGAGCCACACAGGCGACGCTGCAAAGCGCACTGATGGACAAGAAGTCCACGGCAGCGCAGCTCAATTCCGATTACACGCAGGATCAGCTGCAGGCGCAAACCGACAAGCAGCTCTTCGATCTGGGCGTGGTCTCGGGCCTCGTCGCCAATGCCTCCAAGAACAAGGCCGACGCGCTGGCGGCGCAGCATGAGATCAGCAAGCAGCAGCTGGATGTGAATACCCGGGCGATCGAGATCCAGCTGGCCTCGTCGCAGGCCAAGGTCGACCAGGCGCAGGCTCTTTACGATCTATATAAGAAGCAGGAAGACGCACTGCAGGTCCGCGCCGGAATCTCGGGCGTTCTGTCCACGCTGGCGACTCCGGTGCAGGTGGGCCAGCATGTGACGGCAGGAACGTCGATCGCCGAGGTGGTGCAGCCGGCCAAGCTCAAGGCTGCGCTGAACATAGCAGAGACCCAGGTGCACGGTATCGCGATAGGCCAGCCGGCTGAGGTCGATACGCATAACGGCATCGTTGCAGGGCACGTGACGCGCATCGATCCGACGGTATTGAACGGAACGCGCGTGGTTGACGTATCGATGGATGGAGAGCTGCCTCAGGGGGCGGTCCCAAACTTGAGCGTGGACGGAACCATCGATCTGGCGCGGATTCCCGACACGTTATATGTGGGACGTCCAGCCTTCGGCAACGAAAACAGCACCATCAGCCTCTTCAAGTTGAGTCCCGATGGCAAGACCGCGGTTCGGGTTCCGGTGAAGGTAGGCCGGGCTTCGGTCAACAGCGATCAGGTGCTGGGAGGACTGGAAGTGGGTGACACCGTCATCCTGTCGGATATGAGCAGCAAGGACGCAGTAGACAGAATTCGCCTGGAGTAGCCCATCGGGGATGGGAGAGCAAAAATTCGAAAAAGAGAGGAACAAGGGGAATGAGCACAAACATTATCGAAATCGAGCAACTCACGAAGGTGTTCTATACGGACGAGATTGAGACTCATGCTCTGTCCGGCGTCCATCTCACGATCGGGCGCGGCGAGTATGTGGCTATGTCCGGGCCTTCGGGCTGCGGCAAATCGACGCTGCTGTCGATCATCGGATTGCTCGACACGCCGACCGGCGGACGATACACGCTGAACGGCAAGGAAGTTGCGAACCTCAACTTCGCCGACCGCTCACGCATCCGCAACCAGGAGATCGGCTTCATCTTTCAGAGCTTCAACCTGATCGGTGATCTCACTGTGGCGGAGAACGTCGAGCTGCCGCTTACCTACCGCACCGGCATGCCGTCGGCCGAGCGCAAGAAGAAGGTGCAGGAGTCGCTGGAGCGCGTAAATATGGCGCACCGCATGCGGCACTATCCGGCACAGCTCTCAGGCGGTCAGCAGCAGCGTGTGGCTGTGGCTCGCGCACTGGCTGGTTCGCCTTCCATCCTGCTGGCTGACGAGCCCACCGGAAACCTGGACTCGAAGAACGGCGAAGCGGTGATGAAGCTGCTGCAGGAGTTGCACTCCGAAGGCGCAACGATCTGCATGGTGACGCACGATCCGCGCTTTGCCGCGCATGCCGAGCGCCAGATTCATCTCTTCGACGGCAAGGTCGTCGCCGAGGGTGAGCTGAACCAATTGCTAGCGGAAGTCTAAAAGCCAGACTGCAGGACAGGTGGCTGGGGTTGTTACGAGGCGGGCGCTTTCCTTAGAGAAGGCGCCGGCAGCGAGCGGCCACGCCAAGTTATGCCTCAAATTGTCCGGTATTGCCATTGCAGGATTGTCGTTGTTGCGGTTGCACTTCAGGGGTTGGATTCTATGCTTGCTTCCTTAATTCAGGACACTCGCTTCGCGTTGCGCCAGCTGCGCAAGTCGCCGGGGTTTGCGTTTACGGCGATAGCGGTGCTGGCTCTGGGACTGGGCGCGAATTCCGCCGTGTTTACGCTGCTGGATGGAATCCTGCTGCGGCCGCTGCCGTATGCGAAGGCGGATCGCATCTTGACTGTGGCGCCTCCGAAAGTCGACCGCTTCACCTTTCTGCTCAGTTATTCGAATCTGCGGCAGCTGATCGATGCCTCGGGGACGAACGTTCAGTCCGGCATGATGATGGATCAATCTCATGCCAGCGTGGTGGGGCCGGGCGGACGCTTTCAGGTGGAGAAGGTTGAAGTCACGGCCGGGTTAATGGAGATGCTGGGCGTGAAGCCGGTCCTGGGCCGGAGCTTTCGCACCGAGGAGAACGATCCGGGGCGGCAGCACGTGGTGCTGCTTGGCGAGGATGCCTGGAAGAAGCTCTATAGCTCCGATCTCCAGGTGGTAGGCAAGACGCTGGCCATTCAAGGCGTGCCCTATACGATCGTTGGCGTAATGCCGAAGGGATTCTCTTTCCCGTTTGCGGGTGAGATGCAGATATGGTCTCCGGCTGCGATCGATGCGGCGGCGAAGACGGCGATGAGCGGCGATCATATGGCCTGGGGCAGCTTGTTTCTGCGGCTGCCGGACGGCATGAGCACAGGACAGATGGAAGCCAATATCAATCGCGTGCAGGCAATCATCGCACGCGAATTGCCCGAGGGCGGGCCGCCGGCGAAGTTGGAAGTAACGAGCTATCGAAATTCGCTGGACGAGCAGGCGCGCAAACCATTGACGCTGCTGTATGGCGTGGTGCTGGGCATCTGGATGCTGGCCTGCCTGAACGTGACCAGTCTGATGCTAGCGCGAGCGATTGGCCGCACGCGCGAACAGGCAGTACGCTCGGCGCTGGGCGCAAGCCGCGGACGGCTGCTGCAGCAATCCATTGTAGAGAGCCTGCTGTTGAGCGGTATGGGCAGCTTGCTGGGCCTGGCTGCGGGGCAAGTTGTGCTGAAGCTGTTGTGGCGGCGAATTGAGCATAGTCTGCCGTTGACCAATGCGGTGCATCTGGAGTGGCGGGTCACGGCGGCGCTGATGCTGCTTACTCTTCTCACTGCGGTCCTGGTGGGAGTGTTCCCCGCGTTGCGAGCGATGCGGCGGAATGTGCAGGATGGGCTGCACGGCGTGAATTCCACGGCCTCTGCAAGCCAGAGCCGAACGCGCGAGACACTGGT
Organism: Acidobacteriaceae bacterium; assembly: GCA_036271955.1. GTDB lineage: Bacteria > Acidobacteriota > Terriglobia > Terriglobales > Acidobacteriaceae > Acidicapsa. The sequence goes on from DATAZR010000040.1 coordinate 16,590, forward strand.
GGTCGCGCAATTGGCGCTGACGCTGGTCTTTCTGGTGGGAGCAGGATTGTTTCTGCGCACCATTCATGCGCTGCGCCAGGTTCCGCTGGGCTTTACGCAGCACAATGTGCTGACTGGCGGAATCATCGTCAATCCGCACATGGGCAACTACGACGACAAAGACTCGAAGAATCAGCCGAACCTGGTGCAGAATTCGTATCTGCCTCTGCTGGAGCGGCTGCGGGCCATTCCCGGAGTGAGGGCGGCGGCGCTGAGTTCGGTGCTGCCGATGCGCTCGGAGTTCGCCGTAAGCTTTGCCATGGTTTTGGATCACAAGAAAGTCTCGGGCCCGAATGCGCCGCGCGCGGATGGCCGCCTGGCTTCGGCGGGACTGGTGGATGCGATGGGCATTCCGATGGTGCGAGGACGGTTCTTTACGGAAGCCGACTCGGCGTCGGCACCGGTTGTGGTGGTTGTAAATCAGGCCTTCGCTAGCAAGTATTTTCCGGGTCAGGATCCGATCGGGCATAGCGTCTCAATGGGCGACGGACGCTTTGACGATGCTCACATCGTGGGCGTGATCGGCGATGTGAAGCAGACCAGCCTGACCAGGGCAACGACGCCGGAGATGTATTTCTGCCTGGCGCAGATCGGCCCCGGCGCGCCGCTGTATGGCATCGCTACCGCATTTATCCAGGTGGCGATTCGCGCGTCGGTTCCGGCGGATGCGCTGCGTGCGCAATTCGACAAGGCGCTGCATGAGGTGGCGCCCGACGCAACCACGACCGGGGTGAAGACGATTCAAGAAGCGGTCGAGGACTCCTTCGGCAGCCAACTGCTGATCTCGCGGCTGCTGGGTGGTTTCGCGGGCCTCGCACTGGCGATTGCTTCGGTCGGACTGTATGGGCTGCTCTCGTTTGCCGTCGCCCAACGCACGCGTGAGATTGCGGTCCGGCTGGCGCTGGGCGCACAGCAGGGCAACATTCTAGGCATGATCCTGCGGCGGGCCTTGCTGCTGGTGACGGTAGGCCTGGCCTGCGGAACGGCGATGGCGTGGTTTGCCGTGTCGCTGGCGCGCAGCTACATCTTTGGCGTGCAGGCTCATGACAGCTTCACTTTTGGGATTGTGGTCGCGGTGCTCGGCGCTGCTTCGTTTTTGGCTGCATGGATGCCGGCAAGGCATGCCGCTTCGATTGAGCCGGTTCTGGCATTACGCAGCGAATAGTCCGGGAGGCCTGCGCAAAACGCTCGCCGGCGGTAGAAAGGGAATGGATGTCGACGCTGTTACAGCACCTTCGCTATGCGATCCGCCAGTTGCGCAAGTCGCCGGGTTTTACGCTCACGGCGGTGATCACGCTGGCGCTGGGCATTGGGGCCAATACCGCTATCTTCACTGCCGTCTATGCAACCCTGCTGGCGCCGCTGCCGTATCCACAGCCTGACCAACTGGTAATGGTGTGGTCAAAGATTCAGGGATTCAACAACGGCGTCTCGGCGGGTGACTATGACGACTGGAGACACCAGAGCACGGTGTTTCAGGATCTGATTGCCTGGACTGGCGGCAGCTTCAACCTGGCGACCAAAGATCAGCCCGAGTATGTCGAAGGGCGGCAGTCGACTCCCGGCATGTACAAGATGCTTGGGCTCAAGTTTTTGTACGGCCGCGATTTTATCCCCGAGGAGGGCACGCTGGGACGGGAACATGTCGTTGTCCTGGTGAATAAGCTTTGGAAGAAGCTTGGCTCGGATCCGAATATTGTCGGGAAGCAGATGAAGATCGATGGCCTGCCCTACACCGTGGTCGGGGTGCTCGCTCCGGGAGAGCCGGACCGTCAGGGCGAAGGCCTGGCGGTGCCGCTGGCTTTCAAGCCCGAACAGCTGAACCACGATTTTCACTGGCTGCTGATCATGGGCAGGCTGAAGCCTGGCATTACCATGGAGCAGGCACGGGCGAACATGAGCTCGGTCGCTGCCAACATCGCCAAGGCCTATCCCAAGAGCAATACCGGGTGGGGCGCGACAGTGGAGCCGCTGAAGAACGACTTCATGCCCAAAGAGCGCATCCAGACACTCTGGTATCTGCTCGGAGCAGTGGGCTTTGTGCTGCTGATCGCCTGCGTTAATGTCGCGAACCTGCTGCTGGCCAAGGGAACGACGCGACACAAAGAAGTTGCGATTCGCACGGCATTGGGCGCAAAGCGCAGCGCAATCTTTGCGCAGTTCCTCATCGAGAATGTTTTGCTCGCGCTGGTAGGTGGTCTGGTGGGAATTGGCGTGGGCTGGCTGGCCTTGCGCGGGCTGATTGCGATCATGCCGCAGGGCACGCTTCCCTCAGAGGCAGACCTGTCGCTGAATGTGCCGATTCTGCTCTTCTCGCTGGTGGCTTCGACGCTGGCCGGACTGCTCTTTGGCTGCGCACCGGCGTGGTATGCCACGCATGTCGATCCAGCCGAGGCTCTCAAGGAAGGCGGGAGAACGGGAACAAGCTCTTCGCGCAAAGGGTTGCGGCGTGCGCTGGTGGTAGGCGAGTTTGCGTTGGCGCTGGCGCTGCTTACCGGGGCGGGGCTCGCGATTCACAGCTTCTGGAATCTCACGCAGGTCGATCTGGGCGTGAACACGGTGCATATCCAGACCTTCTACCTGCCCGTCCCCGACGCGCGCCCCAAGGATCCGGTGCAGATCGCCGCGTACTACCAGCGGATGCTGGATCGCATCAAGGCAGTGCCGGGCGTACTGGATGTTTCCGCGTCGACCGGGTTGCCGCTGGAAGGCGCGGGCTTTGGCATGCCGTTTACGATCGCGGGTGCGCCGGATATTACGGATCCCTCGCAGCGGCCGGGCGCGGCCTTTGGCATGGTGACGCCGGACTACTTCAAGACATTCAGCATCCAGATAGTACGTGGGCGCTCGTTCACCGATCAGGACAAGGCAGGCAGTGTGCGTGTGGCCGTGGTCAGCGAGAGCTTTGCGAAGAAATACTTCAAGGACAAGGATCCGCTACAGCAACGGATCATGGTCGAGGAACTGATCCCCGGCGTGCAGAAGCTTGGTGCGGCTGTTCCGTGGCAGATCGTAGGCGTGTTTCATGATGTGCGTGGCAACGGTTTACGCGAGGGTCGTCCGGAGATCGAGGTGCCGTTCTGGCAGATACCGTGGCCGACGGCGAACTTCGGCATTCGCACCTCGAGTGATCCGGCGTTGATGACCAAGAGCATCCAGGACGCCGTGCACTCAGTGGATCCGGAGATTGCGCTGGCCGAGCCGCATACGATGGATGAAATCAAGAGCCTCATGCTTTCCGGCGATCGCTTCACGATGATTCTTTATGGAGCATTCGCGCTGGTCGCGCTTTCGCTGGCCGCAGTCGGCATCTATGGCGTGATGGCGTTTACCGTTGCGCAGCGCGAGCATGAGATTGGCCTGCGCATGGCGCTCGGCGCAAGCCGCGGCCGGGTCGTGAACATGATTCTCAAAGAGGGAATGATGCTGGCGCTGGCTGGACTGGGCCTCGGACTGGTGGGAGCCTATTTTGTCGGCAAAGCTCTGCAGAGCGGTTTGTATGGGGTAGGCGCACTGGATGGCACGGCAATTGCGGCGGTGGCCGTTGTTTTGTTCAGTGCGGCCGCACTGGCCAGCTGGGTGCCTGCGCGGCGTGCAGCTTCTGTGCAGCCGATGCAGGCACTGCGGGGCGAATAAGCAACACGAGAAAGCACGAAAGGAGCAGAGGCACATGACGAACGTTTTGCAGGATCTAAGCTACGCGCTGCGCCAGTTGCGAAAGTCGTGGGCCTTTGCTCTGGTGGTGATACTGACGCTGGCCATGGGCGTCGGCGCGAATACCGCCGTCTTCAGCGTTATGAATGCGATCCTGCTGCAGCTGTTGCCGGTAAGCCGCCCCGAGGGCTTGAGCTATGTGCAGATGGCCAACGGGCAGGGGCAGGCTCCCGGAGGCAGCAATACAGGCGACTCTGCGACCTCGTTTACCGAAGAAACATTTGAAGCCTTGCGCCAGCGCACTGATGTCTTCGAAGAGTTAATCGCGTATGTGCCGCTCAGCTTTACCGGAAGCGTTGCTGTTCGTTATGGCCAGCTGCCCGAGGAGAGCGAGGGCGAAGAGGTAAGCGGCAACTTCTTCTCCGGCGTCGGTGTGCGCATGGCTCTCGGACGAGGCTTCAGCCTCAATGATGAAAAGAGCCACGCTGCCATCGTTGTTCTCAGCTACGACTACTGGACGCGACGCTTCTCCCGGGAGCCGGGCGTGCTCGGGCAGACGCTCTATGTTCGAGGCGTGCCGCTGACGATCGTTGGCATCACGGCAAAGGGCTTCAAGGGCATCGAGCCGGGAGGATCGGCGGATTTCTGGATTCCGCTGCAGCAGGATACGCGGTTGAATGCCTGGGGCGCGGATTATCAGGAGACGCTGTACGGCACGTCCAACTGGTGGTGCCTGCGCATGATGGCGCGGCTGCGGCCCGGCATTAACTCAACGCAGGCGCAGCAGGCGCTGGCCGGAACCTTTGGCGATGTGGTCACCAAGCGGCTGGGCAAGATCGATCCCAAGCAGTGGAAGCCGCTGCTGGAGTTTATTCCCGCGCGCGGCGTTGCCGGCTACAGCGATCAGTATCGCGAGCCGGTGTATATCCTCATGGGCCTGGTGGTGCTGGTGCTGCTGATTGCCTGCACCAACGTGGCCATGATGGTGCAGGCGCGCAATACGGTGCGGCAGCGCGAGTTCAGCCTGAGACTGGCGATGGGAGCGGGGCGCGCACGGATTTTTCGCCAGCTGCTGATCGAGAGCCTGGTGCTGGTGACCATGGGCGCGGGCTTAGGTTGGTTTTTTGCTCTCTCGGCGACGCGAGCGCTCACGGCGTGGTCGGGAATCGAGAGCGGACTGTCGCCGGATGGCACGGTGCTGCTGTTTACGCTGCTGGTATCGGTCACGGCTGCTCTCCTCTTTGGACTTGTGCCGTTGTGGAGCGCGGTGAATGCGCCGGTTGCCGGGGTGCTTCGCTCCACTGCCACCAACACCACCGCGAATCGCAGCCGAGTGCTGGGAGGACGCGTTGTCTTGGCGGTTCAGATGGCGGTCTGCCTTGTACTGCTAATGGCCGGGGGCCTGCTGCTGCGCACGTTGAAAAACTATGCGTCGCAAAATCTCGGTATCCAGACGGAAGGCTTGCTGGTATTTGGCGTGACTCCTCAAAATCAGGCCGATGATCACATCTTCTATCGCGATTTGCTCGATCGTCTTCGGTCCACGCCGGGCGTTGAGTCTGCGGCTATGGTTGAAAACCGGCCCGGCTCGGGATGGAGCAACAACAACTATGTGATTCTCGATGGAGTGGAACATCGGGATGCCCCTCTTCGTTCCAACGGGGTTGGCGCGGGATTCTTTCGCACCATGGGTGTGCCGGTTTTACAAGGTCGAGAGATTCTTGAAAGCGATGTGCAGAATTCGCAGCTGGTAGCGGTAGTCAATAAGACACTGGCCGATCGGTTCTATCCGTATTCAAGCCCTATCGGGCATCTGATCGGCGGTGGAAAACATCCGCAAACCATCGTCGGCGTGGTGGCAGATAGTAAGTACACTTCGGTAAGTGAAAAACCCCAGCCGATGTCGTATCCCGCCTCGATGCAGTCGCCATCGCTGGGCCTGATGCACATTGAGGTTCGGACTCGCGGCGAAGCTCTGCCCATGCTGCCGATGCTGCGCAAGGTCGTCGCTCAAGCATATCCGAATGTCCCGTTGCAGCAGCCGATGACGCAGGGAGAGCAGTTTGAGAAGTCCTATGAGCGGCAGAGAATGTTTGCCGCCATGGGCGGATTTTTCGGTGTGCTCGCGGCTGTATTGGTGGCGACCGGCCTCTATGGAACGCACTCCTTCCGGGTAAGCAGGCGCACTACGGAGATCGGCGTGCGCATGGCTCTGGGAGCGACGCGTATGCAGGTGCTGTCGATGGTAATGCGTGAAAGTCTCTGGATTCTGGTAGCCGGACTAGTGCTGGGAGTGCCGCTGACTTACTTCGCCATTCGTCCATTGAAATCGATGTTGTATCAGATGTCGCCATTCGATCCGGTCAGCTTTGCGGTGGCAATCGCGGCAATGACTATGGTTGCCTTAAGCGCCGCTTTGCTGCCGGCGCGCAGGGCGTCCAGGCTGGAACCGATGCAGGCGTTGCGAACCGAGTAAAACAAGTTGCAAGGAGCAAGTTCAATGAACCGACTGATTCAGGATCTACGCTACGCAGTGAGGCAGTTGCGCAAGTCGCCGGGGTTTACGATTACCGCGGTGATTACGCTGGCGCTGGGCATCGGCGCCAACGCGGCTATCTTCACGCTGGTGCAGGGCATCCTGTTGAAGTCGCTTCCAGTCACCGATCCGAAGCAGCTGTATCGCATCGGCGATAAGGATGATTGCTGCGTCGAGGGTGGTTACTCCAATGACACGGGCGACGACTCGATCTTCTCTTACGATCTGTATCTGCACCTCAAGCAGAACGCACCAGAGTTTGAGCAGCTTGCCGCAATGCAGGCAGGCCAGGGAAGTTACAGCGTGCGGCGTGGAAATGCCATCGGCAAGTCGATGCGCGGCGAATACGTCTCAGGGAATTACTTTTTGACCCTGGGTATCGGACCTTATCTGGGCCGTGTATTTTCGGTGAACGATGACAATCCTTCCGCGCCAGCAACCACGGTCATGAGCTATCAGGCGTGGCAGACGGAATACGGAAGCGATGCTTCGATCGTGGGCTCCACAATTCAGATTCAGGCCAAGCCCTTCACTGTGATTGGCATTGCTCCACGCGGGTTCTTCGGCGATCGAGTTTCACCTCAGCCGCCGGCCTTCTGGATGCCGTTGTCGACGGAACCGGTCGTCGCGGGGCCGAGCACGATCCTGCATCACGAGGACTCCAACTGGCTTTATCCTCTGGGCAGGCTGCGTAAGGGAGTCGAGGCCGGTCCACTGCAGGCGAAGCTTTCCGTAGCTCTGCGGCAATGGATGTCAACGCGCCACGTTTACACCGACAATGGCGGGGCTGCGGAACTGCCCAAACAGCATGTCACGCTGGCTCCAGGCGGCGGCGGTATCCAGAGCCTGCAACAGGAGACGGGCCAGGGCTTGTGGATGCTGATGATCCTGTCATCTGTGGTGCTGCTGATTGCCTGCGCGAACATAGCCAACCTGATGCTGGCGCGCGCTACGACGCATCGCACGGAGATATCTCTGCGCATGGCGCTCGGGGCCAGACGCAGTCGCTTGGTGCAGCAGATTTTAACGGAAAGTGTAGTACTCAGCTTCATTGGCGGCCTTGCCGGACTGGCGGTGGCTTATGCCGGATCGCATCTGATCCTGGCGCTGGCCTTCCCGGATGCCAAGAGCAGTCCCATCGAAGCTGCGCCATCGCTGACTGTGCTTGGCTTTGCCTTTCTGATTTCGCTGATTACCGGCATCCTCTTTGGCACAGCTCCGGCATGGCTCTCTTCGCACGCGCAGCCGGCAGAGGCACTGCGCGGATCGAATCGATCGACGAAGGACCGTTCTTCACTGCCGCAGAAGGCTCTGGTTATCTTTCAGGCCGCACTGTCGCTGGTGCTGCTTGTTGGCGCGGTGCTGATGACCAAGTCGCTTACCAATCTTGAACATCAGGATCTGGGCGTTTCCACGTCAAACCGATACGTCATGCATCTCGATCCGGCAGGCGCGGGATACACGATTGACCGTCTGCCGGCTCTCTATCACGAGATAGAAACCCGCTTTGCCGCGCTGCCTGGGGTGACGAATGTTGGCCTCGCACTCTACAGTCCGCTCGAGGGTGACAACTGGGGCGAGTGCGTGATCCAACAGGGCCACGCTGCTCCCGGACCGAACGACCACTGCGGTTCGACCTGGGATCGCGTGAGCGCAAACTATCTGCAGGCGATCGGTGTACCACTGGTGCGAGGCCGCGATCTTTCGGACCAGGATACAGCCACATCGCTGCCGGTCGCGGTTGTCAACGAAACCTTTGCCAAGCGGTTCTTCCCCAAGCAGGATGCGGTAGGCAAGCACTTTGGGATCGACGATGTGAAGTACTCGGGTAGTTGGGAGATCGTCGGCGTCTTCAAAGATTTCAAAATCAACAATCCGCGCGATGAGATTCGGCCGGTGTTTCTGCGACCTTTGACGCAGCAGTTTCAGGGATTCAAAGACGGCAGGTTCGAGGGCGGCGAGATTCAGTCGATGTTCATCAATTCCATACTGCTTCGCTTCGACAAGCCGCAGCAGGACGTGGAGACGCTGGCGCGACGCACGCTGGCCAGCATCGATCCCAATCTGACGGTGAACGATTTGCGATCTCTCGATTCGCAGGTGGCTGGCAACTTCGATCAGGAACGCCTCATTGCGCGGCTCACCAGTCTTTTCGGATTGCTGGCGCTGGTGCTGGCATCGGTGGGGCTCTATGGCGTGACCTCGTACCTGGTAGCACGGCGCACCAGTGAGATAGGCATTCGCATGGCTCTGGGCGCCACACGGGGCAGCGTCATCGCCATGGTTTTGCGCGGTGTATTCGCTCAGATTGGATTTGGACTGCTGCTCGGAATTCCGTCGGCGTTGATCGCGGGACATCTGATGGCCAGCCTGCTTTACAAGGTCAAAGAATACGATCCAATCGCAACGATCGCGGCGACTCTTGTGCTTGCCCTGTGCGCCATTGCAGCGGGCTTTATCCCTGCGCGGCGCGCTGCCTCAATCGAACCCATGAACGCATTGCGCACCGAATAACATTTGTAAAGGATGACCAGGAAACTCGATATGAATTCTCTTCTTCAAGATATTCGCTACGCTGTACGGCAACTCTACAAGTCGCCCGGGTTCGCGATTACGGTCATCCTTACGCTGGCCCTGGGCATTGGCGCGAACACGGCGATCTTCACCATCTTTGACCAGGTGCTGCTGCGCAAGCTGCCGGTGCACAATCCGAAGGAACTGGTGCGCTTTGAATGGAACGGTGCCTTCAGCGGATCGATGAGCAGTTTTGGAGGGGAAGGGCCGAACAGGCATAATTACTTCTCCTATCCGATGTACAAGGATCTTCGCGACAAGAACACCGTGTTCAGCGGTGTGATCGCGGCTGTTCGCGGCGGCGTTGGCGTCTCCTGGCACGACCAGGCCGAGAACAAAGATGCAGAGATCGTAACCGGCAACTACTTCGATATGCTTGGCCTGAGGCCAGCTGCGGGGCGGCTCTTCAACAGCGGCGACGATACGGCAAAGAATGCCAATCCTGTTGCGGTGCTGGCTCATGAGTATTGGAAGACGCACTTCGATTCTTCACTCGATGTGGTCGGCAAGACGCTACTGATCAATGGGCATCCTTTCACCATTGTCGGTGTGGCTCCAGAGGGCTTCGAGAGTGCGATCGACGGCTACCGTCCCGGTGTCTTTCTCCCTGTGAGCATGGTGGAAGTGGCGATGCCCTGGGTTGCATCCCGCGACGATCTGAACAATCACCAGTCGACATGGCTTACGCTGATTGCCCGCCTCAAGCCGGGAGTGACGCGCCAGCAGGCCGAAGCAAGCATGGAGCCGCTCTGGTATGCGCTGCGCTCGGCCGAATTGACTGGCTATGGCTCGGTTTCCGCACACTTCAAAGAGAGATTTCTTCATAGCCATCTTTCAGTGAAGGATGACTCGACTGGATTCATGCCGCGGCGCAACGACCTGAAGCCTCCGTTGATGGTGTTGATGGGTATGGTGGGCGTGCTGGCGGCCATGTGCGCTGTGAACGTGGCGACGCTGCTGCTGCTGCGCGCCGCGGGCCGTGTGCGCGAGATTTCGATGCGTTATGCTCTTGGAGCTGCGCGAATGCGAATCATTTCGCAGTTGCTGGTCGAAGGCGCAGTGCTCGGAGCCTGTGGAGCAATTGCTGGTGTCGTATTGTCGCCGGTGATTGCGCAGACGCTGCTTCGCCTGATTGCCAACAGCGACGATCCGGCAGAGACGCCATACTCCAGCGCAGTCGATGGGCGGGTGCTCCTCTTTACGCTGGGGCTTGCTGCGCTGGTGACTCTAGCATTCAGTGTTGCTCCAGCGCTACAGTTTCTGCGGCCTCGGCTTGCAGAGGCTCTGCGGCAAAACACGGGGACAGCTTCGCGAGGCTCGCAGCGTTTCCGCAAGGTCGCAGTTGGGCTGCAGATTTCTCTCACCATCCTGCTGCTGGGCGGCGCTGGATTGTTCCTGCGCACGCTCTCCTATCTGCGCAGCCAGAGCGTCGGTTTTCAAACGGCGCAGATTGTGCAATTCAATATCGATCCGACGCTGGCCGGCTATGGCGACGATCGCACCGCGCAGGTGGAGACCAATGTCATCGACGCGCTGCGCCAGATTCCCGGTGTGCTACAGGCTGCCGGCACGACCGACCCTGAGCTCTCGGGCGACTCAAGCACATCCAATTTTTCCGTGCAGGGCCATGTTTCTTCGGAAGACGAGGACATGAACTTCGAAGCTCCGGATGTCACCGCTGGATACTTTGCAACCTTGCGCCAGCCAATGCTAGCGGGTCATGAATTTACCATCGCGGATACCAAGGGCAGCCCAGCGACGGCGGTCGTCAATCAGGCTTTTGCCAATCGCTTCTATGGCTCGCCGCAGAACGCGCTTGGACGTCTGATCGGCTCAGGCCAGGGCAATCATCAGAAATACGACATCACGATCGTCGGCGTGGTCGGCGACGTAAAGCACCAGAACATGCACGACACTCCGCGTGGAACCATCTATCGCCCTTATCTGCAGCAAGCCCACCCTACCGGTCTGCAGATGTACGTGCTTACCGGCCAGCAACCCGAATCGGTCGAGAGCGCGATCCGTGACCGCGTTCATCATCTAGATCCCAAGCTGGTGGTGGACAGCATGCGTACGATGGAGCAGCAGATCGACATCAGTGTCTCGAACCAGCGCGCGCTTGCCATGCTGGCGGCCAGTTTCTCGGGGCTGGCGCTGCTGATGACCGTGGTGGGGCTCTACGGTGTGCTGGCCTTCGCTACTTCGCAGCGCACACGCGAAATTGGCGTGCGCATGGCTCTGGGCGCACAGCGCAGCTCGGTGGTGATGCTGGTTATTCGGGAGATGGCCCTGACAGCAGCTATCGCCGTAGTGGTCGCACTGCCTGCTGCGATTGGCCTTTCACGACTAGTGACGAGCCAACTCTACGGAGTGCAGCCTGGAGATCCGGTCACACTGATATCCTGCATCCTCATCAGCGCGCTGATGGTGGCGCTTTCAGCAGCCATACCGGCGCGCAGAGCGGCTTCCGTCGATCCGATGAGCGCACTGAGATCGGAATAAACGGCAGCCGACAGCAAACAAAGAACTGGAGTTATACAACATCATGATTGAACTGAATAAGATCGAGCGCAGCTATAAGACCGGACACACGGAAACATGGGTGCTGCGGCATGTGAATCTCACCATTCGCCCAGGCGAGTTTGTCACGGTCATGGGGCCGTCGGGGGCAGGGAAGTCGTCGATGCTCAATGTGCTTGCCATGCTCGACGATCAATGGCGCGGTGAGTTCTATTTTGAAGGCGAGCCGGTGCACCGCATGAACCGCAAGCAGCGCGCTGAACTGGCGCGGCGGCGCACGGGCATGGTCTTCCAGAGCTATCACCTGCTCGACGATCTCAGCGTCGCGGAGAACATCGACCTTCCGCTGTCCTACAAAGATATTCCGCGGGCTGAACGGCAGGCTCTGGTCGCCGACACGTTGGACAAGTTCAACATCGTGGGTAAGAAAGACTTATTTCCAAGCCAGCTTTCAGGCGGGCAGCAGCAGCTTGTCGGCATCGCTCGCGCAGTGATTCACAAGCCCAGCCTGCTGCTCGCCGATGAGCCTACGGGCAACCTGCATTCGGGACAGGCAAAGGAGATCATGGAGTTGTTCAAGAGACTCAACGACGAAGGCACCACCATCATCCAGGTCACGCACTCGGAAGAGAATGCGCGTTACGGTTCACGCATCATCGAACTGCGCGATGGATGGCTTTATTCCGATACTGCGGGCATTCCGCAGACAGCGGGGGTGCAATCTTGAATCTATTCACAGGGAAAATCATGAATAAGTCGAATACATTGAAAACAAACTCGGGGACAGTAGCCCCGAAGGCGATTGCGTTCCTTTGCTGCGCGAGCCTTTTCGCGCAAACGACGATTCCAGCATTCGCGCAGAGTGCACAAGAGGCAGCTCCAAGCGCACCGGCAGAGCAAAGTGTCGGTACTGCTCCTGCGACAGCACCGCCACAATCGACTACAGTGACTGTTCCTTTCGACCTGTTCCTGAAGAAGTCGCACAATCCATTCGATGCGTATCGCGGCAAGTCTGTTCCGCCTACGAATCTAGCGAACTCAGCCACACTCAACTCGCTGATACGAGACGGCAAGATTTATTTGACTCTTCGCAATGCCATTGACCTGGCTCTTGAAGATAATCTCGACATGGTGATTGCGCGTTACAACCTTCCCATCGCGCAGTTGGACGTTATGCGAGGCCAAGCCGGCGCCTCTCCGCGCGGAGTGAATACGGGTGTCGTGTCCGGCACGCCGGGTGGTGCAGGTGGAGGCATTGGCGGCGGTTCCGGCGCAGGCGCTGGAGGCACGACGGGTGGTGCTGGTGGCGCAGGTTCCGGCGCTGGCGGTCTTGTCCAGAGCACGGCAGGCGGAGGTACGAATGTCAATAGCTACGATCCATTGATCCAGATGCAGACTTATGTCGATCACACGACGCAGCAGTTGGGTAACACCGTCGTCTACGGCATTCCAGTTGTCCACTTAAATACGATCCTGGCCAACTTCTCTTACTCACAGGCCTTTCCTACTGGAGGCAGTATCCAGGCTGTCTGGAATAACAACCGCGAAACCACCAACAGCCCTAACTCCATCTTCAATCCCGAATTCACTTCATTCGCCGAGCTCTATGTACAGCAGCCGTTGTTAGCTGGCTTTGGCTTTGGACCGAACCTGCGTTATCTGCGCATTGCCAAAACCAACAAAAAGGTAACCGATATCGCCTTTCGCGCCCAGGTGATCGCCACTGTAGATCAGATCTGCAATCTTTATTGGGATCTGGTAGCTGCCTATGACACCGAGCAGGTTAATGAGCGATCAGTAGGTTTCGCCAATGAAACTCTCGAGAAGAGCCGCAAGCAATTTGAACTGCAGGCTATTCCCCAGATGGATGTGCTGAAGGCGCAAAGCGACGTGGCAACTCGTCAGCAGGATTTGACCGTCGCTCGGACTAATCTACAGCTGCAAGAGCTGTATATGAAAAATGCCATAACCCGCAGTCTCGATGACCCTATTCTCGAAGATATGCCAGTCGTGCCGGTAGATCATATCGCAGGCACAACCGAGGGTCCATCGGAGTCCGTTCAGGATATGATCGCCGATGCTCTCAAGAACCGCCCTGAGATTCAGGAGTCGGTCTTGCAATTGGAGAGCACCGAGTTGACCCGCAAGTCTGAACGTAATGCGCTGCTTCCGTCTCTTTCGGTGTACGGCTTTATCGACGGCCAAGGATTGGCGGGCACGACGCCGCCTTCCAGTGTTGCTACTGGTTCTCCAGTACCCGCGCCAACCAATTTTGGTACTTCAATGTACAACGCGCTGAACTATACCTCACCTGAATATCAGGTAGGTTTCCAGTTGAACCTTCCGTTGCGCAATCGTGTCGCCAAGGCAGATCAATATCGTACTGAACTCGAATACCGGCAGACGCAGGTGTATCTGGAGGAACGGAAGAAGAGTGTTCGGATTGAAGTCCGTAACGCTCGCTATGCTCTGGAACAGGGATCGAGCCGTGTCGATGCAGCACGCGAGGCGCGCGATCTTGCGCAAAAGACCCTGGACATCATGCAGAAAGAGCAGAAGCTGGGAGCAGGATCGAACCAGCAGACGCTTTCTTCCGAGCACGACCTTGCCGTTGCTGAAAATGCCCTGGTCACTGCGGAAACAGCATATGCCAAGGCTCAGGTGCAAATGCTATACGCGACGGGAGGCATGCTGGATGCTTATGGTATCGCAATCGAATCGACGAAGAGTGGCACTGTCAGTCGCACTCCGGCCAAACCCGCTCCAAATGGACAGCAGTAATAGGTAACTGACACACTGGCGATAAGCATGACAACGGGTAACAGAACGAATAACGGAAACGACAAGCCCTACAAGCTTCTCATTGCCGATGACCAGCCACAGATCCTCGAGGCCCTGCGCCTGCTGCTCAAGCCGGAAGGGTATCAGCTGGAGATGGTTCGCACTCCGGCGCTGCTGCTTGAGGCTCTCAGCAACGAGAGCTTCGACGGAATTCTGATCGACTTGAACTACACGCGCGACACCACCTCGGGGCAGGAGGGAATGGACCTGGTGGTGCGCATCAAGGAGATCGATCCGCAGCTGCCGATCGTGGTCATGACGGCATGGGGCAACATCGATCTTGCAGTGGAAGCGATGCGCCGTGGCGCCAGCGACTTCATTCAGAAGCCATGGGAGAATCCGCGACTGCTGAGTGTTCTGCGCACGCAGATGGAGCTGTATCGCAGCCAGCGCCGGACGCAATGGCTGGAAGCTGAGAATCGCATATTGCGAGCGCCCGGTGCGCCAGACTTCATCGCCAGTGCCGAGTCGATGCACCAAGTGCTGGAGACGATGTCGCGCGTTGGCCCATCGGACGCGAATGTACTCATCACTGGCGAACATGGCACTGGCAAAGAGGTGGTTGCGCAGATGCTGCACCGGCTCTCGGCGCGCGCCCCGCGAACATTGGTTGCCGTAAACACTGGCGCGCTGCCTGAAGGCACATTCGAGAGCGAGCTCTTCGGACATGTCAAAGGCGCATTCACCGATGCACGCACCGATCGCATCGGACGCTTCGAGCTGGCCAATGGTGGAACGCTGTTTCTCGATGAGATCGCCAACATTCCCGTGCGTCAGCAGGCCAAGATATTGCGCGTGCTCGAGACGGGAGAACTTGAGCGCGTCGGATCTTCGCGCACGCAGCAGGTCGATGTGCGCATTCTTTCTGCTACCAACGCGAATCTCCGCCAGGAATGCGCAGATGGCAGGTTTCGCGAAGATCTGCTCTTTCGCTTGAATACGGTTGAGATATGTCTGCCTCCATTACGCGAGCGCCGCGAAGATATTCCTGCGCTGGCCGGGCATTTTCTCGCGCGACATGCGGCCCGCTATCGACGCCAGATTCAGGGGATCGAACCGGCTGCGCTGCAGCTGATGCTGCAGTATGCGTGGCCGGGTAACGTGCGGGAACTCGATCACACCATCGAACGTGCTGTCCTGATGGCTCGCGGGGAGAGAATCGATGCGCCCGATATGGCTTTGCATGCGCCTCGCGTCAGCAGTTCTCCGACACTCGACGATATGAGCCTCGAGGGAGTCGAAGCAATCCTTATTCGCAAAGCGCTGGCCCGCGCCGGTGGTAATGTAAGTCAGGCTGCGGAAGCGCTTGGGCTGAGCCGCGGAGCGCTGTATCGGCGCATCGAAAAGTATGGCTTATAACGAGGATGAGGATTTCCCCGAGCACGGGGAACTGACCTCCAGCATCCCGTCTTTCGCGGGCCGCCGCAAGCGGCTTCCGCTGGGCCGTTCGCGGCAGCGCCTGAGCTTTGAGCGCTGGCTGCGGCTTGCGCTCTATCTCATGGGAGTACCGGCTTTTGCACTGACAGTGCTTGAGTTTGAGCAGCATCACATCGATGCTTCGATTCAGTGGATTGCGCTGCCGACATTCGTGATCGTCTGGATGTTTCTGGTATCTCTGCTACTCGAACACATTCTTCGTCCGCTGCAAACGCTGGCCAATGTCGTTGCCGCTTTGCGCGAGGACGATTATTCCTTCCGTGCCCGAGGTGGCCGGCGCAATGACGCAATGGGCGATCTTGCCCTTGAAATCAATGCCCTCGCCGGCATGCTGCAAGTGCAGCGCGTGGGCGCGATGGAAGCGATGGCGCTGGTGGAGCGCGTCATGATGTCGATGCAGGCGCCGGTGCTGGCCTTCGATCCGGACGGACGGCTTAAGCTGCTGAATACAGCAGCGGAAAAGGCTTTTAACCTGCGTCCGGAGAGTGTGCAGGGCCGGCCGCTCGCAAAAGCGCGGGCAAGCAAGGCCGACCTGGATCGCCTTCTGAATGCTGAGGACAACGATCTGCTTTCCCTCAGTAATTCACAGCAATCGGCGCGATGGGTGGTTAAGCGCTCACGCTTCCGCCTGCGAGGAATTCCGCACACGCTCTTCGTTCTCTCGGATGTAAGCGAAGCTTTGCGCGAAGAGGAACGCCTTGCGTGGGAGAGGCTGATACGCGTGCTTGGCCATGAGATCAACAACTCGCTCACGCCCATCAAGTCCATTGCCGGCAGCCTGCGCAGCATGTTGGATGCAAGCAGCGGCATGTCTGAAGATGACGATGATTTTGCCCGCGGGCTCGAGGTCATCGAAGATCGTGCCGAGTCATTGAACCGCTTTCTGCAGGCCTATCGCGAACTGATGGGCCTGCCCGCGCCCAGGCTTGAATCTGTGTCTCTGGCTGCCATTGTCAGGAAAGTCGCAAAGCTGGAGACTCGGCTCAACGTTTCAATTACCGGCTGTGCGGATGTGAGTCTCCATGCCGATCCCGACCAGCTTGCTCAGGCGCTTATCAACCTGGTGCGCAATGCTGCTGAGGCATCGTTGAGCCCCGATGCCGGCGATGTGCGAGCGGCGCGCAACGGCGGCTTGAACGGCAGCGTGAACGGTATTGTGCAGAGGGCGCCGTGCGTCGATATCAATTGGGAAACAATTGACAACGAGGTGCTGATCTCGATTCTCGACAATGGACCGGGCCTCACCAATGAAGACAATCTCTTTGTGCCCTTCTACACCACCAAGCCCGGAGGTACGGGCATTGGCTTGGTGCTGGCGCAGCAGATCGCCCTTGGGCACTCCGGCTCGGTGCAACTGATTAATCGCGCCGATACGCATGGATGCCAGGCATGCCTGCGACTGCCTCTGGTCGCAGCCAGCCGTACGGCTGGCTAGATAAATTCTGTGACGAACGGGATGCTTTTCCTGTGGTTATAACACAGGAAAAAGTGCCATACTCATGTGGTGAGAGCACAGGAGAAGGAATGACCGATTCGAAACTGGACCTGCTGCAGGGAACTTTGGACCTGATGGTGCTGCAGACGCTTTTCGTGATGGGTTCGCTACACGGCTATGGGATCGCCCGGCGCATCGAGCAGATCAGCGACGATACGGTGCTTCTCAACCAGGGCACGATCTATGCTTCGCTGGTGCGGCTTCAACAACGCGGTTGGATTGCTGCGGAGTGGGGCGTCTCCGACAACAATCGCAAGGCTAAGTTTTACTCAATCACACGCGCAGGCAAGAAGCAGCTGGCCCGGGACGCAGCATACTGGCATCGCGTATCGGAACTGATGGGGCGAGTGCTCACCATGGAGCCCGGGGGCGGTGAGTAGTGAGCGATCGACGGCCAGAACATCCAGATCATGCACCCGGTTCGCTCTCAAGCGCCATCCTGCGCATGTTTTATCGGTTGAGTTCCTTCTTTCGCAAGGAGCCGCTGGATCAAGACCTGGACGAAGAGATGGATTCGCATCTGGAG
The DNA here is from genome assembly GCA_036271955.1 of Acidobacteriaceae bacterium. Classification (GTDB taxonomy): domain Bacteria; phylum Acidobacteriota; class Terriglobia; order Terriglobales; family Acidobacteriaceae; genus Acidicapsa. Next base: position 34,212 of record DATAZR010000040.1, read on the forward strand.
TTTGCAGTCGAAGACAACATCCGCCGCGGCATGACTCCGCATGAGGCGCGGCGGCAAGCCATGATCCGATTTGGAGGGGTAATGCAAGCGAAGGAACAGCAGCGCGAGGCCCGAGGCTTTTTCAGTCTTGACATTCTTATTCAGGATCTCAAGTACACCTTCCGCACATTGGGGCGCGACCGTTCCTTCACGATTATTGCGGTGCTGATTCTCGCACTGGGCATCGGTGCAAACATCGCCGTCTTCAGCGTCGTGGATGCGATCCTGGTTCGCCCGCTGCCTTTTCGCGATCCGCAGCAGCTAGTATGGATGGCGCCGGCTGCGAGCAAATGCGGCTTCTCGTGCGAGACCTACTCGTCGGACGCGTTTGAAGAGTTGCGCGCGCAGAATCACGCCTTTCAAGATGTCGCAGGGTACTTCGCATTTTCGTCAAGCGACAATCTGAAGCTCACCGGGCACGGACAGCCCAAGCCCGCCACTGGAATTACGGTGACCGAGAATTTCTTCCAGACTCTCGGCGTGCAGCCAACGATGGGACGGCTCTTTCTAAAGGAAGAAGCGCAGAAAGGCGCTCGCCCCGTAGCGCTACTAGCCAATGCTTTCTGGCGAACGCAGTTTGCAGCGGACCCGGCGATTGTAGGTAAGGTAATCGATATCGATAACACGCCAACGACCGTTGTCGGTGTGCTGCCGGAGGATTTTGATTTTGGCTCGGTCTTCTCTCCCGGCGCAAAGATCGACATGTTCAGGCCAGCGAACCTGGATGACATGCGCGATTGGGGCAACATCCTCGCGCTGGTCGGGCGCATCAAGCCCTCTCTTACCATCGGTCAGGCTCAGGCGGATGTGAGTATTGTCGTCCCAAAATTGTATTTCAATATCAAATATCCAGACTCGGTCGGTGCGTACAAAGATCCACCGATGCGTCTGGTGGAGTTAAAGGAATACGTCAGCGGCAAGTTGCGTACTTCACTCATCGTGCTGTGGTGTGCGGTAGGAACGATCCTGCTGATTGTCTGCGTTAATCTCGCCAACCTGATGCTGGCACGTGCTGCCACTCGCACCAAGGAGTTTGCGCTTCGTCTTGCACTTGGCGCTGGCCGTATGCGGCTGTTTCGTCAGCTGCTCACCGAGAGCATGGTGCTATCGCTTGCAGGAGCTGTGTTGGGCCTCGCCATTGCCTATTCCGTCGTATTGCTTCTCGCGCACCAAGGCTCCATCGCATTACCGATGTTAAGCAGCGCGCGAGTCGACGGTGCTGCTCTGGCGTGGACGATTGGTGTGGCCGTTCTTGCAGCGTTGTTGTTTGGTATTGTGCCGGGCCTTCGAGTTTCTCGGAACGATGTGCAGGAAGCGCTGAAAGACTCCGGCCCCGGTATGAGCGAAGGCAGAAAGCACGAACATATGCGGTCGCTGCTGGTCATCTCTGAAGTTGCGATGGCTTGCGTACTGCTGGTGGGCGCAGGGTTGCTGCTGCGCAGTTTTCTGCGAGTGCTGGACGTCGATCTCGGGTTTCAGCCTAGCCATGCCGCTGCGGTGCAAGTGGACTATGACGATGGAGGAAACAACGAAAAGCGCGGCATTATCTTTCGCGAGATGATTCGCCAGGTAGAGGCCCTTCCTGGCGTGGAATCCGCGGGTGTTGTCGACTACCTGCCACTGGAGCGTAATCGTAGTTGGGGCAGCCCCAGCATCAAGGGCAAACATTACAATCGTGGCGAACTGCCGGGCGCATTCGTTTACATGATTACGCCAGGCTACTTCCAGGCGATGGGAATGAAGCTGCGTGGGCGGGACTTCACCTGGAGCGATGGGCCTAAGGGCGATTCGGTGATCGTTCTGAACGAAGTTTGTGCGCAATATCTTTTCCCCGGACAAGATGCCGTCGGACGGATGGTGGTGATGAATGGAAAAGACCGGCGCATTATCGGTGTTCTCCACGATGTACATGAGGCCAACGTCGAAGGGAAGCCTGGCTGGCAGGTGTATTTCTCTACCATGCAAGAGGGGCCAGTTGGCGCAGAGTTGGTCGTGCGCACCAAGCTGCCGCCGGAGGCGCTGGCCACTACCGTGATGGCCAAGCTGCGCGAGCTCAATCCCAATCAGACGGCAGCGGAGTTCCGCTCGATCCAGCAGATCGTCGATCACGCGGTCTCTCCGCGCCGCTTCTTTGTGCTGCTGGTAGTATCCTTCGCAGTCTTCGGAGTCATCCTGGCAGCGCTTGGCATCTATGGCGTGATCTCGTATTCGGTCACCCAGCGTACGCAGGAGATCGGCATTCGCATGGCGCTGGGAGCGACGGTAAGGCGGGTGCAGTTCGGAGTGATCGGAAAGACCCTTCGCCTTGCACTCATCGGCATCGCTGCCGGTTCACTCGCGTCTGTCGTTGTGGCCAGGGGCATCGCTGCGTTGCTCTTCGGTACAGCTCCTACCGATCCAGCGACATTTGCAGGAATGATTATCCTGCTCACGGCGATTGCATTGCTCGCAGGCTATATCCCGGCAAGGAGAGCCTCACGCATCAATCCTATGATTGCGCTTCGAAATCAGTAGTAGGCTCTCTGCAAATCAGTCAGTTACGAAAGGGGGCTCTCGCAATGCGCGGAACCCCTTTTTTGCTCGAAATTCTTTTTTGCTGGATGGGAACAAACCGCCTCCGGAGCTCGTACCCTCGATCAACTCGGAGTGTGCCCAATGACAATCTTGCAGCAGGATCTCGCTTACACGTTCCGGCGTCTCTCCCGATCTCCCGGATTTGCGCTTGCCGTCATCCTCTCCATCGGCCTTGGCATCGCTTGCAATGCCACTATATTTTCGATGGTCAGCAGGTTTGTATTGCGGCCTGCACCGGTAGGCGATCCAGCCTCGCTGCTAACGCTACATACACTGCATGACGGCGACCAGTGCTGCAACAATTTTCCTGAGCCGCTTTTCAAAGATATTCGCGACCAGGCGAAGTCGTTCTCGGGAGTTGCGGCATATGACGAATTGGTGCCAGCGTCGATTGGCTCCAAGGGCGAACCTGAACGCGTGTGGGGCCAGGCAGCCTCTGCCAACTTCTTTTCTGTTCTGCAGATTCCCATGACCGTCGGCCGTGGGTTCCTTGCGGAAGAAGAACAGAATCAGGTGATCGTACTAGGCCATCGTTTGTGGCAGCGCCGCTTCGCCTCCGATCCGGCGATTGCAGGCAAAGTCATCTCTCTCTCCGGACGGCCTTATACGGTCGTGGGCGTTGCCCCTGCCGGGTTCCGCGGCATCGATATGATTCTCGATTCGGAGTTCTGGGTTCCGCTCGGCCGTGTGTCTGACCTGGTTACGAATGTCTCCGATCGAAATAATCGCAACATGCACTGGCTGCAGGTGATAGCGCGGCTCAAGCCGGGAGTGACGCGCGACCAGACCGCAGCTGAACTGGCCGCAATTGCGCAGCGGCTAGCTATTGCCTATCCCGCGACGGACAAGGGCAATAACTTCCGCTTCGAACAAGCCGGCTCGCTACCTCCACGCGACAGGACAACGTTTCTGATCTTCCTCGCTGCGCTTTTGGTGGTCGTGCTGCTGGTGCTTTGCATCGCCTGCGCCAATGTGGCCAATCTGCTGCTGGCGCAGACTATCGGCAGGCAGCGTGAAATGGCCGTGCGTCTGGCACTCGGAGCGACTCGCGTGCGCATTCTGCGCCAGATGGTGATGGAGTCGGTACTGCTCGCGCTGGGCGGCGGAGTGCTTGGAGTCCTGCTATCGCTATGGGCAACACAGGCTCTCTCGACATTCCGTATTCCCGCGCCGATTCCACTCAACCTGACGGTGACCGTGGACTGGCGCGTTCTCGCTTATACATTCGCACTGAGTGTCGGAGCGGGTCTACTGTTCGGCATTGTGCCTGGGTGGGCAGCCTCTCGTCCTATTCTTGCCAATGCATTGAAGGGGGAAGATCCCTTCGCACGTCCAGGCAGCCGCATCACTCTACGCAGCGTGCTTATCGTCGCTCAAGTCGCCATGTGCGTTGTGTTGCTCACCGCTACCGGCCTCTTTCTGCGCAGCCTGCAGCAGGCCGCCAACATCGATATAGGCTTCCGTTCGAGCGGCATCATCAGCTTGTCTGTCGATCCGCGCGTAAATGGCTATACAGCAGAGCGCACCGTGCAATTCCTGAATGAGGCTCGTCAGCGCGCTGCAGCATTACCCGGAGTAGCTTCTGCCGTTGTTACCGACAGCATTCTTCTCAATGGCGGCAATCGTAGCGATGGCTTCCGTGCGCTTGTGAAGCCTAAGTCGGCTACAAAAGAGGATCTTGGTTCGGCGCCCAATGTCGAGCTCTACATGGCTACGCCGGGCTATTTTGCAACCATGGGCATCCCGCGTCTCGCAGGCCGTGACTTCAGCAATGAGACGGTGACCGATGGGCCCAAGGCGGCTATCGTCAACGAGGCATTCGTCAAGAGCGTCTTCGGCTCGGAGAATCCAATCGGCCAGCAAATAGAAGGTGGTGGCGTGACCTATCAGATCATCGGCGTGGTGGGTAACACCAAATCGCGCACGTTGGGTGAAGAAACTCGCGCTGTTCTGTTCCGCTCTCTCGATCAGACGGTTGCTTATGATCCAGCGTTCATGGGCTACACCATCCTGGTCCGTTCCGACAGCGATCCTGCTGCTATTGTGAACGGTGTTCGCGGCCAGATACACGCGCTCGATCCTGCAATTGCTGTCTACAATGTCCAGACCATGCAGGAGCATATTCGCGATGCGTTCATTCTGCCGCGTCTCGCCGCTACGCTCTTCGGTACTTTCGGAACGATCGGACTGATTCTCGCGGCCGTGGGCCTCTATGGCGTGATGAGCTACTCCGTAAGCCGCCGCCAGCGCGAGATCGGCATTCGCATGGCATTGGGTGCGCAGGTAGGGCAAGTGCAACGGCTCATCGTCCGTCAAGGTATGGTGCTGGCAGCAATCGCCGTTGTTCTCGGCCTGCCCGCTGCCTACGCGCTTTCGAAGCTATTCACCAGCGTGCTCTATGGAATCCACAACGACGATCCAGCGACGTTTGCCGTAGTGCCGGTCTTCCTGGTTGCAGTGGCGTTGTTAGCCTCCTGGCTGCCCGCACGCCGTGCGGCGAGAGTCGATCCGCAGATCGTCCTTCGCTGCGAATAGGGCACAAACATTCGGCTATCTCTTCCTGCAGAAATAATGAAGAGATAGCCGATGCGTCTTACAGTATTCGTCTCTTGCCCTACTCCGCGCGAAGCGCTTCCACCGGATTCACAGAAGCTGCGCGCCGTGCGGGGATGTAACTTGCCAGCATTGCAGATGCGCCAAGCACAATAGCCACGGAGGCAAGCGTACCCGCATCCCACGCGGCGGTCCCAAAGAGCAAAGTTCGCATGAGCGTCGCGGCACCTACCGAGCAGATTAGCCCCAGACTAATTCCCGCAAGCGTGAGCCAGCCAGCTTGGCGCATTATCAGCCGATAGACCGAGCCGCGCTGCGCTCCCAGCGCCATGCGTACGCCAATCTCTCGTGTTCGCTGGCTGACTGAATAAGCAATTACGCCATACAAACCCACCACGCCCAGCACCAGTGCCAGCACGGCAAATCCACCCACCAGCCACGCTGCGAAACGATGCAGATAGGCCGATGTCGAATCCTGGATCAGTTGCGCCATGGTCGACTCAAAGGCTGTTCCAATTCCCGGATCGATTGAGTGTATGGTGCGTACCAATTCCGGCAGGATGGATCCTTCGCTCTGCGAGGTCCTCACCACGATCGCAAAGCTGTTATCTGTATCCTGATACATAGGGTAGTAGACAGCCGGCCATATTGGAGATTCCAGCGATCCCTCATGAATGTCATCCACCACGCCGACGATCTCTTTCAAGGAATCAGGCGCAAGCGTAACTCCGCCAATCTTCTTTCCAAGCGGATCTTCACCGGGAAAATACTGCCGCGCCAAAGCCTTGTTGATAATCACGACCTTTGGTCTGCCGGCATCATCCCGATCGGTGAACAGGCGTCCACTCAAAAGTTTCGCATGGAGTGCATCAAAGAAATCAGGACTCACGTCGCGCTGATTTACTTCGTTGTGTTCGCCGTTGTACGGCTTACCGACAAAACGGATCCAGTCCGTGTTGCAGTTGCACGAGACCGGCAGCACGCTGGTCAATCCCACGGACTTCACTCCAGGCAAAGCTGAGATGCGCCGAATCATCTCGCGGTTAACCCGTACCAGCTGATCGTCTTTGGGATAAAGCGCAGGGGGCACCATTGCCTGGAAGGTCGCCAGGTGATCCACCTCAAAGTTCACGTCTACGTGCAGCAGACGGTAGAGACTCTTTCCCAATAGCCCCGCGCCTACCAGTAAAACCACGGCAATGGCCAGTTCCAGGACTACGAGATTTGCGCCAAACCGCCGCCATAAAGTCCCAGCCGAACCGCGTCCTCCATCCGCGAGTCCTTCGCGCATCGCAGTCAGCGGCGAGCGCAGCATCGGTGGCACAGTGAACAACGCTACAGCGACTAGTCCGACTCCGGCAGCAAAGAGCAGTATGTGGCCATTCAACGCAAGGTTCTGAAAGTACGGTACATAAAGCAACATAGTCGCTGGAATCAAAGTCAGCAGCCAACGCATCGTGGCAAAAGCGAGTCCAAGCCCCAAGGCTGTACTCAGGATCACAAGCAGGAGTCCCTCCGTGACGAACTGCCGCGTCAAACGCGCGCGTGAAGCACCCAGCGCTCCTCTAACTGCAATTTCTCGCCGCCTCCTTTCCGAACGCACCAGCAGCAGGCTGGACACATTCACGCACGCGATCACCAGGAGCAATCCAGCGCCTGCCAGCAATGTCAAAAGCATCGCTCGATAGTCTCCGGCGATCACCTCGGAAAGCGGCTCAACGGTCGCGCCCTGGCCGCGATTCGTGTCCGGATACTGCTTCTCGAGCAGGCCCGCAATCGATTGCATCTCGGCCAGCGCGTTCTCGATAGAAACGCCATCCTTCAGTCTGGCAACGCCGTAAAGGCTATGGCAGCCTCGATTCAAATCGCATCCCGGTTTACCTTGAAATGGAGAGTAGAACTCCGCACTTCCACGCGGCGCAAACTGAAAGTCCGCTGGTAAAACGCCGATGACAGTCGTAGGCACGCCACTCAGGTTCAGCGTCTGACCTACGATCTCCGGCCGCCCCGCGAAGCGGACCTTCCATGCCCCATAGGTCAACATCACCGTCGGCGCCACGCCGGGCATATCTTCGCCGACATAGAAGTCCCGCCCCAGCATCGGCTTGATGCCGAGAGTGCGAAAGAATCCGTCGCTCACACGTGCGCCGGCGACAGACTCGGCGCCAGAGGATGTTCCCAGCATGTAACCACCGCCGGTATACATATCAAACGAGCTGAAGACGGTATTCATCTTCTTCCAGTCGAGATAGTCGGGATAGGAGAGATTGGCGCGCGGAAACAGCTTCACCCGTTCAGTAACAGCAACCAGCCGGCCAGGATCGCGGTAGGGAAGCGGCTTCAGCAAAGCCGCATCGACAAAGGCGAAGATCGCCACACTGGCGCCGATTCCCAACGCCAGCATCAGCGCAGCCGTTACCGTAAATCCAGGAGACCTGCGCAATTGACGAAACGCAAAACGAAGATCCTGCAGCAAGTCATCCATCAGCGGAAGAGTGCTCTGCTCGCGATAGCTTTGCTTGGTAGATTCCACATTGCCAAGTTTCAAGATAGCCTCCCTCCGCGCCTGAGCCCGAGTCATCCCGAGGCGTATGTTGTCATCGATATGCAACTGCAAATGACTTTCAATCTCATCTGCGAAGGCGCCTTTCCGGCCTCCCTGAAAGACTCCGGCAACTCGCAGAAGCCACGCGCGCAATTTTCGAAGAAATGTCATGACTCCTCCTCTACAGGTGAGAGGAACCGATCCAGGATCGTAGTCGTCTGCTGCCAGTTGCGAGCTTCCTTCTCCAGTTGCTTGCGGCCGGCGCGAGTCAGTTTGTAGAACTTGGCCTTGCGGTTGTTTTCGGAGACGCCCCATTCGGAGGCGATGGCGCCTTCCTGCTCCAGCTTCAGCAGTGCAGGATAGAGCGTGCCGTAGTTCAGGCTCAACAGGTTTCCGCTGGTCTGCTCAATTCGCCGCGCAATCCCATAGCCGTGCTGCGGCCCCATCATTTCAATGGTTTTCAGCACCATCAAAGCCAAGGTGCCCTGCCAGACATCCGCGCGTTCTCCCATAAACACCCTTCCCGGATCATTCCTATTGTATTCCCATAGGTATGGTGCCACGATTCCCTATGGGAAGGCAATAGGTAGTACGCAAGAGAGCCCAGTTTTGTTCTCTTGTGCGAAATTGAGGCGAGGCTGGTCATTCGGAATTCGTTACCTAATTGTGTGTCTTGCTCAGAAGGGTACAGAGTGCCTTTCCCGGCCGTGTGAATCTGTAGGCTGCCATATCCGAAAAGTTTGGCAGGATGGAACATTCAACCCGATGGGGATGCGGGATTTTCTCCAGGCCATTTGGATCGAGAGAGTTCAAACGAATGCCAGAGGACGTACAGGAAATCCGGAACCAAAGCCATCTGCAAGGGCAGATTGACCTCATCGCCAAGCATGAGCAGGAGTTTCTGGCCCAGCGTACTGGCTCAGAAAAGCTGGGCGACCGCATGTCCTCTTTCATCGGCAGCCTTGCCTTTGTCGCTGTGCATATCGTCGTCTTCACCGCATGGCTCATCTGGAACACCATCCCAGCGCGAGCCGTGCCGCACTTCGATCCCTATCCATTTCCTATACTCGATGTCATCTTCGCTTTCGAAGCGATTCTTGTGGCTAGCTTTATCCTGATGCGCCAGTCTCGCATGAGCCGCCGGGCAGAAGAGCGAGATCAACTGATGTTACAGATTTTGCTGTTGACCGAAAGAGAAATCACCGCGGTATTGGGAATGCAACGGGAGATGGCCCAGAGCATGGGCCTGCATAAGATTGCGTCAGATAGCGAGGTCGCGAAGCTGAGCCAGCAGACCTCGATCGACGAGGTTGCGCATATCATCAAGGAAACACTGCCCGGAGAATGACCAAGCCCTGACATGTCGAGGGTAACATGTTCTCAAGTTATTCAAACGGGTATGATCAAGATGCCCGTCTGCCCGCAATTACGGCAACTTTTATTGGGAGCATCTTTCGTCTTTGCCAACTCCAAAGAAACAAACTAACTCATCCAACACAACCTCATATGCTCCGGCTCTCTCTGAATCGAGCAAGAGTCTATTGCCCTGGCTGGTTGGCGTAGCCCTATTCATGGAGTCGCTGGACACAACGATTCTCAACACCGCCGTGCCGGCAATATCAGCTGCGCTCAAGGTCGGTCCTCTGAGCATGAAGTCGGTGCTTGCAAGTTATACGCTGAGTCTCGCAGTCTTTATTCCTATCAGCGGCTGGATGGCGGATCGCTTCGGTACGCGCCGGGTCTTTGCCTCGGCGATTGGGATATTCACTCTCGGATCGCTTCTCTGTGGGCTGTCGAGCGATATTCACATTCTCGTTGCATGTCGCGTGCTCCAGGGCTGCGGTGGCGCCATGATGGTGCCTGTCGGCCGGCTGACGCTGGTGAGAACCTTCGCCAAATCGGAGCTTCTCCGCGCCATGAGCTTTGTGTCCATTCCGGCATTGGTTGCTCCCATGCTTGGCCCCATCGCGGGCGGCCTTATCGTTGGCTATCTGCATTGGCGCGTCATCTTCTTCCTCAACATCCCAATCGGTCTCGCAGGCCTGATTCTCGTCTATCTGCATCTGCCGGATTTCAGCGAAAAAGATGTCAAGCCTCTCGACATCGTCGGCCTCATCCTCTTCGGCTCAGGTATTGCGCTGCTTTCCTATGTGCTCGAAATATTTGGCGATCACGCTCTCGGCGGCAACGAGATCGCAGGACTGCTGGCGCTTTCGATCTTCCTGCTCGCGGGCTATGTGCTGCACGCGAGGGGCACGGCGTTTCCTCTGCTCGAGCTCAGTCTCTTTCGCATTCGGACCTTCCGCGCATCGGTGAGCGGTAGCTTCTTCACTCGTCTTGGAATGGGCGGCGTGCCTTTTCTCTTGCCATTGCTTTACCAGGTCGGACTCGGTTACACACCCATTCAGTCGGGCCTTCTCATCATGCCCCAGGCCTTCGGCGCAATGAGCATGAAGGCGGTAATGACGCGGGTGATCGGAGTCGTCGGTTATCGCGGGGTACTGATCTCCAACACGATTATCATCGGCCTTCTCATCCTAGCCTTTGCAACAATTGGCATGCACACGCCGGTCTGGCTGATCGTGCTGCAGGCGTTCACCTATGGAGCCTTCTCATCGCTGCAATACACCACGATGAACACGCTGGCGTATGCCGATACAACCGAGCAGGAGACGAGCAAAGCGAGCTCCATCGCGAGCACAATGCAACAGATGTCCATCAGTTTTGGCGTTGCCATCGCTGGTTTGACGACGGCTCTCTTCGTTCCCGCTGTAAATCATTCCGCAACATCGACGATCATCCGCGGCCTGCATGAAGCATTCCTCCTCCTCGGAGCGCTCACGATTCTGTCGACGATTGTTTTTCGCACACTGCGGAGCGGCGATGGCGAAGACGTAAGCCAGCATAAGGCATTGCACGCAGGTGGCTAACAGCCCGCGAAAGAGTGGATTCGCACGAATGTAAGGGAAGAGAGTTCGAAGGTATGGAGCGGGAGACCGGGATCGAACCGGCGACATTCAGCTTGGGAAGTCGGCAGTCAATTGGAAACAAAGAACATAGCGTTTCCAGCATCTCGTTCTGGCGATTGAGAATACCGGATTTTTGATCTGTGCACTGTACAAAAATTAAGCGGAGCACAAATGGAGCACACGACGAGGAAGGTAGTCCGCGAATTCTCGCTTCCCCAGCCCACCTTGAGTTCGTTTCAGCAAGTTTGAGAATGTAATCAGTAAGGATTTATGGTGGAGGCGGCGGGAGTCGGTCCGACACCCCCCCTCATTCCACGTAACTTACTGATTCTGGGATTGTCAAATCTGTCATGATTGTCATGATTTGCAAATTCTGCGTACAAATCACGTACAAAATTCCCAGAACCCGCTAATTTGCGTACAAACCTCAGAACTCAACAACTGCCAATTTCTTGTCAACGTTCGAGCACTCTGAAGTGCTCTATCCCTTTTATACATTAGGGTCATGAGTTGAAATTTACGTAGGCATAATGGTGGAAATAGACCGTATTCAGGCCCGGCAAATTGTTACTTGCCGGCGACAAGGATGGACACTCCGGACCAATGATCGTGCGCTAGGCCTGGCGGCGGAGTCGCGCTTAAGGGCATCACGCCTACATTCTTATTCGTGAACGGGTACCGTGCCTCGAGATAACCTCGGACCAGTTGCGCCCGAGTGTAGGACCTTGAGAGAGCATCGGCTGACACTGCGGCATCGGAATATCCCTCGATCACAATAGGGTGAGTGAAAATCTTATCTCCCAATGAGGTCACGGCGGCATCTATAGCATGCTTCCCGTCTGTGCTCAATTCCTCGGTATCGTGTGGCCCATGCAGAAATAATGCGTCAGCCTGCAACCAGGCGCGAGGGCTCTGGATGCTTGCAAAAAGCTTGCTGCGCCTGTATTCCTGAGGGGAGACACTGTTGAGTGTGTAGTAGCCGCGACGATTGAAGAAGCCCTTAAAGAAGAAGTTGTGTTTGAGTGCTTCGGTATCTTCGGCGATGTTCCCGGTCGCGACGTTGACATTGGTCAGTGCTTCGCTGATGTTTTGACCGGCCGTGACGCCATTGACATCAGGCCCCAGAGCCTGGGACAGGCTTTGCTGGACCTGTTGTATCGTCGCGTCGGCCCGGGTCGATGCAGAATGAATCTGCGTCATTGTGTCGTCAATCTTCTGCGGTAACTGGCGTTGTTGCACATCTTCGACGAGGCTGTTGACCCGGCCAGATGCCTGGTTGAGGTTCGACGTAGTCGCCTGCACATTTGACATGGTCTCTCGAAGTTTGGCTGCCATCGTCTCATCCCGGAGAAGCATTCCGGCAGGTCCGCGGCCCTCTTTCAAGCCTACAAGCAGGTCGTTCGCATTGCCGACCGCGCCGTTCACGCTATCCAATGCGACGTTCAACTTGCCGCTAACCTGCTTTATCGTCGCATCCGCGTCATTCATGATGCCGAGACCATGAGTCAGCAGGTCCGAGATGTTTACGGGAGGTTTGCTTTGCAGCATCGAGTCAGCCTGCGCGATGGCTACATTCGAAGCCCCGGAATGAATTGTCAGAAACGTATCACCGACTACTCCCTCTGTATCCACTGTGACGACGGAATCGGTACGAACCAGGCCATGGAGAGATTCGTCGATTTTCATCTGGACGCGAAAATGACCGCTCGGGGAAGGAGGTACTTCGATCTTCGTGACCTGCCCGGCGTCCATGCCTGCTACCTGTACCTTGGAACCCTTGGCTATTCCATCGAGATCGGCAAACTCGGTGTACAGCAGCACGTGGTGCGAGAAAGCTTCATGACGACTGCCGACGAGGAAGATTCCAAGAGCGAACAAGGTCACGCTGGCGACGATGAAAATTCCTACAGCAAGATATCGTATTGACATTGCTTCACTCCGTAATGAGTCTGCGAGCGACTTCGTTTTCGCTCTGGCTTACCTCGTCCACCGATCCGAAGGCAACGAGATTTCCTTTGTCGAGCACGGCAACCCGGTCCGCCACTCTGCGCGCTCCGTGCACATCGTGGGTCACGATGATCAGAGCTGTATTGTTTTCTGTCTTGCAGCGCGTGAGAAGCTCATCGATCTCAGCGGCAGTGATACGATCTAATCCGCTGCTTGGCTCGTCGGCCAAGAGAATCTTCGGCTCAAGCACCAATGCTCTGGCGAGACCGGCCCGCTTCTTCATGCCTCCCGAGAGCGCCGATGGAAATTTTGCTCCGTCTGCGCCCAGGCCGACATTGGTAAGAACGCGGTGAACCATGTCGTCTATCTCTTCTCTGGTCTTTTTTGTGAGCCTGGCAAGCGGGAGCGCCAAGTTTTCGTAGAGGGTCAGAGAATCGAAGAGCGCGGCATCCTGGAATAGGTATCCCATCTTTCTGCGGACCGGGGACAGACTCTTCTCGCCCAGGTCGACCACGTTTTGCTGATCTACCCAGACCTCTCCCGAGTCGGGCCGCATGAGAGCCATGATCAGCTTGAGAGTGACGCTCTTGCCGGTGCCGCTACGACCGAGCAGACACAATGCCTGACCCTGGTCGATGTGAAAAGATACGTCGTCGAGTACGCGTTTTGAGCCGAACGCCTTCATTACACGCTTAAACTCCACCGCAATGGTCTGAGTCTCGGTCATACGGCTGTATCCGGAAAGAGAAAGAAGATGCACTTGATCAGAAATACGTCGGCAACGATGATCAGTAGAGAAGACAGAACAACGCTGTTGGTGGCTGCCTCGCCCACCCCCTGCGCTCCCTTGTCTGTCGTGTAGCCGAAGTAGGAAGAGACGGAGCCGATAATGAAGCCGAACGCTGCGGTTTTCAGAGTGGGCGCGATGAAGTTCGACCACTGAAGATAGTCAAAGGCGCGATCGAGGTAGAGTGTCGGCGCTATGTGCGAGGCGAATTCTTCTGAGACGAAGCCTCCCAGCAGGCCGGAGAAATCCATGAAGAGCGTCAGGAGTGGAAGAGCGATCACACAGGCCAGGACGCGAGGAACAACCAGGAACTTGAACGAGTCAATCGACAGCGATTCGATGGCGTCAACCTGCTCGGTAGCTCGCATGTTTGCGAGGACGGCGCCGATGCCGGAGCCGACTCGGCCAGCAAGCAACAGTCCTGCGACCAGCGGGCCAATTTCGACGAAGAAGGATACTGCCTGCACGGCCGGTATCATGGCCGTGGCGCCGAACATCACCAGGGTGCTTCTTGTATGGAGGGTCATGACGGCCCCCAGCGCGAAGCCGGAGACGATGATGAGAATGAGGGATTTGTTCCCTACTTCGAGGAGCTGGCGCCCAAGCTGGGCGAATTCGAACGGTGCCCTGAGGGAATCGACGATAACCCGCAGGCTGAACAGCCCCAATTTTCCAATGAATTCGAAGGGTTTACTGAGCCAGCGCATGTGCCCTCACTAGTCCTGTCTTTTCGTTCACGAGACTTCGATTGGCTGAGAATCGGATGGTAGACCAGATGGCTGGAATGAGATACCCAACCCGCATATGTCCACTCGATAAAAGCGATCCATTTCATCTCCACCTCCTTGCATCGCAGTGCCGAATGCCATTGCTAGCACGTGCTCCCAATGCAGCTGCGCCCTGCGTCGAAACAAGCATTTGTGCAAAGGTACCCAAGCCATTTCCGATCGATCATATCGAGGTAGTTCACGGAAAGTTAGAACCGCATTGCTCTCTGTGACCTTCGATTGCGCTTTTGTCGGACAGGCGATTGCCTCGGTGTTGGCGCTAAGGAGCAAGATGCGCTGTTGCCTCATGGCTAGCACGATAGACACGCAGATTGGGCTCCGCAATTGATTCCGGTATGCTGAGATAACCGAACACCAAAAGTCATTGCGTAATTGGACGGCGTGCACCCAACATGGAGGCGGAAGCGCCGAGTGAAATGGCTTTGATCCGCGAAGCCTACTTCTGCAGCAATAGCGGCAAGCGAGAGCTGTTTCTCCCTGATCAGCGCCTGGGCCTTGCGTATCCTGTTCTGCTCGACATACATCATTGGGGATACGCCTGTACTCAGTTTGAACATTCTTGCGAAATGAAAGCGGCTCACGTTTGCTATTCCGGCGAGTTTATCCAACACGATTGATTCATGCGGATGTTCTTCGATATACGAGACCACCATTGCGAGGGTGCGTGGTGCAAGGCCGGTGATCTTTCCCTCGTTGTGCCGGAAGGCGTCATAGTGTCGAAGGAGATGTCCCGCGAGGACATAAGAGATTGATTCGATCAGAAGCGGTTGTGCAGGATGAGCTGGACGTTCGAGCTCTGACACCAGAATTGGAGCCAGCTGGCCGATAAACAGGTCCCTGGTATTGAATATGTCGATGAGTTCTGGCAATCGCCCTGAATTACTTCCAATTTCCATCGAGGCTTCTGTCAAGAGTGCAATGGGGATGCGGATTCTGAGGCTTGGGGCGGCCGTTCCTCTCCATGAGCGACAGTCGCCTGCCGCCATGACCATCACGCTGCCTGTGCGAATCACGCTTTCGTGGGTCCGGCCGCCTCTTCTCTGCCACAATCTTCCGGAGCCCTGCAGGCAATAGCCCACCGCATGATGGTCAACCGGTGGAGTATCCAACTCAACATCAGACACAAGCCCATAAACGTCGTACGTAATTCCTTTCCAGTCTCGCCCCCGGCTGGTTGCGACCAGTGCCTTGGTTGTCATATAGGAGAGGGAGTTTTCAATTGTCAGGAGTGAACGTGTGTTCGAATTGTGATTCAAAATGCACCTCTCAGAGCAGGCACTCTACGGTAGTGACCCGCAACGCTGATTGTTGACGCACCCGATGCTTCATGCTTTTCGAAGCCATCAGTTTTCTGGCGCGGGAAAGACGCGATTTTGTCGCGGCATTTGAGATACCTAAAATTCCGCTTATCTCCCGTATCGATTGTTCTTGGAGAAATCTCAGCTCGGCGACTGTCCGAAGGCGCGGCGGCAGGATCTCAACGGACCTCTCAATTCCCGCGTAAGTTTCCTTGAGATGAAAAAAGCCTTCGGGATTTGGACCTGAGTCGACAATATCGATGGCCTTGAAGTCGGCGCCTGGATCGGAATGGGCTTCGGTCGAGAGTTCACGCTGGCCGCGGCGTCTTCTCAAAAGCATGAGCGACGAGTTGATGGCTATGCGCATGAGCCACGAAAAGAACTGGGATTCTTTTCGGAAATGCTTCAGGCCACGATACGCCCTCATAAAGCTCTCTTGTGTCGCATCTTCTGCATCAGAAGTGTTCTTGGTGATAGAAAACGTTACTCTGTAAATTGCCCGAACATAGAGCGCATGAAGTGATTCGAAAGCGGCATCAGAGCCCGCCTGTGCAGCCACGACCAGGGCTTGATCGATATCCTGACGGCTCGTACAGGATTGACTTTGAGCCCACGCATTACTGACTATTTCCATTTCAGGCTCCTTACTGACCTTGATAGTAGGGTGGGCACATGCATGTGAACAACGTCATTTCGAGGTTCTCTTTGGTCGCTCGATAGGATTACCCTTCACTCGAAAGGATTACTCTTTATCTGATAAGAGAGTCATGGGATTCGCCCTTATCACCGGGGCATCTGAGCTCCCAAGCCACGCTGTAATGATCGAATTAAATTAATCTTTCTGGCCGCGCCGCCGCTGTGCGTTCGTTGTCATCTCTACGGACAGAACAGCGTATCTCAGCATGTATCGACGAGCAGATGGCGTAACGACGATTGAACTCGCAGCGGAAGATCGGCTTCGCGTGGTTGATTGGCTCTCTTGGAACCAAGACACTTCCAGATGTCCGTCGTCAAGGTTGCGAAGTCGAGCCAACCGTTAGGCGCAAACAGTGTCCCCCAGAGGCGACTGAGCCTCCGGGACAAGCGAACATCATTTTGCTTTGCGATGTAATATCTTTTGCCGATTGGCGGCGTAGAAAGCCGTCATCTATTTCTAACCCATCCCATCCGTTGTCTTCCTGCTCGAAGTAGGGTCAATAAAAGGGTCTACCCATATTTAGCGAGGAAACGCAAGTTCAGCATGCTCGTTGTATTTATAGGTTTCCTATGTTTGACTTTATACATCCAGAAAACCACGTCGCAACGCGATCGTAACGGCGTGTGCGCGGTCGTTTGCGCCCAATTTGTCGAGAATGCTCCGCATGTGAGTCTTCACGGTGTCTTCAGTGATGTCGAGGTAGTCCCCGATCATCTTATTGGATTTTCCCGAAGATACCTGCTCGAGGACCTGAATCTCGCGTGGCGTAAGACCGTCGCCGCCAGAATATTCAGCCATCTCGGAGGCGACATCGACGGGAACCCGTTTCTTGCCCCGGTTTACGGCACGTATGGTGTCGAGCAGGTCCGTTCGGAGTGTTGCTTTGAGTAAAAAGGCATACGCACCAGCGTTCAGCGCACGGTTTGCCTGGACATCTCCCAAATAAGTGGTAAGCACAATGACGCGTGCGCTTGGGGTGTGTTCCAGAATCGCGGAGATTGCGGCAATGCCATTCATATCAGGCAGACGAAGATCCATGATCGTTACATCCGGGTGGTGGACCTTAAATAGCTCCACAGCCTCTCTTCCCGTGCCTGCCTCCGCTATCAGCATCATGTCGCGTTGGCTACTTATCAAGGCAGCGAGGCCCTCGCGCAAAACTGGATGATCATCGACCACGAGTAGCCGTATCGGTTTAGCGTCGTTCGTCACTACAGTCCTCTCTGTACTACGAGCCAAGTTGCCGGCTTCGTCTCTACGAAACGAGAAGTAAGACTTACTCAATCTTCATCATGGCAGACTGCCGCTTTCCCCGCGTCATCCTTTCGAGCGATGCAGGTCAAACAGAAGTAGACTCCGGAGTAACAGAATCATCTAGCTCTTTCCTTCCGGCGGAGTTCTTTCGGTAGGCGCGATGAGCCGGCACAGTCACCACAACCTGTGTGCCCTTGTTCGGCTTGCTTTGACATTCAAAGTATCCGCCTATCACTTCGGCGCGCTCTTTCATGCCACGCAATCCCCAGTGTCCGACGCGTGGATTGATCTCCTGCGTCACCGGATCGAATCCGAGCCCGTTATCGGCAACTGTCAGCACAACAGACCTAGGGTCGCATTTGAGGCGGACGACGATTTCAGAGGCCTCTGAATGGCGAAACGCATTGCTGATTGCTTCACGGCCGATGTAATGCAGCTCGTTTAGCACGACAGAGGTGACGTCTTCTCCTCGTCCTTCGGTCTTCAAAGAAAAACGAGCCGTTCCCTGATAGCTGAAGTCAGCAGCGATTGCTTCAAAGGCGTTCGTAAGATCTTTGTAGGTGAAACGGTCGGACCGTAAATGGTTAACACGATCCCTGCCTTCGGCCACAATTCGATCCGCAGTTGTAAGCGCGCGATCAGCTGTTTCACGGGGGCGGCTACCTTCCGGAAATTCCTGCGCGGCAAGATGAAAATGCAGTATGAGGCCCTGTATGCCCTGGAGCAGAGTATCGTGCAGATCCCGCGCGATACGGACCCGTTCGTCAGCCCTTGCCTCAGCACGTTGTTTGATTATGCCGGCCACACGGCGCAATCTCAGCCGATATATGAGCCAAACGAGAGCGACGATGGCCACAACGTACAAGAGTCGAAACCAAGGGGTTTGATAAAAAGCCGGCTGGATCGTGAACTCGAGGGAAACTCCGGCTTCGTTCCAGACGCCGTCGTTGTTTCCCGCCACAACTTGGAGGGTGTAGCGTCCTGGCCCCAGGTTGTCAAAGGACGCATCGACACGGTTTCCTCCATCGTGCCATTCCTTGTCATTTCCCAGAAGACGATAGCGAGAGCGCACCCTCTCGGGAATGGGAAAGCTCAGGACTGAGTAGCCGATACGAAGATTGGCGGTGTGCGGGGGGAGGGTGATCGGAACGTAAATCGGGTAGGATCTCCCATTCGCAGTCACGTTTCGTATTGCTATCTGAGGAGGAGTCTGATTGCGGTGAAGATGCGAGGGATCGACTCGAGTGACACCTTTCGGCGTCGCGACCCAGAGAATGCCGTCAGCGCCCATCACGGCCGGGGTATCGGACGTGGCTGAGGGCCGTTCCGCCAGATCAGTGTCCGGATCGAAAGTCTCGTATCGCACCTTGTGGCTCGAGTCCTGAATAACCTTGGAGACCTCACTCTGGGGAATGTGAACGATTTCGCTGGGGGTACTCAGCCATAGTCCCGAACTGGGCGAGCCCGCAATACCGGCGACCAGGCCGAACCCCGTTCCTCCTGCCGGTTCGACAGTGTGGAATTTTCCGTTGCCGTAGACGGCCAGCCCAGTTTCGCCGCCAGCCCAAATTCGCCCCTCGGAGTAAGCGATCTGGGTGACGGCGCCAATGTTCAAGCCGGTTTCGGCTGAAAAGACCTGAATCGCACCGTGATCCCAAAGACCGATTTCCCTCAACTCCGGAAAGGCCAGCCATACCCGTCCCTGGCTGTCGCAGGTAGCGCCATAGGCAGTCAAGTACCGCATGCCCTTTATCATTTGGATATAGCCCCAAACGCCGTCATGCTGACGAAAAATGCCCCGGCCTCGAACCGAGACCCACAAGTCTCCTGAGCCATCTCTGGTTAGAGCTCGCACTGGCCCATTGATCGGTACCCAGGAATCGTACGCTGGGTCTCTTCCGACCCTGGGGGAAGGTGACATCCCCGCTTCTAGGAACGGTCCGCCGGTCCAGCGCCAAAGATCACCCGTGCCGCTATTCTCCGACCAAAACCAGATTGATCCATCCGGATCTCGGAATGAGTATTGGATGCCATGGGGACTGCCGCGAACTGGCTTCCCGGTCCGAGCGTCCCACAGGCCCTGCGGGGAGCTCGCCAAAACTTCGCCTTTGTCTCCAGTGACCAACTGCATACGCTGGGTCGAGACTGACTGCAATTCAGTCCACGCGGCGTTTCGGGGCCGGAAGCGGTCCAACCCGCCTACTGTGGCGACCCATATGTCGCCCTCCCTGTCTTCCATGGCGCATAGGACAGTGGCGTTCGTGAGCCCCTCTGTTTCACTGAATTTCTGAATGGAGGGATCGTTGAGGGAGATTTGGCCTTGCAATCGTGAGGCGTCCGGAATACGCAGGACTCCGTCGTGCCGCGTCATCATCCATCCACTGCCGTCACGATCGACCAGGAACATTCCCGATGAGTTAGCGAACCCTTTCGAGGAGTGATTTTCGGCAGGCAGGTGGGGGGAGTACCGCTCTATCGATAGTGATTCCGGCACCCATAGCCAGGTTGCTTTTTCGCCTGCCTCAGCGAAGGTCGGTAGGTACCCGGGGACCGGCTGAGGTGTCAGTTGTTGAAATGCGTGCGTTCCTCTGGGTAGAAAAAAGACACCTTTGTTCGAGTCAGACACCCACAGGCCCTGTCTGTTGGCGGCTACACTGGACGGCGATTTGGGTATGAGACCCGACAGGTTACTGTTTTTGTCTACATATCGCCATTGGCGCCCGTCGAAATTTCCAAGGCCGGTCGGCGTCGCGATCCAGATGGTTCCGTCCGGGTCTTGTGTCAAACTTCGGACGCGGCCACGCGGCAAACCATCCGCATCGCCAAAATTTTTCAGTCGTCCGTGCTGCAGAAAGCTTGCTCCGCCATTCAAGTAGCCAATCCAAAGACCGCCGTCTGGTGTCGCCAGAAGCGCGCTGGCCCAGTTGGGTTGAGGGAATGAACCTTCGTCCGGCTTGTATCGTTCAAACTCAGAACCGTCAAAACGAAGTAGTCCACCCGTGGTGCCTACCCAGATAAATCCGTCTGAAGTCTGCGCGATCGCGAATACCCCTCCGATCACTCCCGGTTTTGCGCCCCAGGCGGTGTGATGCATCTGGGTGATTGGCTGATGGGGATCGATTGCTGCCAAGTTCACGCAGTACGGCAGGAAAATGCCAAGGAACAGCGCGAACCGTTCGAGTTTGGAAACTCGGTGTGGCCGGAAAAGAAGAGTTCGCGTCATATAAATCCAGGGCGATACATCTCACGGCGGACATCGTTTATGGCACCAGTCTGGCTCGAGGGTAAGGCTTCCTCAATCCTCATCATGACGGACCACCGATTTCCCCGCCTCACTCTTTTGGGCGATACAACTCAAACAGATGTGGACTCCGGTGAAACAGAACTCTCGAGTTCCTTCCCCCGAGGCGACCTCTTAGTGTAGGCGCGATGAGCCGGCACAGTCACCACGACCTGAGTGCCCTGGTTTGGTGAGCTGTTACATTCAAACCGCGCGCCGATGACGTCGGCACGCTCCTTCATGCCGCGTAAACCCCAGTGGCCGGCACGGCGG
>DATAZR010000041.1:0-4977 GCA_036271955.1 Acidobacteriaceae bacterium
CATAGGTTGGTGTTGTTATGGCAGCAGCTTACAAGCATCTCTCCGGGGAGCAGAGGGACACGATTGCCCGTCTTCATGAAGACGGGCAATCGTGTCGGCAAATCGCTGCAGCTCTGGGTTGCGCGGCATCGACAGTGGCGCGTGAGTTGAAACGCAACCGGCTGAAGGACGGCTACAGTTCCCGGCATGCCGATGATCTGGCATGGGCGCGGCGCTGGCGTGGGTCTCGTTTGCAGCGCGATGCAGGCCTGCGTGTCGACGTGATGCAGAGACTTGCCGGCGGCTCATCGCCGGAGCAGGTCTCCGGTAGGCTGGCTCGGGAACAGGGCAGGAAGGTTCTCTCGCCCGAGTCGATCTACCGCTTCATCGATGCCGAGGCGCGGCGCACGCAGAACAAACTCTGGCGGCAGCTGCTGCCGCGGGGCAAGTACAAGCGCGGCTACCGCTCCCCGGCCGCTGACCGCGCACCGATGCGACTCATTCCGCAGCGAACGCCGCTCTCCGAGCGGCCTCCGGAGGTTCGCTCGCGCCACATACCGGGCCACTGGGAGGCCGACTTGATGCTCTTCTCCGACCCTAAGAGCGTTCTGCTGGTCGCACAGGAGCGCACCACCCGGCTGCTGGTCATCGCGCGCAAGAACAGCAAGGCCGCCGCGCCCATAGCAGAGCAACTTATGGCTCTCTTCGCCGGCTTGCCGGACTGGTTCCGAAAAAGCCTCACTATCGACAACGGGGCGGAGTTCAGCCATCACAACCGGCTGATCGACGAACTCAACATGCCCACCTACTTCTGTGACAAACATGCTCCCTGGCAGAAGGGAGGCATCGAAAACGCCATCGGAAGACTGAGACGGTCGCTGCCACGAAAAACCGGCGCCGCACAGCTCTCCCAGAACCATCTCGACCGACTCGCAGCAAGATACAATCAGATGCCAAGAAAATGCCTCCAATACAAGTCGCCAGTCGAGGCATTCGCTCAACTCCTGTTGCACTTCAAATGTGAATCCACACCTTCGCTTCGCTCAGGATGACAATTTAGAGGTTGGGGTGGCGATGCCGCGGCTCAGGGATTGGGATGGCAAGGCGGGGCGGGTTGTGCAGGTAAGATGCTTGTGCGGTGGAGGTGGGTGGATGCGGCGTTTTCTGTTGCTTTGTTTTGCGGGTGGATGGATTTCGGTTGGGATGGTGTGTGCGGCTCAAGATGCTCCGTCAGTGAAGCTGGCGCCGCAGCCGCCTGCTAGGCCGACGCCTCCGGCGCGTGATCCGCATACGGCGGGGTATGTGCATGCTACGGAGTTGCCGGATGGGGCGAACGCTCCTGCGGATAAGGATGGGAACTTTATTCTTGGGCCGACGCATACGGCTGCGCCGGAGTCAACGGTGCATGCGGATGTGCCGCAGGGGACGGTGATCGAATTCACGATGAGCTCGGCGGAGAGCAAGTTTTATCCGGGGATTGCGCGCGATCCGGGGCCACTGGGGACGCCTGATCCGAACGATCCGGCGAAGCTGGTGGTGACGACGAGCCATCCTGCTCCATATACGCGCAAGGTGGCGGTGTATGTGCCGAAGCAGTATGTACCGGGGACGGCTGCGCCGTTTATTGTGGGCGCGGATGGGCCGGATCGCCTGCTGTTTACGGTGCTGGACAACCTGATTGCTGAGAAGAAAGTGCCGGCGATGGTGGCGATCTCGATTGGCAATGGCAGCGGCGATGCGCAAGGCAGCGAGCGGGGGCTTGAGTACGACACGATGTCCGGGAAGTATGCGGAGTGGGTGCAGGCGGAGGTGCTGCCGCGCGTGGAGGCCGAGGCGCATGTGAAGGTGACACATGATCCTGAGGGGCGGGCGACGATGGGTGGGAGCTCAGGCGGGTCGTGTGCGCTGATCATGGCTTGGTATCACCCGGAGTGGTACCACCGGGTGCTGACGTACTCGGGGACGTATATCAACCAGCAGTGGCCGCCGGATGCAAAGACGCCGCATGGGGCCTGGGAGTTTCACGAGCATCTGGTGCCGGGGACGGCGGTGAAGCCGATTCGGCTGTGGATGGAAGTGGGAGACAAGGACCTGCTCAATCCCAATGTGATGCGGGATGGGATGCATGACTGGGTGCTGGCGAATGAGAAGATGGCGGCGGCGCTGGCGGCGAAGGGGTATCACTACCAGTTTGTCTTTGCGGAGAATGCGGGGCATGTGGACCGGGCGACGCGGGCGCAGACGCTGCCGGAGGCGTTGGAGTATTTGTGGAGGGGATATGCGAAGGATGGAGCGAGTGTGCGCTGATGTTGCCGCTGCGTGGGTTCGTGCTTTCCCACCTTTCGCGCGATGGAGCTGCGCGAGAGATGGGGCACCCATTTTCGTGCTGGTGCGAGGTTCTAGAGAAGCAGATCCCCTTCGGGGATGACAACCAAAAAGACAATGGCAAAAGCGGGTCGAGGTTAGCTACCCAATCTCGGGTGATAGGCTGAGCGTATTCCAACTACGGCTGCTTGTCCTTCAGTTGAGGATGCCTTCCTGTGAGAGCCATGACCCGAAATTTGATCCCAATGAGCCGTATCTTTGCTGCTGTATGCCTTGGCGTGCTTGCCACGTCTGCGATTGCCCAGAAGAGTCTGCCTGCGGATGACCTGCCGAAGGATTTCAAGGTTCCGGAGCAGGCGACGGACTTTGTGAAGCGTGTGGAGATGATTCCCATGCGCGATGGGACGAAGCTTTATACGGTGATTGTGATTCCCAAGGGCGCACATGATCTTCCTATCTTGATGACGCGGACCTGCTACAACGCTGCGGCGCGTGCGGCGCGATCGAAGAGCGGGAAGATGATCGAGGCGCTGCCGCTGAGCGATGAGGTCTTTGTGGAGGCGGGGTATATCCGCGTCTACCAGGATGTGCGCGGCAAGTATGGTTCAGAGGGCGTTTACCTGATGACGCCGCCGCCAGCCAATTCGGGGTATAACCCGAGCGGGGCCGATGATACAACCGATGCGTACGACACGATCGACTGGCTGGTGAAGAACGTGCCGGAGTCGAATGGGCGCGTGGGCATGATCGGGTCGAGCTACGAGGGATTCACGGTGGTGATGGCGCTGCTGCATCCGCATCCGGCGCTGAAGGTGGCTGCGCCGGAGAGCCCGATGGTGGATGGTTGGATGGGCGACGACTGGTTCCACTACGGGGCCTTCCGGCAGCCGAATATCGACTATGTGCTGGGGCAAACCTCGAAGCGAGGCGAAGGGGTGCATGTGCCTCGCGAGGGAAAGGACGACTATACGAACTTTCTTCATGCGGGGTCGGCGGATGCCTTTGCGAAGGCGGAAGGCATGGAGGCGCTGCCCTTCTGGCGGGTGATGGTGGAGCATCCGGCGTATGACGGGTATTGGCAGAGTCAGGCGCTGGACAAGCTGGTTGCGAAACAGCCTTTGACGGTGCCTACGATCTGGGAGCAGGGATTGTGGGACCAGGAAGATATGTGGGGCGCGATTCACAGCTATCGCGCGCTGAAGGCGGCCGGGACGCCGGATGCGATGAATCACCTGGTGATGGGGCCTTGGTTCCATAGCCAGATCAATCGCGAAGGGCGGGCGCTGGGTCCGCTGGTGTGGGCTACAGATACGACGGCGCAGTGGCGGCGCGATGTGCTGCTGCCGTTTTTCAACCAGTATCTGAAGCCGGGATCGCCTGTGGCGGATACGCCTTCTGTGTGGATCTACAACACGGGCGTGGATCACTGGGAGAAGCCGAAGATCTTTCCGGCGAGCTGCGAGGAGGGTTGCCCGGTAAAGTCGCGGCCGCTGTACCTGACGGCGAAGGGCGGATTATCGTTCGAGGCTCCGGCGGATGGGGGAACGAAGTTTGACGAGTATGTTTCCGATCCTGCGAAGCCGGTGCCTTACCGGCCGAGGCCTGTGGACCCGGCGGATGGCACGGGTTGGCGGACGTGGCTGGTGACGGATCAGCGCTTTGTGGATGGGCGCGAGGATGTGCTGACGTACGAGACGGAGCCGCTGAAGGAGGCGATGAAGCTGTCAGGCGAGCCGATGGTGCACCTGGTGGCTTCGACGAGCGGGACGGATTCGGACTGGGTGGTGAAGCTGATCGATGTGCAGCCGGATAAGGGAGTTCCGCCGTCGATGGGGATGACGGATTTCAGCGGGTATGAGCTGCCGATTGCGACGGATATCTTCCGGGGACGGTACCGGACGAGCTTCGAGCATCCGGAGGCGATCAAGGCCGATGAGCCGCTGCCGTATGTCTTTGGGCTTCCGATGGTGAATCATACGTTCCTGCCCGGGCACCGGATTATGGTGCAGGTGCAGTCGACGCTCTTTCCGTTGTATGACCGGAATCCGCAAAAGTTTGTGCCGAATATCTTTGAGGCGAAGCCGGAGGATTACCAGAAGGCGACGGAACGGGTCTGGCATGCTGCTGGCGAGGCGAGTTATATCAGCCTGCCGGTGGTGCCGGTGGAGAAGCCGTAGACCGGTTTGGTTTAGACGACGGCTGGTTTAGAGCTGTGCTCTCCCACCTTTCGCGCGATGAGACTGCGCTAAAGATGGGGCACCCCTGGTCTTGCCATGGTGGGGCCTTTGTTCGAGGCTGATTGACCGTTGTGCTCTCCCACCTTAGCCGCGATGAGGCTGCGGCAAAGATGGGGTACCCTTTTCTTGCTGGATGGGGACTCTTGTTCGTGCGAGAGGGGCTTTGCTGCGGTGGGTCTAGTATGGGGAGCTGTTCTCGGGTGGGTAGGGTTTGCCGAATTTGTTGGCGTGCTGCTGCTCTGGCTTCGCGGATACAGTGATGGTGCCGAGATCGAGAGTGCGGCCTGAGACGTGGATGGTGCGGGTGAGGCTATCGAGCCAGGCGAACGGCGCTCCTTCGATCCAGATGTGAAGCTTGTAGCCGCCGGGCGGAATGTCGGCGAGGGTGAAGGCATTGTTGGCGCCGGCGATGGCGTAGAGCGGGGTGTTGAGTGCG
>DATAZR010000042.1:0-33140 GCA_036271955.1 Acidobacteriaceae bacterium
GGGCACTTACGATTGCGATTTGAAGCAATGGCAATAGCATTACTTAATCCTTTTCCTTGGACGTTCGGAAGGGAGGTCGCTGAGTGCAATACGGCCTGCACGTGCGCCTCCACCCATTAGTAACAGAAATTGTTGCATCTGTGGACTGAATTCTTTACGTTGTTGCTCTTTAGTTGCAAAGCTTACGACCCAATAGGTCAGTGTACCGAGGTAACTTATTGATGCTGCACGGTCGAGCCAGGTGTAGGACGCATCCTGCCAGAGCTGATGCGAGTGAAGAACGGCAACCAGGAGACTGATGATGGAGAAAAAACCGAGGCCAGTAGCGACCTGGAGTTCGCGGTCTTTCCAGCCAATCGATAGAATCTGGCTGAAGCCGGCCATCACCAGGAAGCAAACCACGCGCAAAATTGCGATCGTCTCTTGAAAATGCACAAAAAGCTGGGCATGCGGGCTGAGATTGGGCGGCACGGTGGTTCCTGCCAGAGGCCAGATGATAAGACCGGCCAATGCGACCAGACCTGCAAGGACCGGCAGCGCTCCGCGAGGAAGCAGCTTGCGGCTGGGACGCAAAACGGACCAGGCCAATTCGATGAGCACGCCGAACTGCAGAAGCGAGTCGGGGCCCATTTCCATGAAGTAGGTGCGATTGAATGCTGCGGGCATCTTATACAGCACGGCGGCATTGGTGATGTCGGTCAGCGCGCCCCAGGCAATATAGACGCAGAACAAGGGCAGCATGCGCCACATGTTGCGGCGGAGCATCAATGCCAGAACAACGATCTCGGCCACAGTCCCAGTAGCCAGGAGGGCATTATCGAAGCTCATTGTCTACCTCCTGGACCGCATTCATAGAAGACCCTAATTAAGAGAGTTTAGCAGTCCAGGTACTTTGTCAAACTACAACTTAAGCTGAAACTGTACTGCAAGGAACGGTCATGCCCCATGGAATGGTGAACCAAGGCTACGACGCGATGCCTGCGGAAGCGAACTTGATCGTGCCGGGATTCGGCGGAACGGTGATCGGGCCAGCTACCTGAGTGCCTGCGGAGGCGAACTTGATCGTACCGGGATTCGGCGGAACGGTGATCGGGCCAGCTACCTGGGTGCCTGCGGAAGCAAACTTGATCGTGCCGGGATTCGGCGGAACGGTGATCGGACCAGCTACCTGGGTGCCTGCGGAGGCAAACTTGATCGTGCCAGGATTCGGCGGAACGGTGATCGGACCAGCTGCCTGGGTGCCTGCGGAAGCAAACTTGATCGTGCCTGGATTCGGCGGGACGGTGATCGGGCCAGCTACCTGGGTGCCTGCGGAGGCAAACTTGATCGTGCCAGGATTCGGCGGAACGGTGATCGGGCCAGCTACCTGGGTGCCTGCGGAAGCAAACTTGATCGTGCCGGGATTCGGCGGAACGGTGATTGGACCAGCTACCTGAGTGCCTGCGGGAGCAAATTTAATGGTGCCTGGATTCGGTGGAACCGTAATCGGACCGGCGAGAAGTGCGGTGGAACTTGCAACTAGGGCTATCGTAGCTAATACACGCGTGGGGAAAGCGGGAACGGATTTCATGGAAATTCTCCTTCTAAAAATCAGACTTACGGAAAGAGTAACCTAAATGGTGTGTTCGGGATACAACGAAAGTCGCAATTGAGGAAAAAATGTTCGATTGCATCTTCCCTTTCCGGTCAAAGCGTGGTAATGCACCGGCGAGCGAAAACTTGACGTTACCTTAATAACCTGAAGGAGTTACCCAGTGATCAACGACCTGAGAGAGGCCTTCAACGCCAGCTACCGGCCCGAAAGTTACCAGCTGCTAATGGAGCGGCTCAATGCAGTTGCCGGTACGGCGATCGAGTTCCGGGTGGCTGAGACCCCCGCTTTTTTGCCCCAGGCAATGCTGGAGGAGATGGCAGCCGCGGGAGAGAGACTGACGAACCGATTGCTGGCGTGGCCTGAATACCTGACCGGCGCGCGCGGCTCGATTCCCGATGGCTTCCTGGTTGCGGGACAGGCGGATGGGGATCACCCGCATTTTTTGACAGCGGATTTTGCCCTGATTCGAGACAGTGCGGGGGAATTGGCTCCGCGCCTTGTGGAAATCCAGGCCTTCCCGTCTGTCTACGCCTATCAGGCGGCGCTGAGTGATGCTTACCGGGAAATTTTTGGGTTGCCGGACTCGCTGGGGGTCTTCCTTGGCGGCCTAGATGCGGAGCGTTTCTGGCATATATTTCGCGAAACGATATTAGGGAAATATGCGCCGGAAAATGTAGCGCTGACAGAGGTTGACCCCGAACATCAGAAGACGCTGCCGGACTTCCTGCTGACGGCAAAACGATTGGGGATTGCCGTGGTGGATATCGCAAAGCTGGTTCCCATCGGCAGGAAGCTTCATTACCGAAACGGGGCCGGAGAGCTGGTCCCGATTCACCGGATCTATAACCGGGCAATTGCCGACGAGATTGTGGCGAAGCAGATTCAGCTCCCCTTTGACCTGACGGCGCCGTGGGATGTGGAATGGGCGGGGCACCCGAACTGGTATTTCCTGATCAGTAAATATGCTGTACCGTGGCTCTCCTCTGCCGGAGAGGAAGTGGTCCCACCGGCGGCATTTCTCGATGATTTCCTGAGCGGGCCGGGCTTTACGCGGCTGGAAGCTGCCGGCGTCGCGCTGCCGGGCGGCGGCGACGCTGTGTATGAGGATCTGCTGCTCAAGCCGCTGTTTTCCTTTGCCGGGAAAGGCATCCAGTTTGGTCCTTCGCGGGCCGAGTTGGAGGCGATTCCCGAAGAGGAACGTGGTAACTACCTGGTGCAGCAGCGAATGCATTTCGTGCCCACGATCCAGACTCCGCATGGACTCACGCAGGCAGAGATTCGCATTCTCTATCTGTGGCCGGATGGCGGCAGGCTGACTCCGGCACTGGCTCTGGTGCGGCTAGGGCGCGGAAAGATGATGGGGGTGGACCACAACCGCAACCAGGAATGGGTAGGGGCTTCTGCCGCCTTCTGGCGCTAAGCCGGGCCGGAATATCCTTCCTGAATTGGAACAGTCTCCAAATCTTAGAATGGGCGGATAGAAGCAACGCGGGAAATTATTTTCAGGTTATATTCCGACGCACTGCGCGGTGGAATTGCGTCTGGACAAAATGGCCGCCAGAGGTATATAGAAATGAAGCAATAGGGCAGGTTACCAAACATTTAGCCAACGCCGGTAACCGATGGTTTTTAGGGAATCGGAGTTGATTTCGGGCCCATTTTTGCCGCTAAGAGGCGGGTTTGTACCCCGTTAGGGGTATAGGCGGGTTTGAAGTCTAGAGGTAGAGTGGGCGCAGTGGAAGAAACTTTGGTGCTCCTGGATTGTGCCCGTCGTACTCCACTTGATGTACAGTAGGTTAACGCTTCCAGGAGGGGGTTGCAGCATGATTCCGTCAACCACCGAGTTGCCAGTTTCACCTGTCAGTACCGGCGGCGCTCCTCGTCAGGAAGTGCGTTGTGCGGTGCGGTTTCCTTTAAGCCTTCCTGTGGTTCTTTCCGCGGATGAGCAGGAGTTTTCTGCCTCGACGGTAAATGTATCGGCGAGTGGAGCTCTGTTTAATGTGGATCGAAATATCGTCACGGGGACGCTGGTGGGATTCTCACTGCGTATGCCGGGAGAGATTCTGGGGACGCCACGCGATGTACTTATCCATTGCCGGGGACGGGTGGTACGGTCGTATCCCAATCAAGCTGGATTTCATACCGCGGCGACGATCGATGAGTACAGATTTGCAGATCAGTAATTCTATGGGCACATATGGCGGTCATTAAGATGGACTTTCTGGAAGATTCTCCAGAGGGAGAAGTTCAAGATTCGGTTGCCAAGCCGGGCGCGATCCGCGTGATCCTGGCGGACTCGCAGGCGATTTATCGGGTCGGCATCCGGAAGGTCTTCGCCCTGGAAGACGACGTTCGCGTGGTGGCGCAAGCCGACTCGATAGAGAACCTGCATGCGGCCGTGCAACGCTACCCCACCGACGTGGTGCTGCTCGAGGGCGGCATGCTGACCGGAACGTCCAACGCCATTCCCGAACTGCTGCGACTGGCGCCGGACGTCAAGATCATCGTTCAGGCTTCTTATTCGGACGAGAGCCACACTGTCGAGCTTTACCGGCGCGGCGTTCGCGGCATTATTTCGCGAGCCATATCGCCGGATCTGCTGGTCAAGTGTGTGCGCAAGATCGCCAGCGGCGAGACGTGGATCGACAATCAATCGATCAACCTGGTCATTGAGGCGTACCGTTCGCAGGCCGCCGCACTGGTGAGCCCGCGCACACAGCCTCGTCTTTCTCCGAAAGAGATGGCCATCATCACCTGCATTACGCAGGGCAAGCGCAACAAGGAAATCGCTTATCAACTCGGCACAACCGAGCAGGTAATCAAGAACTACCTGCGCAAGATCTACGATAAGCTCGGCGTTTCGGATCGCCTGGAGCTGGCCCTTTACTGCCTGCATCACAAGATCATTCAGGGCGAGGGGGAAGAAGAGGCGATCGTGGCGAAGGTGGCTTCCCGGTAGCGGGAGGCTCGCTTCGATCTACGGCGGTTCCGCAGGCCTGGGCTTTCTTTAAGAGCCGGGTCAGCGCACGCAGCTCTTCCTGGTTGAGCTCACGAAAGAGTTCCCGGGGCGCCTGCTCTACTATCTCGTCCAGCTTACTCAGCACATCCAAACCCTGAGGGGTAATGAAGGTCCAGACGACGCGGCGGTCCTGCGTGTCGCGCTGTTGGCGGAGCAGTTTGTGCGCTTTCATCCGGGCCAGCAGGCGGGTGATATCCGGCTCGGGGGTGATCATCATGCGTCCGATGGCCGAGCAGGTGAGGCCGGCAGGGCGCGCTCCGCGCAGGATGCGCAGCACATTGAACTGGGGAAGGGTGAGGCCGGCGGGCTTGAGCCTCTGCTGCATGGCGCGATGCATGCAGTCGGCCGAGCGCATGAGACTCAGCAGCGCCTCCTCATGGGGACTGGAGAAGCTTTGGGCTTGCCCCGTTCCCTGTGAAGTCGCTGCCATAATCCCTCGCTTGAATGCGGCCCGCAGGCTTGCGCCGAACTGCGCCAAAGAATAATTCCGATGAAAAGCGGGAGGCGATGCGCTGCCTCCCTGCCGGTTGCTTCGCTGTTGCGAGACGGCCAAATCGCGGCCACCTCTGGGCCGACGTTACTGCTTGGCGGCGTCGAGCTCGATGGTCAGCTTGACTTCGTCGCTGAGGATGGCTTCGGGAGCCTTGGGAGCGATGTCGAAGTCGGTGCGCTTAATGGTGGTGGTCGCTTCAAAGCCGACATGCTGCTTCTTGTCCATGCCGGTGACGGGAGCGGTGGGTCCGTCGACGTGCAGCACGACGGGCTTGGTCACTCCGTGGAGGGTGAGGTTGCCGGTGACGTCGAGGCCGGAGCCGGTTTTCACGACGCCAGTGCTGGCGAAGGTCGCAGTGGCGTACTTGTCGCAGTCGAAGTAGCCGCTGGACTTAAGGTCGTTATCGCGGCCGGACACGCCGGTGTTGACGCCGGTGACATCGATGATGGCGTTGACAGTGGACTTGGTGACGTCACTGCTGTCCCACGTGATGGTGGCTTCAACCTTGCCGAAGCGGCCATGGACGTTGGAGATGGCAAGATGCTTGATGGAGAAGTCGACTTCGCTATGCGCGGAATCAGCCTTCCAGGTGGATGTTTCGGCCATTGCGAAGGGGGCGATAAGTACGAGTGCGGCCGAAGCCAGGGTGGTCATTTTCATGGGTGGATCCTTTCAATGAATCGATTCCGTCCCTTGTGACGGTTGAGGGTGGATGTTTGAGCTCTTTCCCCTCGGCCATCACAACCGGCCTGGGCAGCAGCCTTACTAAGAAGCCTGGAGGAATGGTAGGACGCGACTGGAGGTCCGCGCTACCATAACCTTCGCCAGTTAAAGATGCAGCAGCGAGATAGTTGTTGCAACAATTATTTTTGCCAGCGGGATTTTCCGCTGAACGACGGGAATTTCCTGGGTCGCTGGGGCGAACTGGTATGCTCCGGCGTATGTCGTCTTCTTCCTTCAGCTCGATCGGGGAGCATTTTCGAGCGCTTACCCGGCCACAGCGCCATGCGTTTCTGGCTTCGTTCCTGAGCTGGTCGCTGGATTCGCTGGACTTCTTTCTGCTGATCATGTGCCGGTCGGCAATCGCGAAAGAGTTTCACGTTCCGCTGTCGAGCGTGGCCAATGCCGTCTTTCTGACGCTGATCTTCCGGCCGGTGGGAGCGTTTCTCTTTGGCGCGCTGGCTGACCGCATCGGGCGCAAGCCGACGCTGATCATCAACATCCTCTGCTACTCGGCGGTGGAGCTGAGCTGCGCATTTGCGCCTTCTCTGATGGTTTTGCTGGTGCTGCGGGCGCTGTTTGGCGTGGCGATGGGCGGCGTGTGGGGGGTGGGAGCGGCGCTGACCTTTGAGACGCTGCCCAAGGAAGGCCGCGGAGTCTTCTCCGGCATTTTGCAGGAGGGATACGCCGTCGGGTACCTGCTGGCTGCGGCGCTCTATGGACTGCTCTTCAACGGTATTCAACTGGGAGCTTTTCACCTGCCGATTGGCTGGCGAGGACTGTTTATCGTGGGGGCGGCTCCGGCGCTGCTGGTCTTTTTTGTGGAGTCGCGCGTGGAGGAGTCGCCTGCCTGGATCGAAGCCCGGCAGCGCAAGGAGGCGAAAACGCCATCTACAGCGCGAAGCGTTTTCGCTTACGCTCCCACCTTTCTCTTTCTGATCATCCTGATGTCGGCCTTCTGCAGCTTTTCGCATGGCACGCAGGATGGCTATCCTGCCTTTCTGACGAGCGATCGCGGATTCTCGGCCGGCATGGTGGGCCTGCTGGCGGTGATCTACAACGTGGGCTCGCTGGGCGGCGGTTTTGTCTTTGGCACGCTCTCGGAGCGCTGGGGACGCAAGCGGGCGATTATCACAGCTGCCCTGCTGGCGATTCCGATTGCGCCGCTGTTTGCCTATGGACACTCGCCCCTGGTACTGGGGGTAGGCGCGTTCCTGATGCAGTTCATGGTGCAGGGGGCATGGGGCGTGGTGCCGGCCTATCTCACAGAGCTTTCGCCGGGGCCGGTGCGGGCGATTCTGCCGGGCCTCGCCTACCAACTGGGCAATCTGATCACCTCGCGCAACCTGGTAATCCAGGACAAGCTCGCCGAGCGGTTCGGAGGCTATTCGCCGGTGCTGGCTGGGACTGTTGTAGTCGTCGCGCTGGTACTCGCCGGAGTGACCGCGCTGGGCCGCGAAAGCCGGGGCGTGGAGCTGGAGGCGGTCTAAAGTCCCTCAAGCCTAGTAAACGAACGGAATGAGTCTGGCGGTGCGCTTCGCGTAGTCGTCGAAAGATTCTTTATACCTTTGCTGCAGATGGCGGTCGAGCGCGGGGATATTGGCGAAGACGAATCCTGCGAGCGTGATGGCCGGCACGAATGCGACCATCCAGTTTCCAGTCATCAAGGCGATTCCGGAGTAGGAAATGACGTCACCCAGGTAGTTGGGATGGCGGCAGTATCGAAAGAGGCCGCCGGTGTAAAGCTGGCCGTGGTGAGTCTGCTGCCGCTTCCAAATCAGCCGTTCGAATTCGGCCCACGAGTTGAGCCACGATCCGAAAGCAAAAGCGGCAACTCCCAGCCAACTCCACAGGCCAAAGGGCGAATCGTTTCTTCCTCCAGCAAGCGCAACGGCAAGAAAAATACACAACAGCCAGGTTGCGACGGCGAAAGACTCCTGCCAGCGCATGCCCCGTTTGAGGAAGACGAACCAGGTCAGAAGCAGGCGCAGGTAGTAGATGGAGAGAGCGGATGCGAGGCAGAACCGTCTGAGCGGGGACGCGATCACCGGTGTCCAGCCAAAGACGGCGTTCACAGTTGCGAGGCCGCCAAAGCAGAGGAGCCACACGGCAATCGCCAACCAAGCCGCGAGGGCCAAAGCCAGGCGGCAACGCTGAGCAGTGGACCGCACTCTGAATTCGTACATATCGGAAGTTTGTGCCGGCATGCGCGATCTCTATCAAGATCATATCTGTCCGGGAGGGAGGCTTGCACTGCACCTGCAGTCGGGCCACGGCAGGAGCCGGGTTATTTCGGAGCCGGGTTATTTGGGCCGGATGAGCTCGAAGCGGTCATGAGTGCTGACCCAGGTGCTGCCGGCCATGCGGCCTACGGCGTCGAGCTTTTCGGGATCGATGCGGAAGTTCTCTTCGAGGTCTTCGCGAACATGGAAGCGCAGGATTTCGCCGAGCACTACAACGCCAGCACCTGAGCCTTGACCGGTGAAAACTATCTGCATCAGCTTGCACTCCATCTGCGCCGGTGACTCGGCTACGCGCGGAGGCCGCACGGCTTCGCTGGGAATGGCGGTGAGTCCGGCGAGTTGAAACTCGTCTACCTCAGGGCCGACATCGGCGGCGGCGAGGTTGGTCTCTGCGGCGATGGCGCTGGAGACGACGTTGATGACGAATTCTCCGGTCTGCTCGATGTTGCGCAGGGTGTCTTTGCGGTCGTCGGGACGCGCGCTGCTGGGTGAGTGCAGCGTAGGGCAGAAAAGCACCGTGGGAGGGTTGGAGCCGACTCCGTTAAAGAAGCTG
This sequence comes from Acidobacteriaceae bacterium, assembly GCA_036271955.1. Classification (GTDB taxonomy): domain Bacteria; phylum Acidobacteriota; class Terriglobia; order Terriglobales; family Acidobacteriaceae; genus Acidicapsa. The sequence continues at coordinate 8,623 of DATAZR010000042.1, forward strand.
AAGGGAGCGACATTGGGTATGCCCTCGCGGTCTACCGTCGACACAAGCGCGACCGGCCGAGGGACGATGAGGCCGACCATCAGCTTGTAAATTTCGCCGACTTTGTGATCGGCGGGGTTGATGGTGCGCATAGAAGCCAACGAGCCGGAAGACAGGGACATCCTTTCAGCTTAATCGCCCGAGACTAGCCCTGAGCGGTGCGTTTAGCGTCCAATTCTGAAAAGCGTTTCAGAATGTGACGGTTTTGATGCGCTGAAGAGGGTGCGAGCCGAAAATTTGCCAAACGGTAACATCGGTTCAGGCACAATCGTATGATCAGGAGACTCCACCGTGCCGCGTATTCACTTTCAATTGCAGCTTGCCGAGCTCAAGGACAAGATCCTGGCGATGGCGGCTTTGGCCCAGCAGGCAGTGGAAGCTTCTGTAGACGCTTATCAGCGTCGCGATGCCGGGCTCTGTCAGTACGTCCGCGAAAACGAGACGGCTATCAATACCGCCCACAGCGCCCTGGACGAAATGGCCTACGAACTGCTTGCCAAAGAGCAGCCGATGGCTATCGATCTTCGCTTTATCCTGGCGGTGATCAAGATCAACGGCGACCTGGAGCGCATCGGGGACCAATCGATGAGCATCGCCGTGCGCACCCGCGATGTGCTGGAGATGCCGGAGGCTAACTTGCCGGTCGATCTGTATGCCATGGGCGAGTACGCCAGCCGCATGATCCGGTCGGCGCTGCAATCGCTGCTCGACGGTGACGCACAGGTTGCGGATTCGGTACGCGAAATGGATGACGAGATCGACCGCATGAACCGGCAGGCGCAGGCCGACCTGCTGGCGCGCATTCAGCGCAAGCCGGAGGAGACTCCGCAGGCGCTCAACGCGATTCTGATCGCGCGCAACCTGGAGCGTATTGCCGACCACGCAACCAACATCGCCACCGACGTCATCTTCTGGATTCGCGGGGCCGATGTGCGGCACGAGCTGAGCCTGGCTTCCGACTAAACCCCGATTGATGCGTTGTGAAGGCGTCTGGATGGCGGGCTTGTTTTCGCGCTACAATGTAGAAACGTTGCTACATTGAGGAGGAACTCATGGCCACGACTACGATTTCCAGCCGCGAGTTCAACCAGAACACTTCGGAAGCCAAGAGGGCTGCCAAGGATGGCCCCGTGTTCATTACCGACCGGGGACGGACGGCGCATGTGCTGCTCTCGATCGAGGAGTACCGGAAGATTACGGGAAAGGGGAAAAGCATCATCGAACTGCTGGCGATGCCGGGTGATGACATGTGTGACGACTTCGACGAACTGCTCCCGCTGTCACGCGAGCTTCCGCGACCTGCTGATCTGTCGTGATGTACCTGCTCGATACGAATGTTGTCTCCGAATTGCGGAAAGCCCGCCGAGGCCTTGCCCATCTTCATGTTACGACCTGGGCATCGCAGGTGGATGCAAGCGATCTTTACCTTTCTGCCATCACTATCGAAGAGTTGGAGATCGGCGTCTTGCGCATGGAACGCCGCGACGTTGTGCAGGGAGCGATTTTGCGCGCCTGGATGAATGAGTTCGTCCTGGTGGGTTTCGCCGGCCGAATTCTGCCCGTCGATCTAGCCGTCGTGCAGCAAAGCGCACGGCTCCATGTGCCCGATCCTTGCCCATTTCGAGATGCGATGATTGCGGCGACAGCTCTCGTTCACGGCATGACCATTGTGACGCGCAATGTATCGGACTTTGAACCGACCGGTGTTGCCGTTCTCAATCCATGGCAGACATGATTGAGGCAATGAGAGTACTCTTGGCACTGCAACATTCATCGCATGCAATCGGATTGTCATCCCTTTGTCATCTGGCCCAAAGTTCCTTCTGAGCGTTTCTACAATTGAGCTAATGGCCTTCGCCAAGATCGACCAACAGTACGAAAAAGGGCCAACGCGCAGATGAGAATCGTCGGATGAAAATTGTTGCAACTACAACTGCTTTCCCTCCCTACTACTTCACTCAGGACGAAGTGCTCGCGGCACTGAAAACCTATTGGGACAAAGGCATGGAGAACGCCGCGGTACTGGAGCGGCTGCACTCGCGCACCGGCGTGGAAGGCCGTTATTTCTGCCGTCCGCTGGCGGAATACTATGCGCTCGATACCTGGGGCAAGACCAACGATGTCTGGATTGAGACAGCGCTGATGCTGGGCGAGCAGGCTATCTCCACGCTGCTGCGCGAGAGCAGCATGCCAGCAGAGAAGATTGGCAGCATCATCTCGGTCTCCGTGACCGGCATCGCCTGCCCATCGATTGAGGCACGGCTGATCAACAAACTCAAGCTGCCTCCGCATATTAAACGCACGCCGATCTTTGGGCTGGGCTGCGTGGCTGGCGCTTCGGGCTTGGCGCGGGCGGCGGATTATGTGCGCGCTTATCCCGATCAGGCGGCGATTCTGCTCAGCGTCGAGCTCTGTTCCCTTACCTGGCAGCGGGACAACATCTCTGTGCCCAATCTGATCTCTTCAGGGCTCTTTGGCGATGGCTGCGGAGCGGTGCTGGTGGCCGGAGCCGACCTTGCGGCTGAGCTTGGTCTCGAAGGGCCAAAGATTGCGGCCAGCCAGGCGACGTTTTATCCCGAGACGCATGATGTGATGGGCTGGGAGATTTCGGAGAAGGGCTTCCGCATCGTGCTTTCGGCGGATGTGCCGACGGTGGTGAAGCAGCACCTGGGCCGCAATGTCGATGAGTTCCTGGCGCTGCATGGACTGGTGCGCAGCGAGATCGGCAGTTGGATCATGCACACCGGCGGACCGAAGGTGCTCGAGGCCAATGCCGAAGCGTTGGGGCTGACGCGAGAGGATTTCATTCTGAGCTGGGAAGCTCTGCGGCGGGCAGGCAATCTCTCCTCGGCTTCGGTGCTGATGGTGCTCAACGACGTGATGCGCGGGCAGCGTCCAGCGAAAGGAACGCGCAGCCTGCTGGTGGCGATGGGGCCTGGTTTTTGTTCGGAGATGTGCCTGCTGGAGTGGTGAGCCAAGTCTGGTAAGTGAGGTCTGGTAAGTAAGGCGTGGTAGGCGCGGGAGACTAAATGCATTCAACCGATGTGCTTGTAGTGGGTGGAGGACCGGCTGGGCTGGCCACCGCGCTGGCGCTGCGTAAGAACGGTGCTCGCGTTACGGTAGCCGACTCCATGACGCCGCCCTTCGACAAGACCTGTGGTGAAGGCATGATGCCGGATTCGCTGCGCGAGCTGGCGCTGCTCGGCGTTGAGCTGAGCGAAGCCGACGGCGCTGATTTTCACGGCATCCGGTTTGTCGGTGAGGCTGGACCGAAAGACAAAGTTGCCTCGCGCACGCAAGCCTCTCACACGCAGGATGAATGGCCTCTCAATGTCGCAACGGCGGCCTTTCCGTCAGGGACTGGGATGGGGGTTCGCAGGCAGGCATTGCATCGGCGTATGCGAGAGCAGGCTGAGCAAGCTGGAGTGGCGCTGCGATGGAACTGCAACGTGCAATTACAGCCCGATGGCGCTGTCATATGCGGCGGAGAGCCGATGCGCTATGGCTTGCTGGTAGGTGCGGACGGGCAGGGTTCGCGCGTGCGACGATGGGCAAGCCTCGATGCAGGAGTGGTCATCAACAAGAGATTCGGCTTCCGTCAGCACTTCGCTGTCGCGCCGTGGAGCCCGTATGTCGAAATGCATTGGGGTGCGACCAGCCAGGCCTATGTTGCGCCGGTTTCGCCCGACGAGGTCTGCGTCATCAGCATGGCGCGCAATCCACAATTTCGCATGGCCGAGGTGCTAGAGGAGTTGCCCTGGTTGGCGGCCAAGCTGCGCGGTGCGAACTCTGAGATGACGCCGCTCGATGCAGAGCGCGGCGGCGTAATGAACACGCGGCGATTCCATCATGTCTCGCGTGGACGGGTTGCGCTGGTGGGCGATTCATCTGGCTCAGTCGATGCGATCACCGGCGAGGGACTGGCGATGGGCTTTCGGCAGGCTCTGCTGCTGGCCGAGTGTCTTGAGAGTGGTGATATGGAAGACGTGCTGGCGCGGTACGATCGCCTGCATCCGAAGATATTGCAGGTGCCGCATGTGATGGCGCGGGCGATGCTGCTGATGGATCGCTATCCGATTCTGCGCGAGCGGGCGATGCGCATGCTGGCCGGCAAGCCTGAGCTGCTGGCGCGCATGTTGGGTGTGCATGTGGGAGCCGAGCCGCTGGGCCGCTTTCTCGTCTCACGTGGATGGGAAGTCGCGCTTCGGCTGGCGCTTCCCTTCTCCGATTCGAGGGCCGCGCACTCAATAGCTGAAGCCTGACCCAATCCTACGGTCCACCTGTCCTGTCTATCGTAGCGTGGCCAGCGCTGGATAGAGCTTGCGCCACTTTTCGTATCCGGAAGCGTATGCCGCAAGCCATGACGGATCTGGCTCGATGCGTTCGGCGACAGTGATGCCTTTGGCGCAGGCCACATCGAGATTGGCCCATGCTCCTGCTCCTACGCCGGCCATCAACGCTGCGCCAAAGGCTCCGCCTTCTTCTGCGGTGAGCACCTCGACGGCATGGCCGTAGACTCCGGCTTGAATCTGCCGCCACAACGGACCGCGTGCGCCGCCGCCACCAAGGCGGATGCCGCTGACGGGGATGCCCAATGCTGCGAAGAGCGAGAACGTGTCCTTGAGCGAGTAGGCTACGCCCTCGAGCACGGCACGTACGAAGTGCGATGCCGTATCCGTCGTCGAGATGCCGGCGAATGCCGCACGCACTGCGGGGTCGAGATGCGGCGTGCGCTCGCCGAGCAGATAGGGAGCCCATTCAAGGCCATCGCTACCGGGCGCGATGGCTGCGGCCCCAGCGGTGAGCTTGTCGTAATCCTGGCCTGCAAAGAAGGTCTCTTTGAGCCAGCGGAAGCTGAGGCCTGCGGACTGCGTGACGCCCATTACATGCCAGCGGCCGGGAACAGCGTGGCAGAAGGTGTGCAGACGGCCTTTGGGATCTTTGATGGGACTGGCGGTCGCAGCAAAGACCACGCCGGAGGTTCCGATGGTCGCCGAGACAGAACCGGGCTGGAGAATGCCCATCCCCACCGCGCCCGCGCCCTGGTCGCCCGCGCCCGCGACGACGGGAATGCCCTGGGTGAGGCCGGTGAGTTGTGCCGCTTCGGTCGAGATGTTGGCGCAAACGCGGGGCGACTCGAAAACATCCGGCAGCCAGTCGAGAGGAATGCCAGCAGCGGCTGCGACCTCGGCCGACCAGCGGCGATGGGTGACGTCGAGCAGCAGTGTGCCGCTGGCCTCCTGCACATCGATGGCGTAGGTTCCAGTGAGCCGGAAGCGGACGTAGTCCTTGGGGCAGAGGATGTGGGCGGTGCGGGCGAAGATCTCGGGCTCGTGTTCTTTGACCCAGAGCAGCTTGGTCAGTGTGAAGTTAGGCAGCGCGGGGTTGCAGGTGAGCTCGATGAGGCGATCGTAGCCGATCTCCGCGGTGAGCCAGTCGCATTGCGGCTGGGTGCGCGTGTCGCACCAGATCAACGATGGACGCAGCACCTTGCCATCTCTATCGAGCAGCACTGCGCCGTGCATCTGGCCGGTTAGGCCGGCTCCGGCGATGGGCTCGTGCGGCATGGGAGCGGCTGCAATGGCTCCGCGAATGGCGATCAAGGCGGCGCGCCACCAGTCTTCGGGGTCCTGCTCGGCCCAGCCTGGATGCTCGACGCGGAATGGTGCGTGCTCTTCGGATGCGGAACTGACTACGCGTCCCTGCTCATCCACCAGCACCGCGCGGGTGCCGCTCGTGCCTACATCCATGCCCAGGAACCACATCGTTCGACCGCCTTCCTAAATCGCTTTTCTTGAATAGCCTATGCTGCGCTGGTCAGGATAGCAGGCTTGAGGCAGGCCAGGAAAGAAGGCAAGGAAAGCAGGCAGGAGATAAGCTCTGAATGGAAACCGGCGACGCAGTTTCGGCATCGTAGTCTCAACGGGATTGGAGCCATGACACAAGTCCGCATCAAGCGAGTCTATTTCGAGCCTAGCGAAGACGATGGCATGCGCATTCTCGTCGACCGGCTTTGGCCGCGCGGCCTGACGAAAGAAAAGGCGAGCGTCGATCTCTGGCTGAAAGAGATCGCTCCCAGCAACGAACTGCGCAAGTGGTTTGCCCATGACCCCGGCAAGTGGGAGGAGTTTCAAACGCGCTATCTCGCCGAGCTCAAAGCGAATGGCGAACCGCTGGCGCGCCTGAAGCAGGAAGCTGCCAAGGGTCCGGTGACGTTGCTTTACGGAGCGAAGGACGAGGAGCACAATGAAGCCGTCGTGCTTCTAAAAATTCTGCAGAAGAGCCGGTAAGCATCTGTCCGAACAAGCCCGCTAAACAAGGCCGCTATTCGTAGCGCAGGGCAACCATAGGATCGACGCGCATGGCTCGCCGCGATGGGAGGTAAGACGCTACCAGTGCGATAAGCAGAAACAGCATCGACACGCCCACGAACGAGACGGTATCCACAGCGCCCAGCCCGTAGAGGATTGCCCGCAACAGATAGGATGCTCCAAGCGCAAGTACCAATCCTGCAGCGAGGCCGCCTAGAACAGGCCGCGTACTTTCGCGCAGCATCAAAGCCAGCACATCGCGCTTTTTCGCGCCCAGAGCCATGCGAATGCCGACCTCGCGGGTGCGAAGAACGACGATGTAGCTGACCGTTCCGTAGATGCCCATGGAGGCCAGCAGTAATCCCAGCACGCCGATGATAGTGGCGATTGAAGCTGCGAGTCCGGCAACCAGAAAGCGCGGTGTTTGGCGCACCATGGCATCGAGCGTGAGCAGCGAGCCTCCAAGATGGGGATCGACGGCTGCGATGGCCGGACCAACTGCGTTCAAAACCAGAGCCGGGTCAGCCTTGGCCCGGATCAGTAGGGGATATTCCTGGAGCCGATCGTCCGGCAGCGGGAGGTATATCTGTTGAGAGTCGCTGCCATCGAGCGCCACTCCACGGGCGTCTCGTGTAACTCCGATGACTTCATAGGCTGGGCCATCTGGTAGCAACTCCGTCTTCCCGTGAAACTGGCCGTCGGCGCTCATACGCAGGCTGTGGCCAATTGGATTCTGCCCCGGCCATAGCTGTCTGGCGGCAGATTCACTAAGAATTACAGCGGGTTCCGGTTTGCCGGCCTGCGGCTGAAAACCGCGCCCGAAAAGCAGCGGAATGCCAAGGGTTTGGAAGTAGTTGGACTGGACATAGGTGTAATACACGTAGGCGCGCGTATTTTGCTTCGAGGGCTTTTCTCCATTGAGAGAGACGGCTGCGGTTCGAATTCCGCCTCCATCCGGTGGACGTCCACTCGACACTGCGGCAACACCCGGCAGAGCAGCAATGCGTGTCCGGAGATCGCTTATCAGGGCTGCCCTGCGCTCCGGTGTGTATTTCGCATCGCGCGGGAATTGAATTTCCAGATCGGCTACCTGCTTGCCGTCATAACCTGTCGCCATGTTAAGTGCACGAATGGAGCTGTGAATCAACATACTGCCAGCGATCATGAGCACCAGCGAGATGGCGACCTGCGCTGCAATCAGCGTATCGCGAAGTCGCCGGCTGCGAATGGGCGAGGTCCCTGCACTGGCCTTCAACGACGAGGGCAACGCTGTGCGAGAGCTTTCTAGCGCAGGCGCCAAACCGAAGAGAACTCCAGCGACCAGTGAAATAGCAAAGACATACGCGAAGATGCCGAGGTCGGGAGTGACGTGAATGATGAACGATCCATATTCGACCGGCAATGCGCCGGCGACGAAGTTTGCCACAACTTTCAGCATCGCCCAGGTAAACGCGAGAGCGACGACGCCAGCTATGAGCGCCAGCAGGGCGCTTTCAGTCAGCATCTGCCGGATAAGCCGTGCGCGGCTGGCTCCGAGCGAGAGGCGCATGCGCAGCTCACTCTGGCGCGATGCGGAGCGCGCGAGTTGCAGGCTGGCGACGTTGGCGCAGGCGATCACCAAGACCATTCCAACGCCGATCATGATCAGCAGAACCGCGAACTGCAATCCGCCATCGAGCTTGCGCGGGAAGGGCGATCCAGGCCAGACCTGCACGGTCACCGGCTTGCTCAAATCGGAGTGAGGATCGTGCGATTTGCGTAGCTGGTTGGCAAGCAGCGCCATTTCCGATTGTGCCTGACTCATACCGACACCGTCGGCGAGGCGCCCATACATGCGGCAGCAGAGATCTTCGCGATCATGCAGTGTGTTTTCGCCGGGATACACCAAGGATTTCAGTGGGATCGGGAGCCAGAAGTCGGGCGTGGCCACGCTGGTTCCGACGAAGTCATGCGGCGTGATGCCAATGACGGTGAAAGCCACTCCATTGAGACGAACACTCTTGCCAAGCATAGCCGGATCTGAGGCGAAACGCCTCTGCCAGTAGTTTTCGCTGATGAGGACCGAGGGCGAAGCAAGCAGTTCAGAATGTGAGAGCGCGTCGAAAGTGCGACCGCGCAAGGCTGGCACTCCGAGGACAGAGAAATAGTTTTCAGAAACGAAGAAAGGGCTCGCCGACTCCCCAACCGAGGCAAGCGCGCTGGGCGGTATCAGACCGAGCATTCCGAGCACCGAGCTGCCTCCGGCATTGCGCTGGCCGCCCAGGCCCTCCACACCTGTAAGCGTGAGCAGATCCCCATCGTTCGAGGCGATCATGCCGGAAAAGGAACGGAGATGATCTCGATACGCCTCATAGTCGGGATAGTTGAACCAAGAACTGAGCGAGCCGGATTGACGGACTAGCCCGAGATTAACCATCTGGCCGGAATTGCGGGCGTCGAGAGGGCGGCCAAACATCGCTTTGTATGCGGTAAAAGCTGACGTGTTGGCTCCTATACCGAGGGCCAGGGCGAGCACAGCAGCAATGGTGAAACCGGCGTTGCGCATCAACATGCGCAAGCCATAGCGGAGGTCCTGCAGGACGGTCTGAGGCAGCGTCATCAGATCGATCTCGCTCATGCGTTCGCGCCATAGGCCGCGATTGCCGAAGCGCTTTCGCGCATCGCGGCGGGCTTCGTGTTGCGGCATGCCCTGCTTCTGGTTCCACTGCTCGCGCATGCAAGGTGAAACTCCAGCTCTTCGTCGAACTCCTCAGTCAGCTTCTCTTTCCTGAAGAGTGCGCGTATGCGATCGATCCACATGTGGAACCTCCTATGCCTGCGCCGGTTCAAAATCCAGCACCAGAGCAACGGCGCTGGTGACCTTGCGCCAGTTCTCCCGCTCGGCGTTCAACTGCCTACGGCCAAGCGCGGTGAGCTGGTAGAAGCGTGCGCGGCGGTTGTTCTCGCTCACGCCCCACTCGGACTTGATCCACCGCTCCTGCTCCATGCGATGCAGTGCGGGATAGAGCGAGCCTTCTTCGACGCGCAGCACTTCATTGCTCACCTGCTGAATGTGCAGCGTGATGCCCCAGCCATGCATCGGCCCCTGCTCCAGGCTCTTGAGGACGAGCAGGGCGAGTGTTCCCTGCAGGTTGTCGCTTTTCGACTTGGCCATCGTTTCCCCTAGATGTCTATAGAAGAATGCCGAAGCCATTGGAACTTGTCAAGGCCGCGTGCGGATATCTTCGATCGGCGGACACGACCGGCTTCGCGCCGAGGTATGACAGGCACACGCAGATACGTGAGAGGAAACGAAGAATAAGGAGGCCAACGCGATATTAAGACGATTCCCACGAGCCGCCTTAAAGAACTCAAAAATATCTCCGATAGATGAGGTAGCGCTCATTCGCAGCGCACCTTCCCCCTTTCCTGGAGTACTCGAATGCATACAGCAATTACGGAAGAAAGCATAGAAAAAGCCAATGCCCTTTTCTGGGAGCAGATGCTGGCGATGCAGTTGGATCCAATCGCCGAATCGCAGTGGGACGAACAGGGGATTCGCTGTATCGGAACGCAACACGTCATGGGCAGCTGCGATCTATCAGGCGTCTGGAACGGCCGCATCGAGGTTCGGCTGTCGCGAGGACTGGCGCTGCAGGCTACCTCTGCGATGTTGATGCAGCCGTTAGAGGCAGTGCAGGCGAGCGACACATTAGACGCAACTAAGGAAATCGCCAATATGATCGCGGGCACGATCAAATCCGCATTGCCCCGCCCATGCACCATGACGGTGCCAAATGCTGAAGTTGAGTTCGCCGACTTCTGCATTCCACCGCGAACTGCGGATTCGGTGACCGTATTTTTCCATCACGGCTCCGGAGAGCTGATGGTCCGAGTCTGGGAGTACGCTGCCGAAGCGCCGAGCGCAATCGATGCCTACGAAGAATTGTGCGCTTAACCGCTTTGCTTTGTGCAAACGCGATAAAGGAAAGTTATTCTGCGCTGAGCCACTTACTCATGGCGCGATAAATTAAAGTTATTCCACACTAAGCCACTTACTCATAACCCCTTGATTCAACTGCCTTTTATGTTGCTTTTTTAACGATATTGTCATTATGTTTGTGAATGGATTCCCCCAGAACCTCTTGTCGCTCCCACTGTAGATACCCACAAAAATATTAATCCGCGTTGCGTGCGCGCTTGCGCACCCGCAGTCTCGCATCCGATTTCCTTTCTTTTCCGGAACGCGAACAGGACATCTCTACCCTGAAAAACCTTTTGGAGGACCACGTATGAAGTTTCGGAGTCTTCGTAATTCTCTGCGCTTAGCAGCGATGCTGATGGCGCTCGTTATTTCTCTGCCCCACGGAGCCTGGGCACAGACATTCCGTGGCGGCATCAACGGCACGGTCACCGATCAAACTGGCGCGGTCGTTGCAGGCGCCACGGTCGAGGCAATCGAAGTAGCCACCAACCTCTCTCATAAATCGATCAGCTCATCGGCTGGTGAGTTTTCTTTCCAGGAGCTGCCGCTTGGCACTTACTCCATCACGGTTACCGCCGGCGGCTTCCAGATAGAGAAGGTCAACAGCGTGCCGGTAACGGCAGGCGTGATCTACACTCTTCCCGTCAAGCTGACGGTTGCTTCGGCCGGCATACAAACCGTCGAAGTCTCCGCGGCCGCCTATGCGCTGGACACCACGACTACAACACAGACCACCATCATCGATGAGAAGACGGTCGCCGACGTTCCGCTGAATGGACGCGACTTCACGCAGCTCATCACCTTGACGCCAGGCTTTGCCGACTCCGGCGCCGGTGGCTACGGCTCACTGAACGGCACGCGCGCCAACCAGATCAACTGGCAAATCGACGGCGTGGACAATAACGATATCTGGCACAACATCCCGGCGGTCAACCAGGGCGGTGTTTCCGGCATCGCGGGCATCGTGCTTCCCATCGATGCTGTCGAGCAGTTCTCGGCGCAGACGATGGCATCTCCGGAAACAGGTCGCAATCCTGGCGGCACGGTCAGCCTTGGCTTGAAGTCGGGCACCAACCAGCTTCACGGCACGGCATACTACTTCAACCGCAACGAGGCTCTGGGAGCGAAGAATCCTTTTGCCGACACGAAAGAAAAGGTTCGCAACTATAACTATGGCTTCTCGCTCGGCGGACCGTTCATCAAGAACAAGCTCTTCGGATTTATTACCTTTGAGCACGAACGCTTCACCATCGGAGTTCCGGAGCGGGCTACAGAGCCCTCGGCTGCATGGCAGAACCTGGCAACCGACCTGCTCGAGGCCAACGACACGGCAGTTAATCCCGTATCGGCAGCTTTGTTGACGACGCTCTACCCAAGTAACGCGCTCAGCGCTCCATTTGGCGTAAACAACTACACCAGCCCCGATCCGGAGTTCGGCTACAGCTACAACGGCGTGGCCAAGATCGACTATACGATCAACGACCGGAACAGCCTCTCGTTCCACTACTTCGCGGGCCAGGGTAACCAGGTAGCGCCTGTTGGCTCTGCGCTGCTCTCCTACTACGAAGTAGCCCCCATCCACGTCTATAACTACCAGCTCACCTACAACCACACCTTTACTCCGAACATCACCAACCAGGTGAATGCCGGTGTGAACTATTTCAACCAGGTCTTCTACGACTACAACAATGACTTCAACACAGCGCAGACGGGATTCATTACCGGATCGAAGTTCACCGACGCCCCGAATATCAAGATCAGCAACTTCGACCCAACCGGCGAGACGCCGCCCGAGGGCCGCAACGACATCACCGGCCAAATCGCCGACAACCTCTCGTGGGTCAAGGGCAAGCACGAGATGAAGATGGGCGGCGAGTTCCGCAAGATCCAGCTGAACGAGTTCTACTATCGCAAAGCGCAAGGCTCCTTCAGCTTCAACGGGGTTAATGCCGCCGGCGACTACCTCTACAGCACCGATGGCCTCAACGATGCGGACGCGGCTCTGGTTGCCGATCAGACGATCTTTACTCGCGCAGAATCGCTTGCAGCCTTCCTTGCGGGCGAAATCAACTCTGGCTCCATCACTGTTGGCAATCCCGAGCGCCTGGTGTATGTGAACACCTACGCACTCTTTGCACAGGACTCGTACCAGGTGACGCCCAAGTTTAATGTGAACTACGGCGTGCGCTGGGATTTCGAAGGGCCGCTGCACGATGGCAAGAAGGATCTCTCCGTTTTCCGGCCAGATCAGGGCGGCATTGTCTTTCAAGGCGATCAAGTCGACTCTGTCTACGACCCCAAGTACACCAACTTCAGCCCGCGCGCAGGCTTCTCATACCAGTTGCTCAAGAACACGGTGCTGCGCGGCGGCATCGGTTTGTACTACGACACACCGAATCTCAATCCCTTCCTCGACAACCGCCCCGGCAACAACGCTCCGAATGGTGTGGAAGGCAATCCTGCCGGCGCAAGCCCGGTACAGACGCTCTCCAAGAGCTACTACCAGATCGAGAGCGGAGTGAATCCATTCGCTACGGCCACATGCACACCAGAAACTCCGTGCGGTGTATTCTCCGTCGCCAAGGGCTTCAGGCCGTCAACCGATGTGAACTACAACCTGCAGCTGGAGCAGAGCCTTACTCCCAAGGTGATTGCCCAGTTGGGATTCGTGGGCAGCCAAGGACGTCATCAGCTTTCCATCATTGATCTGAACCAGGGAACGCCAGGAGACCGGCCCTATTCCGACACCTTCCCCAACTACGGCAACATCAACGAAATCCAGAGCATTGGCGACTCCAACTATGCTTCGCTACAAGCAACGCTGCGCGCATCCAACATGCACCATCTCTCTGCCCAGATAACCTACACCTGGTCCCATAACTTCGACGATGTCACCGCTTATCGCGGAGCGTTGCCGCAGAACAGCTTCGACTTCAAGAATGATTACGGTCAGAGCGACTTCGACCAGCGCAACATCTTCACCGGCACTCTTGACTACGAAGCCCCTGGGTCGCACTACCTCCCTGTGTTGACCAAGGGATGGGAAACAACCGCGAAGTTCTCCTTCCACTCCGGCGAGCCCTTCTCGGTCTTCTCGGATGGGCAGACGGATGGCACTCAGGAAGGCGTGCAGCGCGCCAACCAGATCGGCGATCCATATGCCGGGGCCAAGCAGGCAAAGGTTGGCGGCAACTGGCTCAACCCGGATGCCTTCACCGATCCGGCTCCTGGCCAATTTGGCACCAGCCGCCGCAATGCTTACGTTGCTCCGGGCTATGGCGACTTCGATCTGTCGGTCTTCAAGAACACCAAGATCGGCGAGCGAGTCAACACGCAGCTTCGCCTGGAGATGTTCAACGTTGCCAACCGCATCAACTTTGCCCCTCCGCTGGATTCCTTCCAGCCCAACTACACCACGCCCAGCGGCTTTGCACTCTATGACACCATTGGCGATTTCAATGGCGCACCGGGCATCGGCGCCGGCGAACCCTTCAACATGCAGGTGGGCTTGAAGATCATCTTCTAACTCATCGAACATCCGACCACAGCGGCGTCCGATCGATCGGACGCCGTTTCCTTTGTCCTTGATGTGGTCAGCACTGCCTTCGCTGCGCAATAGAAAGCCCCGGCAGATCGCCGGGGCTTTGCTGTTTTATTCAACTACTGAGTAGCTACGACATGTAAGTGAAGGGCGTTTCGCGCATCCGCTCATGCAGCGACTCAGGCGCGAGGCTGGCGGTCGAGGATGCTGGCGCGCTCATCACTTCCTTGAATGCCGTCTGGAAGGCTTCCATCTCCGCCTTGGTGCCGACGGTGATGCGGCAGTGGGTCGGCCAGGCTTCCCAGGCGCGCCCGATGTAGATGTCCTTCTTGGCCATGGCGGCGATCACCTGCTTGCCGGGGCGCTTCACGTCGACCATGTAGCAATTGCTGTCCGAGGGCGTGCAGGTAAAGCCATTCGACTTCATCCACGCCAGATTGCTGTTGCGGATGTCGCCAATGAGCTTCTTCCGCATGGGAACCAACTCAGAATCGATCAAGCTGGCCTTGGCTGCGGCGATAGTAGTAACCGGCAGCGAGTTCTGGCCAAAGTAATTGAGCTTCTTGATCAAGTCGGGGCGGCCGATGGCAAATCCCAACCGGAGCCCAGCCATGCCGTAGAGCTTGGAGAAGGTGCGCAGAATGATGACGTTCTTGCCGTCCTTCACCATGTCCATGCAGGAGGTCGCATCAGACAAGTGAATGTAGGCTTCGTCGATGAGAACGACTGTATCCTTGGGCGCGCCGGCGACGATGGCTTCGATGTCCTTGCGCGGCGTGAGGGTCCCGGTCGGGTTGTTGGGGTTGCAGACGTAGATCACGCCGGGATTGCTGGCGGCGGCAAGCAGAGCCTTGGGGTCGTGGGACGCCATGCCCGTTGGATCGGCAAGCGGCACCTTGAGAGACTTGGCGCCGTTGGCCTCGGCTGCCCACCAGGGAGCCTCGAAGGTGACGTCGGCGGTGACCAGCGGCTTATCGGCGGAGGTGAAGGCCAGTACGGTGTACTGCAGCGGCTCGCCCGACCCGGCATAGGCCATGATCGTCTCTGGCGCCAGTCCCTGCTGCTTGGCAAAGGTCTCGATCAGATCCATCTGAATGGGAAACTCGTAGCGGCCGCCCTTGGGAATCATTGCCGCCAGCGCAGTGCGCGCCGGCTCCGAGGGGCCAAGCGGATTCTCGTTGGCGTCGATGTGGATGCCGGTTTCCGGCTTCATGAACTTGGGGCGCTGGGCGAAGGCAAGATGGGCTTCGGTCAGTCCGGAGATGGAGGCAAGCGCGGAAGTGGCTCCGGCGACGCGCAGAAAGTTACGCCGGGAAAAGCCGGTGCTACATGCAACAGGATCGAGAGTGGAATTAGGCATCGATGTGGCTCCTGGATGGCAAAGTAGGTGAAAGGCAGCGCCGGGGAGGCGCAGAAAGGTACAGTGATAGATAGGACGGAACTGGAAGGGGATGTTCCATAATCCAAGGTAGCGTTAGAGGGCTTCTATTACAAGGAAGAAAACGGAAAGATTTTCCAAGCGGCGGAATCTCGTGCTAGTCTTGGCTCGGTAAACGATTTCTCGCCCCGAAATGGCTCTGGACGCAGGCCTTCCGGCGAAAGAGTAACCTCGTCTTCTCCGGCTTCAACCCGGCCGGGAAAGGCTTTCGAGTGAGTTACGGAAAGTTGCCCATGGCAGCGCATTTTTGCTTGACAGGTATACAGGTAAACCCATTTACTAAGGTTCGCGTCTCCGGGCAATTCAAATTCGCCGGATGGTAACACCGTAACGCAGGTGGTGGAATGCTCGATCTCATAACAGCCTCAATTCACTCCGGCGGCTCGCTTCTGCCAGCTCCGCGCATGTTGGCGTCATTTGCCTTTGGATCGTCCTCCCTTGCTCATCTGAGTCCGCTCGACATCGCCGTCATCGTCATCTACTTCGCCATGGTGATGTGGATCGGCTTCTACCTCAAGAAGCGCGCCAACACCAGCGAAGAGTTCTTCATGGCCGGCCGCGAGATGACCGCGTGGATCGCAGGCTTGAGCTTCGTCTCTGCCAATCTCGGATCGCTTGAGTTGATGGGTTGGGCCGGCTCGGCGTATCAGTACGGCATCCTCGCGGCCCACTGGTACTGGATCGGAGCCGTGCCCGCCATGCTCTTTCTCGGCATGGTCATGATGCCCTTCTACTACGTCTCCAAAACACACTCCGTGCCCGGCTATCTCAAGCTCCGATTCGGCCAGGGATCGAGCACCGTCGCTGCCGTCTCCTTCGCCTTCATGACTATCCTGATGAGCGGCGTGAACATGTTTTCGATGGCGCTGGTGATGAAGGTTGTCCTTGGATGGGATATCACCTTCTCCATCGTCGTTTCGTCGCTGGCGGTCGCGGCGTACGTCGCTCTCGGCGGCCTGCGCTCGGCCATCTTCAACGAGGTGCTGCAGTTTGTCCTCATCTGGGGCGGCGCGCTTCTGGTCCCGATTCTCGGCCTCATTGAGGCGCATGGCTGGACGGGCCTTAAAGCTCAAATCATCCACAACTTCCCCACGCAGGACTACCTGCACATGTGGAAAGGCATCGGGCACTTTACCGACAACCCCATGGGCGTCCACTGGACAGGCATCGTCTTTGGCCTCGGCTTCGTCATCAGCTTCGGCTACTGGACGACCGACTTCCTCGTAGTCCAGCGTGTGCTTGCCGCCAACTCCCTGCGCTCGGCCCGCATGGCCCCGGTGATCGGCTCCTTCTTCAAGATGGCTGTGCCTTTCATCGTCATCCTGCCCGGCCTGCTCGCCCTGGTGGTGCTGCACAATCCCGACGGCAGCCTCATGCATCTTGTCGGCGAAGACGTAGTCAGCGCCCATCCCGGCGCGGGCATGCACAGCTACAACGAAGTGCTGCCTCTGATGCTGGTCCGGTACTGCAGCCCAGGCCTGCTTGGCCTTGGCATCACGGCCCTCATTGCCGGATTCATGAGCGGCATGGCCGGTAACGTCAGCGCCTTTGCCGCCGTCTGGACCTATGACATTTATCAGCCCCTCATCAACAAAAAGGCCCCGGACCAGCACTACGTTGCCGTCGGCCGCTGGGCTACCATCCTTGGTGTCATGGTGTCCATTGGCGCAGCCTATCTGGTCATGAACGCCAAGGGCATCATGGACTACGTGCAGGCGCTATTCAGCTTCTTCATCGCGCCGCTGCTAGGCTCCATACTCATGGGCATGTTCTGGAAACGCGGCACCAAGGCAGGTGGCTTCTGGGGATTGCTCCTCGGCACCACCACTTCCATCGCACTCTTTCTATGGGTGTACAAGGATCCTTCCGCACTGCGATATGTGGCCTTCTCTGCCGACGCAAAAGCCATGGCCGAGAATATGTATCGCGCTTTGTGGAGTTTCTCAGTCACGGTGCTTGTGACCTTTGTTGTAAGCATGTTTGGAACGCCGCGTCCGGTCGCCGAACTCAACGGCCTGGTCTACGGCGCAACCAAATTGCCCAAGGAAGATCCCGTCCCGTTCTACAAGAATGAGTGGTACTGGACCGCCATCGCGATCGTGATCTTTGTAGGCCTGAACATCATCTTCTGGTAATGAGGGCAACCATGGCATCGACAGAGCAAACGGACATCTCAATCTGGTTCTTCATCGGCGTGCTTCTCACCATTTATGGGGTTATGATCCTCTGCTATGGCATTTGGGAACTGATGACCGGGAACATCGCCAACGTCGTGCTGGCCAACCTGCATGCGCCCGTCTGGTGGGGCGCGATCATGCTTTTGCTGGGGCTCTTCTACAGCTTGCGCTTTCGGCCCGGCAAGGAATAGCACCGTACACGATCTAGCCATTCAATATCTAACCACTCAATGAATATCAACCAACGTTTGAACGATAAGGAGCAATCGCAATGGCGGCGCAACGGACAATGACCTACGGCGTGGTGGTAGGCAATCGCGGATTCTTCCCCGATCATCTGGCGAAGACTGGACGCGAAGAGATGATTACCGCGATAGAAGCGACGGGAGCCAAGGCCATCGTGCTCACCGCGCAGGAGTCGAAGTTCGGCGCGGTTGAAACCTTTGCCGAAGCCCAGCACTGCGCGGAGTTATTCAAAAAACACGCTGCAGAAATCGACGGCATCATCGTAACTCTGCCTAACTTCGGCGATGAGCGCGGAGTGGCCGATGCCCTGCGTCTCTCCGGCCTCAAGGTTCCTGTACTGGTGCAGGCCACGCCCGACAAGAGCGATGCCATGACCATCGCCACGCGCCGCGACAGCTTCTGCGGCAAAATGAGCGCCTGCAACAATCTCATGCAATACGGCATTCCCTACTCGCTGACCACGCTGCATACCGAGGCTCCCGCATCGGCAGAGTTCAAGGCCGATCTCGAATGGTTCGCCGCGGTCTGCCGCGTCGTTGGTGGCCTCAAAAATCTGCGCATCGGGTCGATCGGCGCGCGCCCTCAGGCCTTCAACACTGTCCGCTATTCTGAGCGCATTCTCGAGACCAGCGGCATCTCGGTTATCCCCATCGATCTCTCCGAAATTCTCGGTCGCATCAACAAGATGGGTGATCACGACGATGCAGCGCAGGCCAAAATGGCGGCGATCAAGAGCTACGTAACCACTTCGGGCATTCCTGAAGCAGCCTTGATGAAGATGGCTAAACTGGGCGCGGTCATCGACACCTGGATGAAGGAAGTTGCAGTCACCATCAGCGCAGTGCAGTGTTGGACATCGCTCGAAGAATACTTCGGCGTCGTGCCCTGCACCATCATGAGCATGATGTCCAACGATCTCATCCCTTCAGCCTGCGAAGTCGATGTGCCCGGCACGCTGAGCATGTATATGCTCGCTCTCGCCTCCGGTACACCCTCGGCGCTGCTCGACTGGAACAACAACTACGGCAGCCATCCTGATAAGTGCGTCTGCTTCCATTGCTCCAACCTGCCCAAGCACTTTTTCAAGGAAGTCAAGATGGACTTCCAGGAGATCATCGCCGGAACAGTAGGCAAAGACAACACCTTCGGCACTTGTGTTGGCCGCGTCAAGAGCGGAGCGATGAGCTACGCGCGCTACTCCACCGACGATCGGCGCGGCGTCATTCGCGGCTACTGCGGCCCTGGCCAGTTCACCGACGATCCGTTGACCACCTTCGGCGGCGCCGGCGTAGCTGAGATTCCCAAGCTGCAGAAGCTGCTCAAGTACATCTGCCGCGAAGGATTTGAACATCATGTTGCCGCCAACTTCAGCGATGTTTCGAAGTCAGTTCACGAAGCGGCCACCCGCTATCTCGGCTGGGAAAGCTACTATCATCCCGAGCTGGAAGATTAAGCCTGCGGTACGTCTCCCAGGGCGCTGACAAACTCTGTCGGCGCCCTGTTTTTCTTGGCCTTGCAGCCATCTTCGGTAGGGCAACCTGATAGATTGAAGTTTCTCTGAGGAAAGCACATTCATGAGCACACGAATCCGCAAGAGCCTCGTCGTTGACGGCACTACGCTGGTAACCGAAGAAGCCTGGAACGCCGAGCTTGACGCCAAGCACAATCAGGTCGTCGAGTGGCTGCGCAGCGAGAACCTCGATGGCGTCCTGCTCAACCGCCACGAGAACATCGCCTGGCTCACCGGCGGTGCTGTTGAAGTGCGCGTGCTCACTCCCAATGAAACCGGCGTCGCGGCACTGCTTGTCACTGCCGAAGGCGCCCGCTATTACCTGACCACCGCCAACGAGGCACCGCGCCTGCACGATGAAGAGTTTGGCGCACTCGACTTCGAGCCCGTCATCTTCCCTTGGTATGACAATCAAACCGACGAGAAGGCGCTGGAACTGGCCCGTGGACGAGTGGCCAGCGATACGCCAATTCCCGGCTTTGCGCACACACATTGCTATCCCCTGCGCGCCTCGCTGCAAGAAACGGAGATCGCGCGCTTCCGCTGGCTGGGTGCGCAAACTGCTACAGCGGTCACCGAGGCTCTGCACAATCTCGAACCCGGCAATACCGAGCACATCATGGAGGCGCAGGTAGCCGTCGAGTTGCTGCGCCGCGGCATTCTGCCGTCTGTCTATCTCATGGCTGCGGACGAGCGCATAGTCAAGTACAAGCACGCCGTCGCGCGAGGCAAGAAGCTGGAGAAATACGCCATGCTCAACCTGTGCGCGCGCAAATGGGGCCTGACTGTTTCCATCACACGCTTTGCGCACTTCGGCGCGCCGCCTTCAGAGTTGCAGGAGAAATTCCATGCCGCTGCGCAGGTCAACGCTGCGCTGCTCGATGCCACGCGGGTCGGAGCTACTTCGGCGGAGCTGTTTCACGTAGCAGCCGATGCTTACGCACGCGAAGGCTTCGCCGGCGATGAGCAACTGCATCACCAGGGCGGCGCTACTGGCTACTGGGAGCGCGAGTGGGTCGCCACTCCCGAAGGCAAGGAGACTGTGGTCGATAATCAAGTCTTCGCCTGGAACCCCAGCGTTCGCGGGGGTAAAGTCGAAGACACCGTGCTGCTGCAGAATGGCAAGATCGAGCTGCTTACACCGACGCCGACACTGCCTGCGCTTGAATCGAGCGCCAACGGCAACAGCTATCCTGCAACAGGCGTGCTCGTCCTGTAATTGCTATCGAGGGATTACGCTCTCGCGTTTGTCGGCGTCATCGTCAGCCGCGCCGTCAGCACGACCAGCGAAGTCCACAAAACATCGGCGGCCAGCAGGTGAATCACCTGCATCCACACAGGCGCGAGCAGCCACACATCGAGAGCGCCCAGCACATATTGCAGAGCCAACACCACGACAACAAATGTGGCGAGCTTGCGATTGTCCCACGGGCCGCCGCGGCGTGATGCGCGAATTAGCAGCCAGATGAGAAAGATACTCGCCACAACGGCTGCTGCTGGATGGGTCCATCGCCAGCGCAGGAGCCAGTTGCTGCTCGCAGAAAAATCCTGTTGCAGCGAATCGCCCAGCGAAGCCGCGGGAAAGAGCGTATCTCCCAGAGCAGCCAGCGATCCGGTGACGCCTACAATCATCACCGCAAGCATGCCGATGGTCGTGCCCACCGGGGCGCTCAAGCGAATGTCTCTCCAACGAAAGCCGGCACTGCGCCCGAGAAAATGCGCAGCCATCGCAAGCGCCGCAACCAGCAGCAGAGTGTTCGAAAAATGCAGTGCCAGAAACGGAGCCCGCAGTGGTGACTGGCTCTGCGCCGTGAGCCCCAACTTCACCAGCAGCGCTCCGAGCAAGCCCTCAGTCAGGGTGAAGAAGACCGCGGCTACCGCCGCCCAGCGTGCCAGGTGCCCCGGCACAGTCCGCCGCCACGCCCATACCACCAGGCCGAGCACGAAGATCATGTCCAGCCCGGCTGTGACACGATGGGTAAATTCGATGATCGTCTGAATCGTCGGCGACTGCTGGATGACGGTGCCGTTGCAAAGCGGCCAGTGGTTTCCGCAGCCATCTCCCGAGCCGCTCGCGCGCACGATCGTACCCCATAAAATCGTGGCGACGAAGTAAGCAAGCACTCCCCACGCAAAGCGGCGCAGCGCAAGCGACGGCGTGCGGTCGGAGATCGGGATGGCTGTGGTGATCATGATATGCCCCTTGCCAAGTCTAAGTTTAGACTAAAGCCGTTTCCACTTGTCGACGAAGCTCTAACGGCCTATCATAAGCGCATAAAGTAAGACGTGGAGGTAAGACATCATGTCGATTATGGGCACTATGAGTTCCAAGGGCCAGGTCGTAATCCCGGCAAAATTAAGAAAAGAATTAGGTTTCAAGACTGGTGGACGGATTGCCTTTTCCAGGGAGAATGACAAGCTCGTGATTTCCAAGCCAGATTGGGACGCTATCAAAGCGTTATGCGGGAAATATGCCGGAATGCACATAGAAGAGGACATGATGGAAGAAAAGCGACTCGAACGCGAGCGCGAGGACAGGAAGCTTGCTGAGGCATGAAGCTCTATGTGCTGGATGCCAACGCAGTCGTCCGCTATATGACTCGCGGCAAGGACTGGGATCGGGTGGATGCTCTCTTCGAGAAGGCTCGAGCAGGACGGCTTCGTCTTCTGATCTCAGTCGTGAATTGGGGCGAAGCCATCTATACCCTAGCCAAACCGATCGGCCTGCCAAAGGTTATGGCTGATTTGAGAATTCTGGGTGCGGCTCTGGAGACTGTAAGCGTTGAGGAAGACATGGCAGAAGAAGCAGCTACCCTCAAGTACAACTTCAAGCTCGGTTACGGTGACAGTTTTGCGGCCGCATTGGCTTTGCGAATGAATGCCACCCTTGTCAGCGCAGACCCGGACTTCGTCAAACTCGGAAAGCGCCTGAAATGGATGCCATTGCAACCCTACAAGGGATAGGTTGGACCGTTTCTTTCCGGCTCATTGGCCCAGCAGCCGGCAAACATGATTCACAATCGTCAGATCTTCCGCTGCGGGAATCACACGCACAGTCACAGCCGATCCGTCTGCGGAGATTCTCTTCTCACCGGGAGCCCGATTGCGTTGGGCATCGATAACAATCCCCAGTGTATCCATCCGCGCACAGACTTCTTCACGTGTCGCAGCATCGTTCTCTCCGATGCCGCCGGTGAAGACCAGCATGTCCAACCCGCCCAGCACTGCGATGTAGCTGCCGATGAACTTACGAATTGTGTATGTGAACTGATCCACAGCCAGTCGCGCTGCGGAGTTGCCCTCCGCAATTGCTTTGCGCAGCGTGCGCATGTCGCTGGTGAGTCCGCTGACTCCCAGCAGGCCCGACTTCTTGTTGACAATGGACTCCAGCTCTTTAGCAGCGTCATCGGCCTTGACCGGCTTCTCCGCAATCTTGCGCAGTATGAACAACAAAGCGCCGGGGTCCATGTCTCCTGGCCGCGACCCAGAGATGATGCCGCCCGTAGGAGTGAGCCCCATCGCAGTATCGACACTCTGCCCATCGCGAATCGCACAGATTGATGCGCCATTGCCTAGATGTGCAACGATGAGGCGCGAAGGTATCTGGCCCTCGTTTCGGAGATGCGCAACAATCGACTCATACGACAGCCCATGCGCACCAAAGCGCCGCACACCCATCTCCCGATACTCAATCGGGATCGGCAGATACCGCGTCACCTCTGGCAGATCGCGATGAAACCAGCTGTCGAGGCAGACGAAGTTCGGCACATCGGGAAAGAGCTGCATCGTCTGCCGCATGATGTAAATTTCGCTTGGAGCATGCAGCGGCGCGAATGAGGTATATCGCTCCATCTCGGCGATCAGTTCCGGCGTCAGACGCTGATCTTCCGTAACCGTCGGACCGCCGCAAACCATGCGATGGCCTATGGCTACAGGGCGCGGAAACGGCGACTGCGTGAGCGCCTTCGAGATGAGCGCAAAGGCCGCATTCAGGTCCGGGGCATCCGGCGTCTCATCGACAATCTTCTTTCTGTCGGAATCATCCGGCCCAGAGCCATCAAGCCACGACTTGATCCAGAACTTAGCGCCGCCACTTGTTCCCGCGCCAATGTCCTCAAGCTCGCCTTCCAGCAGCTTTTGGCGTTGCTCTCCCGCAGCTTCATACACGGAGAACTTGATCGAGGAAGAGCCGCTGTTCAACACCAGCACTGGCTTCGGCACAGTAGCCATATCAACTCCTCAACACAGCTGTTACTATCGCGCCGCCCACTTCCAGTTACGAATCTCCGGCAGATCCTGACCGTTCTCGGCAACATACAAACGATGCCGCTGAATCTGCTCGGAGTAACGCTGCCGCGCGGCCTCGGCCAGATGCGCCAGCCGCGGCGTGCGCACGATCGCGTCCATTGTCAGCTGATAGCGATCGATGTTATTGCGTACGCACATATCAAAGGGTGTCGTCGTCGTGCCCTCTTCCTTATAGCCCCTCACATGCAGATCGTCATGATTGTGCCGCCGGTATGCAAGCCGGTGAATACCCCATGGATAGCCGTGAAACGCGAAGATGCAAGGCTTGTCCCTGGTAAATGCGCGGTCGTACTCCTCATCGCTCAGTCCATGCGGATGCTCCGACGTCGGCTGCAGCGTCATCAGGTCTACGACATTCACCACGCGAATCTTGATATCCGGAACCTCCTCGCGCAGCAGCATCACCGCGGCCAGAGTCTCCTGCGTGGGTACATCGCCGCAGCAGGCCATCACCACATCCGGCTCGCCTTCATCCGATGCCCACTTCCACACGCCAAGCCCAGCTATGCAGTGCTGCACTGCCTCATCCATCGTGAGCCACTGCGGCTCAGGCTGCTTGCCGGCCACGATGAGATTGATGTAGTTGCGGCTGCGCAGGCAATGGTCGGCTACCGAGAGCAGCGTGTTCGCGTCGGGTGGCAGATAGATGCGTACCAGGTCCGCTTTCTTGTTCAGC
This sequence comes from Acidobacteriaceae bacterium, assembly GCA_036271955.1. Taxonomy (GTDB): domain Bacteria; phylum Acidobacteriota; class Terriglobia; order Terriglobales; family Acidobacteriaceae; genus Acidicapsa. The sequence goes on from DATAZR010000042.1 coordinate 32,833, forward strand.
AGATGATCGATAAAGCCCGGGTCCTGGTGCGAAAAACCGTTATGATCCTGCCGCCATACATGCGAGGTCAACAGATAGTTGAGCGATGCGATGGGCTTGCGCCAGGGAATCTCGCGCGTGACCTTGAGCCACTTCGCATGCTGGTTCACCATCGAGTCCACGATGTGAATGAAAGCCTCATAGCAGGAGAAGAATCCATGCCGCCCGGTAAGCAGATAGCCTTCGAGCCATCCCTGGCAAAGATGCTCGCTGAGCACCTCCATCACGCGCCCGGTCTGCGACAGATTCTCATCGACCGGCAGCGTGCT
>DATAZR010000043.1:0-15686 GCA_036271955.1 Acidobacteriaceae bacterium
CATCATGATCGAATTCATCAACCAGCTCCGGGCGCGGCGCAGGGGCATGGAAGAGTCGACGCATGGCCATGTGGTTGAGGCTGCCGTCGAGGGCGCTGTGCTTCGACTGCGTCCAATCATGATGACCATGCTTGTGGCTACCCTTGGCCTGATGCCGGCAGCCTTCTCTCATGCCATCGGATCGGATTCGCAGCGGCCATTCGCAATCGTAATCGTTGGCGGCCTACTGGCCAACCTGGTCATCGGCATCTTCCTGCTGCCAACTCTCTACGTGATGTTTGCACGCGAAGACGATGAGTTGCCGAAGGCAGAAGGTGACGACGAGTTCTGATGTAACTTAGGTAGATTAGTCCCTTGACGCCTGGAGGAACTTTGAACACTCATGTCTTCGTGGATTGTGTCTTCAATCTTCTCATTTTCTTTGTCATTGGGATCATGAGTGTAAGGAGGCCCAACGCTGTCGCGGAGTTTTTGCGAAAGTATAGCTATCCGCGTGGCTATTGGCAGAGCGTTTCCGCCGAAGGTAAAGGGCTTGATCGGCATATATATGCAATCAGGCAGGTCGGAATGCTCTTTATCTTCTTCTCTTTGTTTCTTGGGTTGATCGCCACAGCACTGGAAATTCGCACCATCCCGAAAGTTCATCAGGATAAGCCGTCGGTCCTATCGAGCGAACCTGCGTTCAAACGTTGAGTCATCACCTATTCGTCTCGCAACACTTCGAGCGGGCGCAGGCCTAAGATGCGATAGCTCGCGAGCCATCCAGTGGCAGCAGCAAGAATCGCCGTGCCAATCAAGGCTATCAATGTGGCGCGCCATTCGAAGTGCCACTGCGCCTCAAGCTTGCGCAGCAGTATGCGCGTCAGCAGATTGGCGAATACCGCTCCAACGGAACCGGCAAGCAAACCGAGTACGCTGAACTCAACCGAGAAGATGCGAATGATGCGTCCGCGCGTGGCTCCCAGCGTCTTGAGCACGACAGCTTCACGAGTGCGGCGGAAGCGCGTGCTGGCGATGCTCGAAGCTAGAATCATCAGGCCGGCAAAGATCGAAAACCCTGCGAGAAAGCGGACAACGAAGGTAATCTGATTCACGACACCTTCAATGCGGTCGAGCACATCGGCAATGTTGATGACGGTGACAGTTGGAAACGCCGAGAAGAGTGAGCGTTCGATCGATGCCACCTGTTTCGAATCAACTCTCGCGCCGCCATACCAGACCGCCGGCGCGTCTTTGAGCAATCCGGATGGCAATAGAAAATTGCTGCGCCCGAAGAGATGCTGCTCATCAGCGCGAAAGATAGCTGCAACCTTAAGCGGCATCGACTTGCCATCCACTTCAATCTCGACCGCCGAGCCTACGCCAACATGGATGCGCTGGGCCGTGCCTTCGCCGATAGCGATCTCGCGTGCGTTCGCATCGGTCCACCACTTGCCTTGGCGAATCTTGTCGCCAGCGGGCGCAACATCAGACCAGCTGAAGGCTGCGCTCTCAAGCATGCGCTTGGGGAAGTGTTCGACCTTGAGATTGTCGAGCGGCACACCGTTGAGCGACACGAAGCGGCCGTTGACGTTAGGCATCAGTTCAAGCTGATTTTGAATGCCGGGTTGGTTGTGGAAGAACTGCATGATGCCCGGCACTTCGTCGGTGGTGATGTCGATGAGGAAGATGTTAGGCAGCTTGGGCGACGCTGTCTCCTGGATCTCGCGCAGCACCTGCGACTGCATAAGGTAGACGGCGAGGATAAGCATCACTCCAGTGCCCAGCGCAGCCAGCACAGCGGAAGATTGATTGCCCGGACGATAAAGATTTGCGAGCCCCTGACGCAGGAATTGCGGCAGACGCAGGCGCACCAGTTTGAGCAGCCAGCGCAGGAGTCGTAGAAATCCAGCGGAGAGCAGTAGTAGGACCAACAAGATCGCAGCCAGGCAAACGCCAAACCAAACTCCGACCTGCGCCGAATCGCTTAGCGCGGCAGCAATGGCCGTGAGCGCGACGAGGATCACGATCGCAGCAACGATCTGCAATTTGCGCTGGCCCCAGCGGCGCAGAAACGCCACGAAGCCGCGCTCTTCCGCTTCTTCAACCATCTTGCGTAGAACGAGAATCGGGCGAACCTTGCGCACATCGAGCAGTGGCGGCAGGCAAAAGAGCAGTGTGGTAAGCAGGCCCGTTGCCAATCCAGCAAGAGACGAACGCCATGGGAAATCGAGCCGCGCATGGACGGGCAGCAGATTGCCAAAGACTGCGGGCAGCGCCAACATCACGCCTGCTCCCGCAGCCACACCGATAATGGCTCCCGCCAGTCCCAGGCCCATGGTTTGCAACAGGAAAATACGAAGCAAATCGCCCGAGCCCGCGCCGATCGCTTTAAGGATTGCCAGCACGTCCATGCGCTGTTCGAGATGAGCATGCATGGACATGGCCACACCAATCGCGCCCAGCACCATCGCAACAAGACAGATGAGGCTGAGGATCGCGGTAGCGCGGTCGAGGCCTTCGGTGAGCGCGGGGTTGCCCTCGCGGAAATCCATTACCTGCGCTTCAGGCAGGATGGCCTCGATCTGCTTGCGTACCGCGGCGAGTTGCGAGGCGGTTTGCATCGTTGCGGGCAGTTCCAGCAACAGACGCTCATTGGCACGGCTGCCGGCGGAGATCAGACCTGTCGAATCAAGCGCTCGACGAGAGATGAGCACGCGTGGGCCAATGCCTGCTCCCGCTGTGATGCGGTCTGGCTCCTGCACAAGCCGCGCAGCGATGCGAAAACTGTGGCCGCCGAGCCGCAGCGTGTCGCCAACTTTTGCCTTGAGGCGAATCAGAAATTCATCCGCGACAACAACGGAGTTATCGGTAAGCGCCGAGGCAAGCGGCATGTCGGGGTCGAGTTCAGCCTTGCCGTAGTAAGGGTATTCGTTTGGATCGACCCCCTTGAGCGAAACAAGAATCGGCACCGGATCGGGCGGGACAGAAGCCATGGAGATGGTCTCAGTGACCCATGTACTGCGAATGCCCTGGCTCTTGAGCGCATCGACCTTCTGACGTTCTGCTGACGACGGAAGCTGATTGGTGCGGCCCGCGAGGTCGCCGGCCATGAGCGATCGCGCCTCACGCGTCAGCGTCGAACGAAAGCTCTCGCTAAAGCCGCGCACGCCGACCAACGCAGCTACACCAACGGCGACCGAAAGCACAACAAAAATGAACTTGCCCGGAGCGGAGCGCAGATCGCGCCCTGCAATCGACGCGGCGCGAGCCCATGTAAGAGATCGATTGGCCATCTACTGCATCCTGCCTGCGACTACTGTTTCCGCGGCGAGAACATCTTCAACCACCATGCCATCGCGCAACACGATCTTGCGATGAGCCAGCGCGGCAACCTGCGGATCGTGTGTTACCAGCACCAGTGTCGTACCGGCCTGACCATTACGGCTCAACAGCAATTCGAGCACCTTTTCGCCGTTCACCGAATCGAGGTTGCCTGTCGGCTCATCGGCCATGACGATGGGCGGTTCGATGATGAAGGCTCGCGCCAGCGCCACGCGCTGCTGTTCGCCGCCCGAGAGTTGCACAGGGTAATGATCCTCGCGCTCAGCAAGACCAACCTGCGCAAGCAGCTTACGCGCGCGTTCGATGCCGTTGCCGGGCAGGTTGAGTTCAAATGGCAGCAACACATTTTCAAGCGCGGTGAGCGTGGGAATAAGCTGATACGACTGGAAGACGAAGCCCAGCTTTTTGCCGCGCACAGCTGATAGCTGTGCCTCATCGAGGTTGTGGATGGGCGTGCCGTCGAGGAAGATTTCGCCTTCGCTGGGTGTATCGAGGCCGGCGAGCAGGCCGAGTAATGTGCTCTTGCCGCTGCCACTCGCTCCCACAATGGCCACAAACTGGCCGGAGGGAATGCTGATGTCGATGCCCTTCAAAATCTCAACGCGCCTGGCTCCATTTTGAATCCACTTGCGCACACCGCGAACTTCAATCATCCAGTTCTCTCCGGCTCGGCAGGCCGTCGGCTTTGTTAGCCGCGGCCGTTTGTATCTTCGTTCTCTACTTAGATGCTACGCGGTTTTGCCGCCGAGGGTTCCCGGGAGAACAGTTGGCGCGGTTGCTGGTTGGTACACTGCACTGGTGACGACACGCCCCAAAGCGAATCTGAGACGACTTGTTACGCTGCTAGCCGTCTGTGCGGCCTCGCTGACGCTGTATGCCGCGCCTCCCGCGAAGACACTGGTCTGCTTCGGCGACAGTATCACCGCCGGTTATGGATTGGACGCGAACCAGAGCTATCCAGCCGCACTGGAGCGGCTGCTCGCCAAGCGCGCCCTTCCCTACCGCGTAGTCAACGAGGGCGTAAGCGGCGCCACAACCAAGGACGCCGTAGCGAGCGTGCACTCGATCGCCGCGCAGCATCCCGATGTTGTCGTCGTCGAGTTCGGCGGCAACGACGGCCTGCGCGGCCTGCCCCTCAATGTGACCCGCCAGAATCTCGACTCGGTACTGACTACGCTTGAAGCTGCAAAGATTCGCGTGCTGCTTGTGGGCATTACGCTACCCCCAAACTACGGGCAGGAGTACATTCACACCTTCGACGCGATCTATCGCGATGCCGCAAAGAAGCATCATCTGCCGCTGATGCCGATGCTCTATGACGGCATCTACACCGTGCCAGGCACGATCCAGCAGGATGGCATTCACCCCACTCCAAAAGGCTCGCAGATGATCGCGGAGCATATGCTCCCATTGCTGCTTCCGCTGTTGCGGAAGTAGGCCCGGCATTCTTCACTGGAGCTACGCTCGAATGCCTTTCCACAATTGCACAGCACACACCAATACCCCTCAGAGCTCGGGCCGCAGGGGGAGTGTGGCCTGAGCTCTAAGGTTCATGCGGCAACTGAACCCGCATAAATCAAATTTTGAAAGGTTTTGGAAAATCGAAGGAAGGAATGGTGCGCCCAGAGAGATTCGAACTCCCGGCCTGTTGATTCGTAGTCAACCGCTCTATCCAGCTGAGCTATAGGCGCATGAGGGTCCGTTTCCGAACCTTGATCAGAGTACCAAGAAAACGGGTCAAAGGCAATGGGCGCGGGGCCAGGTGCGCGGGGCTGTTCGGCCGCCGCCTCACCACCAAAACACCTCGAAGACCGCGCGAGAAACAAGCATCTCATTCTCCCGCCTGCGCTTCCAATAGCCATTGGAGAGTTTTCCACATGGCGCGTCCCTTTTGGTCCGGTCAATTTCAGATCTCGCTGGTCTCTTTCGGCATCCAGCTCTTCCCTGCCACGGAGGCCAAATCCGAGATTCGCTTTCACCAGCTCAACCGGCGCACCGGCGAGCGGATCAAGCATCAGAATGTGACCTCCGAGGACGATCCCGTCTCGAGCGATGAGATCGTCAAGGGCTATGAATACAGCAAGGGCGAGTACGTCATGATCGAGCCCGAGGACATCGAAAACCTGCGCATCCCTTCGCGGCAAACACTCGATGCGGCGCAGTTCATCGACCGCCATGAACTCGATCCGAAGTTTTTCGAGAAGCCATACTTCGTCACCCCTGAAAATCCCTCACAGGGCGAGGCTTTTGCCGTGGTGCGCAAGGCGATGCAGTCCACGAAGAAAGTGGCTCTGGGAAAGATCGCATTCGGCGGCCGCGAGCACCTGGTAGCGATTGAGGCCCCCAGCGATGACAAAGAACTGGGCATGATGGCCTACATCCTGCGATACGCCGAAGAGCTGCGCGACCCGGCGGACTACTTCGGCGAGATCAAGCGCGTGGCTGTCGATGCCGACCAGCTTTCGCTGGCCAAAGAGCTCATCCAGCGCAAGGCATCGACATTCAAACCCGAAGCCTTCACCGACGAATACGAGGCCGCACTGCGCGCCATGATCGACGCCAAGGTGAAACATGTTCCCGTGCCGAAGGGCCAGCCGGAGCGAAAACCTGCCAAGGTGGTCAACCTCATGGATGCTCTGCGAAAGTCGATTCAGACCGGAGCCACGCCAGGTGAGAAATCCCCTGAGAAGCCAAAGGCCACTTCCAGGAGCAGCCGGGGCAGCAGAGTTGCTTCCAAGGTTGCCTCGATTTCATCTGCCAAACGGACGCCGCGTAAGACGGCACTCACCTCGCAAAAACCTCGATCCTCACAAAATCGATCGGCATAAACCATGACTGCCAAAAGCCGCACCACAACCCGCAATACGACCCGCAACAAGAACGCCGCCATCGTCGATGCCCAGCTGGAGCGGTATCGCTCCATGCGCGATTTCAGCACCACACCCGAACCGTCAGGTGCTGAAGGCCAAAAGGCCTCGGGCGCAGGATCTGCAAAGAAGAAAGTGACAGCACCGGAGCGCCTGCCCTTCGTCATTCAGAAACATGCTGCGACCCGCCTTCACTATGACTTTCGTCTGGCGTGGAATGGGGTCCTCAAAAGCTGGGCCATTCCCAAAGGCCCCAGCTATCGAACCAAAGACAAACGCCTAGCCGCCCAGGTCGAAGACCATCCCATGGAATACGGCGGCTTTGAGGGCATCATCCCCAAAGGCGGCTACGGCGGCGGAACGGTGATGCTGTGGGATACAGGCACATGGCAGCCTCAGCCGGGCCATACCGACGTCGATGCGGGCCTGCGCGATGGCTCGCTTAAATTCACCCTCTACGGCAAAAAGATGAAGGGTAACTGGGCTCTCATCCGAATGGGAGGCAAGGCGGCAAGCTCCGAAAAGCCGCAATGGCTGCTGATTAAAGAGCATGATTCCCACGAACACACCGAAGATGAGCCCGAGATCACCGAGCAGCAGCCCGACAGCGTCGCCACCGGCCGCAGCATGGAGCAGATCGCGACCGACGCCGACCACACCTGGAAATCGAATCGACCGGAGAAAAGCGCGCCAGCACTCGAACCGGCTCCTGCCAAGCAAAAAGCCGTGAAGCCAAAGAAGCCCGCCAACTCTCGCACGCAAAAGACGCCACAGCCCCTGCAATGGAATGAGCAGGTTTACCCGAAAGAAAAGCTGCCCTCCTTCATCCCTCCTCAGCTTGCTTATCAGAGCGACGAGCCTCTCGATCAGGCCGGCTGGATTCACGAGCTCAAGCTCGACGGCTATCGTATCCAGGCCCACAAATCCGGCAACAAAGTCGAGCTTCTGACCCGCACCGGCCTCGACTGGACCCGCCGCATGCCAGCCATCGCCGCTGAAGTTGCAGCTCTGCCAGTCGAGAGCGCAATCCTCGACGGCGAGGTAGTGGTTCTAGAAGAAAATGGGTCCACCAGCTTCGCCCAATTGCAGGCAGCGTTTCGCGAAGGCGAGAAATACGTGCTGACCTATTTCGTCTTCGATCTGCTGCATTGCAACGGGCGCAATCTGCGCAACACCCCGCTCATCGAGCGCAAGAGCCTGCTCAGCCAGCTGCTGAATATCGCGTCCCAATCCCACCCCGACGTTCGCCTCAGCGAACATCTCGAAAGCAGCGGCACTGAGATTTTCCAGCATGCATGCGCGCTGCGCGCCGAGGGCATCGTCTCCAAGCAGGCCAGCGGCAAATACGTCTCCGGAAGGTCGCGCAGCTGGCTCAAGATCAAGTGCGCTTACGACCAGGAGTTTGTCATCGGCGGCTTCACCCTGCCCTCCGATGGGAAACACGGCGTAGGCGCGCTGCTTCTTGGCTACTACGATGCCAAAGGTCGACTGATCTACGCAGGCCGCACCGGCACTGGATTCACGCAGAAGACCCATCGCATCTTGCGCGATCAGTTGGAGAAACTTCGGGTCAAGCAATCGCCCTTCGACGAGGCTCCCGCCGAAGCGCGGCGAGGAGCAATCTGGGTTAAGCCTCAGCTGGTCGCGCAGGTAAGCTTTGCCACCTGGACCCAGGACAAGCTGGTTCGGCAAGCTGCCTTCAAAGGCCTGCGCGAAGACAAGCCAGCCAAAGACGTGCGCCGCGAAGATGTTGTGCATTCCACGGCCAAGCAGCCCACGAAAAAGGCGTCGCATAGCGCAACAAGCCTCACCGCTGCAAAATCTAATCCAGGGCCACGCTCCCGAAAATCCGCGACATCGGCTTCCGAACCGCAGGAGCACGCGGCAGTCCGGCTTACGCATCCCGACAAGATACTCGACACAGAATCAGGCCTGACCAAGCAGCAACTGGCCGACTACTTCTGGGTCATCGCCGATCACCTGTTGCCCCACATTGCAAATCGCCCGCTCTCGCTGGTCCGATGTCCGGAGGGTTCGACGTCGCCGTGCTTCTTCCAAAAGCACACCAACGCGATGCTTCCCAAAGACATCGAGACCGTACAGGTGCCGGACAAGAAAACCGGCAAGCCGGAGCCGTACATCACGGTCTCCACCCGCGAATCGCTGGCCGGACTGGCGCAGATGGGCGTGCTCGAGCTCCATCCCTGGGGCTCGCAGAACGATAACCTGGAGCGCCCCGATCGCATCGTGATCGACCTCGACCCCGATGAGGCAATCTCCTGGCCAACCCTCGCCGAGAGCGCAGCCGAGGTGCGCGGCCTCTTCAAGCAAAAGGGCCTTGAAAGCTTCCTTAAGATCACCGGCGGCAAAGGCCTGCACGTCGTCGTTCCCATCACCCCAGAGCAGGAGTGGCCGACAGTCAAGGCCTTCGCACATGAGATTGCCCTGGAGCTGGAGCGCAGGAACCCCGCGCTCTACCTGACTAAGATGAGCAAAGCGGCACGGAAGGGAAAAATCTTCGTCGATTATCTGCGCAATGAGCGCGGCGCAACCTCGGTGGCCGCCTTCTCACCTCGCGCCCGCGCTGGAGCGCCTGTGTCCATGCCGCTGAAGTGGTCGGAGTTGAATGCTGATGAGCGCCCAGTCTTCCACGTTGCGGACTTCGACACTTGGAAGGCTCGTCTTAAGAACGATCCGTGGAAGAATCTGACAGAGATCAAACAGTCTTTACCCTCGGACGCTGTGAGCGTTTAGGAACGCCTCCGTGCTCACCCCGCAACTGGCTGCTTTTGGTTCAAATCAGGCACTAGGCTTTGGGCGCGGCTGCGGGTGCAGCTTCAGGCTCGGGAGGAGGCGGCGGAATCAGCGGCAGCTCTTCGATCAGTTCCAGGCCCGAGCGTCGCACCAGTTGCGTGACCGTCGCTGCATTCAGGCGCGTGGCGTCGTATTCCACCAGCAGCGTACTGGCTTCGCGGTCAAAGAAAAGGCGCCGGATACCGTAGACCTCGCGTGCATTGCCGAGTGCGAAGACTGCGGTTTCGCTGGGCTGGCCTTTGTAGCGGAAGATGATGTCTACGGTGGTCATGATTCCTCGCGTGTAGTTCCTGTTTCTGGTTTCCTGATGATAGCAATTCTTCTTGATTCGGAATGAGGTCAGAGCGTCTTTAGAAACTGCAGAATCTCCGGATCGCTCCAGTCCGTCGCGCCGATGAACCTGCGCCGGATCATGCCGTTGCGGTCGATGATGAAAGTTTCGGGCCAGCCTGTAGTCTTGTACAAGGCCGATGCACTCTCTTTCGGGTCCCAGACGGTAGTGAAGTCCACATGCCGATTGGCCACGAAGCGCCGGTAAGCATCCTCGTCTTCATCGATGCTGACAGCGAGGATCGGATATTCGGGATGCTCGTGGTGGAACTGCTCCAGCGAAGGCAGCTCTGCGATGCAGGGCGCGCACCAGCTGCCCCAGAAGTTGAGCAGCACTACTTTGCCTCGATAGCTGGCCAGGTGCAGCGAACTGACCTTATCGGCAACCGTGAAATCCGGCGCAGCGTGGCCGATCTCCGAGGGATGCGTGCCGCGATCACAGCCGGCGGCCATAAGCGCCAGAGCCAGCCCGGCGATTGCCGAAGCGCTCGATTTGAAATTTCCGATGCCCACAAACCTATAATACGGAGCGGGAGCCGCGCACACCATGCCTGAGGCGATCGCCGAAGCTCAGTCCGATTTCAAGCCGAATGAATTGAGTGAGTTGGAGCTGAGCGTCATCGTGCCCGCGCGCAACGAGGAAGATTGCCTCGCGGCGTGCCTGGCCTCGTTGGTATTCCAGTCCGACGAGTTCTTTTTGCTGGGCCGCGACTGGGAGCTGCTGGTGGTCGACGACGGCTCAACCGACCGGACGAGGGCGATTGCCGAGAGCTTTGCCGGTGTTACGGTAATCGACCCGGCGAAGCTGGAAACGGGCTGGACCGGCAAGGCGAATGCCTGCTGGACGGCAGCGCAGCAATCGCGCGGGCATTGGCTGCTTTTCACCGACGCCGACACCGTGCATGAGCCTGGCAATTTGCGGCGGGCGATTCATGAGGCGGAAAAGCATAACGTCGGAGTACTGTCGTACTCGCCCAAGCAACTTGTCTCGGGCGCTTGGCAAAGGGCCCTTATGCCGCTTATTTTCTGCGAGTTAGCGCTTGCCTATCCGCCGGAAAAAGTCTCCAACCCCGAGCTGCGGATTGCGGCGGCGAACGGGCAGTTTCTGTTGGCGAAGCGAGAGGCCTACAAGGCGATTGGCGGACATGCCGCGGTGAGGGGCGAGATTCTGGAGGATGTGGAACTGGCTTTTCTGGCCAAACGGCGCAAGGTCGGGCTGCGCTTCCGCTATGCCGCCGACGCGCTTTCAACGCGGATGTATCGCAGCGTAGGGGCGATGGTCGAGGGCTGGACGAAGAATCTGGCGCTGCTGTTTGGCAACTGCCTGATCTTGGCAATGTGGCGGGTGCTGGATATTGTGCTGCTGATTGGGCTGCCCGTACTTGCATGGCTCTATTGGAGTTATGGCGTATTACACGTGCCCATCTTTACCGCTGGATGGCTGCTGATGCTGGTGTGGCTACGCAATCTCTGGCGATTTTACGCGCGGGTCGCAAAGTCCAATTTCCCGGCGATGGAGTGTGCGATTTCGCCTCTGGCGCTGCCGCTGTTTGTAGTGCTTCTGTACTCGAGCTGGTTCCAGAACAAGGTGTTGCACCGGGTCGGATGGAAGGGCCGGACGTATCAGGTCTAGGCTCGATTTCGCTCGCCGTCGTCTATATTTGGGTGGCTCTACAGACGGGAACAATGGCAATAACCGGCTGCTTTTTTGCAATCCACGGCATGCCAATCTGCAATCGGTGGACATCGTTTGTGCAATCCGCGACATTCAGATGGGCACCTATTCGTGAAACTTGGGTTGTAGGATGGCATCGAATGAGGAAGAGATCATGATTCTGCTCACGCGGCGGGCGACATTTTCGGCTTCGCACTACTACTGGAATTCGGCGTGGCCGGAGGAGCAGAATCGGGCTGTCTTCGGCAAGTGCGCCAACCGCAACGGTCATGGCCACAATTACACGCTGGAGGTCACAGTGACCGGCGCAGTCGACCTGGTGAGCGGATTTGTGGTCGACCTGAAGTGGCTCAAGGATGTGATCGAGCGCGAAGTCGTGGATGTCTACGACCATCGCCATCTCAATCTCGAAGTTCCCGAGTTTGCAGAGACGATTCCGACGACAGAGAACATGGCGATTGCCATCTGGAAGCGGCTGGAAGCGCCAGTGACGGCTGCGGGCGGCGCGAAGTTGAGCCGGGTGCGGGTTTACGAGACCGCAGACATCTTTGCCGAGTTTCGCGGGGAGCAGGTTTGAAGATGAAGGCTTACTTTACCCGCGCTTATACCATCAGCGCCAGCCACCGGCTGCATACAGATGCGCTTTCTGAGGAAGCGAACAAGGCGACTTTTGGCAAGTGCAACAATCCGCATGGGCACGGGCACAACTACCGGATTGAAGTAACGATAGCTGGCCCGGTCGATGTGGAAACTGGCATGGTCATCAATATGGCGACGCTCGATTCGGTCGTACACAAGGAAGTGGTGGAACGCTTCGACCACATGAACCTGAATCTCGATCCGCTCTTCGCGGAGAAGGTGTCGACAACGGAGAATCTAAGTATCGCTATCTTCGATCTGCTCTCCTCTGCCTTGAAACCGGCGATACTGGAGAAGGTTCGCATCGAGGAAACAGAGAACAACTTTTTCGAGTATTCGGGCGGGTGATTGACCGCCGACTCCGTAAGTCTGAACCGGTGCAACATCAATTCAGGATCATGGCAATCATTTGATGTGTGTGGCGCAACAATTACTACAAATCACGGCGTTAGTAAGATCACGACGATAAGGAAACGACTATGGCGCGACCGATGGTTGTAACGAAGTCTTCAAAGTCCGCAGCGGCATTGCAGGAAGCGGAATCTGGTCTGAGCGGCTTTTCGACGCAGGAACTGTATCGCGAACTGATCGGACGGTTCAACGAGGATCCCGACCGCGATGGACTGCTGGCGACGCCGAGCCGGGTCGAGAAGGCGATGAAGTTCCTGACCAAGGGCTACGAGATGGACCCGACGCAGATTTTGCGCGGCGCGCTCTTCGATGTGGACTACGATGAGATGGTCATCGTGAAGGATGTGGAGATGTACTCGCTGTGCGAGCATCACATGCTCCCCTTCTGGGGGCGCGTGCATGTGGCTTACATCCCCAATGGCAAAGTGATTGGATTGAGCAAGATACCGCGGCTGATCGAGGTGTTTGCGCGCCGGTTGCAGGTGCAGGAGCGGGTGACGCGGCAGATTGCCGACGCGATCCAGGAAGCGATTGAGCCGCGCGGCGTGGGCGTGGTAATCGAGGCGCGGCACATGTGCATGATGATGCGCGGCGTGGAGAAGCAGCAATCCACGACGGTGACTTCGGCCATGGTGGGCGTGTTTCGCGAGCAGCCGACGCGGTCGGAGTTCCTGTCGCTGGTCAGGCATCATGGGACGGGTGTGGGCCTGTAGTTTCGCTAGCTGGTTGCCAGAACCAGCAAACGGCAGCTCCTTCGACTGCGCCTCTCGCGATGCTACTGCGAGAGGCTACGCTGAGCATTACAGCTCATACTATTGATTCGCATAGGCTTATCCGCCGAGAGCTTCGGTGAGTTCGGGGCGGCTGGGTTGGTCGGCGTGTTCGGCTACCTTGAGCAATTTCTGAAAATACATATGGGCGGTCGCATGATCGCCTTCCAACCTGGCAGCGTGGGCTGCTCCGTAGAGCGAGCGGAAGCGATTCGGTTCATGGACCAGGGTCGCTTCATATTCTTTCAGGGCTTCGGCGGGACTGTTCAGCTCTAATAGCAGATCACCGAGCAGTTCGCGGGCTGGGGCTAACGGGCCGGGTGTGATGGCGTTCTTTTCTGTCTTGTCTTCCAGCTCGGCAGCAGAGCGCATACCTGCTAAAGCCGTGTCGGAGTGGCCCTGTGCGAAAGCCAGCCATGCGGTAACTTCCTGCCGCTGAATCTCAACCTGATAGGCCCAATAGGTCTCCTTCGCACTGACGAGCTTGACGTGCAGCTCTCCCAGCGAAGCGACGGCTGACTGTGCTGCGGCTGTGTCCTTGGTGTGCGCGGCGCCCAGGCCTCGGGCGAAGTAGGTCATAGCGTCGGTATAAGGGTAGGCACTGGCCACTGGCTCCAGCTTTGCGGTGGCGGCCCAGTCGCGTCGTTCGAGACAGTAGCGCGCGGGGATGGCGGCGCGTGCGAAGTATGCGGCTGCGGGGCTTGCGGCGCCGGCGACGGCTGGCTTGGAATCGTAGTGTGTGAAGACATCGGCTGCAGTTGCGGCGACCTGCTGTGCGGCTTTGTCCTGGGCGGTCTGCAGGTAGGCGTAGGCGAGGTAGTCGCTGGCGTGGAGTTCGTCTCCGGGTTGGCCTGCGCGGCGCGCTGAATCAGCGGAGGCGATGTTGGCGTCGATGGAGGCCTGCCAATCTCCGAGACGAGTGAAGGTGTGCGAAGGCATGTGCAGGGCGTGCGGCGTGGATGGGGCGATCTCGCTGTAATGCTGCGCGGCGGCGGCGGCGCGTGCCGCGAGTGGCGGCACATCGTAGGCGTGGATGATGTAATGCGCGAGGCCGGGGTGATCGGGATGCTGGGCGTAGAGTGCTTCGAGGATCTTGCCGGCCTGAAGCTGGCGGGCGTAGGTCTTGTCGGCTGGATCGGCGGCGGCGGCGATGGCTAATGCGTAGAAGATGGCTGCTTCCGTATCGTCGGGGTTGGCGGCGCTGACGGCTTTCATGGCGCTCTCGTAGGCGACGATGCGGGTGCGCTGGTCGGTTGTTGCTGTGTCGGTGAATTGATGCGCGACGGCTTCGATGTAGGCCTGTTCGCGCTCGGTTTTGGGATGCAGGGCGCGGGCCTGTTCGATGGCCTGGAGGCCGTGTTCGAGCTGGGCGGGAGATTTGAGGCCGGAGCCGAAGGGATTGCCCCAGTTGCTCAGAGCGATTCCCCACCAGGCCATGGAGCAGGATGGATCGGTGTCGAGGATGGCGTGGAAAGCGGCGATGGCGGGCGCGAACTGAAAGGAGTGCATGAGCGCTACGGCGCGATTGAACTGTGGCTGCACTGCGGGACTACAGGAGGTGGTGAAGCTGACCGTGCCGAGCTTTTCCGTTGTGGCCGGATGATCGTGCTGGGCTAGAGCTGTCGATGGCAGGAGAGCGAGGGTGATGAGAAATGCGAGATGGCGCGTGGGCATGATCGTTCTTTCTTGATCTTTTCTGGGGAGATACAGCTTGCCCTGATCATAGCTGTACAACACCCGTTGGCCGCATGTTCTTTCAAAGCTGGTGCGTGCAAATAGACTGGATAGGTGAACGGGTTATTGGTTGTCGACAAGTCGGGTGGGATGACTTCGCATGATGTGGTGAGCCGGGTGCGGCGGCTAACTGGCGAGAAGTCTGTTGGGCATCTTGGGACGCTGGACCCGATGGCTACCGGGGTTTTGCCGCTGGTGCTGGGTAAATACACGCGACTGGCGCAGTTCTTTTCTCTGGCAGACAAGACGTATACGGGGACGATCCGGTTTGGGTTTGCTACGGATACTTATGACGCCGAGGGCGAGGTGGCCGGGGTGGTGGTTGCGCCGACCTTGATGCTGGAACAGGTGCGTGAGGCGGCGCTTCCCTTTCACGGGGAGATTGAGCAGATGCCGCCGGCGTATTCTGCCAAGAAGATTGGCGGCAAGCCGGCTTACAAGCTGGCGCGCGAAGGCAAGCCGGTTGAGCTGAAGGCGAAGACAATTGTCATTCATGAGTTTTCCATTTTGGGGCTCGACGGGGATACGGCGAGCTTTCAGATGAAGGTGAGCGCGGGCGGGTATGTGCGTTCGGTGGCGCATGAGTTGGGGCAGGCGCTGGGATGCGGGGCGCACTTGAGCGGGCTGCGGCGGACGGTTGCCGGAGCGTTTTCGCTGGAGCAGGCATGGACTCTGGAAGCGCTCGGCGAACTGGGGCCGGAGATTGAGCGGGCGATGGTGCATCCGCGAACGCTGCTGCCGGAGATGCCTTGTGTTGGAGCGGATACGGCTGCACTGGGAAAGCTGCGCAATGGCGGGCAGGCGAATCTCGCCGAGTTTTCAGATGCGGGAATGGTGAAGGTGTTTGCGGGGCAGCGGGAGTTGGTGGCGGTAGCGAAGCGGGTGGCGGGGACGCTATTTCAGCCGGTGATTGTGATGGGGTGAGGCGAATTTTGGGTGGTGGAGATTCGGACGGTAGTGAATCCCACCCTTGCCGCAAAAGCGCGTCAAGGATGGGGCACCTGTGATCTTTCCAGAGGTTGTCCATTCGATAGAGACCGGAGAAGCTGGTTGTGACGAGCAACTAGGAACTTCGGAGGAATCGAATGGACATACATAAGAATGCCCGACTGAGCTTTCGCA
>DATAZR010000044.1:0-6175 GCA_036271955.1 Acidobacteriaceae bacterium
CATCGGCCGCCAGTTCATCGTCGGCACCGGAACCATGGTCGCCCGCGTTCTGCTCGCCAAAGGCGGACACGTCCCGCTGCACAGCCACGTCAATGAGCAGATCACCTACATCCTCTCCGGCGCGCTCAAGTTTCTGATGCATGAGGGAGGTGGGTCTCACGGAGACTCCACGCCTCGCGAAGTCGTGGTTCGCGAAGTAATCGTCCACGCAGGCGAAGTGCTCTGCATCCCTCCCAGCGTCCCTCACGAAGCCTTTGCCCTCGAAGACACCGTCGATCTCGACATCTTCAATCCGCCCCGCCAGGACTGGATCGACGGCACCGACGCCTACCTGCGCAACCAAAGCGCGCCCGAACCAAAATCCTGAACGCGAGTTACAGCCCCGAGCGCGTGTCATCGCTCGCCTAACATTGCGCACCGCGTCCTACGCTTAACTTCGAACCCGGCGTCCCGCAAGAGGTGTTCCATGCCGATACGCTTTCCGCTCGCTCTGCTTGCCTTTCCGCTCACTGCTTCCCTTGCTGCCCAGCAGCCCGAGCCGCCGGTAGCGCTCACCATCTACAACCAGGACTTCGCTGTCGCCCGCACCCAGGTCGATCTCGATCTCCACCCCGGCTCCAATGAAGTCACGACCACCCAGGTCACCAGCCGCCTTGAGCCGGACTCGGTCGTGCTGCGCGATCCAGCCGCGAAACACGCCTTCCACATCGAGGAGCAGAACTACGACGCCGGCGTCATCAGCCAAGACTCGCTGCTGGAGAAGTTCGAAGGCAAGACCATCAACTTCCAGACCGGCAGCAGTACTTTCGCCGACGGCAAGTGGGTCACCGGACCAACGGTTCCAGGCAAGATTCTCCGCGCACCCCGTGCACCCATACAGATCGACGGCCAGTATCAGCAGAACCAGCCGCTGATCGAAGTCAACGGCCAGATGCAGTTCGCGCTCCCCGGAACGCCGCTTTTCCCCGCCTCGACCGACGGCCTGCTGCTCAAGCCGACACTGCGCTGGCAGATCGTTTCCCAGGCCGCGCAGCACTTTGCCGCCGAACTCGCCTACATCACCGGCGGCCTCAGCTGGGAGGCCAATTACAACATCGTCGCCCCGGAATCCACCGGCGCAACCACCGAGGACAAGGCCGACGTCCTCGGCTGGGTCACCATCCATAACCAGAGCGGCACGGATTTCCCCCAGGCCCGCATCAAACTGATGGCCGGGGACGTGGCAAAGATCGTCCAGCCCACTTTCAACGGCATGTTGAAAAGCAGGATGTATGACATGGCCGCCAGCGTCGCAGTCCAGCCCCAGGTCACCCAGAAAGCCTTCGACGATTTCCACCTCTACGACCTCAATCGCACCACCAGCCTGCGCGACAGCGAGATCAAGCAGATCCAGTTCATCGAGGCCAGCGGAGTCACCCTGACCCGCAGCTATGTCTACGACGGAGCGGCGGAGAACCTGCAGCCCTGGGCCAACTACAACAACAGCTTCATCGACCAGCCCAACTACGGCGTCAATCCCGGAGCTACCAAGGTCCAGATCCAGGAGCAGTTCAAGAACTCGGAAGCCAATCATCTCGGCATCCCGCTGCCCGCCGGGCGCATCCGCCTCTACCGGCGCGACTCCGATGGCCAGATGGAGTTCGTGGGCGAGAGCACCATCAACCACACGCCCACCGAAAACACCGTCAAGATTGCCACCGGCAACGCCTTTGACATCAAGGGCGCGCGCCGCCAGACCGACTTCCACGTCAACCAGACAGCGCGCAATCTCGATGAGACCTTCGAGATCAAGCTCACCAACCAGAAAGCCCAGCCGGTCACCGTTAACGTCGTCGAACACCTCTACCGTGGCGACAACTGGCGCATTCCGGAAAAGTCCTCCGACTACACCAAGCTCGACAGCCACACCCTGCAGTTCGCAGTTCCAGTCCCGGCCAAAGGCGCCGCGACTCTCACCTACTCGGTCCACTACACCTGGTAGAGAAGGAGCCTGCCGGAGGCTCCTCGCACCCCGCCCATTTACAATGGATCGGTATGTCGTGGTTCAAGCGCCCCACCTCGAATCTCCAACCCGGCGATAATGGCGAGCCTAACGGCGAGCCCGATGACGACTTCGGCGCGGAATCGACCTTTGCCCCTGTTTCTGACGACGGCGAGCCCAGCCGCATCCGCACCGAGGGCCTGTGGGTCAAGTGCGATCGCTGCCGCACCATCCATTTCAAGGCCGAGCTGGAGAGCAATCTCTACGTCTGCAACAAATGCAACTACCACTTCAAAATCGGGGCGCTGCAGCGCATCGACATGCTGCTGGAGCCGGGCTACACCATCGTCGACGGCAACCTTCGTTCTACCGATCCTCTGAAATTCACCGACATCCGGAGCTATAAATCGCGCCTGGCCTCGGCCCAGAAGCATACCGGTCTCAACGACGCTCTGGTCACCGCACTCGGCAAGATCGCCGATCATGAAGTCGTCCTCGCGGCCATGGAATACACATTCATCGGCGGCAGCATGGGCGCAGTCGTCGGTGAGCTCATCGCCCGCGCCATCGACCGCTCTCTCGCCACAGGACACCCGCTGGTCATCGTCTCCGCATCCGGCGGCGCGCGCATGATGGAGGGCGTTGTCCGCCTCATGCAGCTGGCCAAGATCGCCACCGGCCTGGCCCAGCTCGACGAAGCGCGAATTCCCTACATCTGCCTGCTGGCCGACCCGACCTACGGCGGCATCACCGCCAGCTTCGCCATGCTCGGCGACCTCAACATTGCCGAGCCCGGCGCGCTGATCGGCTTCGCCGGCCCCCGAGTCATCGAACAGACCATCCGCCAGAAGCTCCCAGAAGGCTTTCAGCGCTCCGAGTTCCTGCTGGAACACGGCTTTCTCGACGCCGTCGTCAGCCGCGCCGATCTGAAGCCCTATCTGGCCCGCGCGCTCGACTTTCTCGCGACTCCAGCCTGACCCGCCCTCCATATACGCGTTTTCCCAAACCGTCGGCCCGGACACGGGGAAATGCTTTCGTAGCTGGCTTTGAGGCATCGGGACGGGGCTCGAAAGGCATCTAAGATTACGGGGTGCCATCTTGTTGCTCTTTGCCGCCATTGCTCCACTCGTCTTGTCGTTTCAGGCCGATCCGCTTCGCCTCTACTCCATTCCAACGTCGGAAGAGGTGCGAGTCGCATCGATGGCTGCGCGCGACGAAGGCTATCGCCTGGACTCCGACGGCACCTTTCTCGATGAATTGCATACTCCGGACGGCAAGCAGCTGCACCCCGGATACAAAACCATCGGCCTGTACAGCGACGGCAATCTGGTCCATTCCTACTCCATCCGCATCCAGACCGGCGATGTGGTGGACGCGCGCGCCTGCCAGATTTTTCTCTATCCCGATCTACTGAAATTCAAGCAGGAGCTGATGCGCAACTTCGGCACCGATCCGGTTTCCGCATCGCGTATTGCCGAAGAGCTTGGCTGCGCCAGGATGGACGTAGTCCGGGTCGCTCCAAACACAAAAAAGTAAATAGAGACCCGATCAGAGCGGGAGCTTCACTGCTTCCACCACAGCCTTCGATAAATTCCGTGGATGATCCACATTCACCCCATGCTCGATGGCCATGAAGTACGCAAATAGCTGCAGCGGAATCACCTCGGAAATCGGCAGCAGGTGCTCCGGCGCAGGCTGCATAAACACGCAATCTGAAACCAGCCCCGCCACTTCGTCATCGCCGACATTCGCCAGCGCAATCACCTTCGCACCCTGCGCCTTCATGTCCTTGAGCAGCTGCACCGTCTTCTCGTAGCGCAGCACCGAGCCTGCATCGGCCAGGTCCACCGTCGCCAGCACCACCAGCGGAACTGATTCGCTCACCAGCGCATTCGGACCATGCTTCAGCTCGCCCGTGGGATAGCCCTCGGCATGAATATACGAAGCTTCCTTCAGCTTCAGCGCACCCTCGCGCGCAATCGCATAGTGAATCCCGCGTCCCAGATACAGAAAGGTCGAAGCATCGCGGTACTTGTTCGCCAGCACCGCCATCTGCGTCTCCCAGCCATCCAGCTGCGCCTCAACCGCATCCGGAACCGCCGCCAGCTCGCGCAGCCGCTGCGCCAACACTTCGGGCTTCAGCAGCGTCAGCCCAACGCCCTCATACAACGCCAGCAGCGCCAGCACCGTAAGCTGCGAAGTAAAGCTCTTGGTCGCCGGAATCGCCTTCTCCCGTCCGGCCCCCAGCGGCATCGATAGATCGGCCTCGCGAGCCATTGTCGAATCCTCGACATTGGTGATCGCCAGCGTTTTCTGCCCGCGCTGCCGCGCCTCACGCAGCGAGGCCAGCGTGTCTGAAGTCTCCCCCGACTGCGACAGCACAATCACGCTCGGGTTGCGCAGATCCTTCGAGTTGGGATTGCCCCCGCGCAGGCTGTACTCGCTGGCATACTCGACGTCGACCGCCAGCCCGCACTGGTCTTCCAGCAAAATCTCCGCCGCAAGGCCGCTGTGCCGGCTCGATCCGCTGGCCAGAATCAGCACCTCGCCATGCGCGTTGCCCCACTGAGCGAGAGGAATGAAAAACTCCGGATTCAGCTCCAGGCCGGACGCAGTTTGCACCGTGTACAGCGCAAGCGTCCGCCGGATCGCCTCCGGCTGCTCGTACATCTCGCGCAGCATCTCGTGGGGAAAAACACGTTCCACGGCCGAGTCCCTACCTTCCAGGGCGAAACTTCGGGAATTTCGCCATATTGACCATATTAAACGAATACAATCAATGATCCGCCCATTTTAAGCAATATACGATGAACACTTCGATGGAGTAGAGTGAATGGGGACCTCAATTCCTCAGGAATAAGCAAGTCATGTCCACCCTCAACTCCCGCTCCGAGCGCATCATGAAGTTCCTGCTCCGCAGCGGCACCGCCAGCATCGAAGAGATCCTCGCCGAGGCCGGCTCCTCGGCTCCCAGCATACGCCGCGACCTAGCCCGCCTTGAAAGCCGCGGACTCATCCGCCGCACCCACGGCGGCGCCACGCTGGTTGAGCCGCTCCTCTACGAGCCCTTCCGCTACGACAGCTCCTTTCAGGCGCGCGAACAACGCAACGCCAGCGAAAAACGCCGCATCGGAGTCGCCGCCGCCGAGCTCGTCCTCAAAAACGAAACCATCGGCCTCACCGCCGGCACCACCGCCACCCACATCGGCCGCAGCCTCCGCCATCGCGAAAACATCCAGATCGTCACCAACGCCATCAACATCGGCATGGAGCTCTGCAACCAGCCCGGCATCCGCACCTCGCTCACCGGCGGAGCGGTCCCCTGGGCCTGGTCCTTCTCGCTGACCGGCAACGCCGCACTCAACTTCCTCAACGACGTCTACATGGACAAAGTCTTCCTCAGCGTCCTCGGCGTCGACATCGAACGCGGCGCCACCACCCTCGAAGCCGACGAAGCCCTCGTCTTCCGCAAGATGCTCAAGCAGGCCAAGAAAGTTATCGCTGTCGCCGACTCCAGCAAGTTAGGTAGAGTTAGCCCCGCCTTCATCTGCCCGCTATCAGAAATCCACATGCTGATCACCGACACCGGCGCCACCGAAGAAGCAGTAGAACCTTATCGGAAGTTAGGCATAGAGGTCTCCCGCGTGTAAGCTCCGTGAATCTAGCTGATGATTGAATCACCACTACCGAGTGGTGCCCCATCCTTCGCGCCTTTGCGAAGGGTGGGACTCGCAAATGCAGCGAGGTGGCCCTACCTCAGGATCACAACAATCGGGGTGCCCCATCCTTCCGCGTCTTGTGCGGAAGGGTGGGATTCACAAGTCTCCGCCCGAAGCCCTCAACTCCCGCCGACGCGCCGTCCATTCCGACTCAATCTCAACCGCTCCTACTTCCCCTGTCGCATAGTGTCGAAAGCTGGACCAGGGCCAATCCTCCGGCTTCTCCACCAGCCCGCGCCTGACCGGATTCCGATGCATGTATTTAAGCTTCTCAACCGCCTTAGCTCCTGAATAAACATTGAAGTCGTATTAACGCCGCTGCCAGAATTGCACCGCGCCTTGCTGCTTTAATCTTCGCGAAGTCTGCTGCTTTAAAACCTGAAGCGCCAAGGCCAGCGTCGAGACCCGAGGTTCATTCGTAAGTAAATGCATATGTTCCGGCATGACGACATAACCAGCCACGACAAACTCATAT
>DATAZR010000045.1:0-21562 GCA_036271955.1 Acidobacteriaceae bacterium
CATCTGATGCGTGTTGTTTGCATCATACATCAAACATCAGATGCAGGATCTTTATAACTCCGTCGAGCGCGATTCGATGAGCGTCTTAGCCTTGGCAATGAAATCCGCCAGCGCGATGGAGCCTTGGTCGCCTTTGGCGCGTGTGCGCACACTGACGGCGTGAGCTTCGGCTTCCTTGTCGCCCATGACGAGGATGTACGGGGTCTTCTGGTTGGCGAAGTCGCGGATCTTGGCGTTCATTTTCTCGTTGCGGCCGTCGATTTCGACGCGCATTCCTACGGCCTCAAGTTCAGTCTTCACCTGCTCAGCGTAGGCATGATGGCGCTCGCTGATCGGCACCAGCCCTACCTGCACAGGCGCCAGCCAGAGCGGGAATGCTCCGGCGTAGTGTTCGATGAGGACGCCGAAGAAGCGCTCCACCGATCCGAAGAGCGCGCGATGGACCATCACCGGCTGATGGCGTTCTCCGTCCTCGCCCACGTATTCGAGCTCAAAGCGCGCGGGAAGGTTGAAGTCGAACTGCACAGTCGATAGCTGCCACAGCCGTCCCAGCACGTCGACCAGCTTCACATCGATCTTGGGGCCGTAGAAGGCAGCCTCGCCGGGGATGGTCTTGTAGGCGATCCCTTTGCGGCTGAGCGCGTGCTCGAGTGAGTTCACGGCCAGCTCCCAGTTCTCATCGGAACCGGCATAGTGCGCGCGGTCCTTGGGATCCCAGGTCGATAGCTCCACCTTGAACTCGGCGAAGCCGAAGGTCTTGAGCACAGCCTCGGCGAACTCGATGCAGGCTACGACTTCGTCTTCGATCTGGCTGGGCATGCAGAAGATGTGGGCATCGTCCTGCGTAAAGCCGCGCACGCGCAGCAGGCCGTGCATGGTGCCCGAGCGCTCGTAACGATAAACATTTCCCAGCTCCGCAAAGCGCACCGGCAGGTCGCGATAGCTCTTGGGCGAATTCTTGTAGATCAGGATGTGCCCTGGGCAGTTCATCGGCTTCAGCCGGTATTCGGCGTCGTCCAGCTTCATCGGCGTGTACATGTTGCCGGAGTAGAAGCCTTCGTGGCCGGAGATCTGCCACAGCTCGCGGCGCATGACATGCGGCGTGTAGACCAGCTGATAGCCGCGGCGCAGGCACTCGTCGCGCATCCAGTCCTCCATGATCTTGCGGATCATGGCGCCTCGCGGATGCCAGAAGATCAGCCCCGCTCCTGCGACCTCCTGAATGCTGAAGAGGTCGAGCTGCTTGCCCAGCAGGCGATGGTCGCGCTTGGCCATCTCCTCGAGGCGGGCGAAGTGCGCGTCCATCTCTTTCTGCGAGAAGAATGCGGTTCCATAGACGCGCTGCAGCTGCGGATTCTTCTCATCGCCCAGCCAGTACGCTCCGGCGAGGTTGGTGACCTTGACGGCTTTCACGCGGACTGTCGAAGGCACATGCGGCCCGCGGCAGAAATCGACAAAGCTGCCATTGCGGTAGAAGCTGACCTGGTCGCCGGGATGGGTGAACTTGGTCACGAAGTGGGTCTTCATGAAGTCGCCATCACGCTCGAATTCCGCCAGAGCTTCTTCGCGGGGTTCGTATTCGTGAACGAACTTTTCGTCGCGCGCGATCACTTCGGCCATCTTGGATTCGATGGCAGCGAGATCTTCGGGTGTGAAGGGCTTCTCGCGATAGAAGTCGTAAAAAAATCCCTGATCGGTCGCCGGACCGTGGCCCAGCTTGGTCTCCGGAAATAGTTCGAGCACCGCCGTCGCCATCACATGCGCGGCTGAGTGGCGGACGACTTTGAGAGCCTCGGGATCGTTCTCTCGGATCAGTGCGAGCTGCGTGTCCTCGGTCAGCGGAGTGGAGAGATCGACCAGCCGTGGAGCAGCTTTGTCTGCAGCGCCATACATCGCGGCGTCGCTGTCAACTTCTTCGCTCTCGGTAGTCGTGTCCGCGGCAGTTTTTTCCGCAGCGAGCGGAGTCAGCCGTGCGACCACGGAAACAGCGGCAAGGCGCGGCGAGATTGCGTTGGCAATCTCCAGCGGAGTGGTGCCAACAGGCACCTCGCGAATAGCCCCATCGGGCAAATGTACGGCAATTGTCTGCGTGCTCATGATGAGAGGTCGTTGTCCTTGCAATTTGCTGCCGGTAAATCGTTCCACGGCAACCTCTCAGGATATACCGGCTTTGCACTTTGCCCACGGCCATGCAAGCCGGGGTTCCACTCTTTCGGACATACAAGAAGCAAAACAACCGGGCGAGAAAGGCGTCCGCCCGATTTGGGCGCGCCGGATGGTTCCCGGCCGCGGCTGCGTCAGCTTCGCTATCTTTCTTAACCCCGCGAATCTGTAACGATCGCGGTCCGCGTCGCACTTTCCGGTATAGCCAATGGGTACGGAACTAACCCAGGTAACCTCGGAGCGCATCCTAAACGGTGAGCGGCCGGTACCCACAAGATTGCAACCGGCACCAGTAGTGGAATGTCGCGATTCGATTACGGAAATTACTTTCAAAGAGTCGCTGGAGCCGATGAGGCCAACAGCAAGGGAGAGATAAAATGCAGGTACTTCTAAAGAGCACCGAATCGGCAGTTGAGACCCGTTGCAGCGTATGCGGCCAGGGATTTGCGATGTTCTGGGAACGTCAGACCCGGATGGAGCGCGGAGAAGCTCTGCGCGAAATCGAGTCGACCCTGCGCCATCATCACCATGCAGGTCCCGGAGCAGATGTACATCCTGTCAAAGGGTTTCTGGTTCCCGCGTGGGACGGCCCCATCGCTTTCTCCGGCGCCGCTATCCTCGGCAATGCACCAGTCTGGGCACTCTAACCAAATTCGGCAGCTCATCTTAGACAGCCGTTTCAACTACGGGCAGATTCCTTCGGGGGAGGGGATCTGCCCGTAGTTGTTTTGGGCTGCGGCTGTTCTGACAGGTCCATCCCGGGCTGTGGGACTGTAGTAGCGTAATGCCATGCGCTTCGCCGATCTCACCATTCCCAGCGCTGGCCCGGCGTCTGGAACCGCACCGGAAATCGCGTCGGGAGTTTCTGTGCTCGGTTTCGGCTGTGCGCCCCTTATGGGCCGGGTTGGCCGGGCCGACTCGATCCAGGCGCTCGCCGCCGCCGAAGATGCCGGCATCAATTTCTTCGACACCGCACGCTCTTACGGCTATGGCGAGAGCGAAGGGCTTCTCGGAACCTTTCTCAAAGGGCGGCGTCACAAAGCCGTGATCTGCACCAAATTCGGCATCCTGCCCACGCGCGGCGGCTGGAAGCAGAAGGTCAAGCCGCTGGCCCAGGCCGCCATCCGCGTCTTTCCCGGCCTGCGCAAACATGCCCGCAAACAGGCGGCGGGGCAAAGCGTCTCAGGGCAATTCTCACTGTCCGTATTGCGGGAGTCCTTCGAAACCAGCCTGCGCGAGCTGCAGACCGATTACGTCGACATGCTGATCATGCACGCCGCCCCGATGTCCGTTCTCGATCAGGACGACCTGCTCGAAGCCATGCAGCGCCTGGTGGAGAGCGGCAAGGTCCGCATGGCGGGTATCTCCGCCGATCATGCGGTGATCGCCGAGACCTTTCGCAGGCAGCCGCCCATGCTGACCACGGCGCAATTTGCGCTCAACCTGAGCTGCCTGGATTTTGTCCGCGAGACGCAAACGCCTGAGGCGCAAAGGCTTTTCCTGGTTGCCAACCATCCCTATGGCGGCCCAGCCGGAGTTGCCTCTGTCTCCGCCAGGATCGCCAGCCTGAGAAGCTCGCCCGGCGTGCCCCCGGAGCTGCATGCCAAGCTAGATCTTGCCGATCCGCAGCTTATGCCGGAGTTGCTTCTGAACCTGATTCTGAGCGGCACCGGAATCTCGGCCGTGCTTCCATCGATGATGCGTAAGTCCAGCCTGATCAGTAATGTGAAGGCTGTGGAACAATGCCGCTTTACACCTGCCGAACTCACCCTGCTGCACAACGCGCTCATCTGATCCGGTGAAGACGGCCCGGCGAAATCAGCGCGCGGGCTGCCGGTGCATGAGCCCGAGCCGCACAGCGTGGAGCGATCCGCAGGGGCTCAAGTTCCCGCGGGGACGCCGGTATACTAGGGCCATATGCGGCTTTTGCACGTGGTGCGCACCCTGAATCCTGAATTGGGCGGCCCCAGCGAGTCGGTGCGCATGTTCGTTCGCGCGCATCAGCGGGCCGGCAATGAGGTCGAGGTAGCGACCATCGATGGGCCTGCCGACGGCCCCGCCGGCGATGCCTACCAGGCATTGGTCAACTGCCCGGTCCACGCCTGCGGGCCGGCCAAGGCCAACTATTTCTACTCCCCGGCCCTCGACCGCTGGCTGGAGGCTAATTATCAGCGCTTCGATGGAGTCATCGTCAACGGAGTCTGGCAGTATCACGGGGTGGCGGCCCGCAAGACGATCGCCGGGCGCAAACCCTACGTGGTCTTTGCCCATGGCATGCTCGATCCCTATTTCAAAGACCGCTATCCTCTCAAGCACCTGAAAAAGCTCGTCTATTGGATTCTGCAGGAGCACCGCACCCTCAACAGCGCCCAGGCTGTCTGCTTCACCAGCGAGGAAGAGAAGCGCGTGGCCGGCATCGGGTTCCCATTTCGGCGATTTCGCGGTGTCGTCGTTCCCTATGGAACCATGGGGCCGAGCGGCGATCCGGCAGCCCTCAAGGCTAGTTTCTTTCAGGATTGGCCTGAGCTTCAGGATCGTCCGTATCTGCTGTTTCTGGGCCGTATTCACCCCAAAAAGGGTTGCGATCTGCTGCTCGATGCCTTCGCTCAGGCAGCCCGTTCCGATCTGCACTTGGTTCTTGCCGGGCCTGACGAATCGAACTGGGTTGGCCAGCTCAAGGCCCAGGCCGAGCGCCTGAGAATTACCAGCCGCCTCACCTGGACCGGCATGCTGCGCGGCGATGCCAAGTGGGGAGCCTTTTACGGCGCCGAAGCTTTCATCCTTCCCTCGCACCAGGAAAACTTTGGCATTGCCGTCGCGGACGCTCTCGCCTGCGGAGTGATCCCGCTCATCTCCGACAAGGTCAATATCGCTGCCGATGTCGCTGCCGACGGAGCGGCTCTGATGGAGGCGGACACGGCCGAGGGGACTGTCCGTCTTATCGAACGCTTTCAAGAGCTTTCTGCGGGAGAGCTCGCAGCCATGCGGCAACGCGCGCTCGACTGCTACAACCGGCGCTACGACCTCGACAACGCTGCCCAGGGAGTCTACAAAGCCCTGGGGCTCAAATAGCCGCACCTATGCCTGTTTCCACAGTGTCAGGAGGGGAATTGCAAACCAAGCCCGCGCCGGAGGTCGACTTTCGCAGGCACATCCCCGCCCTGGATGGGGTTCGCGGCATCGCTGCGCTGTCGGTGGTTCTCTTTCACTACGGAGGGGGCACGCAATCCTCCTTTGCGCCGCTGCACCTGATGGGCGTGGTTCTTCACTTCGGGTGGCTGGGCGTCTCGCTCTTCTTCGCCCTGTCGGGCTTCCTTATCAGCGGCATCCTCTGGGACGGATATCACAAACCGGGCTGGTGGAAGCGCTTCTACATCCGGCGCTCGCTGCGCATCTTTCCTCTTTATTACCTCGCTATCGCCATCGCAGCGGTTGTGTATCTATGCATCGGCATTCCCGCCTCACACCTCATCATCGATCTATGGTCGTACGTCCTGTACCTGCGGGATCTGCCCTATTTTGTCGGCCAGCTACCCCCGCAGCCTGTGCGGGTCGAGCTCATTCACTTCTGGAGCTTAGCCGTCGAAGAGCAGTTCTATCTCATCTGGCCTTTCCTGCTCGCGCTGTTCGCGGGCAAGCGCCTAGGAGCAAAGCGGATGATACTGATCCTGTGGGTACTTTCGCTGGCTTTCAGGGCTGCCGCCGTGGCAATGCACTCGCCCGAATGGGGCTCGTATTTTCTCTTCGGCCGCGCGGGCGAATTGCTGGCCGGCGCCTATCTGGCGCTTTCTATCCGTGGAAGCGCGGAGGAGAGAGTCCGGTTATTTCAGCGTCTGCCTTATGTCTTCGGAGTTGGTCTGGCCATTCTCATCGTGCTGGGCATTCTCTTCCCCGACGGCGATTCCAGCTCCGGCTGGTGGTGCATTGCCGGTCTGGCTCTCAGCAGCATCGTCTTTGCCAGCATGATCGGCCTGGTGTTGCGAAAGGGGATTCTGCAGAGCTTTTTTGATCTGCCCGTTCTGCGCTGGCTGGGTAAGATCAGCTACGGAGTTTACGTCTATCACCTGTTCCTGCACTGGGAGTTTCTCTGGATCACGGACCACATTGCGCCTGGCCTCGACCGCAATGCCAGACTTGCTCTGCTGTTCGTCGTCGCAATGACAGGTACATTGGCCGCCGCTTCGCTGTCGTTCTATACCTACGAGCGCGCGTTCCTGAAGCTCAAGGACCGGATCGCGCATTGACCCTGAATTGATCCCTGAGGCCCGCTCAGCGTTACCGAAGTGCGCCTTGTAGTGTCAAGGGCGCGTGACACAAATGGCGCATAATACAGCCCCAATATGGGACACGACACTGGCCCGGGCCGATCCAGGCGCAGTTTTGCCGCATGACAGAGGCCTCATGGTATCTTTAAGATAGGCGTTGGAACGCAGGTACTCGACCTCTGGAAGTGCACGAACCTGATCAGGATTTGATGACCGCGCGCAAACGACGGCCAGCCACGAACCCCAAACTGAAACAGGTGACCATTCTCCCGTGAAATTGACCAGCCTGATTCTTGCTAGCGTTGTGATGCTCCCGGTATTGATTTCGGCTCAGGAATCGGCGCCGCCGGCAGGCACACTCCAGAGCCCGGGCCTGTCTCCCGGAGATCAGCTCAATGTGCGCATGTACGACTTCCCCGAGCTGGGTCAGGGCGTTCAGGTGCATGTGGGACCCGACGGCTCGGTACACTTGCCCTACGCGGGAACGATCAGCGTGGCCGGCATGTCTCCCCAAGATCTTGAACGCGCCATTATTCGGTCCCTTCGCGACAAGGGAATCGTCAAGTCACCCAATGTCACCGTCGATGTCCTATCCGCGGTCAATATGACTGTGGATGTTGTCGGCCAGGTGCAGTCTCCCAAAGCCATTCCCATGTTCGCCCCTGCGCCGCTCTCATTTGTGCTCGCCCAGGCTGGCGGTCTCACCGGGCTGGCCTCCCGCCACCTCACCATCCTGCATCGCGGCGAGGATCTGCCAACCTCGGTGGATTTCGACTCCGATGCGCCGAATAGCCAGGCCATGAACACCGTGGTCCGCCCGGGAGACATCGTCAACGTCAGCAACGCCGGAGTCTTCTTCGTCGGCGGCGAAGTCTTACGCCCCGGAATCTTCCCCATCGGCGGTGTGATTACTGTCGGCCAGGCCACGGGTATCTCGGGCGAAGGCATGATCAAGAACATGACATTGCTTCAGGCTCTCTCCCAGGCCGGCGGCATTACGCAGATAGCCGCCCGCTCCAAGATGCATATCCTGCGCACCGAAGATGGCAAGCGTGTCGATATTCTGGTCGATCAGGTCAAGCTTTCCAAGGGGCAGGTTGCCGACCCGATCATTCATCCCAACGACATCATTTATATTCCGCCCAGCTACATCCGCCAGCAGACGAATAACCTCTTCGGGACAGCCGTCAGCAGTGTTTATGCCGCTGCTCAAATCAAGACAGCCAGCTATTAGCTAGCTGCCGGAGGAATCGCTCGATCCTTGGCAACGACACTCCAATTGGCAAACGAAATTACCTTCGACAGACCGGAGGAGAGTTCGTCGGCGCGTACGATGGCCCGGCTGTACTTCCTCTCGTTCTGGGCGATCGTTGTCACCGGAGCCATCCGGAAATGGCTGTTGCCCGGCGTCAACATCGTCTATCTGCTGCAGGATTTCCCTATCGGGATCGCTTATGTTTACGCGCTTTGGAAGGGCATTTTCGATCGAGGTTACCTGTTTCTCGGCATGGTGTTGCTCAGCGTCATCATCCTGCTTCAGGGCCTTGCCCAGATCATCGTTTCAGGGCTGAATGTCTTCGTCGCGCTGGTGGGCTTTCACAATTACCTCTTCTATTTGCCGATGCTGGTTGTCTTTCCTCTCAGCCTTACGGAGAAGTACCGCCGCAACTTCATCTGGTGGAACTTGATGCTCAGCATTCCTATGTGTCTGCTGGCCATCGCCCAGGCTACCTCGCCGAAAACGGCATGGGTCAACAAGACGACGCTGGGCGATGCTGCCGGCGTCTCCGGCGCTGATGTCGCCCGACTCTCCGGCACTTTCAACCATGTCTCCTTTTATGCTCTGTGGGTCGCCATGGCAGTGGCGCTGTGTCTCGGCGAGTGGCTTCTTCCCGTCGAGCGCCGGGTCATCCAGAAGCGCTGGCTGCTGATTCTCTGTACTTTTACCGTGAACATCTGTCATCTGGTCAGCGCATCGCGAGAGGCGATTCTTCTGGCCGTTCTTGCTGTCATAGGGGCTCTTATAGCGGCGGTCATCACCGGTTCCAACCGCGCCATCCTGGCTATTATCGGCATCTGCCTCCTGCTGCCCGTCGGTGCGGGAGCGGCTTACGTGATTTCTCCCGCGGAGTTCAACATCGTAGTCGATAGATTTTCCGGCGAAGGCGCGCAAGAAGGCCTCACCCAGCGTATCCAGGATGGACTGATCGGTTTTGCCACCGTCCCCAAATTCAGCCTCACCGGAGCCGGCATCGGCATGGGCGTGGATGCGGCCCATTTGGGAAGCACAGATTCCTACAACTTCACCTACCAGCTTTCCGAGCAGGACACGATACGCAACGTGATGGAGCTGGGAACACCCGTTGGCCTCCTCTACATTCTTACGCGCCTTGGCTTTATCTACGGCATGATCTTCCTGTCGATGCGCATGGTGCGCTCGAGGTCTTCCCCTCATGTGCTGCCAATGGCCTTTGTCCTGCTTGGGCAGACTTACCAGGATCTGACTCGAACTGCCACCATGACAGCGTCTCAAGTCATGGTCGGTTATGCGTTCATTTTGAGTGCCTACTATTACCCCGACACCGCGATGAGCCTCGATTCTGGGGCCGGTGATACTTTTACGAGGTCCGTGTGACAACAAATCCCCCGGCAACAGCGAATCGACTTGCAGAAAACTCGATTCACATCTCCGATGTCGTCCGCATTCTGCGGCGATATGGGCTGTACCTGTTCGGCCTGATGATCCTGGGTGCAACCCTCGCCACGGTCTGGGCCAAGTTCCAGACCCCCCAGTACGACGCCATCGCCATGGTTCATCTGGACCAGCACAGCTCCATCAGCCTGAGCGCGGCCGCAGGCGCCAGCGATGAATACGGCCTCAAGATACAAACCGAGATTATCGGCTTCCAGAGCCCCGCCATCGCGGAGGAGACGATTCGCCGTCTCGATCCCTCGAAGCACCCACTCTTCGGCGCCTCGGGCAAGACCAACCTCAACGACCCGATCCAGAGAGATGAGCTTGTCAATCAATTTCTTGGACACCTGAGTGTTACCCAGGTGCCGAAGTCCGAGTTGCTATCGATCCGCTTTCGCAGCCCCAGTCCTGCACTGGCCCAGCTGGTAGTCAATACGCTTGTACAAGTCTATTTCGAGCAAAGTTTCCAGCAGCGCTATCGCAGCACCAAGGACATTACCGGGTATCTCACTCAGCAGATGGATACGCTGAAACAGCAGATCCAGGTGGAGCAAAACGAGCTGCTCAACTCTGAGGCCAAGCTGGGCATTCTCTCTCAGGGAGCCAACACCCAGTCCAGTCTGCTGGTCAATGAAACCACCGAGCTGCTGACCCAGCGGGTCAGGGTCCAGGGAGATCGCTACCTGGCCGAAGCCGAGTACCAGAACATCCTCAATCACCCCGATGCCTCAGTGCCCGTAGACATTCCTGCCTCCGCCGCGCTGCTTGCTATGCAGGGCCAGCTCGCCCAGGCTCAGTCCCAGGAAGCCGCGCTCGAGAATCGCTACGGCCCCAACTACGCTCCGCTGCAGCAGTCCAAGGCTCAGGTCGCGAGCCTGCAGGCCAGCGTTAATGCCCTGCGCCGCACCGTCGTCAACGGAGCCGCTGAAAACCTCGAACGCGCCCAGAAGGCCGAGAAGAGCATCTCCGACCGCATCGCCGATCTGCAGAAGGAAGCTGCCGGGCGCACTCCCGACACGGTTCGCTACGAAATTCTCAAATCGCAGTATATGAGCGACCAGACCCTGTACAACGTCCTGCTCTCGGCTATGGGCACCGGCTCCATCCAGGCTGGCATGCAGTCCCAGGAGTTGAACCGGTTCATGGATGCGGAAATACCCGGCATCAAGTCCTATCCCAACGTGCGCGCCGACACCATGGCCGGCGCTGCTGCCGGTCTGCTCATCGCCTCGCTCATCGTGGGCATCATCCTGCTCAACAGCGACACGGTGCAGACGGTCGAACAGATCGAAGAGGGCCTGCCACTACCGGTGCTCGCCTCGGTTCCCGAATACAAGGAAGATCTGGCGGCGATGCGCCTCTCCGAGGATGTGCTCCCGCTTGTTACTTTGCTCGCGCCACGCTCCGCGGGTACGGAGGCTTACCGCCTGCTGCGCACCGCTATCACCCTGATGCCGGTGAGCCAGAAACATCGCGTCATCTCGCTCACCAGCTGCGGGCCCGGCGAGGGCAAGTCCACCACCTCGCTCAACCTGGCAGTCGTGCTGGCTACCCAGTCCAAGCGCGTCCTGCTCATCGACGCCGATCTGCGCAAGCCGACCATCGCCCAGCGCCTCAAGATGCCGGCCACGGATCAGCCTGGCCTCAGCCGCTTCCTCAGCGATGTCACTGTCGCACCCGAGGAATGCGTTCAGAAGGTGGCGGAAGTCGCCGGCCTCGATGTTATCCCGGTGCAGGAGATTCCACCCTTTCCCTCCGAACTTCTTGGCCAGGGCCGTCTCGAGCAACTCCTCGCCTGGGCAAGGGACCACTACGACTACGTCCTGATCGATACGCCGCCGGTTCTGCTGGTGACCGATGCGCTGATCATCGCCACCCACTGCGACACTCTGCTGATCGTCGTCCGCATCGGCGTCGCTCAGAAGCGCGCTCTGCGCAGAATCCGCCAGGACCTGGCCAAATACCCCGGCAAGCAAACCGGAATCGTGGTCAACGCACTGCCGCACGCCGACACCTACTACGGCGGCTACGGCAACTACCGCAAGTATTACGGCAAGGGGTACGGCGGAGGCGGCAGCTACTACGGCTCCGGCAGCTACCTCTCATCGGGCAAGAAAAAGTAAACGGATCTCATCCCTCGGCGATCGTCTTATTGCCCGCGCCGGGGGATGCCTGCCGTTCCGCCGCAATACCGCAAAGATGCAAGCCTGGAAGAGGCCAATCCGCATGTTCTGGACCGCTCGATGATGGCGATTGCTAGAGCCCGTAGCTTCTTCGCGCCAAAACTTCGCCAGGTCGGCCATTTCCTCACCCGGCAGGGAATTGCCGTTGCCGGCAATCTCCTCTACGGGCTGCTTTGCGTCCGCATGCTGCCCGTCTCGGACTACGCCAAATTTGCCGTCCTCTTCGGCTACATGGGCTCGCTTATCGTGCTGCTCGATATCGGCGTTTCCAGCGCGCTGGCTCCGCTGGTTGGCGAGCAGATCGATAATCTTCCGCTGATTGCCAACTACGTCGCATCGATTCGCAGGCTTGCGTTGTGGGTGTTCTTCATCATCGCTCCCCTGGCCTCGATATGCTTTGTCTGGCTGGTGCAAAGACAGCATTGGGGCCCTGCAATCGTGATCCAGATGCTGATCGCATTGCTCACGCTCGCCTGGTTTGCCCGGGTCAGCGCCTCCTATGGATCGGTTTTGCTTCTGCGCCGCGACCGCGCACGCTACTACCGCATCCAGATTATTGGCAGCCTCGGCTCGCTTGGACTGCTGCTGATCTTCTGGCTGGCGCATCGCATGAATGTCTACGTCGGCATTTTGCTCAATATGGCGCAGGTCATCTTCCTCGGCACGAGCTACTACTTTCGCGCACAGCAACTTCTGGGAGTCAAAGGGCAGCCCAGCCGGCAGCAGGAGCGGGCGATCGTGCGCCTGGCCATGCCGAACATGCCCAGCGCGATTTTTTATGCGACCCAGGGCCAGTTCATGCTCATGCTCATCACCTTCTTTGGGCACGCCTCGGCGGTGGCCGACATGGGGGCATTGAACCGGCTCTTTCAGATCACGGGTTTCTTCACCCAAATGAATCCGGTGCTGGTCGAGCCCTTCTTTGCGAGGCTGCAGCAGGGCCGCCTCAAGCGCGCCTACCTGGCCGCCGTGGCGATCATCGCTCTTTGCTCCACCGCCTATACCGGATTGGCATTTCTCTATCCGGGAGTGTTCCTCTGGATACTCGGTCCGAAATACAGCAGCCTGCGTTTGGAGGTCAGTCTCGTCATCCTCAGCTCGGCGATTCAGTACCTCGCCGGCTTCATGTGGGTGATGAACTCCGCCCGGCGTTTCATCTACTGGTGGAACAACCTCAGCCACATCATCCTGACCTTGAGCCTGCAGGTTTTCGTGGTGTGGAAGTTCAATCTAAGTACGGTTCGCAGCGTGCTGTATCTCAACATTGCCTGCGCGACGTTGACTTTGCTGGTCACGATTGCGGTTGGCATCTACGGGTTTGTCTTCGGACCGCAGAGGCTGGAAAGCCAAACAGAAACCT
The DNA here is from genome assembly GCA_036271955.1 of Acidobacteriaceae bacterium. Lineage (GTDB taxonomy): Bacteria > Acidobacteriota > Terriglobia > Terriglobales > Acidobacteriaceae > Acidicapsa. Next base: position 12,667 of record DATAZR010000045.1, read on the forward strand.
TGGAAAGCCCAACAGCCTGAAGCTTCTTTTTGGGGCCGGCTGTGACTTGTCCAGGAAAGCTCGTCCGCAAATCTTTTCTCATGCGCAAATTCATTTCCGTTCCGTGGCGTCCGTTTTGCGGCAGCGGCCGTCACGCGCTGCGGCGAAATGGAAACAGCGGGCTCAGCAGAAACGCAGCCGACCGCACAATCACGCGAAACCAATCGCCGCTATGTACCGAGACGTTGCGTTCGGGAGATGGAAGCGCATTGAACATGGCCGGATCGGGTCGCGCCGTCATCGCGCGCATCTCGGCGAGCGCCTGCTTTACCTGCGTCCGCAACTGGTCCGCATCGAGAATGCAGGAGCGCATGTATGCCGATACGGAAATGCCGGATTCGCAGGCACGCTCCTTGAGCCGCAGGAACTCATCATCGGTCAGTCGCACCGAGACCGTCGAACGCTTGTGTTCGATTGCCGTCAGATCCATGCCGCGTGTCAGAGTCATGGCCCGCTCCTGTTCGATGGATCGAACAGGCTGCATGGTTCGCGATTCCAACCGGGTCAGGCCGCTTTCACTGTGATGCTCAGGAGTCGCTAGCAGGGTGTTGCCAGAGTTGCTCTCACTCAGGTGCCGCGCGGTTGCTCTATGCGAAGCGCCAACAGTGTCTGAGCGTGTGCCGGTGCGCGATTCCAGAACGGAACCCAGATGGGTTTTCGGCCGGGTACTGGCTGGTCCGGGCTTTGAAATACCAGACCTTGAGATGCCAGACTTTGAGATAGCGGACGCCTTGCTTCGTTTCCCGGTATTTTCGGGAGCACCGCTCCTGGCCAGCGAAGCACCCGCCGCCTGGGTGGCTTGCGAACCACCCTGCTTTCGCTTGCGCCGCCGCCCTCCCGTAGAATTCCTCCCATTCGACCGGGCTGCGTTCGTCGCTGCTGGTATCCCACTTCGCATAGCCTTGGGCTTGACCGCAACTGGCAGCGCGCCGGAGCCATTTACTTCCGGCAAAACGGAATTTCGTATATCAGGACTTCGGCGTCCCGGTTCTCCGGCGCCACTGCCTGTCTCCGCGGCCGCTGCCTTTCGAACGTTTTTCGCCGCGCGTATCTTGCGTTCAGCTTCCCGGACAGAAGTGCTTGTGTTTGCTGCAGCGGACTTCGCCGGCTCGATGACCGGCAGCTCCAGACTCCCGGTCGAGCTGTGGTAGCGCGCATGCCGCCGCAGAGCGTTCTCGTAGCTCAGTGGCACGCCATCCAGCGATGGCTTGACCTCCGCCGCCGGAGCCATCGCCCGCGCCGCAGGCCGTGCGAGGGTATTCGAGGCGATCGTGCTCGATTGGACCGCTCCACCGGAAACCGCCCTTGCCGCCGGATGAGAATCGGCGGACGATCCGTTCCGCGGCGTGTATCTCGTTTCCAAATCCGGGTCGGAGATCGGCGCACGGGAATTTCTGGTCATATGCTCAAGCAGCCCGGCAAAGCTCTCTTCGGCAGCATCGTGTGGCGAGGCATTACGGCTCATGCCGGAAGGATATTCCGCCCAACGAGTCGCTCCGGCGCGAAATCCAGTTGCTAGCTGCGCCGATTTCCCAAAACAGCGATTGCCGCGGATGCCGATTCAAGGTGGGAATCGGAACGCCGGAAAAACCCGCAATCTATCTCCTACTTCAATCCTGCCTTTGCCGTGCCTGCGGTTTCGGTCCACAGGAACGCCAACTGGTCGGCATAATCGTCGATCAGCTGTGCGGCGGAGACGCCCGCGCTATGCCCGCTCTTGAGGCTATAGTGCAGCAGTACCGGCCTCTTGCTGGTGGTTGACTCCTGCATCAGAGGAGTCATCTTGCGCGCATTCATCGGGTCCACGCGCGTATCGCTGTCGCCCGTAAAGAACATGATCGCCGGATAAGCCGTTCCTGCCTTCACGTTCTGATAAGGGGAGTACTTGCGAATGTAGTCGAAGTCCTTTTCGTTCTCGGCGGAGCCATACTCCGAGGTCCAGAGCCGCCCCATCTCGAACTTCTGATAGCGCAGCATGTCGAGCAGTGGATAGCCGCACCAGATCGCGCCGAAGAGGTCCGGCCGCTGGGTCATTGCCGCGCCCATGAGCAGGCCTCCATTCGACCGTCCGCTGATAGCAAAATGCGCCGCCGAGGTGTATTTGCCGGCGATCAGGTACTCGGCCGCCGCATAGAAATCGTCGAAGACATTCTGCTTCTTCTCAAACATTCCCTGCTTGTGCCAGCTCTCGCCATACTCGCCGCCGCCGCGCAGATTGGGCACAGCAAACCAACCTCCCTGCGCCATCCATGCCGCCCAGAGCGGATTCCAATCGGGCGTTTCGCTCAGGTTGAAGCCGCCATATCCAGTCATCAGCAGGCGCTCCGAGCCATCCATCTTGAGCCCTTTTTTGCCGGCGATGAAGATGGGAATACGCGTACCGTCCTTCGACTTGTAGAAGGCCTGTTTCAACTCATATTCATTCGAGTTGAAGGGCGTCTTCGGCTGGGCAAATATCTCCTGCTTGCCGGTCTGCGTGTCGTAGCGATAGATGGTCGGCGGGTGAATGAAGGATTGAAAGCTGTAGAAGCCGTAGCGATCCTTCATCGATCCAGCCATGCCCGAAGCCACGCCCATGCCGTCGAAGGCGATAGTGCCCGCGGGCTTGCCTTGCAGCGTGTATGCGTTCATCTGGGACCGCACATCCTTGAGCCGGTGAACGAAGAGCTTGTTGCCCACAATGTTGGCGCCGTCCAGCACATCTGGTCCCTCGGGTACGATCGTCTGCCACGCCTCGGGAGCGACCCCCGGCACGGCTTTCAGAATGCATCCGTTGGGAGCCTTGTAGTCCGTTCGCACGTACCAATCACCATTGGCGTAGAGCGGCGAAAACCGCGAGTCGAAGCCCCAGATCAGAATCTCGAATGGCGAGTCGGGCTTCTTCAAATCGCGAATGACGATGTCTACGCGCTTGGCAGGCACGCCGCGATTGATTGTCACCACGAGGTAATGCCCATCGTCGGTCACTCTGCCTCCGAAGGTATCGATCTCCCCCAAAGGCTCGCCGCGAAACTCGCGCCCAAACAGCAGCACATCGCTCGATAGCCGCGTGCCGAATTTGTGGAAGTAGAGCAGCGATCCGGTGTGGCTGAATCGCGAGTAGTACGCGCCGCTCAGATCGGGCGCGAAGTCCACGCTGTTGTAGCGTGCTGAGGGCAGCAAGTCCTCCATCGTCTTGCGCGTCTTTACGTTGAAGAAGTGAATCTCTTCTTCGTCCGCGCCGCCCTGCCGCACGCCGTAGATGAGCTGGCTTCCGTCTTCTGAAACATCGCGCAAGGAGACAGAAGTATTGGTGTCCCGACTAAGCGAAGCCGGATCGATCAGGCGAATGTCCGTACCTGTCGGATCGCCGCCCTTGGCATTGGCCTGTTTTGTGCTGGCGGGTTTGGCTTTGGCGGCACTCGCAAGCGCCCATCCATGCCGCACATAAATCGAAGCTTGTTCCTCGGCGGAAAGCCGCTTGGTGAAAAAGTAGCTGTCCCCGCGCTGGACCGGCGTCGACCAGCTTGTCACATGGATCAGCACATCGAGATTGTCCGAGAACTCCGGCCGGACCCGCGCCTGCTTGAGATAGCGGTCCGTATACGCCATCTGCTTATCGATGAAGTCGCGCGTCTCAGGGCTCTTCGCGTCTTCGAGCCAGCGGTAGTTATCCGTGATCTTGGTCCCGAAGTAGTTATCGACGACCGGTTTCGTTTCGATCTCCGGCGGCAGCGGCAGGCGGATACGATCTCCACCATGAATCGGCTCTTGGGAGGCTTGGCTAGGAGTTTGGGCACCCATCGAGAAAGAAGTCATCAGCACCACAGCTGCAACAGTCAGGATTCGCATCGAAAGCTCCGGTTTCACCACGATACACTGCGAAACCGTGAGCCACGAACCTGGGACACCCTCTCAATTCAGAGCTGAATCTTATGGCTGAATCCATCCCCGCTGAATCGCCAGCAGTGAAGCCGATGCTGAAACAATCCATAGCAGCACGGCTTGCAAGAGTGGCTGCACTCCGACACGCGTAATCGCTTTGCGATTGAGGCTCGATCCGATCAGGAAGAGCGTCACTGCCAGCCCTGATTTGCCCAGCTTGGTCAGCGTTGCAAAGTCCGCGTGCAGAGTTGCGCCAAGATTAGGAAGCCAGTTCGGAAGCAGCGTTGCCACAGTCGCTGCCAGCAAAAACCACAACAAGAACCACGGCAGACGGACCTTCGCGCGCTCGCTTGTTTGCCCGCTTTTACCCGCACGCGCAGCGATTGCGCTCGCATAGATGATACAGACGGGCACGATCCACAGTGCGCGCACCAGCTTGATGGGCACAGCAATCGCCAGCGCTTCCGGGCCGTAGTGCTCAGCCGCGCCGACTACCGAACTTGTGTCATGGATGGCCAGCGCAGCCCACGTGCCAAACTGCACTTGCGAAAGACCAAGCCAGTGTCCGAGAGCGGGGAAGAGAAACAGCGCCACCGAATTGAGCACAAATACCGAGCCCAGCGAAACCGCGAGCGCTTCTTCGCCCGCCTCGACCACCGGCCCCAGCGCGGCAATGGCGCTGCCCCCGCAGATCGCTGTGCCGGCGGCGATCAGCGTTGAGCTCACGCGCTCCACGCGAAACAGCTTGCCCAGCAGCAGCCCCAGCCCAAGTGTGAGGGAGATGCCGATAGCCGAATACAGCAGCCCGGCGCGTCCCGCGGCCAGCACCTGGCCCAGGTTCATGCTGAAGCCCAGCAGCACCACCGAAGCCTGCAATAGAAAATGCGCCAGATGCCGCGATTCTCCCGGATAGGGGTGCGGAACGAGGAAAGCGAAGGCCAGGCCACCTGCCAGGGCGAAGGGCGGCGAGACCAATCCAGTCGCGCCTAACAGGATACAAACGAAGAAGAGATTGCGGTGTGTAATCGTGCTGCTCATGATTACGATCGTCGGCTCAAAGAGGCTTGCAGTCCAGAATTCGAATCGAATGGCCGATAGGAAAAATTTATCGCGAAGAGGGGCCTGAACCGGACTTTCGCGAAGCCTCAGCGCTCGCGTAGCTTAACGCGAATCCGCGAAAGGCCGCTACTGCCCCGGCCGCAACGGGACCTGTCGGGCGGATGAGCGAGAATGCCCTTCGAATCTCAACGCCAGCGATCTGGGCTACCATCAGTGTTCCCAGCCGCAGCTCCTTGCGAATCGCCCACTCGGAAACAAACCCCACTCCCAGCCCGGCCTCGACGCCGGAGACGATCGCTTCAGTCGAATCGAGCTCCATGGAGATCTTCAATTGGCCCAGCCGCAGCCCGGCTTTTCGCAGCGCCTGCTCGGTCACCCGCCGCGTCCCGGAGCCGTGTTCCCGCATCAGCAGCGGCTCGGTTGTAAGCGCAGCCAGCGGTTCTGTGCGTCCCGCCCACGCATGCCCGCGCGGCACAATCAGCAGCAGCCGGTCATCGAGGAAGTGCTCCACGGCTAGCTCCTTGTGCGCCGGAGGCCCTTCGATCAGGCCCATCTCTGCATCGCCGCCAAGCACCCACGCGCTTACCTGCTCGGTATTTCCACCTCTGACCGCAAGCTGAATGCGCGGATTGCTTTTCAGAAAGCTGCCCAGAATGCGCGGCAGCAGATACTGCGCTACCGTTGTCGAAGCAGCCAGCGTCAGCGCCCCGCCCGGCTCGCCCTCCAGCTTTGCCAGAGCCGCCAGCATTTGCTGGCTCATTCGCGAAGAGCGGCGCGCAAAGTTGAGCAACAGCTCGCCCGCCGCGGTCATGCGAATTCCTGCGCTGCCCCGGTCCAGCAGCCGCACGCCAAGCTCTTCCTCCAGCAGCTGCACATGCTGGCTCACCGAGGGCTGGCTGATGTGCAGCTGTTCGGCGGCGCGGCGAAAACTCGCCTGCTCGGCCACCGCGCGAAAGACCTGTACCCGATAGTTTTCCAGCATAAGCAAATACCAGTGAAGAAAGCCTCTTCAGCTTACGACGTTCCTACGCCGCACGCGCACCGGGTACGCATCCCACTCGATACCGGCAAGGAGAGATCGGCGAAATCCCATCCCTGTAAAATCAAGACAAGTGGCCAGGCGACCGCAAGACAGTTTTCTACCCGGCATCGGACCGCAGGACCCCGTTCCCGCGCCCCCGAATCCGCCTCTAAACGATCTGCCTCAAGACAACCCTGAACCAGAATCCCAGCCCACTTCGCGCTTGTCGCGCATATTGCGTCTCCTGCGCCCCTCGCACAGCCACACCGCATACACAGCGACTGTCCTGCTGATGGCTTCGGCAGTTCTCTCGCGGCTCATGGGGCTAGTGCGTGTGAAGTACATCGCGCTGGTCTTCGGCCGCGGCATGGAGGCGGATGCATTCAATGCCGCTTTCGTCCTGCCCGACATGCTCTCTTACTTCCTTGTGGGTGGCGCGGCTTCCATCACCTTCGTCACCATTCTTACCCGCTACCGCGACACTGGCCGCGAGGCGGAAGGCGAGCGCTCCCTCTCGGTCATCCTCACCTCGATGGCCCTCGTCCTTGGCTCGGCCATTGTGATTGCCGAGCTAGCCGCGCCATGGTTCATTCATGCCTGGTTCTCCGGCTTCGACGGCGCCAAAGCTGCTCTTTGCGTTGAACTCACGCGTATCCTTCTGCCGGCGCAATTGTGTTTCTTCGCCGGAGGAGTCTTCGGCGCAGTTCTCCTTGTACGCAAGCAGTTCTATGCTCAGGCGGTTACACCGCTCATCTATAACCTCGGCACCATCGTCGGTGGAGTGTTCCTCGCCCATCGTATCGGCGTTTCCTCGCTGGCCATCGGAACCGTGGCGGGAGCGCTTCTCGGACCGCTGCTCATCAACGCGGCGGGAGCTTATCGGGCAGGCACGCGTTATAGGCTCATTCTCGACTGGAATGACCAAGGCTTTCGAGAATGGGTTCGCCTCTCCATCCCGCTCATGGTCGGCGTGTCCCTGGTCTCCGCCGATAACTGGTTCATTGCCCACTTCGCATCCATCGATAGCGGCGGCGTGTCGGTAATGAACTACGCCAAGCAGCTCTTCACAGCGCCCATGGCAGTTCTCGCCCAGGCTGCCGGAGCCGCGTCCATGCCCTTTTTTGCGAAGCTCTGGGCACAGGATAAACGCTATGAATTTGCCACTGAAGTCGCCGACTCGGTCTCTCGCGTCGCCGCGCTTGGCCTGCTGGCTGCATCCGGCATGATCGCCGTCGCTCCAGCGCTTGTCGATCTGGTGCTGAGAGGAGGGCGCTACACCTCGGTGGATACCGCCCAGACTGCAGCCTACTTCGCCATGTTTTCCATTTCGCTCTTTCTATGGTCGGCGCAGGCCATCTACGCCCGCGCCTTCTACGCAGCCGGCAACACAATTATCCCGATGATCGCCGGAACCCTCGTCACACTCGTCTCATGGCCCATCTACGCCTCACTCTTTCATTTGCGCGGCATCGCCGGATTGGCCATCGCGTCGGACATTGGCATCACCCTGCAGACCCTCTCGCTTGCCGTCCTGCTGCATCAGCGCCGCATGGTCTCTCTTGCCAGCCTCGATTACCGCGAGATCGGCCGCTGCCTCGCCGCAGGCATCGTTAGCGGAGCCGCTGTCTGGACGGCAATCTACGGCCTCACGCGAGCGCTGCCTATCCACTCCCGCTGGATGGATGTTGTGGAACTCGGCTTAGGTTGCGCACTCTGGTTACCAATTGCCGGCGTGTTGCTCCATCGGCTCGGATCGGCCCTGCCTCGAGCGACGCTCAAGCGCTTCGGCCTGCGCTAGAATCCGGACTAACTGCCCGCTTTGAATTCTCCGAATAAACGAGGGGTCAAAATCCATGAAGAAAATGCTGAGTCTTCTTCTGCTCACAATCGCAATCCCAATTCTGGCCCAAACTCCGGCTGCGCCTGCGGAAGACTCATGGAAGAGCATCAGCTTTCTCGAAGGCACCTGGATCGCGACCGCACAGGGAGCCGGTGGTGTCGCAGCGAGCGGGCGATATACCTTCGCACCAGAGCTTGGCCATCACATCATGGCCCGCCACAGCACCTCCGATCCCAACTGCAAAGGCCCTGCCACGTTCGATTGCGAACACGGCGACCTTCTCTACATCTTCCAGGACGCCCCTTCGCAACCGCTCAAGGCCATTTACTTCGACAACGAGGGACACGTCATTCACTACACTGTCTCGACGCCAGACCCGATGACCGCGATCTTTCTTTCCGATCCCGGCCCCGGACCGCGCTTTCGGCTTGTCTATCGGCTCAGCGGCGCAGTCATGTCCGGTAAGTTTCAGATGCAAATGCCGGGGCAGGAAGAGTGGAAGTCCTATTTGGAATGGAGTGGCGGCAAAGGGTAGCGCTATCCCTCATCGCAGACACAAACACCCCACGAACTCCGCAGAGTCGTGGGGTGTTTGCGCGTACCGGTTGTGTGAGGCGCTAGACTTTCGCTGGTTCAGGCGTTGCTGCCGGAGCGGCAGGCGCGCCCGGCTTGGCATCCGGCTTCTTGATATCGATGCCGCCCTTGAAGAAAGCGCCATCTTCAATACTGATGCGCGCCGCGGTTACGTCGCCGGTCAGTGCGCCTTCGCTGCGAATATCCACGCGATCGGTCGCTGTGATGTTGCCGCGCACCTTGCCCAGCACCACGATTTCGCGCGAAGTGATGTTCGCCGCCACCTGGCCATTGCGGCCAACGGTTACGCGGTTGCCCGGCAGGTTGATCGTGCCTTCTACCTTGCCATCGACAAAAAGAGATTCGCTGCCGCTGATCTCTCCCTTGATGACCAGGCCCTTGCCAATCGTTGCCTGATCGCCAGTCGGAGCGGCCGCGCGCGCAGGCGGTTCATACGTGGGGGCGGGAGTAGCCGTGGGACGCACCGGCTCGGGTACTGG
>DATAZR010000046.1:0-66913 GCA_036271955.1 Acidobacteriaceae bacterium
GCTCATGTTCCAGTGCAAAGTCGTAAGCCGCGGGTACATGCCAGGCCAGCAGGGTAATGTTCATTGCCAGCCAAGCAACCGGCGTTCGCACCAGCCAATGTAGAAAGGATCGTAGAGGCCGGAACCGCAACAGAGGAGAGGCAATGCGCTTTCGAAAGGGTGAAGGCAACCCACGAAGTAAAGGAACAACTGGAAGTCCCAGCAAAACCAAAGGCGGAACGATCGACATCAACACCAGGTGCTCGACCATGTGGGCGCTCAGCAGTACGTCTGCGAATGCGTCCAGCGGTGAGCCAATAGCCAGCCACAGGCTCGCCAGCCCGCCCATGAAAAACACGACGCGCCAGCCGTTGAATTGCAGAGGGCGCGTCCGGCGAAGGGCGATCCAGCCGCGAAGGTACACGATTGCTGTGAGCGCGATTCCCAGAGTCAGCCAGATGGGTAGAGACCAGTCGTCCAGGACCGATTGCATTGCCGTCGACATGCGTTATGGATTCGCCGCAGGGTGGTCCGGCGCAACTTGCGCGTTGGCGTCGGTAAGTTCCCGGGAAGCATCGACGGCAGGCGCGAGACCGTTGCCGCGCAGCGTTTTCAAGAAGCCGACCAGCGCGCGCATTTCAGATGCACTCAGAGCTTTGCCATAGGCGGGCATGTTGCCGCCCCCTTGAACGACCTGTCGAATGATCTGATCCTCCGTCATGCGGGTGGCGATCGCATCGAGAGTGGGCCCGCGCAGGCCGCCTTGCCCTCCGACTGAATGGCAGTTGCGGCATTGTTTATTCTGGAGGACCAACGCGCCTTGCCTCTCCAGGGGAGAGCGGTTCTCAAGATAACGAACGGGAATAGGATCTGCCGTCCAGGCATCCATGATTGGGCTCCACGGAGTGTACGTCCCGAGATGCGTGAAGACCCCCAGGGTAACGGCAATCACAGCCACCATGAGCACGGCGACGGGGCGGCGCGACCAGTGCTTTTCTCCCTCGCCGGCAACCAGGGGCAGGATGAGCATGCCGCCGATGATGAACACTGGGGCGATAAAGAGCACCGGCGTTTCCAATTCCGGTGGAAGATAGGCGAGCACTGCATAGATCCAAAGGAAGGCGAAGTCGGGCTTGGGCGCAGTCTGGATGATGGTTGGGTCGGGCTGCCCGGTTGGACCGAAGGGGCCGAAGAACAAGGCGCAGGCCAGCACGCTGAGCAGGATCGCAGCCGCAAAGACCGCGTCCTTCCATGCCGCGTCAGGAACGAACGGGATACCATTCGTGGAGGTCAGCTGGTGATATTCCCGCTCGTACGTGGACTTCCGTACGAGGCGCCCGGGCATGGGCCATTCATTGATGCCCAGCCGCAGCACCATCCAGACATGCACTCCGACGCCTGCCAGCAGCAGACCGGGGATGACGAAGACATGCAAGGCAAAGAATCGTGATAGCGTCGCTCCGCCGATGATGGGACCGCCGAGCATCATGTTTACCAGAGGGCCGCCGATGAACGGCACGCGGCTGATGATCGAAGCGCCAATGCCGAGGCCCCAGTAAGCGTCCTGATCAAAGCGAAGCACCTGCCCGGTGAAGGCCATGCCGAGCGTAAGCAGCAGCAGAAAAACGCCGATGATCCAGGTCAGCTCGCGTGGGAATTTATAGGCACCGAAGAGAAAGACCTGCACCATGTGGATCAGCACGATGGCGATCATGAAGTCCGATCCCCAGCCGTGAATCGCGCGAATATACCAGCCCAGCGTAACGTTGTGATTGAGAAATTGCAGACTGCCCCAGGCCTCGCTCGCCGACGGGCTGTAAATCAGTCCCAGCAGGATGCCGGTAAAAACCTGCAGCATGAGGAGCACGGTTGCCGCGCTGCCGAAGACGTACCACCAACTGGCGCTGCGCTCGGGCGTTGGATGCTGGGCTGCTTCAACCATCGGCTTTACCAAGCCAAGCCGCTGCTCAAACCATGTGTAGGTTTGCATCGCGGTGTCTACGGTGCGCTTCTTCAAGCTGGCCATGAATTCGACCTCGCCTGGCTGGAGCCGTCTTTGATCGGTTGCGCAGGACTCTGCGTCTGAAGCTGGACCAGGTGGTTCGTTGGATCGCTTTTGGTTCCGCTCTTTTCGAGACAGGCCTGGTTCGCCAGCGTCGGCATTTCCCCGGCATGAATCATGAGCGTCTGGCCGGAGATTCGATATTGATACTCAAAGAGCCCGCGTTCGGGCGGTCCCGAGGCACGGCTGCCATCTTCGTAATAGGCTCCGCCATGGCAGGGACACATGAAGAGCTTGGACTGAGCAAACCATCGAACCGGGCAACCAAGATGAGCGCAGTTGATGGCAAAGATCTGGAATTTCGATGCGTCAATCCGGCGCACCCAGCAGGAGACCTTGGCTGTGTCTCCATCGGTCACCATGGTCACGGGATTCTTGTAATCCATCAGCCGCGTCTCACCCACAGGAAAATCGCTCAGATCTCCGAGGGACACCCAGGAGTTATAACTGGAGTTTTTCCTGAGCGCCGGGCCGAGTACGTAGCCAAGAATTGGAACTGCCAGCACCGCACCAACCGCTCCGTTTAACAGCAAAGAGAGCTTGAAGAGAAAGGCGCGCCGTGTATGCGCCGCGGCTTTCTCGGCCGCACTCTTGTTCGAGCCCTCAGGCTCCAACGTTTCCGGCTCATGCGCGGTATCTGGCTCGTTGCTCATGCTTCTCCTTTATTCGTTTCCGCCCATGTCTTACCTTCGCGCGGTCATGATCTGATCGCAATTCCTGCGACAATCATGGATGCTTTTGGACCGGCTCATTCGTTCCCTGTATCCGGTGCGAAGCAACCCAGGCCACGATGTCGGTAATCTCCTGGGAGGTAAGCGCTCTGCCTTGCGAGCCGGAGAGATATTTCTGCCAATCCGGCATGCCCTCATCGGGGCGGCCGCCCAGGATAAAACTGCGCAAGGTCTGGTCATTCACCAGAGCCAGGTAGTCAGGGTCCGCGACTGCGTATCGATTCGCCGCCATAGTCTTGTCGCCGGATTTCAGGCCCATGCCATCGGTTCCGTGGCAGCGCGCGCACGCGGCTACAAAAAGTTTCTGACCGTTCCCAGCATCCCCCGATGGACCGTTGATGTAGGCAGGCAATGTGACGCTAGTGAACTGCGCGGGGCGGCTCCATGTTTGCAAGATGCCTTGCGATAGAACGTTCACCTGCTGGTCTGTCAGCATGCCTCCGGAGCTTTTCGCGAAGGGCGGCATCAGCGTGCCGCCGACTCCTTTCGCTATCGAGGTCCGTAGGGTATCCATACCCGCAACGGCAAGATAAGAGGGGTTGTTGAGAGACAGAGCGGCACCGTTTCTTCCGTTTTCACCGTGGCATCCCGCGCAGTTCGATTTGTAGAGCGTCTGAAAGTCGAGCACTTGCTCCGGGCGCAGTACCTCTTCGCTTTGGCGGGGATATCCAGGCGCATTGCTGCATCCGGCACAGGCCATAGCCGCGATGCCCACGGCGAGTAGCGACGCGATAAAGTTACGGCTATTCATCACTGCCGGAGTCTTTCGTGTTGGTGGGAGGCGTAAAGGTTTGCGGCGTTCCGACCTTGCGACGATCGTCCATATGCAGACCGGCGCGTATTGCGAACGGCAATGCGCGAAATTGAGGTGTCCGAACCTTTTCATGCCGGTTGACCACGTATCCGGCCACCAGTCCAAAGGCGATTTGGGAAGGCACAAACCACAACCAGTCAATCCGCTGATTCAAGATGGGGCTGACGACGCCCAGCGTCGAATAGATCAGACCCGTCCAGAGAAGCGGCGCAATGAATCCTGCGGTCAGCACCGGCCATCGAGGAAACATGGGAAGCATCGCGCCGTAGAGCAAGCCAACTAACAGCGAAGACACGATATGGATTGCAAGAGCGGCCAGCAGACCCTTTAGATGAAATTCGCCAAGAAAGGCGTTACTTTGGTTGGCCCAGCTTACAAAGCCACCGGCTGCCAGCAGATTCATCGCGTACCACAGGCTGTGAAATTTGAGCATGCTGAAGACAGCGGCGGGAATGATCATCGCCAGGCCTCCAGCGATACCACCCCTGAGGCCGGTAGTGATTTGAAATGTCTCGACCGGTACGATCTTGCGATGCATGGAGTCGACCGGAAGGACGGCTGCGGGCTCGTGTACTCTAGCCACTTCGCTCGGGTCATACGCAGCCTCGATCTCAAAATGCTTTTCAACCGGCAGCACATCTCGAAACCAGCCTATGGACGACACGATCAGGAGGATCAGTCCAAGCAGGCTGATGGCGAGGCTGGTTACGAAGCCGGTCACGATCAGCGTCAACCCCAACGCGAGCGTGATCGGCCATGCCGTCGGCGATGGCATATGAATCGAAATTTTGCCGCTTCCTTCTTGATGCTCCATCGTTCAACAGTCTCCAGGGTTTACCTGCCCAATAGATAAACAACGGTAAAGACCACAACCCAGACAACATCCACAAAATGCCAGTAAAGCGAGAGCACCTCCAGGCGAGGCGAATGGGCGCTCGTGAGTTTGCCTTGAAGGGAAAAGAGCAGCGTCAAGCTCAGCATAAGCAGCCCCGCTATCACATGCGAAGCATGCAGCCCTACAAGCGAATAGAAGGTGGTCCCAAAGAGATTGGTGCGTACCGTCAAGCCATCGTGATAGATCAGTTTGTACCACTCAAGTGCTGTCGAGGCCAGAAATATGCTGCCAAGCAGCACTGTCGCCGCCAGCCATAGTGAGCAGAGGCTGCCTCTACCGCGATGCAGCGCGGTCCCCGCAAAGTGCACAGTGAAGCTGCTGGACAGCAGGCAGATGGTTGAAACAATTGGAAGCTCCAGCACTTCCCGCGGCGTTGGGCCGCTCAGGCTTTTGCCAATGTAGTAGATATACGCGACAACAAAGATGATGAAGATGGCGGATTCGGCAACGATCAGGCAGATCATGCCGACCATTCCGCGCGAGGGCTGCTTCCATTCCGGATTTAGTGTTTCGGCGGAGTGGCCTGTGAGTGCCGCTGTGCCCATCTCGATACTCCTTTCTTCGCTGTCTACTCGTAGTTGGTGTCAGGGTCTTCCGGATGCTTGATATCCCAGAGAGGCCGCCGGCTATGAACCGTAGGGATGACCGAAAAGTTATAGCTTGGAGGCGGGGACGTGGTCGTCCACTCAAGCGTCCATGCGTCCCATGGGTCTTTCCCTGCGGGGAATCCGCGGAAGTAGGACTTCACCATGTTGTAGACGAAGATCAGAACGGCGACCGCCTGGAATGCCGCTCCGATGCTGACGATCATGTTCAGAGATCCCCAGCCCCGGTCCGCTTCATAGGTGTAGATACGGCGCGGCATCCCAAGAATGCCGGGGATGTGCATGAAGTCGAAGGTGAGATGAAAGCCGATCAGAAAAAGCCAGAAATGCCACTTACCGAGCTTCTCCGACATCATCCGGCCAGTGATTTTCGGATACCAGTAGTAGAAGGCGGAGAAGATCATGAACAGAATCGCGCCGACCAGCACATAGTGGAAATGCGCCACGACAAAGTACGAATTGCCAAGCTGCCAATCGAACGGAGAAACGGATAACATGATGCCCGTTAAACCGGCGATGAGGAATTGAAAAAGAAACGCGACGGCAAAGATCATGGCCGTGGTGAAGTAGATCTTTCCGCCCCACAGTGTTGCCAGCCAATTGAATATCTTGATGCCCGTAGGCACCGAGATCACCATCGTCGCGAAGGTGAAGAATACATTGGCCCCAGGTCCAAGGCCAACCGTGAACATGTGGTGCGCCCAAACGCTGAGGCTGACAAAACCGATGCCAACGCTGGCGGCCACCATCGCCGGATATCCAAAGATCGCCTTGCGCGAAAAGACGGGAATGATTTCATTCGCAAAGGCAAACGCCGGAAGCACCAGGATGTAAACCTCTGGATGGCCGAATATCCAGAAGAAGTGCATCCAGAGCACCGCTGAGCCACCTGCCTGCGTGTCAAAGAAATGGCCGCCCAGATAGCGATCAACGAGCAGCATGATCTGCGCCGCAGTCAGCGGTCCGATAGCAACAAACGCGAGGCAGCTGGTTACCAGGTAAAGCCACACCAGCAAGGGAAGCCGGCTCAACTTCATGCCCGGGCAGCGCATGCAGAGCGTCGTTGCGACGATGTTCAGAGACGTTCCGATTGTGCCAATGCCGCTTAGGAAAACGCTCAGAGTCCAGTAATCGGTGCTGTGCCCCGGCGAAAAGACTCTTGCGGTCAGAGGCGCATAAGCAAACCAGCCGACATCCGGCGCAGTGCCAGCCCCATAGAGCCCGCTGCCGCCTATGTAGCTGTAATAGAGAAGAATGCCGCCAAAGGCCGATATCCAGAAGCTGAAGGCATTCAGCCTCGGAAACGCCATATCGCGCGCGCCGATCATCAGCGGTATCAGGTAATTCCCAAAGCCGAACAGAATTGGCATACCGACAAAAAAGACCATGGTCGTGCCATGCATCGTAAAGAGCCGATTGAATGCCTGGGGCGACGTGAAGTTATTGTTCGGAACCGCGAGTTGGATGCGCATGATCAGCGCTTCCACGCCGGCTACCAATAGGAAGATCAGCGCATACCCGATGTACATCAGGCCGATCTTCTTATGGTCAACCGTTGTTACCCAGTCGTGTATGACCTGCCACACGAGTCTGCCTGATTCACGCGTACGCGAACTGCTCGCTGTTTCGATTGCCGGGATTTGTGTGGCCATGAAACCTTCTTTTCCCGCGGGACAAACGTTGACCGCTTTAACGAAGAGAGTTCAGATACTTCACCACTGCATCCAGATCGCGATCGTCCAGATGCATCGCAGGCATCAGAGCACCGGGTTTGAAATGCGCCGGGTCGTTCACAAAAGCGCGCAGATTTTCTGCTGAATTGGGTACTGTCCCTGAAGCAATGGTAGCCCGGCTTTCCAGATGCGTCAGATCGGGCCCGAATGTGCCATGAGCCACAGTGCCGGCAATCGTATGACAATTGACACAGGCGTTGAACTCGAATACTTGCCGGCCATAGGCCGTGTCAGCGCTCTGCGCCACTTTGCTTTGCTGAGCCGCCACCCAGGCCGCAAATGCCGCCGGCGGATCGGCATACACGCGTATCAGCATCTTCGCGTGCTGTGTTCCACAATACTGCGCGCACTGGCCAAGGTAGAGCCCGGCAGCGTCGGGATCGATCCACATCGTATTGACTTTGTTCGGAATCAGATCCATCTTGCCGGCCAGCTTCGGCACCCAGAAGCTATGATCCGTATCCGCGGACGACATGGTGAGGTACGTGGGTATCGGATGCTGCGGATCGCTGACCGGCACATGCAGCTCGTTCGCTGTCACGATCCCAAGTTTCGGATAGCGGTATTCCCACCAGAACTGATGGCCAATGACCGTCACATCCAATGCATTGGCGGGTTTAGGTATTCTCTCGGTCATAAAGATGACCCGGGCCGTGGCCAGGAACAGCACAACGACAATCAATATCGGAATCACGGTCCACGAAACTTCGATCTGATTGCTACCGTAAATCTGCGCAGGTTCTCGCTCCGTGTACTGACGCCTGCGGCGATAACGAATCAGCGCAAACAAGAGCAAGCCGCCGACAACGAGAAAAATCACAGCGGTAATTGCCAGCACAAACATCGACAGTCCGAAGATAGAGCGGGCCTGCGTTCCCTCTGGCGAAAAAATGCTGGTCGAGGGAGATTTGAATTGAGCCGCAAACCCTAGTGAATATAAAAACAAAAGGCGATGAATATTCAAAATGCTTTGCGCAGCGCATGCTCCCAACTTGGGCAAGCACTGCATCGGGACTATCCAAGAGAGAAGCATGAGGTGCAAGGTCGCTCCGCTGGTCCATCATAACCGCAAGTAGACCGAGAGCCGAATAGTTTCGGTACTCTGGAAATCTGATTCAACTCCGTTCCATTCTGTGCCATTTTTATGAAGCGACGGTGAGGAATGCAGCAAAAATATTTTTCGCTACAGAAAAACATCTCCCACTGGCGAGATTGCTTGCGAAAGGAATAGATGCAAGCAGCCGCGAGCCGTTATGTAGATATGCGACCGTCGTGGGAGAGCTTTCTGCTGATCCGTCCGGAACGGAACGCAGGTGCAGGTCCGGCAACACTTCTGAAATTGCCGAAGAGAATGTTCTCGAATTCCCAGTTCGAATCTTATTGTCGCAGCACTTCAACTGCCGCGGCGCCAATTGCAAGTTGAGAGAATATCTGTGTCCAATCCAGCAAGCCGCGTAGCGCTGTCGGGCGCAACGTCTTATCCGGAACGATGATTGTGTCTCCTGGATACAGCTTCATGTTTTTGAACGCATTTCCCCACGGACCTTTGACGGCTTCACGGGCCACCACTGAGCCGTCGGCACGGATCACAAAAGTATGCCGCCAGTCTGCGTCGCGATCTGGACCGCCTGCGATTCGTAGATAATGCCCGGCAGAGCTGCCATCGTGATACAGGAAGGAATTCTGGTCGTACACAGCTCCCACGACGTTGACAGTGGCGGGTGTCGGTGGGACTGTAAACCGGTCACCGTTTTCGAGAGCAATCATGGGAACGTCGTCAATGATAGCTCGATCCGGTTGAAAGTTGAGTACCACGCGCCCGGTTGCGCGAATTTCTTTGAGACGCAGCAGCAATTGCTGTTCGGCAGCCGTGGCGGCCGAGGTGTTGGCAGCGGTTCCGGCGGATGTTGTGGCGGAAGCTGTTAGCGCCAGAGTACCCCGGCTGGCATCGAGATCGACTCGGCGCACGTACTCGTCGATCCGCTGCTGCTGCAAGACCCTGGTCGACTCCCTGTCGAATTCTGATCCGTAAAGATAGGCCTTGCTTGTAAAGCCTCCGGCGCGCTGCACGAGATCGCGCAGCGTTTCTCCCGGATGCACGCTGTACACGCCCGCATGCAGGAATTCACCCTCCAGGCGGACATACTTCGTCTGCTCTTCAAGCGGTACGCGGATATCGGCCTGAGAAAAAATGGTGATGACGTCGCCGGGTTGCAAAGCCAGATTCTGGCTTGCATCGTGGTCGATAACCAGTTTGCCCAGGTCGAACGAGACCAGCGACGTCTTCAAATCCTGGGGATCGAGCCGCTCAATCACGGCATAATTCCAATCGATCTCAGGAGCGGAAAGCTTCACCTCGGTCCGCCTTGTCGCCGTCGGATTTGCAGAGCCCTGCATCTGCCCAAATTCTGAGGCCACTGTGCCGCCAGATTCGGCCCGATGCGAGTCCCTTGAATTGGCGTCGTAGTTGACTGCATCCAGCCTGTCGCTTGCCGCAAGATCCGAAGTCAAGGCATCCTGGGCTTCCGGGGAAGTCGGGTCAGGGTTATAGAGTTGTCGATTACGCAAAATGGTGGAGTTGCCGTTGGGATTGTACGAGTTTCCACATGCGTACCCAGGAGCGGATTGGTCCTGCCCATTCGGATTGGCTACATTCGGATTGAGTAGATTTGGATTGCAAAACGAGTTGTCGGTACGATTGGGCCTCTTCCGATTCATTTCGAAGTCGGATATCAGCGGCTCGAACTCCGGACCTGGCAGCCCCAGATGGCTGCGCTTCCACCAATAATCGCGGCTCAGCAGGGAATCGCGATCAGGGATCAGGTCGCTCAAATGCATGCCGGAATGCCACGCGAAACGACCTGGGTTGGCAACGTCCCCCCGTAGTGTAACTGTCTGCCGATAGGAGGGGACAACCGAGAAAACCCGAACGATATCCCCATCGGCGAGTGGTGTCGACAGTCCCGTAGGTGTGAATGGAAACTCCATTGCCTGACGAACTTGTTGTTCGCCGATTCGTTCCAGCGAGATGCGTCCACTGGAAGCTACAGCAGTTGTTTTTCCTGCTGCGTCAATGAGGTCCGCGAGTGTGCCCCCATTTCGAATCTCGTAGATTGCAGGATTATGAACGCTGCCGGTAATTGCCACCTGAGCGCCTGTCGGCGGAATAAAGAGGACATCTTCGGGCAGCAGGCGCACATCCTTGGATTTGTCGCCGTGAATGAGAAATCCATACAGGTCGAAGTCGGCCACTGTTTGACCGTTGCGTCGCAGCTCGACATGACGGAGCGAGCCCTGTGCCGAAGGGCCGCCGCTCGCGAAAAGTGCGTCTACCAGCGTGCTCAGTGAGCTCACGGTATAGACTCCGGGCCGTCGCGCTTGCCCAGTCACATATACCTGAATGGAACGGATTCGCCCCATATCGACCGAAAGGTCAAAATTTCTGAAGACCTTTCCTATCGCGGAGCGCAAATGCTGATCCAGCGACGAAAACTGCAGCCCCGCAACACTGATGGCGCCAACCTGTGGCAGATAAACGTCACCCGAGCGATCTACACGCAGGTTTCCTGAGTAATTGATCTGCCCCCAGATGCGAATCCTCAGCTCATCGTCCGGGCCGATGACATAGGTTGAAGTTACCGGAGCAAGATCATTTGGCGAAAATGTTGAAGGAACGTTCCGAAACAGTTTTGCTCCGTAGATTGGGAGCAGTTGCCCGGTCGTTGCAGCCACGAATTTTTGAAACTCAGTGAGTGGCTCGGCAGGCAGAGGCAGGTTTTGCATCGAATTGCGGGTCTTGGGCTGTCCAGAAAAGTCGGCATTCTCGGAGGGGGAAGCGGTCGTATTCCGTGGGCTTTCGGTATTACTCGAGTCCCTCGGATTCAAGGTCGGCAGCTGTTGCGCTGGGACGCATCCCGAACTGCCGTCACTCATAGAAATCGATGGTGACCCATCCGGGCATCGGGATGGCGTCTGTTGGTCGTACAACGAATCGCTTTGGGACGGGTCCGAAGAGTAAGTCTGGGAGCGAAGCATCGGGGAACATACGAGGAACGCCAATGCAAGCGCGGTAACGAGACGCCTATTCATAAATGTGCTTCATTTTCCGAGATTTGAACCTCTGACTGCAATCATATCCGGTCCCTGATCTACGCCCGGTTGCAGCCGATTGTTTCTGTCGCCATTCTTTCCCCGGCCGCGCACAAGACAATAGAACGGCCTTCAAATGATTGCGAAAGGGTAATTACCGCGCTCCAACCCGGCAGAGAACCGCAGGAACGGTTCGAAGCAGAATGGCGAAATCTCCAGGCAGGCTCCAGTTGCGAACGTAGGATGCATCCAGGTTGGCTCTGGCGGCAAAGCTGACGTTGCTGCGGCCTGAAACCTGCCACAGCCCGGAGAGCCCCGGAGTGGCGGCGAGATAAAAATGCTGCAGGTGCCCGTAGAGCGGAACCTCGGCAGCTATGACCGGGCGAGGTCCAATCAGAGACATATCTCCCCTGAAAACGTTCAGGAGTTGTGGGAGTTCGTCCAGGCTCCAGCGGCGTAGAAAGCCCCCAATGGGCGTAATTCTGGGGTCGCTGTGGGTCTTGTGTACTCTCCAGTGGAGCAGAGTGCCATCGCAGGCCCCACTCTTCACAACCTCTTGCCACTGCGCCTCACGGCACATAGACCGGAACTTCCAAATACGAAAAGGCCGGCCCCCGCGCCCGATTCGGATCTCGCGGTAAAAAACCGAGCCCTTGGACGTTGCCGCCACAAGGAATGCGATTAGCAGGCCGGGAATAAGGCACAGCCCAATCAGGGTCAACGATCCCGCAATGTCGATCCAGCGCTTCGCATAAACGTACTGCCAAGATTGAATCCGCATGTCAGGCGCAAGCAGTGGCGACGCGGATCGCCGGTTCTCTGAGACAAATACGCTTCCGTCGAACGACATGCCGGCATAGTCATAGTCAGACTGCGTACGAGCCTCGGGCTTTCCCATTGGACCTCTCTGAAAAGTGCTTTCTAAAGTCTGAATCTTCAAGCAGAGAAGCTATTTGATTCTTGATCCACGCTTCTTCTGGGACTACTCTATTGAGTTGCAATGAAAAGCAACAATTGTCAATTACGCGAGTTGCCTTCCCGCCTTCTGTGAGAATATTCCAGATGCTGGGCGAGCTGCCACGATCTGACCATTCGACGCTAGCAATGTACGTCGGTTACCGTGGGCCTGACAATATCCTCTGCAAATTAAAAGAGTTGCACAATTTGGCACACCTAAAACTGAGACTGCCGCCAGCTTCGGCTAGTGCCCAATCAGGCTCAATTCACGATCTATTCACGAAGGCTCATTAGCAGATACTCACAAGCGTCACTCTGTTGCATTTGTTTGATCCAACCACGCAATCGTCAATGCTAGCGAAGCTTATGTGGAGCATAACACAATGTCGTGATTGCTCTAACACTGAAGACGGGAAGACTTGGCTGGAAGTTGCGAAGAGTGTTCAACATAGAAATGCCGCCAGCAGAGGGATTTAGGGGAAAGCGGAGGGCTTTAACAGTTTACAAATACGCGAATCCTAATTCACGTGAGGTCTGAAGCGACGACGGAGCGAAAGGCGTTGCGCTCTGCAGGCTCATGTTTACTGGCTCCACGACACGATGAGACCCCGCACGCCGACAACCTTCGATGGAAGGTCAAAAAAATTAGGATGCCATATTATGGCCGCTGGAATGTCTCACTGATGTCATCAATGAGTTTCAATTTTGTCGCCGAGTGAGTATCGATTCTTCGTCATATGGCTGTCGATCGGTTTGGTTGAATGCGGCGCGGTAGTGCCGTGCGCCGACGGCAACATCGAGATCCCCTCAGCCCCTCTGCAAAAGAGTCTAAGCTGCAGATTTTCCGTCGGTTGCGGTGCATAGGCCCTCACGGGAGCAAGTCGCCTGATTATGTGACCAATCGCCCTGCAGGAGGGATGAATTCTATCTTCCCTACGCCGCAAACCGTTTCTCCTGAGGATGAAACATATGGTTTTCCGGAACTGGCCTGGTGACCTTGAGTATCTCCAGCGTCCAGCCTTCATTGGGCTGCCTCAATTGAAATGGAAAGGTCTGCAAAAGGACCTATGGCTATGGAGATCCCTGCGCAGAGGGGGGCATACTTTCAGGGAAAGGAAAGAGGGGCCAGGCGCTGAATTTTCTTGATCGAGTCAAAGCGCGTTCGCAGCCGATAGTCTTCCATCCGGCGGTCTTCATCGGCGGCTTTGTCTGCCTGGGTGTGCTGTTCGCACTCCAGAGCTGGGTAAGTGCGCGCACCTGGAGCTACGGTTACAAGATCAGCCTTCCGCTTTTGCTGGAGGCGTGGGGTGCACAGTACCTGATCTGGGGCGTACTGTGCTGGCTGCTTTGGTTCTGGCTTGGGCCGCGGCTGCAGCAGGAGGGGCTGAGCTGGATCCTCACGCGGATTCTTCCTCTTAGCCTTTTGATCAGCATCGGCGAAGAAATGATCTGGGTCCTTTGCTTTCCAGACTGGCCAATGCGTCATGTGTCCATGACGTACTGGCAACGGCTCGAGTTCGAGCTGGACGGAGAGCTGGTCGACAATCTGCTTATTTTCTGGTGCACCTTCTCGCTGATTCGCGGCGCGGGGTATTACCAGAAGTATCGAGAGAAAGAGCATGCTGCAGCGCAACTGGAGATTCAGGTGGTACAGGCGCAGATGCGGGCGCTCAGGATGCAGCTGAATCCGCACTTTCTCTTCAACACGCTGAACGGCATCTCGAGCCTGATGCGCACCGACGTTGCCGGCGCCGACACGATGCTTGAACAACTCAGCAGCCTCCTGCGTATCACGTTGGAACGCGGGGAAATCCAACTCATTCCGCTGATCGATGAAATGGAATTTGTAGAAATGTATCTTGCGATTCAGCACCAGCGTTACGCCGGCCGTGTGTGCGAACAGATCCGCGTCGAGCCCGAGCTGCACGATGCTCTGGTGCCGGCCATGATTCTGCAGCCAATTATCGAGAACGCATACACCCACGGTCTGTCTCTGCTGGATCGAGGAGGCGTCCTCGCAGTCGAGGCGCGGCGCGACAATGGATTGCTGCGGCTCACGGTGCGAAACAATGGCCTCGGCCTCTATCCGGAATTCACGCGAAACTCCCCAGGGCAGGGAGTTGGACTGGCCAATGTCAGAAATCGCCTGTCTCTCCATTACGGCGATGATCAGTGCTTTTTTATCGATGCAGTCGACCCAAATACAGTCTTGGTGACGATTATGCTTCCGTTGCAGTTTGCGGAGAGTCCAACAGAAAAGCTAACAGGGTATGGTGCGTGATGATCCACGCTGTAGTTGCAGATGATGAGTTGCTGGCCAGACAGAAGTTGCGGCAGTTGCTGCGGGACATTCCCGAAGTCGATGTGATCGGCGAAAGCGCTACGGCTGCTGAAACCATTGAACTGGTGCGCATGGCCCAGCCGGATGTCCTCTTTCTGGATATTCGGATGCCGGGGATGGATGGCTTCGATGTGATCGACGCCTTGGCTTCGGAGCCCTCAGTGCCGATGCCCCGCGTGATTTTCACTACGGCATATGACAGCTATGCGCTTCGCGCTTTTGAGATTCACGCCGCAGACTATCTGCTGAAGCCATTCACCCTGGAGCGCCTGAATTCGGCGCTGGAGAATGCGCGGCAGCATCTTCAGGCGATGAAGCAGCCTCAGACGCGAGACGACGAAGGTAAATCCAACGGAAGCCGCTACACCCAGCGCATCGTGTTCAAGTCGCGCGGAAGGATATTGTTCCTGCCTGTCTCTGAGATTCGCTGGATTGGGGCAGAAGAAAACTACGTGCGAATCTGCACTCAGTCAGAAACGCACCTGCTGCGCGAGACCATGAGCCACATCGAAGAGAAGCTTGATCCGCAGGTATTCCTGCGTGTGCATCGCTCTTCGATCGTGAATCTGCAGTACGTCAAGGAAGTGCGGACAGACATCGATGGCGAGTGCATGGTGATGCTGGTCAATGGACAGAAAGTGGCTATGAGCCGCAGCTACAGGTCGCGGATTCAGGACTGGCTGCATCGCTGACCGGTTGCGCGAGGGCTCTGTGGCTACTTATGCCAGAGTCTTGAGACCATCGACGATGGATCGTAGTTCCTTATAGCGGTCAATCAGGTTCTGCGTGTATTCGCCGTAGCGTGGATGATGGAGCAGCTCGGTCTTCGCCAATTCCACCGATTGTTGGGTAATCGAGATTGCGAACTCTGGAGTCGATTTTTGTAGAACTGCGTCTGTGAGTGCGTGCATGTCGTCTTTGAGACGGAGCCGAATTTTCATCAAGTCTGGATTGGCAAGGAAATCGGCATCCTCCATCTTGTGCAGCACGGAGATCTCATTCCAGAACAGCGCAACGGCGGTAAGCGCAGCGCGAAGTATTGTTTCTGATGTTTCCATCTGACGCGCACGGTCTGTGCCAAATTCATATTCGACTACATCGTTCATCGTGCGGATTGCCGCCATGGTCTTGCCAATATGGTCGCGCAGTACGTCGGTCTGCTGAACCAATACCTCTCGCGTGGGAGCCGATAGCTCGGTCTGAAAGAGGCCGGCTTCGTTGCGGAGGATCGACGCCAGAGAGCGGCGCATCGCGGTCACTGTTCGCACAGGCCAAATCTGGTCGAAGACAAACCACATCACAATCAACGCGAGCAGGATTCCGATCAGACGGTCGCGCGCCGGAGCTAGCTCGGTCGGCGCGTGGAAGTCCTCAAAGGCCACCAGATAGAAGGCGAAACCGATCTGGAGTCCAACGTAACTGAATTGCCTGCCACCCGCGACCCACGCCGAGATAAATGCGATGACAGCGATCAGAACAGTGAGCGAAGTGATGGAATCCATCTCCGGGAAAACCAATGCAGTGCATCCCAGGCCGAGAATGAGCCCTCCGATCAATGCTCCCAGCAACCGGAAGGCGGATTTCTGTTTGATGGCGCCGGTAGTGCTTAGGCCGGTGATCAGGACCGTGGTAACGGAGGTCGAGATTCCGGGCCAGTCCACCGCGAAATAGAGGATGTAGCAAAGCGTGGCGCAAAGACTGATCTTGAGTCCGAATGCCCATGTCTCTATGTCCTTGAAAGCTCCTGGAATGAGCAATGGAACTTTGCTTGAAGGCAATGCGACGAGCGCTTTATTTCGCTCGGGGCGCAAGTCGTAAGGCATGGATGCAATGACATGCAGGTTGATTTCGACGCGATCCAGAAGTGTGAGCTTGCCGGCAGGGCCTGGGTCGGTATATTCCCCATGCTGCACGGGCTCATCATGAAGAAGGGCTGTACACTCGGTCGCGATCTGCCCACACCTGCGGCGAGTCTCTGGATCGTCCACGGTTGGGTATTGAAAGGCAAATGCTGCGGAGACATCCATCAATTGGGCGATCATGGTGATGCGCACGCGTGTTCCAATAGGCAATGTTCCGGTATCCAAGTTGCGGTCTACGATCGTGTTGTAGAGGCGCTGCATGCCGGATTGGCCGGTTGCGGCAAGGCGCGCGACCTTGATTCCGGCCTCGTGAATCTTCGCTGCATCGGCTCCTTCCGCATAGAGTGTGAACATCGCGATCAGCAATCGATAGCGGTTCTGGCGTTCCTCGGTAAGCTGTTTCGCGGGATTCTGCGGAGCGAAGATGTACTCTACGGCAATCGAAGAGCCGACTGCGATGCCGGTGGCGGCGAGAATCCACAAGGAACCTTTTACCAGCGAGTCTGCTGACGCATGCTTCTCCCACAGCGCTATCAGGGTGCAGAAGATGAAGCCCCACATCGAAGCCAGTGTAGGCAATGTCGAAGCGGCCACGAATAAGCCTGCCAGAAATGAGACTACCGCCACGCCGATCACTCGGGCCATCGGATCGTTGTCAGTAAGGGCGACCACGCTAATTTCCGTGGCCACGGCGAATGCAAGCGTCAGCATCGACATCACGCCGGAACGGAGTGAGACCGATGGACTGTCGCGGCCCACAACGAAGACAAAGAAGAGTGCAATCGAAGCGAAGGGAACCTGCCACACGAGCAGACATATCAGGGTGATGACAGTGGCCAGCACAATGCGCAGCGAAGCACCCAACCTACCCGGAGTTGGCTGCAGATCGAGCCAGATTCTCCGCGCCCAACTTGCGCTTGGATTTGCAACGGTTGTGGCCATCGAATCTACCTCACCACGGTGACTGCCGTGGCGCCGATACGAAAGAGTGCGGGGTCAGGATTCTCGACACGAACGCGGACCGGAAACCGTGAAGAGAGATGAACCCAGTTCAAGGTGCGTTCGATATCCGGCAAGCCGGAAGCGCTCTTACCGTCCTCGGGAAAGACGCCGTAGCCGATACTCTCAACGACTCCATCGAAGCTGCGATCCGGATGCCCCATCAGGTAGACATCGACATGTGATCCGAGATGAATGTTCTTGAGCTTGGATTCGCGGTAGTTTGCGATCACATACCAGGTACGTGTGTCGATCAGGGTAAATATCGGCACGCCGGGATGGGCGTATGCGCCTTCGGAGATATTCAGGTTGGTCACGTAGGCATCAAACGGCGATACCACGCGGCAGCGCTCCAGATCGAGCCGCGCGCTGTCCACCTTTGCCGCTCTGGCCGGCCGCTGCGACTTCAACGTGTCGAGCGTGTCGACGGTATGGATCGCCTGTCCGAGCCTGGCCTGTGCCTCTGTAGCTGTTGCGTCGGCTTCCTGCTGGCGCAATGTTGCCTGTGTCTGTTGCGCCTGCGCCTGCACCAGCGCAGCTTGCGACTCGTCGTAGTTGCCTTGAGCAACATTCAATGCAGTGCGCACCTGATCGACCTGCTCGACTGTGACGTACTGCTTCTTGAGTAGCGGTTCGATGCGAGCAAGATTGTGAGTCGCGAGGTCGAGCTGAGCCTTGGCTGCCGTTGCCGCAGCTTCGGCTCGAACTACCGTTGCCCTGGCCACATCGATGCTGCTTCCGGCAGTCTTGACGCCGGTTGTGGATTGATGGACACCGGCCTTGGCGGCATCCACTGCGCTGTGTTCGGCAGCAATTCTGCGTTCCTCATCGACGATCTGTTGCTCCAGAGCTTCCTGGTCGGAAAGAGCCTGCTCCAGCGCATATTTGTAAGGTCGTGGATCGATCTCAAACAGCAGTCCGCCCTTCTTGACATAGGCGTTGTCCTTCACCGGCAGTTGAACCAGCAGCCCGCTCACCTCCGGTGTGATACCGATGAAGTTGGCCCTTACACTGGCGTCGTCGGTGCGCGGGTGAACATCGGTAAGCCAGATAGCCAGCAGCAGCGACACGATCGCACCTGCGACGACGCCTCTTCCTATCCATTGACCAACACGTTTGCGCTTGAGCGCATCCATTGGCTCACCTGTCGCGGAGTTCTCGATAGCCGCATCCATACGCATCCTCCTATCGATAAAAAATGAGCCACAATACGCTAGTGAATAAAATTACGGAGCAGGGATAAAAGAGCGCTAGAGGGCCGACTTGCTGCTCCATCTTGTAGCGAAGCAGCAGATAGCGGACTCCGAATGTAAGCACCACCGCTGTTGCGAGACACACCATCCACACAGGAAAGAAGGAGCCGATGATGTCGACCGAAGGCGCACGTCCGCAGCCTGCCAAAGCCAGGCTTGCGCCGAGCATGGCTGTTGTCGCCAGTGGATTGAAAACGCGCTTCGTCATGGCTCTTTACCTTCCTGTGTGCGTGTCGCCGAGGGTTGCTTGCGCAGCAGATTTCCAGTCACGAATTCGAGGTTGACCGCCTGCAGAAAAAGCTCCGATCGCGCCGATACACCGGAGAGTCGTGCCTGTGCGAGCTGCTTCTCCGCGGTCACCACATCGATGAGATTTTTCACTCCATATTTGTAAGCATCGAGAGATGCGGAGTAGGACGAGTTTGCGGATTCCAGCAGCGCCTGTGCCGCTTCCTGCTTGCGTGTCGCTGTGCGGAAACCGATGTACGCGGTCCACACCTCGCGAATGGCGGCATCCTGCTTCTCGCGCATTTCGTCCCGCGCTTCGCGGCCCTTGGATCGCGCGACCGCAAGCTCATTCTTTCGAGCACCGCCATCGAAGAGCCGCCACTCCACGCCAAGCTGGACAGACCATGTCGGCTCGCTCGCCTGGCCTAACTTGCCAAAATCGACTGTAGGCCAGACTGAGGTCTGAGCGCCGACAGCAGACAGCCCTACGCTGGGGAGATATTCCGACTTGACAGCACGCGCTTCCTGATCGGCGGCGCGAATCTCCGAGGCCTGTGCCGCAAGGTCGGGCCGATTTGCGGTTGCGCGGTCGATCAAGGCTTCGATGGTCATGGTCAGCGACTGCGGCAGTGGCGCTTTCTCCTGTCCATCGATCGTGATATCGGGCGATGGCTCGGCGCCCACGGATTCGGTCAGTGTGACCCGGGCTACCTTTTCGTCCCCCTCGGCCGATGCCAGGTCAAAGACGGCCTGCGCTGTTTCAGCCTTCGCGTTCAGCACATCGGGCAGTGTGGATCGGCCATTGTTCAGCTGTGCCTCAGCGGCGTCCTGCGTGGTCTGGGCAGTCTTCAACGTTTCCTGAGACGCGGTAAGACGCTCCTGCGCAGTGATCAGCTTGTAGTAAGCAGTGGCAACCTGGAAAGCGACCTGCTGATTGGCTCGAATGAAGTTCGCACCTGCAGCAATCTTTTCAGCGCTCGCCGCGTCGATCTTTCCTGCCCTTTTGCCGAAGTCGAACAGGAGATAATCGAGCGTAATCTCAGGCACGACGGCAGGCACTTCGACCATCGTGTATCCACGCGGCGCGAGCGGCTCAGGAAATGGCGAGATGATGCGCTGATCCGCAAATGCCGCCAGCCCGGAGAGCACCGGGAAGTAAGCGCTTCTGGCGATGCCCAGACGCTCGGCAGCCTGTCGCGCGCGTTCCCACGCAATATGTGTCTGGGGATTGTTGGATTCGGCGACGTCGATAAGCTCGGCAAGGGAGTATGTGTGAGCTGAATCGATCGCCGCGGCTTTATCCATCGGGAAACCACGGCGTGCGCACTCGGCAACGGCAGCCGCGGTCGTGGCCAACCCCTCGCATTGCGAGTAAGACGTGCGAACTATACTCACGATGCCCAGCAGCGCAAGGCAGCAGAGGACTGCGCGAGGCAGTAGCCTTTGTGTTCTGCTTGTCTTGGCAAATATGCGGGTGGGGAACATAGCCGGCGCAAGCCAGACCTTTCGTAGTGCGGGATAGTGATGGGAACTGGTTCCAGCTAAAACCTGCGAAAACAATCGCAGAATAGGCGGCGAAAATCAAGCCCGGTTCAGGGGATGCGCGGCTGCAATTGTGATCGTAGTTTTCCCGAAGAGCTTGCTATTTTCTTTGAGAAGCGAGCAGCTGCTTTTCCGGTCGGGATGAGAAGCCCTGATCGTTGTTCCGCTTTGCGGGACATGAAACGATTGTTGCTGTAGCGTGCCATTGCCATTATGGCGCACATTGAAAGATGCGCAAGCCTTTGCCTGCGTTGACAAGAGAGCCGGCAAGCGGGAACAATGCTCTTCGCTTCACCGGTATTCCCGATCCGCACGCTGCAAGCGCATCGGTCAGGAGGGATTACTCGACAAAGCATGGCAATTCTCGATCGCTTTCGTTTGGATAGAAAACTGGCGCTGGTTACAGGAGCCGCGGACGGCCTGGGCGCGGCAATCGCCGTAGCATTGGCCGAGGCAGGAGCTTCGGTTGCCTGCCACGGCAATCGGCGTCCGGCAAACGGAACCGCCGAACGGATTGCCGCGTCGGGCCGCGAGGCAAAAAGCTTCAGCGCCGATCTCAGCCTGCCCGATGGTGCCGACCGGCTCTACGATTCGGTAGCGAATGCAATGGGACATCCGGAAATTCTGATCAACAACGCAGGCATGATCTATCGCGATGCCGCCGAGAACTACGATCTGCAGAGCTGGATGATGGTCCTGCAGGTCAATCTCAATAGTGTTTTTCGCCTGTCGCAGCTTGCCGGCAAGCAGATGTTGGAGCAGCAGTCGGGCAAGATCGTCAACATCGCGTCCCTGCTGTCGTTTCAGGGCGGCATGCGCGTACCGGCCTATGCTGCATCGAAGGGTGGAGTCGCTCAGCTGACCAAGGCGCTGGCCAACGAGTGGGCAGGCCGCAACGTCCAGGTGAACGCTATCGCCCCAGGGTATTTCCGGACGGAGAATACTTCGGCGCTGCAAAGGGACGAGACACGCAACCGGCAGATACTGGAACGCATCCCGTCGGGACGATGGGGCGAACCGGAGGACATTGCCGGAGCCGCGGTGTTTTTGTCCTCCCAGGCAAGCAATTACATCACAGGGGAAGTTCTGGTTGTCGATGGCGGCTGGATGTCGCGTTAGTTCGAGTCTTGATTGAAAGGAAGCTGCATGTCAGCCAAAGAGATGATGCCGGTACGCCTTGAGGATCGCGAGCCATCCACGCCGGAAGCCGGATTGCTGAGGCAGGTGCTGGCAACCAGCGAAAGCCTCATGCTGGTCAGGCACCTCATGGAGAGTGGATGGGTAGGCGCAAGACATAGCCATCCACATGAGCAGATGGTGTACGTGATTCAAGGCCATCTTCAGTTCGTCTGCGGCGAAGTCACCTTCGACGCGCGAGCCGGTGACAGCTTTATCGTTCCGGGCAATGTCGAGCACCAGGCGCGAGCTCTTGAGCCATCCGAAGTCCTGGATGTCTTTCATCCTTACCGAGAGGATTACGCCCAAAGTTGAATGGGCTGGGCGTTCTGATGCGACTATGCTTCTTGCTGCTTCCTGCTGTTTTCCCGCTGCTGGCGGGCGCCGCTGAGACCTTGCAATCTCCCTGGGACGCCAAACCCATTGTCGTTACCGATGCTGCCTATCTGTGTCCTGAGGTCGTGCATCTCTCACGAGATCTGACGACCGACCGTTTCTATTCCGACAGCAAGTCGTCGGTCATCGATCCGGAGTTGTGGAAGGCCTATGTGGCGACCTCCGGTCCCTACAAGCAGCTGGGACAGCAGATCGTGGATGCCGCGGATGACTTTCGCACCACGGGGAGCCGGGCGGCGGCGGAGTGCGCTATCCAGCACATGACGGCGGCTGCGAAAGAGGGCGTCTTTACCGGCAAGATGTCCTCCAATCAGGCCTACTATGTGCAGGGATGGGTGATCGGCGCCATCGCGATTGCCTATCTCAAAGTCCGGGGCAGTGGAATCGTCTCGGCTGAAGAACAACACGCGATTCTTCCCTGGATCGAGCAGGTAGTGCTTCAAACCACCGACTACTACGATGTGCGGCGAGCCAAGGCCACTGGCGATGCCATGAACAACCATCTCTACTGGGCTGGAGTCGAAGTCGCCGCCGCCGGCATCGCCGCCAACAACCGCACTCTCTTTGACTGGGGAATAGCCACCTACGAGATAGGCGTCGCGCAGATTCAGCCCGATGGTGTCCTTCCGCAGGAGATGCGCCGCGGCCAGCGTGCGCTGCACTATCACCTCTTTGCGCTCTCCCCGCTCGTGTACCTCGCCGAGTTTGGAGAAGTAAACGGCCTTCATCTTTATGCCATGCATGACTTCGCTTTGAAGAAGCTGGCCATTCTCTCGACGCAAGGGCTCATCGATAACAGCTTCTTCGCAAAGGCAGCGGGGGTGGCGCAGGATACGCCCAACGGCCCTCCCACGGCAGAGGAGATCAGCTGGGCTCCGATCTATGTCGCGCGCTTTCCATCCCCGGGTATCTCCGGCCTGATCGGCAAGGCACATTCGCTAAGCTACATGTATCTCGGAGGGCTGCCTCCGGGATAGGTCGCCGCGAGCGGAACCAGAAAATCGAGGAAAAACATTGGCCACTTCTGCCGGTACATCGCTGATTTCTCCGCCACTCAGGCGGACTCCGCGCGAATCGAATCCCTATCAGTTAAATAGCCTCGCTCGCGCTGTCTCCTTGCTTGAAGTGCTTGGCGAAAGCGATGCTCCCCTGAGTCTTGCGGATGTGTGCCGGCGGATGGATATGCACAAAACCACCGCTCACCGGTCCTTGATGGAGCTGGAACGCAACGCCCTGATCGAACGGACGCCCGGAAACCGTTTTCGGCTTGGCCTCAAGCTGTACGAACTCGGCAATCGGGCAGTCGAGCAAATCGACCTGCGCGCAATCCTGCGGCCTTACTTTACCCGTCTCGCAACCAGATTGGGAGAGACTGTCCATCTCAGCGTGTTGCAAAAGGCCTCCGTTGTCTATCTGGACAAGGCTGGACCGAGCCGCAAGGTCTGCACCAGCTCCAAGATCGGAACCTCCAACCCCGTCTATTGCACCTCGATGGGCAAAGCCATGCTGGCTTTTCAACCACCTGAGGTGATCGACCAGATCACGGCAAAGATACGATTCGTCCGTTACACCGAGAAGACCATAACCTCGCGCGAAGAACTGTTAAAAAGCCTCGATCGCGTTCGCCGCCGCGGATACGCAATCGATGACGAGGAAATCGAGCTCGGAGTCCGGTGCGTCGGTGCGCCGATCTTCGATACCGGCCATCGAGCCATTGCGGCCCTGAGCGTTTCCGGCCCTGCGGCGCGCATATCGGTGCAAAGCGTGCCTGCCATCGCAGAGCAGTTATTGCGCTGCTGCGGCGAAATTTCCGCATCGCTTGGAATGCATCGCAAGAAAAGATCTCCGCTGCAGTCTCCCTTCCTGCGCTACCCTACGGTGTAGCCCTATACGTGGCTTTCCTGGGCGGGAGCCAAGCGAAAAGTCGCAGCATCGCTGTGTTTGCTCCTTGGAAAGCATAGTTCGCTTTTGTAAACTCTTCCTATCGTCGGCACCCGGAGACACATGAGCCTGTTTTCTAAGACCTTCTGTACGCGGAGGCTTCCAGCCAGTGGCCTGCTGCTGATCGCCGGGCTTCTGCTGGGGGGCTGCCGTCCTCAGAACCAGTCGACCAAGCCGCGCGTGCAGCTGACGCAAATTCCCTCCGCTAATCCGGGGGGACCGGCGCAGCTGGACTATATTGCCGGAACGGTGACCGGCGCCAAGCCGGGACAACAGATCGTGCTCTACGCGCGCAGCGGCGGCGTGTGGTGGATTCAGCCCTACGTCGCTCATTCCCTTACCCGCATTCAGGCCGACTCCACATGGAAAAACGAAACCCATCTCGGAACGGAATACGCTGCGCTGCTGGTTGAGCCCGGCTATCATCCAATCTCCAAGACCGTCACCCTTCCTGCCGAAGGCGATGGCGTGGCAGCCGAGATCGTTGCCAATGGTCAGGCGGTCGCCGCCATCGTGCCCAAACTGCTGCACTTCAGCGGCTACGAGTGGACTGCGCTGGCCGCGGGAAGCGATCGCGGCGGCGAGTCCAACATCTACGATCCAGCCAATGCCTGGGTCGATGAGAAGGGTTACCTGCACTTGAAAATGGGAATGCATGAAGGCAAGTGGACGTGCGCCGAAGTCAATCTCAATCGCAGCCTTGGTTACGGCACCTATCGCTTTGTCGTGCAGGATAGCGCACATCTTGAGCCATCCGCTGTGCTCGGCCTGTTCACGCTCGATCTCGGCGGATCCAGTGAAAACCGCAGCGAGATCGATGTCGAACTGAGCCGCTGGGGCAATCCGGGTGGCAAGAACGCGCAATACGTGATCCAACCGTTTTATGTGCCGGAGAATGTCTCCCGGTTTACTGTCCCGGCTGGCCCGCTCACCCACAGCTTCCAGTGGGAGCCTGGTGTCGCCGCCTTCAAGTCGGTTGTTGGATCGGCAGCCAAACCGGGAGCGTCTGTCGTAGGCTCGCACACCTTCACGGCGGGCGTTCCGAGCCCGGCTGCCGAGAAGGTTCATATCGACCTGTTCGATTTCCATCACTCCAGGAACCAGGAGCAGCGGCCCTCGGAGGTTGTCATTGAGAAGTTTGAATACCTCCCATAAAGTACGGTGTGGCCTTCTTCGCCTAGCCCTTTCCTTGGCTGGCGTACTTGCAGGAATGCTTCTCGTACCGTCTGCGTCTGCTCTGGATCCTTCCCGCACCATATCGCAATACATCCATGAGCACTGGGGCGCGGATCGCGGCTTTCTGGGTGGGGCGATCTATGCTGTCGGTCAATCGTCCGATGGCTATCTGTGGATCGGCACCGAGCGCGGCCTGGTTCGCTTCGACGGCTTCGATTTCAGCCTGATCCAGCGGCCGATTCCGGGAGCCCTTCCGCTTGGGCCGGTTCGCGGCCTGGTGCCCGACGAGGAGGGAAATCTCTGGATACGTGTGGATGGGCCGCGCCTGCTGCGATACCACGAAGGCCACTTCCAAAATATGTTTGCCGAGGACGATCTGGGGCTGAGAGCGGTCACGGCTATGTCCTTGGATAAGCAAGGACACCTGCTGCTCTCCGGCATCGGCAATCACACCTTCCGCTATCGCAACGGCAAGTTCGAGACCGTAGCCAACGCAACCGAAGCGCCGGGAACCGTTCTATCCATCGCCGAGACTCGCGACCACCGTGTCTGGATGGGTACCCGTGACGATGGCCTCTTCCGCTCCAGCGACGGGCACCTTACCAACGTTGCCAGGGAGCTCGTCGATGAAAAGATCGATGTGCTCCTCCCCTCCGACGCGGGAGGGTTGTGGATCGGAACCGATCGC
Organism: Acidobacteriaceae bacterium; assembly: GCA_036271955.1. Classification (GTDB taxonomy): domain Bacteria; phylum Acidobacteriota; class Terriglobia; order Terriglobales; family Acidobacteriaceae; genus Acidicapsa. The sequence goes on from DATAZR010000046.1 coordinate 25,468, forward strand.
GGGCTCTTTTTCTCCGATGGCAACGGATTGGCCAGGCCCGATGTGCCGGCCTCGGCCGGTCCGCTTCAGATCCTCGCTCTGTGCAAAGACCGCGAGGCCAATCTGTGGGCTGGAACAGATCACGGACTGATTCGCATCACGCCAGCCGGCGTGGTATCGATCGATCTGCTCAGTCAAGGGCTGGGAAACGCCGTCACGGCGATCGCCGAAGACAGCGATGGAGACATCTGGTATGGAGGCTCGCAAGGCCTCGAGCGGTTGCGGGATGGCATGTTCACCACATACTCTATCGCGCAAGGTCTTCCGTCCGAAAATAACGGGCCTGTCTACATCGACTCCGAAGGCCGGACCTGGTTTGCCCCGCTTAGCGGCGGTCTCTATTGGCTGAAGCAGGGGTATATCGGACACGTTGGCCTTGACTCTCTGGATCACGACATTGTGTACTCCATCAGCGGCGGTGATGGTGAAATCTGGGTAGGCAGGCAGCATGGCGGCCTCACGCAACTCACCGACAAAAACGGCGACTTTGCAGCTCACACTTATACCCAGGCCGATGGACTTGCCCAGAACAGCGTCTACTCCGTCCACCGCAACCACGACGGAACCGTGTGGGCCGGCACGGTTAGTGGCGGCGTTTCCAGGCTCAAAAATGGAGCCTTCACCAACTATTCCGTCGCCGATGGATTGGGATCGAATTCGATTGACTCCATCGTGGAAGGATTCGACGGAAAGATGTGGTTCGCCACTCCTGCCGGGCTGGCCTGTTTTGCCGATGGGCAGTGGTCCAATCGCACCATCCGCGATAGCTTACCGTCGCCCGATGTCAGGTCGATCTTTGAAGATTCGAAGCACCTGCTTTGGATTGCCACCTCAGGCGGACTCGCCTTTCTGTCTTCGGGACAAGTCCAAGTTCCGCATAACCTTCCCAATGCATTGCGTGAGCAGGTCTTCGGAATAGCCGAAGGGCAAAGAGGATTTCTTTGGGTAGCAACCTCGGATCACGTATTGCAGGTGAACCGCGATCGACTCGCCGCCGGCGAACTGGAAGAGATGGACGTTCGTAGCTACGGAATCACCGACGGCCTGAAGGGTGTTGAGGCCGCTCGTCGCGATCGCTCCATGGTGGCGGACGCTCTGGGCCGCGTCTGGGTTTCCCTCAATCACGGGCTGGCCGTGGCCGACCCGAAGCTTGGAATTGGCAACGCAGTGCCCGTCGTGGCCCGGATCGAGTCCGTGTCCATTGGCAATGCGGAAATCAGCCTTCAGCAACCCCCGAAAATCGCCGCCGGCAGCGAAGGTATCACCTTCAATTTCATCGGAAGCAGCCTCGCCGCCCCGGATCGAGTTCGATTCCGTTACAAGCTCGATGGCTCCGACAAGGAATGGAGCGGCATTGTTGCATTGCGCCAGGTTGTTTACAACCATCTTGGCCCCGGCTCGTACCGCTTCCGCGTCGTGGCGTCGAGCGCAGATGGCCTTTGGAATGGCTCGGAGACTACTTTCCCCTTTGTCATTGAGCCTGCTTTCTGGCAGACGTGGTGGTTCGGGATCGCCTGCTTTACAGCCTGCTTACTGGGTATTGCCGGACTTTATCGCCTCCGTATGTACCACCTCACGCGGCGGTTGAATGATCGCTTTCAGGAGCGGCTTGCGGAGCGCACTCGAATCGCCCAGGAGCTGCACGATACCCTCTTGCAGGGAGTTTTGAGCGCTTCACTCCAACTCGATGTGGCGGAGGATCAGCTCCCCGAGGGCTCTCCTACCAAGCCGTTGCTCAAGCGGATTCTGCAGCTGATGGGCAAGGTTACCGAGGAGGGTAGAAGCGCGCTTCGCGGCCTGCGAGCTTCGGACACCGACAATGCAAGCCTTGAGGCCGCCTTCTCGCGCATGCGCCAGGAGTTCGCTCTCGACGAGCGCGTCGGCTATCGCATCATCGTCAACAGCGTCGCAAGGCCGTTGCGCCCCGCCATCCGCGACGATGTCTACCGGATCGGCCGGGAAGCGCTGGTGAATGCCTTTGTCCATGCCGGCGCGAACAGCATCGAGATCGAAGTAGAATATGCAAGCAGATACCTGATGCTGCTGGTGCGCGACGATGGCCGCGGCATCGATCCCCAGGTGCTCCACTCCGGTGTCGATGGGCACTGGGGATTGCCGGGAATGCGCGAGCGCTCGGAAGGAATCGGCGCAACTCTCAAATTGCGGAGCCGCGTTGGAGCTGGCACAGAAGTCGAGCTCACCGTTCCAGCGGCCATCGCCTTTGCAGATGCTGCGCCCGGAAGCATCATGTCGCAGTGGCTTCACTGGCTCAGGAGGGAAGTGCAGGATCCTGGCGAAGGACAAGGAAAGGCAAATAGATGAGCGCATCACCACAGATTCGAGTCTTCTGCGTTGACGATCATCCGCTGATGAGGGAAGGCATCGCCGCTGTTATCAGCAACGAGCCGGATATGCAGCTGGCTGGAGAAGCGTCCAGCGGCAGCGAAGCGATTCGCGGCTTTCGCGCGCAGCGGCCGGATGTCACGCTCATGGATCTTCGTCTGCCCGACATCAGCGGCATCGATGCCCTGATCGCTATCCGGACCGAGTTCCCCACGGCGCGCGTGATCATGCTTACGACATTTGAGGGCGACGCCGATATACTCCGCGCCCTCGATGCCGGAGCGCAAGGCTACATGCTCAAGAGCATGCCCCGCAAACAGCTGGTGGAGATGATTCGCAGGGTGCATGCCGGCAAGAAACACATTCCGCCTGAGATCGCGACGCAGCTCGCCGAGCATCTTGGCGACGAAGCACTGAGCAAACGCGAGATTGAAGTTCTGGAGCGTATCGCCGGCGGCAATCGAAACAGCGACATCGCCGACCTTCTCTTCATCAGCGAAGAGACCGTCAAAGGCCACGTCAAAAACATCATGCAGAAGCTGAGGGCCAGCGACCGCACCGAGGCCGTAGCAATTGGAATACGCCGCGGAATCATACATCTTTAGAAGCTGTTGCCGTCTATACTCACGCCCTTGCCGTCGTCTGGAAACCGCTGGTGTTGCTCAAAAAACCCTAGATTTAGGGGCGAAATCAATCGCGGTTCAAGCTAGCCTGATGATTCTTGAACTTCCAGGAGGCTCGGGCTGCAGAGGCTTTTTACCAGCTTTCCGGTGGGATGGCCTGGCGTCGGCCTCATATTCCTGCGAGCCACACTTGCCCTCAACGCATTGATCTGCGGAGTGTCCGCGCTCATCACTCTCAACATTTCTCCATCTGTTTCCATAGGAACGGCGTGGATTGTTGGAATCCTCGCGCTCGTTGTCGGTCTCGCGCTCCTCGTCGGTTTCCTAACGCCTCTGGCAAGCCTCTTGGCAGCCGCGGGGTATCTGGTTTCCGGCATTTCTTCAGTGCTCGCGGCTGGAGCCAGCCTCGACCGTGGCAGCTACACGGCATTCGATCTTGCGGCAGTTTCCATCGCCTTGATTGTGCTCGGTCCAGGCGCATTCTCATTGGACGCGCGCCTCTTCGGCCGCCGGGAGATCATCATCCCCGAAGCACGCCGTCCCCGCCGCGGATGAGTGTAACGGCACTCATGAGTGTGAAAATGAGGCAGGGAAACAGATTCGTCGAGCGGCGCACAGACCTTGTAGAGCAGACCTTGTAAAGATAAGTTCTATTGAGAGATAGCCAGCTTATCACTCTGCCGAAATATCGTAAGTTTATAAATTGGTCGGGGAGAGAGGATTCGAACCTCCGACCCCCTGCTCCCGAAGCAGGTGCTCTACCAGGCTGAGCCACTCCCCGAACTGGAGTTGCACGAGCCGCTTGCTTTTCCCGCCCGGCCTGGTCGCAATCGGCAGGAAGCAAACGCTCACTTGAGTGTATCAGAAAGCGGCTCTGTTTTCGCTGCCCCGGACGCCCCGGACGTCTTCTACTCTGCCTCTCCGGTCTACCGGTCCTGCATGCTCACCGGATGCGCCAGCAACTGCTTCGCAATGGTCATTAGCTGCATGTTCGATGTGCCCTCATATATCTTGCCGATCTTGGCATCGCGAAAGTACTTTTCTGCCGGGTAATCGCGCACATACCCATTGCCGCCGAATATCTCCACACACTGGCTGGCTACCCGTTCCGCCACCTGCGAGACGAAGTACTTGGTCATCGCTGCCTCTGTGACAAACGGCAAGCCGGCATCCTTGCGCCGGGCCGCGTTGTAGACCATCAGCCGGGCCGCTTCAATCTCCGTAGCCATCTCGGCCAGCGTAAATTGCACCGCTTGGAACTCGGCGATCGCTTTGCCAAACTGCTTGCGTTGCTGGGCATAACGGGCCGCATGATTCCATGCTCCCTGAGCCAGCCCAAGCATCTGCGCGCCGATACCAATGCGCCCTTCGTTCAGCACCTCAATGGCGATCCGGTATCCTTTGCCTTCCTCGCCAAAGAGATTCTCTGCCGGTATTTCACAGTCCTCAAAAATTACTTCGCAGGTGCTTGAGGCGCGAATGCCCAGCTTGTCTTCCTTTCGCCCAACGCTAAGTCCGGGCGTTCCAGCTGTGACAAGAAAGGCGGTTATGCCTTTGTATCCAACCTCAGGATTGAGATTTGCGAACACCAGAAAGACGCCAGCCTCGCGCGCATTGCTGATCCAGAGTTTGCGGCCGGTCAGGCGGTAACCGTGGCCGATCTTGACGGCGCGAGTCTCCATCGCGAACGCATCGGACCCAGAACCCGCCTCGCTCAACGCATAGGAACAGACCATCCCTCCTGCCAACTTCGGCAGCCACTCCCGCCGCTGCGCTTCCGATCCCCAACGAAGAAACGAGTTCACGCAAAGCGTGTTCTGGATGTCGACGACCAAGCCGACCGAAGCATCGACTGCCGATAGGGCTTCGACAGCCAGGATCGCCTCAAAAAAGCTTCCACCAGAGCCGCCCAGTTCCTCTGGAACCTCGATCCCCATCAGCCCCAGCTCGGCCAGTTGCGAAATCAACCCCAGCGAGAACTGCTGTGCCTCGTCCATTTCTCGCACTCGTGGCGCTACAACCTCCGCAGCAAACCGGCGCACACTGGACTGCAAAAGCAATTCTTCTTCACTCAACTCAGTGAGTGACCGCGTTGCAAAACTTGACTTAGACTCTGCTTGCGAGGATGACAAGGAAACCCTCCGTCGTGGCGTCGAAAACAGCTAAGGCTACCAGAGCCAGCCATTCCTTCACTAGTCGGTCCTCGGCTTCTCGCGTGTCACAGCAGGAAAGCCGATGATCACACAGAACTTGAGGGCCGCAGTAGCCGTGAAACAATAAGAGTGGCTTATGAAGAATTTCATGCGTATTCTGACCACCCGCTTTTTGCCCACCACTCTGCCCATCGCCATCGCTATGCTAGGCGCCTCTGTCGCATCCGCCCAACGGCTTCCGCAGACCGTCAAACCCGAGCGTTATACGCTCTCGCTCTCGCCGGATCTGAATACCGCAACCTTCACCGGCCGCGAATCCATCGATGTCGATGTCGAGCAGCCCGTGAATGCCATCACGCTCAACTCTGCGGAGATCAAATTCGAGAGCGTAACCACATCGCTGAATGGAAAGACGCTAACCGCAAAAGTCTCAGAAGACGCGGAAAAGCAGCAGGCCACGCTGGACTTCGGCCAGCAGATACAGGCGGGCAAGCTCACCATCGAGATCCGTTACACCGGAATCCTCAACAACGAGTTGCGCGGCTTCTACCTATCGAAAACCGCGAAGCGCAATTACGCAGTCACCCAGTTCGAATCCACCGACGCCCGCCGCGCCTTTCCCAGCTTCGATGAGCCCGCTATGAAAGCCACCTTCGCCGTGACGCTCATCGTCGATAAAGGCGATACGGCGATCTCGAATACCAACATCATCCGCGATACGCCGCAAGCGAACGATAAGCATGCCATCACCTTCGCCACAACGCCAAAGATGTCTACGTATCTGCTGGCCTTTCTCGTCGGCGACTTCCAATGCCTTTCCGGAGCGAGCGATGGTGTGCCGATCCGCGCCTGCGCTACTCCCGACCAAGTGCAATACGGGGCCTTCGCTCTCAAGACTGCCGAATATGTTTTACATTATTACAACAACTACTTCGGCATCAAGTACCCCATGCCCAAGCTCGATCTCATCGCCATTCCGGATTTTGAAGCGGGCGCAATGGAGAACTTCGGCGCTATCACCTATCGCGAATCCGACATGCTTCTCGATTCCAACAACGCTTCGGTAAGCGGCCAGAGGCGCGTCGGTATCGTGGTCGCGCACGAGATGGCTCATCAGTGGTTCGGCGATATGGTCACGCTGCAATGGTGGGACAACACCTGGCTCAACGAAGGCTTTGCCACATGGATGGAAGCCAAGCCCATTGAGGCCTGGAAGCCCGAGTGGAACATGGCCCAGGAAGTGGCCAATGTCAATCAGGAGACGCTCAACCTTGACGCGCGAAGGACGACGCGAACCATCCGCGCCAAAGCCGACACTCCCGATGAGATCAACGAGATGTTCGACGGCATAAGCTACGGCAAGGCCGGAGCGATGCTGCTCATGGTTGAAAACTATCTCGGCAAAGAGACGTTCCGCCAGGGTGTGCATAAGTACCTGGAAGCGCACTTATACGGCAACGCCACTGCTGAGGATTTCTGGAACACCCTTGCCGAAGTAAGTCATAAGCCCGTCGATAAGATCATGGATAGCCTGGTCAGCCAGCCGGGAGTTCCGCTTCTCAACTTTGCGCAGCCGCAGGGCACGAGCGTTGCTGTTTCGCAGAAACGCTTCTTTCTCAACTCCAAGACCAGCGCCAATACAAGCGCAGATACATCCGAAGTGTGGACCCTTCCAGTCTGCTTCAAATCCATTGCCGCCGAAGATTGCCAGGTGCTCAACTCCAACAGTCAATCCCTGCCCGCCCCATCCGCTCCTTACCTGTTTGCGAATGCGCAGGGAAAGGGTTACTACCGCAGCATCTATCCTCCAGGGATTCGCCGTGAGCAGTTCGCCCATGCTGAGAGTGGACTCACTCCGGAAGAGCGCATCAGCTTGATCGGTGACGAATGGGCTTTGACGCGCTCAGGCCGTTCTACGGTCGAAGCCTATCTCGATCTCATCGCTGCTCTTCGCAATGACTCGAGTGCCGAAGTCCTGGCTCAGGCGCGTGCTGGCCTCGAAGCGATTGACACCCAGATTGTCGCCACTCCAGAAGAGCGGGAGCGATTTGCAGCTTGGGTACGCGCAAGCTTCAATCCTGCATACAGGAGCCTCGGTCAATCACAGTCCAACGAGACTCCCGGCAAGCGCGAACTCCGTGCGGAATTGCTTACCCTGGTCGCGGGTATTGGCAAAGATCCGGAAGCCATCGCCGAAACAAAATCCGTCACCATGCGCAGTCTGGCCGACCCGGCCTCTGTCGATCCAACGCTTGTGAATGCGGCTCTTCCCATCGCGGCGGCCAACGGCGATCAAACGCTCTTCGATCGGTTGCAAAAGACGAGTGAACAATCGATCAATGCCCAGACCCGTGCTACCGCACTTCGCGCACTGGCTCGATTCCGCGAGCCTTCACTGGAGAAGCGCTCTCTCGAATACGCCGTCTCTGGAAAGGTTCGCAATCAGGATGCTGCGTATTTCCTCGCTGACGAACTCCGTACTCGCGACACGCAGGATCTAGCCTGGCAATTTGTGCAGAACAACTGGGAGAAAGTTGCCGCTCAGCTCACCGAATTCGGCGGCGGAACCCTGGTCGGCGGCACAAGCGGCTTCTGCAGCGCAGATCGTATCGATCAGGTTGCCAGCTTCTTTGCCACCCACAAAGTAGCAGCTTCCGAGCGCGAACTAGCTCGCGCCAAAGACCAGATCAATGATTGCATCGACCTGCGTGCCGCGCAGGAAGCCGATCTCAAATCATGGCTGAGTAAGCACTAAGCACACCGCACCGAGTAATAAATCGTAATAGCCATAGATCGCTTTGCCCGTCATCTATGGCTATTATGGTCTGAACTAAATATACGGTTCCGGGCTCGACTGAGCCTAACTCTTAAGCGCCACCCTTACATGCAATTCGCGCAGCTGCTGCTCTGTCACACCCGTCGGCGCATCTACCATCATATCGATTGCCTTGGCCGTTTTGGGGAAGGCAATCACCTCGCGCAGGCTAGGCGCGCCAGCCAGCAGCATCGCGATACGGTCGAGACCAAGAGCAATGCCACCATGCGGCGGAGTACCATACTCAAGCGCATCCAGAAAGAACCCGAACCGCGCCCTCGCCTCTTCATCCGAAATGCCCAGCGAGGCAAAAATCTGCTGCTGCACATCCTTGCGATGAATGCGAATCGATCCGGAACCCAGCTCCAATCCGTTCATCGCCAGGTCATAGCAGTTCGCGCGTACACTCGCCGGATCGCTGACCAGGTTAGCCATGTCTGCATCAAACGGCGCAGTAAACGGATGATGCGCCGGCACCCATTTTGCCGCCACCGTCTCATACTCGAACATCGGAAAATCAGTAACCCAGATCGGCTGAAATGCCTTCGTTCCATCCGCCATCTGACCCGATCCAAACGCGAACGAGTTAGCCTCGCTTACTACCGATTCAGTTACTCCGAAAGCGCCATGCTTCGCGGCATACTTCTTTGCTAACTCACTGCGAAAGTTACCCGCGGCAAGATACACATTGATCTCCCGCTCAGAAAGCCGTCCTGGAAACTTTGTATCGCTGGCATGAACATGATGCGCCGGATCGCCGGCCACGATGATGACAAAATCTACCTCGGCCGCACCCACGAGCTCACGTACCTTCGCTGCCGTCTCAGGAAATCCCTTCGCCAGCCGCTTGAAATCATCGATGAACTTCGCGCCCTTTTTCAGATCGAAATTCGGATGATTGTCCTCGCGCTCCTTGCGGCTCAACTCGCCAACATTGGGAATGCGAAATGCAACCACCGGCAACGCAGGATCAATCTGCAAAGTGCCGAGCGCCTCATCTGCAAACGCCTCGCGAACATCGGTTAGCCCAGGCAGCCGCAGATCTGGTTTATCGCTGCCAAACCGCCGCATCGATTCGTCATAAGTAATCCGCGGAAACGGCGCAGCAATCGTAACTCCCGCCGCCTTAAAAGCCGCCAGCATAAACTTCTCCACAACATCGAAGACCATCTCCTGCTGCGGAAAACTCATCTCCAGATCGACCTGCGTAAACTCCAGCTGCCGGTCGGCGCGCAGATCCTCATCGCGAAAACACCGCGCAATCTGAAAGTACTTATCGAAGCCTGAAATCATCAGGATCTGCTTGAATATCTGCGGCGATTGTGGCAGCGCATAAAACTCACCCGCATGAATTCGGCTGGGCACCAGAAAATCTCGCGCACCCTCAGGCGTCGACTTAGTCAGGATCGGCGTCTCGATCTCCAGAAATCCCTGATCGCTCAAGCTCTGCCGCATGGCCAGCGTGATGCGATGCCGCACCGCAAAATTGCGCTGCATCTCCGCGCGCCGCAGATCGATGTAGCGATATTTCAGCCGCACTTCCTCATTGGCAATCGCCTCTTCTGCAGGTGAAAACGGCGCCAGCCGCGCATCGTTGAGCACCAGCAGTTCGGTAGTCTCAATCTCAATCTCGCCCGTCGGCATCTTGGGGTTGATCGCCAGCGCATCGCGCAGTCGCACTTTGCCAATAGCCGCGACCACATACTCCGGCCGCACCGCCTCACCCTTCGCGTGCCCCTCTGGAGTCAGATCGCGATCCAGCACCACCTGCGCAATTCCAGTGCGGTCGCGCAGATCGAGAAAGATCAAATTGCCATGATCGCGCCGCCGGTTCACCCAGCCCATCAGCACCACTTGCTTGCCGGCATCCGATGCGCGCAGTTCACCGCACAGATGCGTCCGCTCCAACTTGCCAATAAAATCGAGCACTTCAAATGTCCTTTACGCGCAAACGATCAATCTTGCCTTGCTCTTATCGTCGCCGTTCTGTCTGTCACTTGCTTTTCTTGCTGTCATTCCCGCAGGAAATCTGCTTCTCAATCAAAACTTCTGAATTACAAAACCATTGTCATCCTGAGCGAAGCGAAGGGTCTGCTTTTCAGCGATGACGTGTAGAAACCATAGAACCGGGTGCCCCATATCTACCCACGTTTTGTGCGGGGAGATGTGGGATGGATGTCAGCCTCAGCCACGCCTCAGCGCATCAGCCAACTCCGCCCGCACCACCTTACTCTGAACCCCGGTGGAGAAATCCTTGACCGTCAGAATACCGGATCGCGCCTCATCCTCGCCCAGTAGCACAATCGCTCGCGCCGCTTTATCCGCCGCTTCAAACGACTTCTTCAGCCGAAAACTTCCATCGCCCAGCTCAACACGCAATCCGCCGCGCCGCAACTCCCTAGCCAGCTCCAGCGCCGCCGGATTCTGCGCCTCGCCCAGTGGCGCAATATAAGCATCCGCCAGCTCGGCCTTCGCTTGTTGCAGAGTTTGCAGCGTCAGCACAAGCCGGTCCTCGCCCATGGCAAAGCCAATCCCCGGAGCCTTTGGCCCGCCAATCGCCTCGCTCAGTCCGTCATACCGCCCGCCGCCCAGCAGCGCATTCTGCGTGCCCAGCCCGGCATCGTGCGTAAACTCAAACGTCGTCCGCGTGTAGTAGTCCAGGCCCCGCACCATGCGGTGATCGCGCTCATAAGGCACGCCCGCAGCATCGAGTGCGGCGCACACACCGGCAAAGTGCGATCTCGAACTCTCATCCAGCGAGTCGGCAATCTTAGGCAGGGCATCGATAAACGGCTGATCGTGCGGAACCTTGCAGTCCAGCACCCGTAGCGGATTGGTCACCGCCCGCCGCTGGCAGTCCTCGCACATCTGCCCGACCACCGGCTCCAGCGCCGCCTTGAGCTTGGCAATATACGCTGGCCTATCGCTCGCCGAGCCCACCGAATTGATCTTCAGAACCCAGCCTGAAATACCCAGTTCATCGAGCATCGTCGCCAGCATCTCCAGCACTTCCGCATCGCGCAAAGGGCTCTCGCTGCCCGAAGAAACCGACCCGATCACCTCCGCGCCAATCTGCGAGAACTGCCGGTAGCGCCCCTTCTGCGGCCGTTCCCGCCGGAACTGCGGCCCGATGTAATAGAGCTTCTGCAACTGCCCCGTCTCGCCCAGCTTGTGCTCGATATACGCCCGCACCACCCCAGCAGTATTTTCAGGGCGTAAGGTCAAATTCTGTGATGACAGAAAGAAGTTCCCTGGAATCTCCTGAAGTTGAATAGGAGGACTCACGAAAACCTGCCGTTCAGTGAGAGCGGAGGTTTTTGAGGGGCAGACCATACGCCCTCTGAGTTCTGCGAATGTTCCTGATCCAATTGCATATGTTGAGATTCTTTGGTTGAGCTGCTCGGCTGCACGAGGATCGGGCTTTTGCTTAAACTCAACCACCTCGATCACCCCACCGGGATACCAGACAATAAGATCGAATTCGTGACCCGCGATCTTGGCATTTCGTTCAAATTTCTCGAATTTTCCGTGGTTCATTTCTAGCCAAGCGTCAGCTAAGGCTTTCTCGTTGAAGCGTTCGCCATCCTCCCAGGTGTACATCTCCTTCGAGACAATATCCGTCTCCTCGCCCACCCCGCGCGCAAACAGCCCGGTATCCTCAAAAATCGGCGTCCGAATCTCGCCAAAGTTATATCGATCAAAAACGGACCTCGCCACCGACTCAATCCGGTTCCAAAGCGCCGTCTCCGGAGGCAAAAGATCCCGCGTCCCCCGCACCGCCTTCAATGTACTCATAGCTTATTCAGTCTAAATGGCGGGGACAGCCGAAGGCTTATTGAGGCTTGGAGCAGCTTCTCGAAACGTCACTTCGTACACACGCCAATTTCCTGCTTCTACAACGAACACAACTTCCTTCAGGGCTGATGATTCCGGGAATTTCGTAACTGCTCCTGATCGATGAACGTCAGGCCACAGCCGGATCGAATCACCCGTCCCATTCATCGCCGGTCCGAGAGCAAGGATTGCCGTAGCCGCCTTGGCGAGACAAATTGAGATTGGGCTTGTCCTATCAGAAAGGATTTTGCGTGCGGAGCCAGCTTGAATCCCTAAGGAGTCATCTGAGGCGCACTCGATTTCTCCGGACGCCAGCCTCATCACTTCGTTCAGGTCGTGCGACTGCACCGCTTGGGCAAACCCGTAAGTGAATTTATCTCCGGGAAAATCTCCAGGAATACCCTTGTCTTCATCGACGATCTGAATGCTGTAGAGATGCCCATTTGGCGAGAATTCGAGACTGTAATTCTCTTTCTTGTAATCCCATAGGTCGACATTGACATCGTCCTCATGGCTGATCGTCGTTGGTTGTCCTAACTTAGCTTTCACCTTTTCACCTGAATCTCCCAACTGCAAATCGAAGAATCCGGTCGGTTCGCTCTCCTCCTCGCCTGTCAACTCCAGTTCGTAGACTTTGTCTTTTTCGTAGTAAGCAATCAAGTAATTCTTCTTCGAGTTGTGTAGGTGGTATGCATAAGCCATGGCGCCACTTGGAGATTTATTTTGATTGAAGGGCGCGCCCAGTTCGGCTTCAATCGCAGACCGGTCCTGCCGAAGGAGAAACCCGTCCAGCTCATGTGGGTAGACATGGGCACTACCCTTCGATGGCTGTTGAGCGCTGGATGCCAAAGCGAATATAAGTATGAGGGCTAAGGGCAATGAAGATTGCAACTGTTTGGGGTTCACGACCTAAGTCTAGCGCGAAAGCGTAACAATTAAACTAGCCCAATTGACTTCCGCACGAGGCCTCACGATACTTAACCCATGACCTACACGCTCGAGCAGGCTCAAACCAACCTCGCCCAACTCCTCGCCGAAGCGCAGGAAGGCAAGGACGTGGTCATCGAGCAGAATGGTAAGCCGACTGTTCGTCTGCAGGTCGTAGAAGAGGAACCCCTCACCGGCCCTCGGATTCCGGGTCAATACGCCGGCCAGTTCCAGTACCCCGACGATTTCTTCAAGCCACTCGAAACCGATGAGGAACTGCGTGAATACGGTTTCGATATCATGATCGACGGCAAATCCCCGAACGATCCGCTCGACTCACCCGAGTGAAATTCCTCATCGACACGCACACGCTGCTCTGGTGGCTCGACTCGCCAAATCTGCTCGGCAAAACCGCCCTCGGTCTCATGTCTGATCCCGGAAACGCCTTTCTCGTATCGCCCGTGCTTCCATGGGAACTCTCCATCAAGGCCAATAAACACCAACTACCGACCGGCGACCTGCTCACGAATTTTCATGCTGTCATGCGTCGAAATCGCTTCACGGTTATCGGCGTCGACCCCCTCCACGCCATTCGCTCCGGCCTCTTGCCATTCCACCACCGCGATCCCTTCGACCGCCTGCTTGCAGCGCAATCTCTTGAGATGAACATTCCGCTCATTAGCCGCGACGCAGTTTTCGACCGCTACGGCGTTCATCGCATCTGGTAAGACAAGCAGCCCGTACTCAGCCTCAACTCCTGCATCCTAATCCCAGCTTCAGGTATCCTAGCCACCATGGAATATCGTCTCCTCGGAGGCTCCGGCCTCAAAGTCTCTGCGCTCAGTTTCGGTACCGGCACCTTCGGCGGTAGCGGCGAATTCTTCAAAGCCTGGGGAGCAACCGACGTGGCCGAAGCCCGTCGCCTCATCGATATCTGCTTTGAAGCCGGCATCAACCTCTTCGACACCGCCAATGTCTACTCCCACGGCCAGTCGGAAGAGATCCTCGGCAAGGCTCTCGTGGGCAAGCGCGACAAGGCGCTCATCTCCACCAAAGCCACCTTCACCATGGGAGCCGGCCCCAACGACAAAGGCTCCTCGCGCTATCACCTCACCTCGGCACTCGAAGCCACCCTGCGCCGTCTCGGCACCGATTACGTCGACATCTACCATCTCCACGGCTTCGACGCTTTGACGCCCATAGAAGAGACGCTGAACACCCTCGACAAATTTGTCCGCGAGGGCAAAGTCCGCTACATCGCCTGCTCCAACTTCTCCGGATGGGCCCTGATGAAGTCGCTCGCCATCTCCGAGCGCTACGGCTGGGCGCGCTACGTCGCCCACCAGGTCTACTACTCGCTCATCGGCCGCGAATACGAGTGGGAACTCATGCCCCTCGGCCTCGACCAGAAAGTCGGCGCGCTCGTCTGGAGCCCCCTCGGCTGGGGACGCCTCACCGGCAAGCTCCGCCGCGGCCAGCCATTGCCAGAGACCAGCCGCTTGCACAAAACCGCCGAATCAGGCCCGCCCGTCCCTGACGAATACCTCTATAAGGTTGTCGACGCCATCGATGAAGTCGCCAAAGAGACCGGCAAATCCGTTCCGCAGATTGCTCTGAACTGGCTCCTGCAGCGGCCGACCGTTTCGTCCGTCATCATCGGAGCCCGCAACGAAGAGCAGCTTCGCCAGAATCTCGCAGCGGAAGGCTGGAATCTGACCGCCAACCAGGTGGCCAAACTTGATCGCGCCACCGAACAAACACCCATCTATCCCTATTGGCATCAACGCCAGTTCATCGAGCGTAACCCACTCCCTGTGCCACTGCCGCCATCAGCGGAAAAGTAACGCTGGTCACTTCGTCACAAAATGGGGGCTTGCGAGAGTCCCCATTTTGGGCCTGTCGAATCAATCTGTGCTGAATGACACATATCTGTTACCGCAAATCAACTGCCTTGACGATACAATCGAGGAACCGGTCAATTTCTTGTCGTTGACTCAGTACCCCCGAAAGGGAAAACCACGGATGCCCCCAGTCGTATCGAATCTCGTTCAGGACTCCGAGTCCGCAGTCGCCACCCAATCCGTAGTTGCGGCCCCGCCCGCTCCAGCCACCAGCCGTTCCACCAAGGCTGCCCGTACGCCCGCCGGCGAAGAGCTTCGCATGGGCCGGGAAGCCAATGATGGCGGCATCAACTGGACCACGGCCGGCTTTATCGCCGCTTTCCACATTGGCGCGCTGGCTGCGCTTTTCTATTTCAGCTGGAGCCGCCTGGCAGTAGCAGCAGTCCTCTGGCTGTTGGCGATCAACTTCGGAATCGGCGTCTGCTATCATCGGCTGCTCACGCATCGCGGCTTCCAGACTCCCAAGTGGGTCGAGTATCTGCTGACCATCTGCGCCACGCTCTCGCTCGAGGGCGGACCGATCTTCTGGGTGGCCGTGCATCGCGTCCATCACCAGCACAGCGATCATGCCGGCGACCCGCACACACCGAAAGAAGGCCCGTGGTGGGCGCACATCGGCTGGATGGTGCTGGGCAAGTCCATGCACGCCAAGACTTCCGCGCTGGCTCGCTACGTTCCCGATCTCGCCCGCGACCGCTTCCATGTCTGGATGAGCAAGTATCACTGGGTCACACTAGTCGCCTCCGGAGTGGCTCTGCTAGGCCTCGGATCGTGGATTGACCACGGCATCATGGGCGGCGTCAAGATGGTCCTCTGGGGTGTCTTCCTTCGCGTAACTCTAGGATTGCACGCGACTTGGCTAGTGAACTCCGCGACCCATCTGTGGGGCAGCCGCCGTTTTGAGACCCGCGACGACTCCCGCAACAGCTTCTGGGTGGCGATGATCACCGGCGGTGAAGGCTGGCACAACAACCACCACGCCCACCCTGTTTCCGCCCGTCACGGACTCACCTGGTACGAGTTCGACCCGAACTTCTACCTGATCTGGATGCTTTCGAAGCTTGGTCTGGCCCGCAAGATTCAGGTAGCGCGGTACGACAAGGCCAACCCCAAGCCAGCTGGGTCGGCGCACTAAAGACAATTTCAGTTCATAGAAAAAGGCCGCTTTCCTTCAGGGAAGCGGCCTTTGCATTGATGGGAACAACCGCAATCGCCGACGGAGAAAATGCAATCCCCGGCACGACTTTGTGCAATCGGTGACATGCCAACGTGCAATCCGTGGCGGGAATCTAGCGCCCGATTTCCCGCAAATAAATCTCAGTGTAGTCGAGGTAGTTCTTGGCATAGGTCAGGATCAGCTCCCGATCCTTGTCCCCAAGCTCGCGCCTCATCTTGGCCGGGACGCCCGCCCACAGCGTTCGCGGCGGCACGATCGTCCCTTCCGGCACGACGGCTCCAGCGGCAATGATCGAGCCCTCGCCGATCCGGGCGTTGTTCAGGACGACGACTCCCATGCCGATCAGGACAGCATCCTCGACCACGCATCCGTGGACTGTGGCGTTATGGCCAATGGTGACCCAATCCCCGACGGTGACGGAATAGAGGTATCGCTGTCCGTGGAGCACCGCGCAATCCTGCACATTGGAGTTGTTGCCGACGCGGATCGAGTTCACATCGCCGCGCAGGACGGCATTCATCCAGACGCTGGTTTTTTCGCCCAGCTCCACATCGCCGATAACCTGCGCCGAGAGATCGACATAACTGCCATCCGGCACGACCGGATGCTTTCCCTGATAACTGCGAATCATATTTTAAGTGCCTCCAGCGGCACATCTTTCTCAGTGTATTCGACGGGAATCCATGACGATGGAATAGGGGATATTGCCGCGCTCCTACAGCGTCTGGCCAATCTGGGACTTGATACTTCGGGATCGCATGAATTCATGCTTGTCTAACGCCAGCACGTCGCGGACGAAAACAATCAGCGCCGCGAGGGAGACGTCAACTTGATGCACATCCTCCAGGCTTCGCCTGTAGAGCTTGAAATAGACGTCGCACAGCGTCAGGAACCAGGCGCGCTCTGCGTCGCTGGTCATGGCCTCGCAGAACTCGCGGTAATTCATCACATCGCCGGTTTTGCTGGTGACCGAAGCGCCGGTCGAATCCTGCGCGACGTCGTAGAATTCGAGAACCTCCAGGCTATCTCTCACGCGGTCGAGATGCTGCAGCAGCTCAATGCCTCTGCCTTCAAGATCCGAGGGGATGCGAAGCCTGATCCGGGTCGCGTGCCACAAATAGCTCGCCGTGATGTACAAGCTGGAAACCGCGTCGTAACCGGCTCCTCCGCTGTGCATCGCGAGTTGCCGTTTCCTGTCTTCGGCGGTCTCGCCGAATTTGGATTCGGTGACGTACTCTTTGCATTGCCAGAACCAGAAACGGAGACGGTAGTCGTTTGGGTCGTTCATTTCGGGCTCCGGCCTCGTGTCGTCTTTCTCCTTTTGCAGTACGCCCATGATGTGGACCAGCTTGGCGCGCAGTTCGACGGCAATCATCAGAATAGGATAGAGATACTGAATGCGGATCGCCGCCTCGGATTTTTTCAGTTCCGATTTTCGGTCGAGAGAGGCTTTGTAATACGCCCCAATGGCTCCGGAGAATATGCCCGCGATGGCGCCGGCTGCCAGCAGCAGAAGTTGAGATGTAAGGTCGTTTTTCATGTGCAAGCCTCCGCGCCGCCGCTTTGGATGCGGCTCGCGCACCTCATCCGCCGGCTGCCGGTTCGTATGTTCGGATGGAGAACTGAGATTAGCAATTTGCATCGAAAGATGCACGCAGTTTAGAGCGGCTGCCGGGAACTGCCGTGCGATCCCGACGGCACACTTCCGTAAGTGTTTGCGCAGGCGACAGTTGCGCCTGAAAAGGGTAAAACTCGGTCAAACTCGCGGAAACTCAGGAAATCACGTATCCTGATAAGAGCCATTAGGCAGGTCAGGGGGTGTATTCAATTTGGCAGAGGTTCGTGTGCAAGAAGGCGAGCCGCTTGAGAATGCGCTCCGCCGGTTTAAGCGGAAGGTTCAGCAGGAAGACATCATCAAGGAAGTCAAACGTCACTCCTACTACCTGAAGCCCGGTGAAAAGCGTCGCGTCAAGGAAGCATTGGCGCGTAAGCGGAATCGTAAGAAGGCTCGTAAAGAGCAAGACTAATCTTTAGCTATTCGGCGACTTATTCTCCGTAACTTGAGACGAAGCGCTACAATAAGCAACTAGCTCGAATTCAAGCTGCTCCGTTTCATGCCCCGGCTGGCCAGGTTTGCAGCCGGGGTATCGATTCCCAAGCGGCCGATCATCAGATCGGTCCTGGCAGGGTCGAGAATTTCGAAACGGATTCCAGCTTTCTTACCATTGATCGTTTAACCCATCGCGCAACCCCACCACCCACGCGATGAAAATTCCGGTTTGCCGATCCTGGCAGACTTTGGATTCGCCGCTACTTATCTGGTACGGCTCGGGCCCCAGTCGTGAATTACGTGTTGTGATTCTGGCGATCGGCTAACGAGCTGCCACGGAGTTTCGTGCGGCATCCGGCCTCGCCTGCGATCAGAAGGCCGGAGATGGATTTCCAGGATCGGGTGTTGAAGTGTGTCGTTTGCGGGAAAGAATTCATTTTCACCGCCGACGAGCAGCGCTTCTTTAAAGCCAAAGGCTTCGTCAACGACCCCAAACACTGCAAAGAGTGCAAGGCCAAGCGGGCTGCGAGCAATCCGCGGCGTCGGCCTGAAACTCGTACCGTGTGCGCGCAATGCGGCACGGAGACCACGGTGCCATTCCTGCCCAACCAGGGTCGGCCTGTGCTATGCCGGGCTTGCTTTGAGAAGGAAACGATCTGACGGCTGGAGCATCTTTGGTGGAGGCGAAGGAAGACCTCGGCCTCGCGGGTCTCTTCTAAATTCTTTAATTCACATCGTTAGCCACATAGACCTGCACCGGCTGTGTCGTAAGCTGCGGATCGACAATTAGTACAGTTCGCACTTCGCCGCCCACCAGCGGCAGCGCGGCTGAGGTGTAAATGGTGGTGACATCGTCCATCAGCGTGGTGCCGGTAGGCGCAATGACCATGTAGAGGGTCGAAGAGGGGATGGTCACATAGCCGGAAGTGGCTCCCACTGCGAGGCCGGTGATGATTGGCTTGGCGGTAGCGAAGACGGTGTTCGAAGTTCCGGCTAGAAAGTACACATCGACAGGACCGGTTGATGGCGCCTGGTTCAGCAGGCGGAACTCGGAATGCCCGGCGGGCGCGGGGTCGGTTTGATCCTCAAGCACCGCCACCTGGTACTTAGCGCCGAGGTCGGAGATAAGCGCCGACTGGCTGGTGCCGGCGAGTAGCGATGTATTGGCGCTGGCCAGCGCCGTTGTGTTGGTGGCAGCGGTGACCTTGACCACGGCGTTGTTGGTGGGCTTGAGACTGGCGTAGCTGGTAATGGTTCCCTCGGCCAGATTGTTGCCCAGTAATGCTCCCTCAACGTACAAATTGACGGCTGTATTTGCGGCATTGGCAGAGGCATCGATAATGCGCAGCTGGCTCACGGCCGTCGATCCAGAGATCGTCTGGCAGCCGGAGAGCACGAGCGAGGCTGCGACACACAGAGCAGAGGCGGCAAGGAGTGTTGGCAGTGTCAGCGGCCTGCGGGGCGAAAGCTCATCTGCGAGTTGCGGAAAGCGCTTCGTCATAGGCTCCTGCCAGTTTAAGGCCTCTTTCCACGCTTGTCGCCCAGTATGGACGAAGCAAGGTCAATGCCACGAACCATTTCCCGCACCGGACTCCATAGGACTCAACTCGCCGACAGATAGAGGAAGCGCACCAGGAAGAGCGCAGCGAGCACATAGAGTAACCAGTCCTTGCGGCTGAACTTACCGGCTGCCAGATGCAGGACTGCCCACGCGATGATTCCAAAGCCGAGGCCGTTGGCGATCGAGTAGGTCAGCGGAATCAGGATGACCGTAAGAAACGCCGGCACCGCGACCAGCGGCTCTGTCCAGCGGATCTCGGTGACCGTGGTGAGCATCATGGAGCCGACCAGGATGAGCGCCGGAGCAGTCGCAGCGCTGGGCACGATGCCGATAAACGGCGCGGCGACCATGGCAATAAGAAACATGAGGCCGGTGACAATAGCGGTAACGCCGCTACGTCCGCCTGCCGCCACTCCGGCGGTTGATTCGACGTAGCTGGTGACAGTGGAGGTGCCGGTGAGCGAGCCGGCCACGGTAGCTACAGCGTCCGAAAACAGGATGCGATTAAGCCGGGGAATCGAGTGATCCTGCGACAGCAGCCCGGCGCGCTTGGTGACCGCGACCAGCGTGCCGAGGTTGTCGAAGAGATCGACAAAGAAGAAGACGAAGACAATCTCGGCGAACCCCTTGTGAATCGCACCAAGAATATCGAGTTTGAAGGCTGTAGCTGTGAGACTCGCCACGCCGCCATCAGTATGTGTCCAATGGGTGAGGCCAAGCGCCCATGCCGCGGCTGTCACCGTAAGCACACCGATGAGGATGGAACCTCGGACCTTCCAGATTTCCAGCGTGACCATGATTGCCAGGCCTAGCAGAGCCAATGCTGTCGACGTGTCCTTGATATGACCCAGCTTGACGAAGTTGTCGGGGTCGGCGACAACCAGGCCCGCGCTCTTAAGGCCAATGAAGGCGATAAAGAGTCCGATGCCGCACGCGACAGCGGCGTAGAGCTCCTGTGGGATGGACTTCAGGATCAACTGGCGGATGCCGAAGGCAGTAAGCAACAGGAAGACGACACCGGAAAGGAAGACAGCACCAAGGGCGGTTTGCCACGGAATGCCCATCTGTTTGCAAACCGTGTAAGTGAAGTAAGCATTGAGCCCCATGCCTGGCGCCAGGGCGAGCGGATAGCGCGCCACGATGCCCATCAGGATCGACCCGAAGGCGGCGGAGAGGCAGGTTGCCGCAGTGACCGCGGGCAGCGGCATTCCGGTTTGCGACAGGATGGCGGGATTGACCAGGACGATATACGCCATGGTCAGGAAGGTGGTCACGCCGGCGAGGAGTTCCGTACGCCAGTTGGTGCCCAGGCGCGAGAATTCAAAATAGCGTTCAAGCTGCTTCAGCGCAGGTGTCAGCATGGATAAGCCAAGCAAACCACAACCTTGCCGATTCCCCAAGCGATTTCATACGAGCCCGTAGTTTGACCCGCCTTCTTTGACCCTTTCGCGCCGAGCCTCTATAGTGAAGACACTTCCGGTGTCTGGGCTCTGCGCTCAGACTGAAAAGGGAATCCGGTGTAAATCCGGAACTGCCCCGCAGCGGTAAGCAGGAACGAAAGCTCCATCAAAAGCACTGGTTCAGCCTTTGAACTGGGAAGCTGGAGCGAGTAGGCGGCCTGCAAGTCCGAAGACCTGCCGAGAGTCGTGCTCGATACGAGCGCGCAATGCACACGCCTCCGAGGGGAGGGCCGGGTGAGCGCAGGCGTCCGTCTATACGCTGTTTCTCCCTGCCTGAAATCTGGAGGCCGAAAGGTCTTCTATGCAGCAAGCGGCTTTGCGTGTTCCCGCGCCTGTGACTATGCCCGCTGTGACGATGATTGAAATGGTCTTCCCCGACCAGACCAATCACTACGGCACTTTATTCGGCGGTCATGCGCTTCGCTTGATGGACAAGGCTGCCTTCGTTGCCGCATCGCGCCACGCACGTAGCGCTGTGGTGACGGCCTGCTCCGAGCGCATCGATTTCAAGAACGCTGCCCATCATGGAAACCTCATCGAGCTTACTGCCCGCGTTGTGGCCACGGGGCGCACTTCGATGACCGTGGCGGTCGACCTTCACGCCGAAGACCTGCTGACCGGCGAGCGGCTTTTGTGTGCGGAGGGGCGATTTGTGCTGGTGTCGCTCGATGCGGATGGAAAGCCTGCTCCGGTCAGCCCAATTGAAACCGAGTCGATTGAAGTTCAGGCAATAGAGGCTTAGGCAACAGAAATTCAACAGTCACTTTTTTGAATTGAGAAATGGAGTTAGCAATGAGCGTGAGTGGTGCAAGCAATCTTGGTTTTCCACGAATGAGCAAACGGCGCGAGCTGAAGTTTGCGCTGGAGAAGTATTGGGCTGGTGAGTTAAGCCCTGACGAGTCGAGCAAAGAAGCGCTGCTGGAGACAGCGCGCACTCTTCGCGAAACGCATTGGAAGCTGCAGAGGGAGGCCGGCATTGCGCTGCCGCCTTCGAACGATTTCTCACTCTACGATCATGTGCTGGATATGGCGGTGACGCTGGGCGCTGTGCCGGAGCGTTTTGAGAATGGGCGGACTGGGCCGGTGACGCTGGCGACATACTTCGCCATGGCGCGCGGATCGAAAACAGCAACGGCGCAGGAGATGACCAAGTGGTTCGATACCAACTACCACTACGTCGTGCCGGAGTTCGAGCCCGGAATGCAATATCAGCTGCGCTCGATGAAGGTGCTCAACGAGTATCTCGAAGCGAAGTCCATGGGCATCGAGACGCGCCCGGTGCTGCTCGGCCCTGTATCGTTCGTCCTTCTGGGCAAGCCGACGGATGAGTCGGTCTCGCGCGAGAGTGTGCTCAAGGCGATTCTGCCACTCTATCGCGAACTGCTGATGCGGCTGTCTGCAGCCGGCGCAGACTGGATTCAGATCGATGAGCCATGCCTCTGTCTCGATCTGGATGCGGCGGCTCATCAGCTCTATCGCGAAGCCTACGCTGAGCTTCGTGGCGAAACAGTGAAGCTGATGCTGACCACGTATTTTGGCGAACTGGGCCCAAATCTAGATCTGGCTCTTGAGCTTGGAACTGCGGGGCTGCACGTGGATCTCGTTCGTGGGCCGCAACAATTAGCTGCGTTGTTAGCTAAGACGAATCTGCCTGAAAAGCTCTCACTGGGGCTTGTGGATGGACGCAACATCTGGCGCACCGATATTCAAGCTGCGCTCGCTCCGCTGCAGGCTGCGATTCAAGCGATAGGCAAAGATCGTATCGAGGTTGCTCCATCGTGTTCGCTGTTGCACTCGCCGGTCGATCTCGACGCCGAGACAAAGCTCGACAGCGAGGTGCTTAGCTGGATGGCGTTTGCCAGGCAGAAGCTCGCCGAGGTCGCCCTGTTGGCTAAGGCAATTGACGGCACGGATCGGATTCAGGATGCGCTTGAGGAAAATAAATGGCTGGTAGCGTCGAGAAAAAGTTCGCCGCGCATCCACAAGCAGGAGGTTGCAGCCGCGCTGGCAGCAATCGACGAAGGCATGGCCAGCAGAAAGAGCGCTTATCCGACACGGCGTGAGAAGCAAAGCGAAGCGCTTGCCCTGCCTTTGCTTCCAACGACAACCATAGGCTCGTTTCCGCAGACGCCTGAGGTGCGCAAAATGCGTGCGGGATTCCGCGCAGGCAAGATCGATGCCGCCACATACGAGAAATTCATCGAGGAAGAGACGGAGCGCTGCATTCGCTTTCAGGAATCGGTGGGACTCGACGTGTTGGTGCATGGTGAGTTTGAGCGCAACGACATGGTTGAGTATTTCGGCGAGCAGTTGGATGGCTTCGTCTTCAGCGAGAACGGCTGGGTGCAGAGCTATGGATCGCGTTGCGTGAAGCCGCCGATTATCTTTGGCGATGTATCGCGGCCGCATCCCATGACAGTGCGCTGGTCGCGCTATGCGCAGTCTCTGACAGAAAAGCTGATGAAAGGAATGCTGACTGGCCCGGTCACCATTCTGCAATGGTCGTTTGTGCGTGACGATCAGCCTCGCTCGCAGACCTGCAACCAGATAGCGCTGGCTATTCGCGATGAAGTTCGCGATCTTGAAGCGGCCGGCATTCGCATCATTCAGATCGATGAGCCGGCCATTCGCGAAGGGCTGCCGCTACGCCGCAAGGACTGGCCCGCGTATCTCGATTGGAGCGTCAAGGCTTTTCGCATTGCAGCTTCGGGCGTGGAAGACGAGACGCAGATTCACACCCACATGTGCTACTCGGAGTTCAACGACATGATCGACTCGATTGTGGCGATGGATGCCGATGTGATCTCGATCGAGTGCTCGCGCTCACGCATGGAACTGCTCGACGCGTTTCACCGCGTGCGCTATCCCAACGAGATCGGGCCGGGCGTCTACGACATCCACTCGCCGCGCGTCCCGGAAGATGGGGAGATCGAGCACCTGCTGCACAAGGCGCTCGAAGTTCTCACGCTCGAGCAGCTGTGGGTCAATCCGGACTGCGGCTTGAAGACCCGCGGCTGGACAGAAGTGAAAGCAGCGCTCGAAAACATGGTGGAGACAACGGCCAAATTACGCGCGTCGCTGGCGGCATCGGTTTCCGCCAGATAAGCGATGCATCACGAGCGCCGTTTCTAAAGCGGCTTTCTCGCTGTTAACGCTCCGTCAGAAATCTGGCATATGCCACGGCATATGCCAGATTTTGCTGTCAAGCGACGAGCCTGCGGAGCCTATGGTTTCCGCAAATTGCAGATAATAAAGGAATTGATCTGAATATCCTGCTGCCTGGCCTGTAGGCCTTCAGTCTGAAGAAAATTGTTCCACGAGGAACAATCCGTGTTCCACGCCCAAAATTACGGCCGCACGCTCATTTTTTCGCCAGCATAGGTCACAGTCTTTTCCGCCGTTTCACTGGCAGAAATTGCGTTGCCGTGGCCCTTTGAAACTACGACTAGACGAAAAATCCGCTTCTCCAACATTCCCGGAAAGCTGCCTTCGCGAGCACCGATGGTGAGCGTGTGCGCAGCGTCGTCCCAGTGCATGGGGATGGTGGCGTGTGCGCCTTTTTCGTAGTTGTAATTGTCGTTCTCGTCTTCATAAAGCGTAAAGTCGCCGTTGGCGCCGGGATAGATGCACAGCTCGATGGGGTCTTCTGCTTTTTCGGTGGTCCACTCCATCGCTGGTCCCATCGGCAGAATTGAGCCGGCGCGGATGTAAAGCGGCAATTTATCGAGCGGCGCTGCGGCTTGAATCGTTTGTTCGCCAGCGAGCTTTTCGCCGGTCCAGAAGTCGTACCAGGTGGCTTTGGGCAGGTAGACGGTGCGGCTGGTTGCGCCTTGAATGTAGACGGGATTGACGAGGATCGATGGGCCGAACATGTATTCGTCGCCGGTGTTTTGTGCGCGCGTGTCGGTGCGCCAATCCATGACCAGAGGACGCATAATGGTGGCGCGTTCGCTCGTGACGCGCCAGGCCTGCGAATAGATATAAGGCATGAGGCGATAGCGGAGGGTGTCGTAGTCGGTGAGGATTTTCTGCGCTTCGGGGCCGTAGGACCAGAGCTCGTTTTCGCGGGGTTGCGGGTGCCGTGGACGCGAAAAATTGGCGAAAATGTGCCGAACTGAAACCAGCGCACGAAGAGCTCGCGGAATTTCGGATCGTTGAGATCGCCGCCGGAGATGAAGCCGCCGATGTCAGTGGTCCAGTAAGGCATGCCGCTGATGGCGTAATTCAGTCCAGCCGCGATCTGGCGCTGGAAGGTGACAAAGTCGGAGAGCACATCGCCCGACCAGGCGGTGACTCCGTTGCGCTGCGAACCGGCGTAGGCGGAGCGGGAGAGGATGAAGACGCGCTTCTTATCGGACGCCGCGCGCTGGCCGTCGGCTACTCCAGCGGTGTGGAAGTTGGGAAAGATGTTGGCGTAGCGCGCTCCGCTGCCCAGGGCGAGCTTGTGGTCGATGAGGATGTTTTCGGCGCGGCCTTCGGTCTCGGGCTCATCGGTGTCGAGCCACCATGCATCAACTCCATCTGCTGCGCCATTCTTGAAGAGCGCGGTGTTGGCGTTGTCCCAGTAAAACTTGCTGGCTTTGGGATTGGTGGGATCGTAGAGGGCCTGACCGATGGGGTGGAAGCCGCCGACCTGGGTTTTGGCGATGAACCAGCCATTTTTGTCCATGGTTTCGTACTCTTTGGAGCCGGGCCGGAAGTAGGGCCAGATGGAAACCATCAGATGAAAGTGCTCGTCGTGCAGGGTTTTGATCATGCCCTGCGGATCGGGGTAGTTGGGGTTCCACTTCATCTCGCCCATGGTGACCCACCAGAACCAATCCTGCACTATGTTGTCGACGGGAATGTGAAGGGCGCGATATTTGGCGGCGACGGCTTCGAGCTCAGCCTGCGACTGGTACTTGTTTTTGCACTGCCAGAAGCCGTAGGCCCAACGGCCGAACATCGGCGCGTCGCCGGTGAGTTCGCGATAGTGGGCGATGATCTGGTCGGGTTCAGGACCTGCGAGGAAGTAGTAATCGACCTGATCGGCGACCTCGGCAGTGAGGTAGAGCATGTGGACGAAGCGGTTGTTGACCTGGGAGCGCGAGGGATTATTCCAGAAGATGCCGTAGCCGTTGGAGGAGACCAGCAGCGGAATAGCGATGTTGGTGTTTTCCTGCGACAGATCGACGGTCTCGCCGCGGTAGTTCCACACGCCGGTCTGATGCTGACCCAGGCCGTAGAGGCCTTCCTTGGAGCCGTAAATCGCAAAGAAGACTTCGGCGTGGCTGGTCTTTTCGCCGTTGACTTCGGCAGGAATGAGCTGTCGATAGCTGTCGGTGGTGAGGCGTTTGCCGGCGAGGGTTTCATAGGCCAAGACTCCGGTTTCACGCTCGATGACGACCCTGACCTGGGCGGTGGTGAGTGTGATGGATTTGGCGTCGGATTCGACGGTGAACTGGGCGGGCGGCCAGTCGCGCTTGGCGAGCACGCCATCGGAAGGGTTTGCTGGAACCGGAGTCTCAGGGCCGTAGGTGATGTGGAGGATGGCGGATGCCGTGACGTGAATGCGCAGCACGCCGGCGGTTTGATGGACTTCAAGGCCGTCGTCGATTTGTTTGAAGCTGGTGACTGGATTGGGCGGGTTCCATTGGGCGCGGGCAGAGGAGGTGGCGAGCAGCAAAAGAGGCAATGGAAGGAGGAATGCGAGCCGGGAAAAGATGCGGCATGACTGCTTTTTCACTGGAATAGCTCCTGAACCCTGGGAGTGGGCGCCCCAAGACTATAGCTAAATCGATTCACTGGCGGCAATGGAAAAGGAGCTTAAGCTTCCGGCTCAGAACAGATTACGGACCGAGTTTTCAGGAATCCCGGAACCTTTTTCGTATATAGATAGGAGTAAACCCAGCTTCGAAAGATTATCAATGACTTAATAATTTCGCGGCAATGCCGGGGACGGTTTGAGACAGCTTCTTGCTTTTCTCGCTCTCTTGCTATTAAGTTGGGCTTAGCTATCAGTCACCAAGGCGCCTATCGCGAATGCTCTTGCTCAAAAGAGTGGCCGGTTCTGCCGCCGTTTGCCGGGTGGGGATATACGGGAGCTTTTTAATGAGGACGAAAGTTTGGCTGCAGGCAGTTTTAACGCTTGCGGTTTGCCTATTGCCGGGGACGTTATGGGGCCAGTTTCAGCCGCCGACTGAAGAAGAGCTGAAAATGACAGCGGAACCGAAAGCTCCCGGAGCGTCGGCGATCTATCTTTACAGTGAAGAGACGGACGACGACAACCTGCATTTCCATAGCTACTATGCGCGTATCAAAGTGCTTACCGAGAAAGCAAAGGAGCTGGCGACAGTCACGATTCCTTACGTAAAGGGATCGGACAAGATCACGGACATCAAGGCGCGCACGATCCATGCCGATGGCACGATCATTCCGCTGGACATTAAGCCCAGCGACCTGGTGGAGGTGAAGAACGCAGCCTACCAGATCAACAAGGTGGTCTTCACGCTACCCAGCGTGGAGGTGGGCAGCATTCTCGAATACCGCTACGAGGAGCGCTATGACGAGCATCTGTCTTCCCCGACGTGGGAGGTTCAGCAGAAATACTTTGTCCGCAAGGCTCACTACTCGTTTAAACCATATAAATTCATGGGCGATGTGGTGGACAGCAAGGGCAACTCCGCGACCCGATTACTGTGCAGCTACAATCTGCCCGATGGCAAGAAGGTCGAATACGAAACTATCGGGCGATACAAGCTGGATATAACCGATGTTCCGCCGACGCCGGATGAAGAGTTCATGCCACCCATGGATTCTGTATTGGCCCACGTGGTGTTTTATTACACCCCCTATGACACCAAGGATGAGTACTGGAAGCATGAGGGCGGCAAATGGTCCAAGCAGATGGACCATTTCGCAGGCGAAAGCAAATCGCTCAAAGAGGCGGTAAGCCAGATCGTCGCGCCGGCCGACAGCGAAGAGATCAAAGCGCGCAAGCTTTACGACGCAGTGATGAAGCTGGATAACACCGACTACACCCGAAGCAAGTCGGCCGCCGAGCTGAAGCAGGAACACATGAAAGCTGCGCGGGATGCTGAAGATGTGTGGACGCGCAAGAGCGGGGCGAGCGATGAGATCGCGCTGACCTACCTGGCCATGGCGCGCATTGCCGGGCTCAAGGCGTATGCGCTGGAAGTATGCGACCGTAACCGGGAGATCTTTGACCCCTTCTATCTTTCTCTGCGGCAGCTGGACGATGTGCTGGTGCTGGTGGCGATCAAGGGCAAAGACATTCCGCTGGATCCGGGCACGAAGTTTGCCGAGTTTGGGCTGCTGGATTGGAGGCACCTGCTGGTGAGCGGAATTCGCCAGACCGACAAAGGAGTGGACTTCGGTACGACTCCCGGAAATCCTTACAATGAATCGGTGACGCTGCGCACAGCGGATGTGACCGTTAGCAAGGACGGCACATTAAAGGGAACTGCGCGCATCTCGATGAACGGCGAGGCTGCGCTGCGCTGGAGGAAACTGGCTGCCGCGAACGATGAAGACGAGGTGAAAAAGCGCTTCAATGAGCAGATGCGCGGCCTCGTTCCGGATGGCGTTACAGCGGAGTTCGATCACTTTCTCGGGCTGGATGACAGTCACTCGCAGCTGATGGGAATCGTGAAGCTCTCGGGGAACATGGGTACGGCGACGGGCAAACACGTCTTCCTGCCGGGAGTGTTCTTCGAGTCCCAGGCCAAGCATCCGTTTGTGGCCCAGGAGAAGCGGCAGACGCCGGTGGATATGGAGTACGCGGAGACGGTTCGCGACGAGGTGACCTATCACCTGCCGGAGAACTTCACCGTAGAGAGCGCACCTGCGGAAACGTCAATTCCCTGGGCGGGACATGCAACGATGCAGTTGAAATCGGTGACCAACAAGAACGATGTCATTGTGGCCCGCGCTTTCATCCGTGGCTTTGCATTAGTGGCTGCGCCTGATTATGCCGGGCTGCGGGACTTCTACCAGAAAACTGCGACGGCGGATCAGCAGCAGATGGTGCTGACGATGGCGCCCGTGGCCAAGGCTGGAACTCAATGAAGATACAGACGCAGCGGGGGCAGCAGACGATTCAAGACGGCGTCCGCCGCATGCTGCCCTGCGTACTCCTGCTGCTGGGCGGGCTCTTTCCGGCGATGATGCAGGCACAGTTCACAGCTCCCACAGATGAAGAGCTGAAGATGACGGCTGACCCGAAGGCCCCGGGAGCCGATGCCGTGTATCTGTATGTCGAAGAGACCGGCGATGAAGTGAGCCGGAATCGTGTCGTCTATGAACGGATCAAGGTGCTCAAGGAAAAAGGAAAGGAACTTGCTACTGTCCGTGTCCCATATGAGGTGGGAGCGACGGTGGTCTCCGAAATTCAGGCGCGCACAATCCACGCGGATGGAACGGTGGTGCCGATGGCCGACAAGGCGTCGGAGCTGATGGATTTCAAGAACAAGGAGTATCAACTCAACTCGCTGGTGTTCACGCTGCCCAGCGTCGAGGTAGGCAGCATCCTCGAGTTCCGGTACAAGCTCAAGCCGACGGACTCGTTTCTCTCGTGGCTGGCCCCACCGACCTGGGAGATCCAGCAGAAGTATTTTGTGCACAAGGCACACTATTTTTACCGCGCTTATAACGAGGGAGTGGCCTACACCACCCGTCTCGCGCCCGGCATGCAAGTCATTCATCAGAAGGGTAGCGACTGCACTCTCGACATCACCGATGTTCCTCCGATGCCGGATGAAGACTGGATGCCGCCGGAGAACATGATTCGATGGCGGGTCGAGTTCTATTACTCACGAGCTCGCTCGACGACGGAGTACTGGGAGAACGCCGCGAGGGTATGGACGGAAAGCGTGAAGGATTTCACGCATCCCTCGGGGCAGCTGAAAAAGGCGGTCGCCGATATGACCGCGCCGACAGACTCCGAG
Organism: Acidobacteriaceae bacterium; assembly: GCA_036271955.1. Taxonomy (GTDB): domain Bacteria; phylum Acidobacteriota; class Terriglobia; order Terriglobales; family Acidobacteriaceae; genus Acidicapsa. The sequence goes on from DATAZR010000046.1 coordinate 55,296, forward strand.
GAGCAGAAGGCGCGAAAAATCTACGATGCGGTGATGAAGCTGGACAATACCGAGTTCAGCCGTTCCAAGTCCAAGGCCGAGCGCAAGGCGCATAAGATCAAGACGATCGAAAAGGCGGAGGACATCTGGAAAAATCAGAGCGGCAATTCGGCCGCGATGGCCTTGCTTTATGTGGCTCTGGCTCGCACTGCGGGGTTGGATGTTTCTCCGATGCAGGTCGTGAACCGCGATCGGGCGATCTTCAGCAACCGCTATCTGAATTCGGATCAGTTGGACGATTACATCGCCGTGGTCACGATCAACGGCAAGGACACTTATCTCGATCCTGGCGAACGGATGTGCCCGTTTGGGGCATTGCACTGGAAGCACACCCTGGCCACGGGATTCCGGTTGCAAGGAAAGACGAGCGTTATCGCGACTACTCCGGCAGGTACTTTTGCGAACGCGGTCTATCAGCGTGCAGCGTATCTCGATGTCGATCCTGATGGAGGCGTTAAGGGCACGGTGCGTTATGTGATGACCGGGCCGGATGCGCTGTATTGGCGGCAGGTGGCGCTGGAGAACGATCCGGATGAGGTCAAGAAGCAGTTCAACGAGATGATGCATGCGTCGATGCCGGATGGAGTGCAGGCGGAGTTCGATCATTTTCTTGGACTGGAGGGCTACAACTCCAGCCTGATCGCCACCGCTCATGTCAGCGGCACCCTCGGCACCCTTACCGGCAAGCGGTTCCTGCTGCCCGGCCTGTTTTTCGAGTCCAGCGGAAAGCATCCGTTTGTGGCGCAGGATAAGCGCGCGACGCCGATCGACGTGCACTATGCCAAAGCCGATCAGGACGAGGTTTCTTACCACCTTCCGGCGGGTTTCGCACTGGAGAGCGCGCCGCAGGCGGACCACATTGTCTGGCCGGATCATGCGGAGATGAAGATCGCATCCCGGACCAAGGGCGATACGGTGGTGGTGGCCCGCTCGATGGCTTATAACTTCGTCATGCTCGACTCGAAGGAATACGACAGCCTGCATGGGTTTTATCAGAAGATTGCCACTGCGGATGAGCAGCCGCTGGTGCTCATCCGCAGCCAGGCTGCGAAAGGAAATTAGTTATGGATATTCGATACAGGAAACACCTGGTTCGCATTGGCCTGGCAGTAGTTCTCGCAGCGTCTGTGGCGAGGCCCGGCTTCGCGGGCATCTTTAATAAGACGCAGCCGGTGCCGCAGTGGGGGCTGGATGCGTACAAGACCAAGACTCCCGATTATGCCAAGGATGCGACGGCGGTGGTGCTCTTCGACGAGTATCTGGAGACCGTAGACGCGCAGGGCCGCGATGTCGAAAGGGAGCGTTTAGCGACCCGCATTCTCAAGCCGCAGGGGCGCAGCCGCGGAGTCTGCGGCGTGAGCTATGACGTGGACGAAAAGATCAACTACTTTCGTGCATGGACCATCGGCGCGGATGAAAAGCAATACCAGGCGCAAGAGACGGATTTCTCCGACCAGGGAGATACGGGCGTTCCGATTATGCTGTCCAGCTATAAGGTTCGCGTAGCCCATCCGCCGGCGGTAGACGTGGGTGCGGTGGTGATCTGCGAGTCGGAAGAGCAGCTCAAGCCGTATATCCAGGAGACGGTCTGGAGCATGCAGAGCAGCATTCCATTTGTGAACGAGGCGCTGGAGGTGGACCTGCCGCCGGGCCGCGCGCACTCGGAGTCCTGGCACCGGTTCAAGGGCGTCAAGGCAGCTGAGGTTGCTCCAAATCACTTTCGCTGGGAGATCAAGGATATGCCTTCGCTCGACCTGCGGGACATTCCTTCGCACCCGGAGTGGCAGGCGCTGGCCGGGCGCATGACGGTGCAGTGGGGCGATGCGGCAGTGGCCGGCAAAGACAACCAATGGAAGGCGATTGGGCAGTGGGTGACAACGCTTGAGGCGAACCGCCCCGATCCATCGCCGGAGATTACAGCCAAGGTGCAGGGGATGATCGCTGGCGCGCCGGATTTCTATACCAGACTGAGCCGGGTTACAGAATCGATCCAGAAGGACATTCGATACTTCATCGTCATGCGCGGCATTGGCGGCCTGCAGGCGAATCACGCGGCGGATATCTTCCGCAACCGTTACGGCGACTGCAAGGACAAGACGACGCTGCTGATTTCGATGCTGCAGGTGGCAGGAATCCACGCCTTTTATATGCCGGTGGACGACCGACGGGGTATTGTCGATCCCGACGATCCTTCGCTGGTGGGCAACCACATGATTACGGCGATCGAGGTCCCGGCGGATGTGCACGACGACCGGCTCAAGGCGATTGTGCAGGGCAAGGGCGGCAAGCGATACCTCATCTTCGACCCGACCAATGAGCGGACGCCAGCGGGCAGCCTGCCCTCGTATGAGCAGGGCAGCTACGGGCTGCTGGCTGCCGGCGATGCGAGCCAGGTAATTGAGCTGCCGGTGCTCGCTCCTGAAGCCAACGGCGCGGAGCGCAAGGGTGAGTTCAAGCTGGCGGCCGACGGCGGGCTCAGTGGGACGGTCGAGACGATGCGCATCGGCGCGGAAGGCGGCAGCACGCGGCAGAGGCTGAAGGATGACGACCAGAAGCAGTTGCACGATGGCCTGGAGCAGTCGCTGGGCAGGGATATTCCGGGGGTGTCGCTGGTCAAGTTCAACTATGATGAGCCGGCGGCGCTGGATAAGCCGGTGACGCTGCACTATGAGCTGAGCGTGCAGCAGTATGCGCGGCACGCTGGACCGCTGCTGCTGGTGCGGGCGCGCGTGGTGGGTTCAGATGTGATTCCCAACGACGACAAGCCTCGCACAGTGCCGATCGATTTGAACGCCACCGGGCGCTGGCACGACAGCTACGACATCGCGCTGCCCGACGGCTACGTGGTGGACGAGATGCCCGACCCGGTAAATCTGGATATGGAATTCGCCAGCTATCACTCGACGGTGTCGGCTCCGGAAGCCGGCAAGGGCAAGGTGCTGCACTACGAGCGTGAGTACAAGGTGAAGGATGTGCAACTGCCGGCGGAGAAGGCGGCGGAGTTTCACAAGCTGGAAGGCACGATCCTGGCCGATGAAAAAGCGACCGTGGTGCTTAAGAAGGCTCCTGCGACGGGAACTCCGGTAGCGTCAGGCAGTACGCCACAATAGTGCTCCCGGCGTTGGGCGGCATCTGGGCCAATCGGCCCAATTGACCTAACTGATCGAGGATCGCCTGTTCTTCGGCCCAGGGGACGGTCATTTCGGAGGCTGCGATTTCTTCCGGAGTGGCCTCGGTGAAGCAGAGCTCGCAGACGGCGAGCCCTTTGGAATCTTCAGAATCGTCGGGGGCAGGCACCGTGTCTTGCGGCTTGGGATTCATGCGGACGGGCGGCCCGAAGATGCGGCAGGTCATGGGGCGCGCGGAGTAGACCTCGCACAGGCCGGTCACTGGATTGAGCGCGGGACACGTGGCTTCGTTGGCGAAGTCTTCGAAGGCAGCCTCGTCTTCGGGTGTTATGCCGAGAACGCCGGTTTCGCGATTGCCAGGAAAGCTGGGGCCGAACTCCGCGAGATACTGGCGCGCGCGTTCAGCGATCGCTGCGGCCTGTGCTGGATTCTGAATGGACATTTCGGTGAAGGCGGTGCGCAGGCGGAGTGCGTCGAGCGGGTTGATGGCGAAGGCTCCATGACAGCACTGGGTGCAGCCGGGGTAGCAGACGAGATGCGGGCCGGAGCGGAGAGTGGCGTCGGCTAGGGCTGCGTCGACGATCTGGATGAGCTGGATGTCTTGCTGAAGGATTTTGGAGTTGGCTTGCGGTAGCTGAACCCTGGTTTCAGATGCGAACCCCGGGGCACCCGCATTACTGAGATTTAGAGCCTGGCGTGAGGCGCCCATTTTTGTGGAGTCATCGGGCATTGGATCAGCTTTTGCCTCTGGTCAGGCTCTCCGCCGCCAATGCGGAGAGATCGGCTGCGGGAGCGCCCTGGAATGCAATGGTGACGACGGTTATGTCATCGACCTGGCCGAAGCGGCTGGCTGCCTCCGCAATCTCCGCCGCGGATTTGGTGCTGAGCGCCTGGGTGCGATCGAAGCCCAGCAGCTCGCCGGCCTTGTTCTGAGCCTCGACGACTCCGTCGGAAACGAAGGTGAGACGGTCGCCTGGTTGCAGCTGTGCGGTGATCAATTCGTAGCTGACGCCGGTGAGCATGCCCAGCGGAAGAGCGCCAGGCATCGGCAGTTCGATGCCGTTGCGGTAAGGCGGCAGATGGCCGGCATTGGCCAGCACCAGCCTGCCGCTCGCCGAGAGATAAGCGCAGAGGCAGGTGGTAAAGCCGCTGCCGAAGTCGCTGCCGCGGCCGGTCATGCGGTCGTTGAGGGCAGAGGCGAGCTCTCCCGGATCGCTGGTGTGAGCCGCTTCGGCGCGGATGACGCCGACGATCATGGAGACCATCATCGCGGCCGGCAGGCCCTTGCCGGCGACATCGCCGACGACGATGAGCAGGTTGCTTTCGCCGCCGGACCCTGCGACGGGGAGGATCTGGAAGAAGTCGCCGCCGACGGCGTCTGCAGGGCGATAGACGCACTCGATGGCGAAGCCTTCGATCTGAGGAATGGCTTCAGGGAGCAGGAGATTCTGCACCTGACGGGCTGCCTCGAGGGCGCTCTCCCAGCGCTCTTCGCGGCGGCTGGCGATAGTGAAGCGGCGGATGAGAAAGGCGAGCATGGCGAAGAGAAAGAGCAACTCGGCCAGCAGCGACGGATGCATGGTGAAGGGCGCGACGACCAGAGGTGTTTCGATGAGGCGCGCTTCAATGGGCAGGCCGTACTGGTTGAGGACGATGATGACGTTGTCGGTGATCCAGAGCCCTTGCACAAGCACCACCGGCAGAAGCAACAGGCGGGCGTTCACATTACGCCGCAGCGCAGCGGCGCCGAGGATGACCAGCATCCAGATCGACGATGGGAGCAGGCAGAAGACCTGGACCATGCCTCCGGTTGCAGACGAGAGCCAGCCCGGCCAGTAGGCGACATTGAAGATGGGGCTGACCAGTGCCGCGACCAGAATTACGTACCAGAGGAGATTCTTGCGGGCCTTGAGTACGCGGGTGAGAAAGAGAACGAACGCCACCTGGGCACAGGCCACCAGCAGGCCGTCGAAGATATCGAAAATGGGAACCGGCGGAATTGAGTAGACCTGGAAGAGGACGGTCAGGGTTGAGTCGACCGCCTTGGAGATCAGCAGAATTGCGAACCAGAGGTATTCGCGCTCTCCCGGCCGGAACAGAAAGAGGCCGAAAATAGTGATTCCGACGATGAAAGCGACGATCGAGTAAGCGAAGCGATCGACGAAGAGCAGGCGGCGATGCTCTCTGTGGTGTGCGTTCTCGACGACGATGAGGTCGGAGGCGCCCATCAGGTGGCCGACTATCTGGTCGGATGGCCCGCCGCCGATGTAGCTGGCCCAGATAGGAGAGTTCCAGACGCGAATGGCGATCTGGAAGCGGTGCGGCGCGGCTTGACTTTGCCCGTCAGCTTGCCCGGCGAGCGGAATGACCTGGTAGTTCCAGTCAGCGTTGGGGAAGATGTTGGGCGGCATCTTGCCGACCGAAGCAGCCAGATGGCCATCGACAAAGGCCTGATAGGAAGTCATCATGGGCGCAAGCTCCATCGCGAGCGCCGGATGGGATGCAGGAACCAGCACGCTGAAGCGGTACCAGCCAAATCCGCTCATGCCGGGATAGCCCTGATCGGACCATGGCTTGTCGGTCGCCAGAAGCGGCCAAGAGGAATCGTCGAATGTGGGCGTTGCCCAACCTTTTGAGTCATCCGCATCGTCGCCCGGATGAAAGCGCCATCGGCCGTCGAGTGGGACAAGCGGTTCGCGGTCGCTCTGATAGGCGAAGCTGGCTGCCGGGGTCGCGGAATTATCTGAAGCCGCAGGCTGAGCAACCAGTGGAACGCAGAGTAGCGTCGCGGCCAGAAGAAGCCACATAAGCGACCGGCGGGTTGGCGGCGGTTTGCGCATCGGTTTCGGTGGCGGCGCAGCCACGGTGGGTCTTGCTAGTCGATGGATTGAGAAGCTGACATGATGCTACTGTACGTAAGTTCGTTTGTCTGCGTTCTCTGTAGGCAGATGTGGTTCAAAAAATGGTGAGGATCGAGGGGATGAAGGCGACGATGCAGAGGATTGGCGGCATGCAAAAGAAAGCAGTGGTTTCGATCTTGATGTTTGCTGCAATCGCCTCGGCGCGGCTAATTGCGCAGTCTTCCGAGCCGGAGCGAAGCGCCGCTACGCCACAGCTGGTTTGGATCGACACCGATATTGGCGATGACATCGACGATGCGTTTGCGCTGGGGTTGATTCTGCGCAGCCCGGAGCTGCATGTGCTGGGTATCTCGACAGCGTTTGGCGATACCGAGACGCGGACGCGCATGGTGGACCGGTTTCTGGCGGCTACGGACGAGCAGGCGATTCCATCGACGGCCGGGGTGCACACCGAGACCGACAATGTCATGACGCAGCGCGCGTATGGGGAGCGGTTTCCAGCGCACAAGCATTCCGATGGCGTGGCAGCGCTGCTCCAGGAGATCAAGCGGCATCCGGGGCAGATTACGCTGATCGCGATTGGGCCGCTCTTCAACATTGGCGCGGCTATCGACCGCGATCCGGAGACGTTTCGCAAGCTCAAGCGCGTGGTGATGATGGGCGGATCGGTGGAGCGAGGCTACGGTCTGGAGAAGGATGGTTCGCCGAGACCGCCGGAGCCGGAGTGGAACATTCGCTGCGATCCCAAGGACGCGGCGAAGTTATTTGCGGCTGGAGTGCCGATCTTCATGATGCCGCTGGATTCGACGCAGGTTCCTCTGGATATAGCCGAGCGGGAGTCGATCTTCGGCGCGGGGAACGCGATTACCGACCAGCTGACGTTGCTATATCACCAATGGGGAGCGCATACCGGGAATCATTCGCCGACTCCGACGCTTTTCGATCCGGTGGCTGCGGCGTATACGTTTCGCCCCGAGCTGTGCCCGACGCAGCCGATGCGGATCGTCGTGGACCCAAATGGGCTCACGCGCAAGGTGGCCGGTGAGTCCAATGCGCAGGTCTGCCTGAAGTCGGATGAGAAGGGTTTTCTGAAGCTGCTGACGGAGCGGTTGGAGCAGCCGGCGAAGTAATTCACCGGCTGTTCCAGATTGACCCTGCGTGTGGGGGTGCTAATTCTTTGGCCGGATGGCTTTGAAAGCTCCGTCGTATTCTCCAAACTGCCAGGTGCCGGAGAGTGCGGCGGTGTCGTCCAGCTTACCGGCGATCTTCATCTGGTCGGTGCTGCTGGTCTCGTCGGAATAGAACGAGAAGTCTAGACTCAGATTCCCATCCTTATACGTCCCGATGGCGTTGGATTTGCCCCAGGTGCCGCTGACTTTGCCGTCGGCGTCGACGGTGAACTCTGCATCGACATCGCGGTCGCCGCCGGGGGTGTCGAGGATGAAGTGCCATTTGCCGGCGACTCCGGTATCCGTGGGTTTGGTCTGGGCTGTGGCGGGGGTCGGGTCGGGGGTCTTGTCCTGAATCGTGCCCTGGGCTTTGGCCATCCCCGGGGCTGCCGTCAGAGCCAGGACGATTGCTGCAACTGCGAGAATTTTCTTCACCTTTGTGGTCTCCTTGAAAGAGTCTTGAGCTCGTGGGCTTCAGCGTCAGATTTTGCCCGTCCGATGCAGCCCAATTGTATGTGGCCAGCCCACACTTTGCGTTCCAGGCCGGGCACTTTTGGGATGTTCGAGGCTGATTTCCCTGTGAGTTTCCTTCTACGCGCGAATTTGCCGGGAAGTTCCCGCAATTTGGCCGCCGGTAGTGTTGACCTCGCGGCGCGTTCTTGGTATCGTTAGAAGGTTCCACAAGAGCAGGGTGAACCGCGTGCTGTACGCGGAAACCTTGCGGAGCGGTCCTCATGCTGGGTAGTTAAGCCACTTTTATGTGGCCGGCAGTTGAGCAACCCGCTGGGATATGACCCGGTTTTATAAGAACGGGCCTCCCAAATCAGTCCTGAAATTGCTCGCTTCTTGTGCGGGTGGGACTTTTCGCTACGGTGCCTGTGAGCCCCTCCACCTTGGAGGATTATGCAGGCCGGAACTGCGGAAACGGAATCGAACCTGGCCTGAACGGGCAAGCGTACGATCACCGTCCCGGTTTTCGTCTGAGATTGGTACGAGGGCAGACGCGAAGCAGCAAATTGAGGCTTCCGCATGTTTGCGGCCTGAAATGGGCTTGCAAATGCGCTGGGAAGCCATACTGCTGCGCGCGTCCGCCAAAGTTGTGAACGGGTTTTCGTTGTAAGGAGTCACGGTTTGCCGACATTTAATCAGCTGGTTCGCAAGGGGCGCACGGCGCCACGGTACAAGACGGCTTCTCCTGCGCTGCAGGCTTCGCCGCAGCGGCGCGGAGTTTGCACGCGCGTTTACACCCAGACTCCCAAGAAGCCGAACTCGGCGCTGCGCAAGGTTGCGCGCGTCCGGCTGACCAACGGAATCGAAGTGACGACCTACATCCCCGGCATCGGCCACAACCTGCAGGAGCACTCGATTGTGCTCATCCGCGGCGGCCGTGTAAAGGATCTGCCGGGTGTGCGCTATCACGTGGTTCGCGGCACCTTGGATTCGGTGGGCGTGGCCAACCGCAAGCAGAGCCGGTCCAAGTACGGAGCCAAGCGCGGCAAGGGTGGCGCGGCGCCGGCCAAGGGCAAGAAGTAGGGTGCTTCCGCACCTCTGAACTTTTGGACAAAGATTAAGGCCGGATAAGGGCCGAGGATTCGAGAAACATGCCTAGAAAAGGTCACATTGCGAAGCGGGAAGTAGCGCCCGATCCGGTTTATGGTTCGACGCTGGTCACCAAGTTTGTGAACTCATTGATGTGGGGCGGCAAAAAGTCGACTGCCCAGGGAATCTTCTACACATCGATGACCAACCTGGAACAGCGCGGCGGCGACGAAGCCCTCAAGCTCTTCAAGCGCGCGGTCGAGAACTGCAAGCCGCTGCTGGAAGTGAAGTCCCGGCGTGTCGGCGGCGCGAACTACCAGGTGCCGATCGAGGTGAACCCGGAGCGGCGTACTTCGCTGGCGATTCGCTGGCTGATCACCTACGGGCGCGCCCGCGGCGAAAAGGGCATGATCGACAAGCTTACGAACGAACTTTTGGATGCAGCCAATGGACGCGGCGCGGCGATGAAAAAGAAGGAAGATGTTCACCGCATGGCCGAAGCCAACAAGGCTTTCGCGCACTACCGCTGGTAATCCAGCAGGGATTGAATCCGGAACATATGTTCCGGATCAGGTTAAAAGCCCGCAAGGGCTAACGGCGGACGGAAGTTCGCAGGGATAAAGACACCGTGGCTCGCACAGTACCGTTAAATCGTTGCCGGAACATCGGAATCATGGCGCACATCGACGCCGGAAAGACGACTGCCACCGAGCGCATTCTCTTCTATACGGGTATTACCCACCGTATCGGAGAAGTGCACGAGGGCACGGCGACCATGGATTACATGGAGCAGGAGCAGGAGCGCGGCATCACGATTACCTCCGCTGCTACCACCTGCACCTGGAAAGACATCCGCATCAATATCATCGATACACCGGGCCACGTCGACTTTACCGCTGAGGTTGAACGTTCGCTCCGCGTCCTCGACGGCGCAGTGGCGTTGTTCGACTCCGTCTCCGGCGTCCAGCCTCAGACAGAAACCGTCTGGCGTCAGGGCGACAAGTATCGCGTTCCCCGCATTTGTTTCGTCAACAAGATGGACAAAAACGGCGCAGACTTCGAGCAGGCCATGGATACCATGCGCAAGCGCCTCGGAGCCCGGGTTGTCGCCATTCAGATCCCCATTGGCGCTGAAGCAAATTTTAAAGGCGTCATCGACCTGATGGATATGAAGGCGATTATTTGGCACGACGAGACCATGGGCGCGCAGTACTCGGTTGAAGAAATTCCCGAAAATCTGCTCAAGAAGGCAGAAGCCTTCCGCATGCAGCTGGTTGAAATGGTCGCTGAGACCGATGATGAGATTCTCGTCCAGTTCCTCGATGGCGACATGCCGACGTCGGCGCAGCTAAAGGCCGGTCTCCGCAAGGCCACTCTCGAGCTCAAGCTTTTCCCCGTCCTCTGCGGTTCGGCCTTCAAGAACAAGGGCGTGCAGACCCTGCTCGATGCGGTCGTCGACTACCTGCCCAGCCCGCTCGACATTCCGCCGATTATCGGCTTGAATCCCGCCGACCTGACGCAGGAGCTTGTTCGCCACTCCGACGATAGTGAACCCTTCTCGGCTTTAGGTTTCAAGCTGATCAACGATCCCTTCGGCAAGCTGGGCTTCATCCGCATCTACTCCGGGCAGCTTCGTACTGGTGACACGGTCTTGAATCCGCGTACTGGCAAGACTGAACGCGTTGGCCGCCTGGTCAAGATGCATGCCAACAAGCGCGAAGACATCACCGAGATCATGGCCGGCGATATCTGCGCCTGCGTTGGTTTGAAAGAGCTGAAGACGGGCGATACGCTTTGCGCGCCGACCGCACCGATCGCCCTATCGGCAATCACCTTCCCTGACACCGTTATCTCGGTAGCAATCGAACCGAAGACCAAGGCTGATCAGGAAAAGATGGGCATCGCTCTCAGCCGTCTGGCTGACGAAGATCCTACTTTCAAGGTCAAGACCGACGAAGATTCAGGCCAGACCATCATCAGCGGTATGGGCGAGTTGCATCTTGAAATTCTCGTCGATCGCATGAAGCGCGAGCACAAGGTCGAGGCCAACGTTGGCGAGCCCAAGGTCGCCTTCCGCGAGACCATCCGCAAGGAAGCCGATGCCGAAGGCAAGTACATCCGCCAGACCGGTGGTTCGGGCAACTATGGGCATTGCAAGATTCGCATCAAGCCCAGCGAACCCGGTACCGGCTATTTCTTCACCAATGACACCAAGGGCGGATCGATTCCCAAGGAGTTCATCAAGCCCATCGACCAGGGCATCCGCGAAGCGCTCGATGGCGGCATTCTCGCCGGTTATCCGATTGTCGATGTGACTGTCTCGCTCTATGACGGCAGCTATCACGACGTTGACTCGAACGAAATGGCGTACAAGATTGCCGGTTCGATGGCCTTCAAGGAAGCTGCTCGCAAGGCCAGCCCGGTGCTTCTGGAGCCGGTGATGGCAGTCGAAGTGACGGTTCCCGAGGATTTTGTCGGCACCATCATCGGCGACATCAACTCGCGCCGCGGGCGTATTGAAAGTCTGGAGCATGCGGCAGGTTCGCAGCTGGTCAAGGCAATCGTTCCGCTGAAGGAAATGTTCGGCTACGTGAACGACATTCGTTCGTCCACGCAGGGCAGGGCGAGCTATTCAATGCAGTTCGCGCGCTACGAAGAGGCTCCGCGCATGATTGCGGATGAGATCATCGGGCGGGCGCAGGGCAAGTAAAAATCCTTTGTAATAGAAGGGTTTAGCTGTTCAAGCGAGTTTTGGGGCTGGAGCCGGAGTGCCGGCGCTCCGAGAGAATCAAAGGCATTACAGCGACGAAAAGGAATTTGGGGAATAAGTCATGGCGAAGGAAAAGTTTGACCGGTCCAAGCCGCATGTGAATGTGGGTACG
>DATAZR010000047.1:0-4155 GCA_036271955.1 Acidobacteriaceae bacterium
GAGAATCGCCGAGATCGGGGCGTTGAAGGCTGCTGCGAGACCGGCAGCGGCTCCAATAGGAGCGAAGATGCGCAGCTTCGCCTTCGACATGCCGAAGCGCCGGCTGATCAGCGAGGCGACGCCGGCGCCGATCTGCAACGATGGATCTTCGGGGCCGAGGGAATGGCCGCTGCCGATCGCGAGCGCGGATAACAGAAACTTGCCGATGACCGTGCGGAAGGAGATGTAGCCGTTGTGGATGTAGAGTGCGGCCTTGGTCTGGTTGATTCCGCTGCCGCGCACATTGGGAAAGACGAAGCGGGTGAGAACGCCGATGACAAGACCGGCCAGAGCCGGAATGTAGATGAGCCTGGGTTGATGGGGATTCGGCGACGAGCCGAGCAGAAGAACGCTGAGCCATTCAATGGCCATCCGAAAGGAAACCACCAGCAGGCCTGAGATGACACCGATGAAGATAGAAAGCAGAAGAAAGATGTGTTCTTCGCGCGCGAGAGCAAGGCGCGTAATCATCGCTTCGACAGTTACGCGGACATTGGCCGTGACTTTTTCAGGAATGGCGAGCTGATCGTCCATTTTGATTATGGCTCTGCCTTTCGTGGAGATTTGGCAAGCAGGAGGAGCATTGCGTCCTCGCCGGTTGGTTCGCCGCAGAGTTGACTCGTCTTCACCTCGGTATCGTAGATCAGCTTCATGACTTCATTCTGCTCGGTAGAATCGCTCAAGAGCGCGCCACGATTGGCCAGTGCTTCTTTGCCCGACCATCGCGCGCCAAGAGGCTGGAGTGACGAAGGCGAGCCATTCGCGGTGGAGATTTGGGCGTTGCAGGTCTCGAAGCGCTTCCTCGCCAGATCGCGAGCTCTTAGAATTCGCGTTACCTGCTCGCCCGGCGGCAGTTTGTTCGTCGGCGCAAGGGCGAGGATCTTTTCGGAGCTGTTCAACAGGTCGCTGAGTTCGGGTGAGAGGGCCGCGATGCTCTTTTCCTGTGTGCGTTGATGGGCGGCTTGTTCCAGGAGGCGATGTGCTTCTTCGAAGTTGCCTGATCCAAACTGCAAACGTCCAGCGGCCTCAAGCGCAGTTAGATTGGCTGGCTCTCGTGCGAGCACCTTCTGGTAGTTGCTCAAGGCATCGCGTGAAGCACCGGCCTGTTCCAGGAGCGGGGCGATGGTGAGAGCGACGCTAACGTCGTCGGGGGCGTTTCCTGCTGCAATGAGCAACTCAGTCCGCGCGCTGCTCAGATCGTGATGTGCGAGGAGATAACGCGCAAGTTCGAGGCGAACCTCACGTCTGCGCTCGACACCGTCGCCTTCCCACGTGCCGTAAATCGAGGCGCGATAGTAGTTGATGGCGTTCTGCATGTCTCTCTTTGCGGCGGCTAGACGGGCGAGACGAAGATTGATAAAGCCGTCGCCGGGCCGAGTCTCCCAAAGGCCGAGAAAGTAGTTGTAGGACTCTTCGGTATGGCCGGCATCGCCGAGGGCCTGCGCGAGCAGAAGTTCATCGTCATGTTGACTCGGTGCATACGACAACGCTGTGCGGAAAGCGACGATAGCCTGATCCGGATGTCCCGACGACAAGGCAGCTTGCCCTCGGGCCGACCAGCGTTGGGCCAGTTCTTCTCGATGGGCAGCGAACGAACGAAACAGGAAGAGCGTCATGGCGAAAAGTACGACGGTTATCAGGATCAGGACAAGAAAGGTCAGGGCATCGCGGAGGATCAGTCTTCGCTTTGCTCCCGCTTCGTGGTCGATCGCTAATGCCATAGGTTTGTTGAAAATGGGTGTGCTCATTGAGGGCACATGCTTATTGAGGGCACATAACCAGTCTATGTCTTTTGATGCCGTTAGGGGGTCACACGCAGATTGCCATCGAGACCGCGGGAGAATCCGGGCGCGACTAGACTGTACAAGCAGCTTTCCACCGGCTTGGTTTTCACGTCTAATTGAGGGTCTATGCGGGTTTCCTATCTTTGGCAATGTTCGACGATGATGGCTGCGCTGGCGATGATGCCAGCGAGCGCAACGGTTTCGGCGCAAACTAAAGCCCAGAAACGGGCCGAGAACTACGACAAGGCGGCCCGAGCTACGGTGCTGCACGACGCGAATGTCTACGTAGCGGCGGATGCGGATGCACAGAAGATTTCGCTTGTAACTCCAGGCCATGAGGTCGTCGTTGTCGAGCGAAACGGGCCGTGGGTCAAAGTGTTTGCGAATACCGATGTGAACGATGATGCGAACGAGGACGACAGCAACAAGCCGGAGTTTGGGGAAGATGCGAATGTGACGCCTGCTTCGGGGTGGATTCGAGATAAGGGAATATTGGGTCCGACAACGGCGGGTGGAGATGGGATTCTCTTTGGCTCAGCGGCAAACTTCGAGGACGAGGCGGAACATCCGCATGCGCCGAAGGGAGCCGCCGGCGCGGCCCATCTGTTGTACAAGCGGGTTGCGGAGTATTTTCCTGATTCTGCGCTGGCGCCGGAGGCAGCATGGCGGGCGGCGGACATTCGCTGGCAGTTGGACAAGCTCGATACCAGCACACTGCCAAGCGCAAAAGAGCAGGAGGCTTATCTGCGGCCGCAGCTCTATGAGGGCGAGATGAAGAAAGTGATGAAGAATTATCCGGGTAGCAAGTTTGCGGCGTTGGCAGCGTACGATTTGCTGGACAACAAACTGTGCGGGGATTGGCAGGGGTTGCCGAAGTGCCCGGAGATGGAGACGGGGCTGTACCAGAAGTATGCGCAGCAGTATCCGGACGGACCCAAGGCACCTGAAGCCTTATACAACGCGGTGTATCGGCAAGGCGTGGTGGTGACGATGTATACGGTTCAGGAAGACCGCAAACGCGCCCAGGGTGCGGCGCAGCGGACGCAGGCGTTGGCGCAGGAGCTGAAGGAGCGGTACCCGAAGTCGGACTTTGCGGCGCGAGGCGACAGCATCGCGTTTCGTGTGGCGCAGGGAATCCCGATCTATGGAAGCGACCGCGATTGAAGCTTGCAGCGAAGGGTATCATCCGCGGGTCTCATGCGATTTCTATTCACAGTTTGCACATGGCAGCGTTTTAGGATGAAGGTATGTCGATCTTTCAGGTAATCATCCTTGCCATTGTGCAGGGGTTTGCAGAGTTGCTCCCCGTCTCCAGCTCTGCGCATGTCGTGGTCGCAGAGAAGTTGATGAAACTGGATCCTTCTTCGCCGCAGATGACCTTGCTGTTGGTGATGCTTCATACAGGCACGATGTTCGCCGTAATTGTTTACTTCTGGAACCAATGGAAGAGGACCTTTTTTTCCAGCGGCGATGCTTTCAAGCGGTTTGCGGTTCGCGCGATATGGGCGACTTTGCTGACACTAATTGTTGGATATCCGATTAAGGAACTCATCGAAAAAGTGGTCTTCAAGGGAGTTCCCAAAGCGGAGATCGAGAATCTCTTTAACCACCTGGAATGGATTGCGCCCGCATTGGCTGCGGCCGGTGTTCTGATCCTGCTCGCGGGGCTGATGGAGAAGCGACGCATGGGCGTCCAATCTAAAGTTTACGGAGACAGCGTAACAATGCGGCAGGCTGGGTGGATGGGCGCGATTCAAGGGCTATCTCTGCCATTCCGCGGATTTTCGCGGTCAGGCGCAACAATATCGATTGGAATGCTGACCGGGGCAAGCAAAGAACGCGCAGAACGGTTCAGCTTTGCGCTCGCCGTTATCCTAACGCCCCTGGCAGTCGGGTGGGAGTTGTTGCGGTTGATAAAGGCGTCGCACGAGGCGAGCGCAGCAGGTACACCCATTGATTTGCACGGAAGCATCATGACTGGATTACTTGGCGCTTTTTTTTCGTTCCTCGCAGGTCTGGTGGCGCTGAAGTGGCTGAGTAGCTGGCTTGAAGGGGGGCGCTGGTATTTGTTCGGGATTTATTGCCTGGTGGCTTCGGTCGTTGTGTTTGGGTTGTATCGCGCAGGCTACTGAGCCTTACGAGGCCGGCGACGATAAGCGATGATGAGCAGACAAAGAGGCTTCGTACAAGCGATAGGGTAATCGCTGTACGAAGCCTCTTGACGACCGTCGCCGTTCAGGAGCGGCGCCGGTAGCTTGTTCGAGACGCCCAGATAACGACGTCTGATACCGCCGGATCACGTTTTCTCAAAACGATGAAATTCATCGATGAA
>DATAZR010000048.1:0-28691 GCA_036271955.1 Acidobacteriaceae bacterium
AGATACTTCGTCACCGCTTCCAGCTGTTGCAGATTGCCGCGCGCCTGCACCGCAGACTCCTCCGCCACAGCGCGCGCCTTCATCTTCAGCTCCTGGATATGCACATTCGACGGCTGATTCGGGGTTCGGCCATCCAGCGGCCTGCCGGGGTTGCATCCGCCCGTCGGCGCAGTCGCCACCAGCCACGCATTGTCATGCGAGCAATCCTCGGTCTGCAGCATCTCCA
The DNA here is from genome assembly GCA_036271955.1 of Acidobacteriaceae bacterium. Lineage (GTDB taxonomy): Bacteria > Acidobacteriota > Terriglobia > Terriglobales > Acidobacteriaceae > Acidicapsa. The sequence continues at coordinate 227 of DATAZR010000048.1, forward strand.
GCGCCTGGTAATCGGAAATTGCGCTGTCTGCGGATAGCTGCCCTGCTCCCCGATGTCGCGAGCGCGCGCTTGGCTGCAATTGCGCCAGCGCCTCCTGAACCCGCCCCTTGTCTGAAGTGAAGTCCAGCAGCATCTTTTCTGAAGTGAAGACCGCCACCCGATCCCCACCCTTCAAATCGCTCGCCAGATATTGCTCCGCCGCATCCCGCGCACGCATCAGATCCGCTTCCGAGTCATTCAGATTGTCGAAATAAAACGCAAAGAATCTCTGCGCACCCACTGTCGAGTGCCGCCCCGCAGCGCCGCTATCTTTCGCCCCGGAAGCCGCGGCCGAACCAGCCGTCACAGCGTCGGCGCTCATCGTTTCGAATTGCGAGATAGCTTGTTCCTTGCCCCGATCCAACAGCTTGAAATCTTCCTTCTTCAGCCCTTCAACAGCCTTGCCACTCCCATCGCGCACCACCACGCTCACCACCACCAGATTGCTCTCGGCCTTGAGCTGAAATGGCGGCTTATCCGTGTCCGGCGCGTTCTGTGCATGCAGGCCCGCATCGCAGCCCCATAACAAGAGACCGCATGCAAAGATTCGTTGAATCCATCGAGACGAAAGAGCGGGCAAAGTAGAACGCAGCATTGGCTATGCCTTCAAAAGCGCGAGTATAGCAAGCTGGCTGCTTCGTTAGCCATCGCGGGTGCCACATCCTTAACGCCGCACAATGACACCACACAATTTACAGAACTCTCAATCTCCGTCGCGCGTCAAGGGTGGGATCGGCATGGTTCAAGCCCCCTTCAACACCAGCGCAATCGCCACAGCCACACGATCCCAGTTCTCCAGCTCCGCATCCAGCTGCTTCTTCCCCGCCTTGGTCAGCGAATAGTACTTAGCCTTGCGGTTGTTCTCCGAAGCGCCCCATTCAGCCTTGATCCACCCGCGATACTCCAGCCGATGCAGCGCCGGATACAGCGATCCCTGCCCAATCTGCAGCGCCTCCTTCGACATCTGCTGGATGCGCAAAGCAATCCCCCACCCATGCATCGTCTCCAGCGCCAGCGTCCGCAAAATCAGCAGATCCAGTGTCCCCTGCAGCAAATCCGTAGTAGCAGCCATCTTCCCCCACGCCTCTTGAAGACGATCGACAAGAGCAGTCGAAGAGAAGCATGAACCCCACTCCTGTCGAATGTCAAGGGAACTCGCCCCGTGCTACTCTTTCCCCGTCATGTCCGCAGCCATCGAATCGCTTCTCAAAGAGGGTTACCAGGCACGCCGTGCCCATCGCTCCGGCGACGCCAAAGCTGCCTTTGCGCAAGCCGCCACCCTAAGCCAGGAGAGCCACAACCATACCCTCCTCGCGCAGAGCCTCACCGGCCTCGGCCAAATCGAGCGCGATCAGGGCGATATCGAAGCCTCCATCCAGCACTACCAGCAAGCCGCTGACATCTACCGCACTCTCGACGATCCGCTGCGCCTCGCCCACACCATCCGCCACGTCGGCGACATCCTTCGCGAATTCGGCCCGCCCAATCCCGCGCTACCCTGCTACGAGGAAGCCCTGCGCATCTACCGCACGCATCCCAACACAGACACACTCGACCTTGCAAACGCCCTTCGCGGCTACGCCCTGCTCCAGAGCGACCTCGGCAAAATCCCCGAAGCCATCGAGCTATGGAAAGAAGCCGGCACCCTCTACAACCAAGTCTGGCAAGAGCCCAACTCCCCCTACCAACAATCCGACCTAGCCCCCGGCATCATCGAGAGCCGGCACCAGATAGACCTGCTTAGCGCACGCTAAGCTGCATAGCTACAGCTCCCGCCACATCACCAGCGCATCCACAAACCCCAGCGCCGGATGCTCGAAAGCCCCCGGCAGCCGCCCCAGCTCGCGAAAGCCATGCTTCCGCCACAGATGCACCGCCGCCGCATTCGTGCTCACCACAAAATTGAACTGCATCGCGCGAAACCCCACGCTCTTCCCAAACTCCAGCGAATGCGCGCACATCGCTCCAGCCACACCGCGCCCCAGCGCCTTCGCTCCGGTCAAATACCCGCAGTTGGCCACATGCGACCCGCCGCCCTTCTGATTGGCATGGATGTAATACGAGCCCAGCGCCACGCCATCTTCCTCGGCGACAAACACCCACTTGCCCGCGGCAAACCAGTAAGCCAGCGCGTCCTCACGCGACATCTCCACCGGCAGCGCAAACACCTCACCCGCGCGAATCACCGGCTCCAGCATCGCCCATATCGGGTCTTTATCCGCTTCCTCAGCCGCACGAATCGCAATCATGTTTTAAGTGTAAGAGAGTTTCATTTCACTGAGAGGCAGGTGCGCGAGCTAAGCCACAAGCCATCGAATCAGGAGCCAAAGATCCCGCCCCACCCCGGCTCCAGCTCCACCCACACGTCATACCAGCACCAGCTCCCCTGCATCTCCGGAACATGCAGCAACCCATGTCCCTCCGTGCAGACCAGCTCCATGCCGTTCCACTCCAGAAAGTTCCGCGACGGCGGCCCAACCCGCGTCGGCTGTCCCATCATCCTCAGACATTTCTGGCACCGCTGCTCCTGGTTCAGCAGCGCCCATCGTAGCCCCACCGTCACCAGCACCGAAGCCAGCAGCAGCTCCACCCAATCCGCGTACTTGCCCACCACCATGCGCGCAGGAACAGTAGCCACCAGCGTCGCCAGAAAGCCAAGAATCAGAGTTAGCGCAATCTTCGCCGCCAGAAAGAGATTCCACCGCGTCCGCGCCGATAGCCGCTTCTTTGCCCCGATATGAGCATGATCGCAGCGCAGCGGCCGCAGCGGATACGTTCCCACCGCCGCCACCATCGCCGGCACAGCAACGAACAAAAAGCTTCCGAAGAAATGTGCTCCCACAACATGCCAGAACGAATGCCACGACCCGGCAACCTCAAGCTCCATCGCCGCGCACAGCAGGCAGTAAGCCGTCAGCGTATACAAGCAAGCCGCCGCCGAACCCCGCATGCTATCCCGCGTCCAGTCCAGCCGCAGCCACGCCGCATCGGCTACCAGGCCATACGCCAGGCTCATCGCCGAAGAGAAATCCACCCCGCGCGACCGCCGCCCATCATGCCGCAGCTGCCAAAGCTCCGCCTGCCACTCCCGCGCCCAATCCGCTCGCCGCACCGCAGGCACCAGCCGCGAAGCCAACGGTAGAACCCGCAAAGCCAAAAAGTCCAGCGAAGCCGGAACGCCAGAGCCCGAAACCCCCGAGCCTGACTCGCCCTCCATCTCTTCGTCTTCATGCACGCCTCGGCTCATACGCTCTTCACCAGCTTTTCCGGCAGCAGCCGCGACAGTAACGGATACCGCTTCGTCGCCGTCGACTCCGCCTCTTTACCCACTCGCGTCAACTCGTAGTAGCGCCGCGCCGGCCGCTGTTCCTTTGTAGCTTCTTCATCGGGTTCCCATTGCGAAGACACCAGGCCATCCCGCTCCAGCCTGCGTAGCGCCGGATAGACCGTCCCACTCGGCAGCCCCGTGACCTCCATGATCTCGAAGCCGAACTGATACCCCAGGCTCAAGGCCTTCAACAGGATCGCCACACTATGCGACAACTTTCCAGAGCTCATACCGTACTCGCAATCAAGATACTCGACCCACAACGAGAAGTCACCATCGAGCTTTTCTTTCTTTCATTCTCCGAAGGATCTGTATCTGCCTTTGCTTTTTCTTTTTTGTGTCTGCCCTTGCTTTTCTTGCTGTCATTCCCGCAAGGAATCTGCTTACCGGGTGCCCCACATCTCGCATTTGAGATGTGGGCTCTATTCGTGCAACGCACGAACCGCCGTTGCCTTTTTGTCTGTCATTCCCGAAGGGAATCTGCTTTCGTCGTTGTTTTTACATCCCACTTGACTTCATAATGAGAAGTGTACTACATAGGGTATAGCGACACAAGAGAAAAGCGGAGAAACCATGCTCGAAGTCAAAAACGCCACCAAGCGCTACCGCACCATCCCCGCCGTGCAAAACGTCACCTTTACTCTCTCCGAGGGCGAAATCCTCGGCTACCTCGGCCCCAACGGCTCCGGCAAATCCACCACCGTCAAGATGATCACCGGCATGATCGAGCCCTCCGATGGCGAAATCCTCTTTCGTGGCCGCAACATCCACGAAGACCTCTCCGCCTTCCGCGTCCATCTCGGCTACGTCCCTGAAGAAGCCCAGGTCTACACCCACCTCTCCGGCCTCGAATACCTCCAGCTCGTCGGCCGCCTGCGCGGCATGGAAGAAAAGCTCATCGAGACCAAAGCCCGCGGCCTGCTCGCCCTCTTCTCACTCGAATCCTCGCAGTACTCCGCCATCTCCGACTACTCCAAGGGCATGAAGCAGCGCGTCCTGCTCTCCGCCGCGCTCATGCACGACCCCGCCCTGCTCATCTTCGACGAACCCCTCTCCGGCCTCGACGCTGTCACCGCCCGCCTCTTCAAAGACCTGCTCGTCCTGCTCGCCCGCGAAGGCAAAGCCATCCTCTACATCTCCCACGTCATGGAAGTCGTCGAGCGCGTCTGCGACCGGGTCATCATTCTCTCCAAAGGCAAAGTAGTAGCCGACGCCTCCCCCAGCAAGCTCACCGAGCTCACCAAACTCAAAGATTTAGAAAGCGTCTTCGCCCAGCTGGTCCAGCAAACCGACACCGAACAAGTAGCCCGCGACTTAGTAGGAATCATGAAGGTGCAACATGCCTGAGCCCATCAAAGTTCTCGAAGCTGAAGTTGAAGAAAATCCGGGTGCTCCGTCCTTAACGGGAACCGGGGCCCCCAACGACGGGTCCATGTCGTTGGGGCGCCAGGAACCCCAACTAAACATCCTCCTAACCGACCAGCCCCTCCCCGAAAAGAAGCCACCCACCCGCACCCAAACCCTCTACCACCATTTCTTCCGCCGCTTCTTCGACAACGACACCGTCTCCGTCGATGGCGAAACACAATCCACCGTCGTCCGCGTCCTGGCCTTTATCGCAGTGCCTGCGCTGATGTTTGCCTTCTGGCTGCTGCCCTCGTATCCCGGCGTTCCCCCGCGCTCCCTGCGCCTCATCGAAGCCGATCGCTACTTCTTCGTCCTCTACTCCTTCGTTGTCATGGGCACCATCACCACCTTCGAGTGGGAGATGCTCTTCCCCGACCGCGCCGACTTCCTCATCCTTCTGCCCATGCCGCTCCAATCGCGCGAGCTCTTCCTCGCCAAAGCCCGCGCCCTGCTGACTCTCCTCGGCCTTTTCTTCTTCGCCGCCAATATCTTCGGACTCATCCTTTTTCCCGCCGTCAGCACGTCCAGCCACGGCAACTACTTCGCCACATTCTGGCCCCACTTCGTTGCGGTCACCTTCGCCGGAGCCTTCGCCGCATTCAGCATGCTGGCCATCCAGGGCCTTTCGCTTTGCCTGCTGCCTTCCTCCTGGTATCGATTCTTCGCCACCACCATTCAGCTCTGCGCCATCACCCTGCTGGTGCTCCTCTTCCTGCTCTATCCGCTCGTCGACAGCCGGATCAGCCTGCTTCTCCAAAATCCACCACCCCTGGCCGGCTTCCTTCCCCCGCTCTGGTTCCTCGCCCTCTACGAACACATCCTCGGCGACGCCTCCGCCTCATCGCACCTCGTCTCTCTCGGACTCTGGGCCACTCCAGCCGTTACCCTGGTCGCCATAATTGCTTACCCCTTTGCATGGGCTCGCCAGAAAAAACGCGCCATCGAGGGCGCGTCTCAATCCAACGGTCCTGCCCGCAACATCCTCACGCCGCTCCTCCATCGGACCATCCTTCGCCATCCGCAGCAGCGCGCCATCTTTCACTTCATCTCTCAAACCCTTTTCCGCAGCACCCGCTATCAGATCTACCTCACCCTCTATGCGGGAGTCGGCCTGGCGCTCGCCCTCTGCACCATCCTCACCTTCCATACCGCAGCCGGCTCGGCAGGTAAGGCTAGCCTCATTCTCGTTCTCTCCTCCAACGGCCTTCACACCGTCCTCCCGCTCCTGCTTTTCTGGATGATCGTCGGCCTCCGCGCCGCCTTCTCTTTCCCCGTCGACCTCCGCGCCCGGTGGGTCTTCCCCATCAACCTGCTCCATACCGGCCTTTATCCCGGCAAAGCCGCCCACGCCGCCCGCAATTGGGTGCTGCTCTCCAGCATCGCCCTCACCGCCGTCCTTCTCGCCTTCCTGCTCAGCCTCCACTGGAGCTACTGGAGCCTCTTCATCCAAGCCCTCGCCGGACTGGCCTTTTGCCTCCTGTTCAATAGCGTCATGTTCCTCGGCCGCACCCAGATTCCCTTCACCCGCGCCGGAGCCTCAGGACGCTCCGGCCTGGCCTTCATCTTCATCCTCTATGGCGCGCTCTTCCCCTCGCTGCTCTTCCTCACACTTGTCTTCGAACACAACGCCGAAGCCGACCCTGTCTTCATCGTCCGGCTCGTCCTGATCGCCCTGGTTCTTTACGCATTTCTACGCTGGCTCGACCATCTGGCCCAGCAAGGCATCATCGGCGGCTTCCCCGAAGACGAAACCGAAGAAGGCCCTCAAACCCTCGGCCTCACCCAATAGCAAACGCCATGTGGGTGCCCCATATCTACCGGCGTTCTCTGCCGGGAGATGTGGGCATAATTCGTGCTCAGCACGAACCCGCCTTTGCTTTTCTTATCTGTCATTCCCCGAGGGAATCCAGTTTGATGAAGAACCCCTTGTTCTCAAAAAGCGCTTCTATGGTTTGAAGGGTACGGGCTTCAGCCCGTACATAAGCTCAACAGAATCAAGAGGGCTTTAGCCCCTGAGGGACGGGATTCATCCGTCCAGCAGGTTTGTCAGCAGTCTGCATTCCCGCAGGGAATCTGCTTTTGCTTTTCCCAGCCTCAGGATCGCCGCGTCGCAGCTGCTGCGTTACAGCATGTGCCGCGCCCAGCTCTCGAGCCACGAGAGTGTGACCGCATGCCATGCGCCGTTGAAGAAGAGGCCCGTGGCCGTCAGACCCGTACCGATGACCAGGCAGGCCGCCCGCAGGAACTGCTTCATGATCCGGTTGCGCTTCCAGTCCCACAAAAACATGAGAACGATCAGCAGCAGGTTGCCGCCCTCATAAAACAGGTAGGTGCCGAGAAAGCTCGTTGGTGCCGGCAGAAAGAGCCCCGCCATCCGCGAAAAACCCGCATCGCTGATGCAGATCGTGGCTAGAATCAGCACGCGCCGGTGCGCTGCAGAGTTGCGGCGCATGAGAACGCCCCACGGCAACAATACGGCCATGCAAAAAACGCCGCTGAAAGCAATCGAAAGAAATTCCGGAGGCAAAGCGCCCGGAGTCTGTAGATTCAAGGCCTGCCAGCTAAGCTCCGACCAGGGAGCGATGACCAAAGTCAAAGCCGCATAACCGGCCGCAAACCAGCCCAGGCTGCGATGCAGGCGTACATTGCCGGTTTCGACCAGCAGCACAAGCGCGGTCGCGGTGAGTAGCCAGAGAGTGGTTGCAATGGCATGTACATGGACGATCGTGGGTACGGGCGGATGCTCATGCAGATAGTTATGCAGATCGAAACCGAAGCCGACTCCTACATAGATCCAGAAAATGGCAAGCCAGACCAGCGCAGCCCGGCGATCATCACGCGCGGGCCAGGATGCGGTTGTATGGATTTGCACCCGCTTTGTCCCCTTGGTCGAGATGTGGGCCTGACTCGTACTCAGCACGAACCCGCCTTTGTTTTTTCCGTTATTCCCGAAGCGAATCTGCCTTCAGGCACAGGCCGCAAATCAAAGCATCTGTGGCGGCATCGTATAAGGCGGCATCGGCCCGAACGCCTGAACTCCCTTGGGATTCGGCCCATACAGATTCGGCCCCGGCTCGCTGTCCAACAGCGTAAAGATCAGCAGCACAATCCCACCCACAAACGGCACAAACGCGATGAAGTACCACCACCCGCTGCGCCCAATGTCATGCAGACGCCGCACCATAATTGCCAGCGACGGTAGAAACGCAGCCAGCGAAAAAATGCAGAACGGCAGCATCAGGAGCCCCAGGAAAGCCGTGAGTTTCGGGTTTTGAACCGAGAGAGGAATCATTACGAACATCGGTATGACAAGGATGATCGCCACGATCGAGTTGAATAGCTGGAAGTACCAATATTCCGAACGCCTTGCCCGCCCGCTAAAATCCGCATACTTCTTCCATCCGCCGATATACCAATCCACGGTCGATCTCCTCGCCAAATCAGGCTGCGAATCTGAAACTCATTGGGGGAATGACGGGAGTCTAGCACAACGGCGAAGGATTCATCTTTGGTAGCGCAGCAATCACTTTGCGGCCAGTCGAAGGAAATCGAGGAATGGATTCGCGCGAAGCAAGAATCTAACGCTATTCCCCTATTCCCTGTCTTTCATGTCAAGCCGCTCCCGCGCGAGTCACCCCATAACTCGCTCAATAGAAGAGACTTCCCATCAGCACCCAATTTGCATGGAATTATTTCCGAAAAGCGCAGAATAGAGACGTAGCAATTTCAATTGGACCAACAACACAAGGCGGAATTTCATGTCTGTTAACCAGAAAATAAATATACCCCTCCCCCCTGTTTTATTTGTTGTTTCTTCGCCTCGATGCACGGCTTGAAATGGGCACGCGCATATCTGAACCCAATTCGCCGTCCACTCATTTGCTAACTTCAAGAAGTAAGGGAGAAACCATGCCTCACTGTCCAGAAATCGTAGCCACCGGCATCACCCCGGAGAAATACCAGTCCCTCGTCGCCACCGCCAAAGCCCAGGGCCTCGACCTATCCGGCCAAACCGGTAGCACCGGCTATCAGGGCATGGACTTCACCTGGAACTACGACGCAGCCGGCCAATGCCTGACCATCCAGTGCACCGGCAAACCCATCTTTGTCCCCTGCAGCATGATCGAATCCCGCATCCGCGCCCTGCTCGGATAAATCCAGTTCTATTCTCTTGTTCAGCCAGAGCTACTAAGGAAGAGTCGGACCATGTCGTCAAGAAAGAGAGCGGGCATCGCTCACGCGCTCCAGCAAAAATCGTTGATCAAGTTCTCGCGTGCTTTCGAGCCCGGGACCATAGATGGGTATGTTTTGGATATTGGTCCGAAGTTCTTTCTCATGGCCATATTCGGAGATGGATTCAGCTTTGATGGTTTCAGTTGCGTCCGCATATCTGATGTCAAGGGTTTGAAATTTGCGTCTGACGCGATTGTCTCTATGTATCAAAAGGTACTGAAGGCCCGGGGAAGAACAATTCCGGACAAGCCAAGTATTGACTTAACGAATATTGAAACTCTTTTACGATCGGCAAACGATGCATTTCCATTGGTTGCAATCCATCACGAAAAAATAAGTCCGGGTGCTTGTAATATTGGCCGGGTAGCGAAGATCGGCAAATCCAACTTTTGGCTGCGTGAGATTGACACAGACGCTTCCTGGGATGATGACGAACTATTTCGCTACAAACTTGCCGACGTTACTCTGGTAGACTTCGGCGGCGATTACGAAACCGGTCTTCATCAGGCAGGTGGCCCGCCGCCGTAACCCTGACCATCCAATGCACCGCTGAACAATTTGAGCCTGACTCGATCGGTAAATATTGGCTCAGGAAAGCAACTCGACACTCACCAGAATCACATCATCGCTGGTCAGGTTAGGGATATAGAACTGCGTTCCGCCCCCAGGAAGATTTTTCGTGCTGCCCTTGGCCTCGACGCCCGCATTGACTTTGGAAGCCTGTCCCTCATCGATGCGCGCCATCTGCGCAAAGCCGCCAAAGTACGCATACACCGGAGTCTTCACTTCCACCACCAGCAGATACGAAAGCGAATTCCAGTTCTCCTTGATTGCCGAGGTCACGCGGCCAAACTCGCGCATCGAGACATTCAAATGCGAGGCCAGACTCTTGCGCTGCTTCCAGCCGCCATCCCACTCATAAGCCTCATACGGACTCCACCACGGGCTCACCGCTTTGGAACCCGGAGCTGTGAGGCTCTGGAAGTCGTTAAATTTGTACATTTTGAAGGTTGGCGTCAGAAGCACTTTCTTCGCGGAGCCGCCCTTGAAGGCGTGGCGGACACAGCGGTCGCCTCCCGTGCTGATATTGCCCACCTCAGCCCAGGTGGTGTTTTCGTTGATCGGCATTGTCTCTCCTTGGACGCGTGCATTGACGCGAATCGTTGGCGTAGTCCTGGATGCAAGTGTTGGGTGCGACCGGAGTATAACAACTGCCGTATAGCGTTTTCGAATTAAATTACGGCATCTTTCCGCAGTGCGTCAGCTTGCAGCGAACAGGCATCCTCAGGCCGCGGACTGCGCCTCTGCTCTCGCAAACCCCGAGCTCCAGCCGCGTAAAATCAAGCTGTGGCCTTAAAGTTCGAACTCCTAAGCACGCATCCCAGCGGCGCTCGCCGCGCACGCATTCATCTTCCCCACCAGACCGTCGAAACCCCGGTCTTCATGCCCGTCGGCACGCAAGGTACAGTCAAAGCCGTCCCGCAGCAGGTCCTCGAAGAACTAGGCCCAAATCACCAGGGTGCACAGATCATCCTCGGCAACACCTACCACCTCTACCTCCGCCCCGGCCACGAACTCATCGCCCGCCTCGGCGGCCTGCACAAATTCATCTCCTGGCCGCGCGCCATGCTCACCGACAGCGGAGGCTTCCAGGTCTTCTCGCTCTCCAAACTCCGCAAGCTCACCGACGAAGGCGTCCGCTTCCGCTCGCATCTCGACGGCTCCAGCCACATGTTCACGCCCGAGCACTCCATGGATGTCCAGATCTCCCTCGGCGCAGACATCTGCATGGCCTTCGACGAATGCACCGAATACCCCGCCGACGAAGCCCGAGCCGCCGAAAGCCTCCGCTATACCATGGCCTGGGCCGCGCGCAGCCTCAACCACTTCCGCGCCAACCAGCACAAAGTGCCGTGGCACAATGAGCTCATCAATTCCGACGGCGGCCTCGCCAGCCAGTCCCTCTTCGGAATCGTGCAGGGCGGCATGTACATGCACCTCCGCCGCGAATCCGCCGAGCGCCTCGTCGAGATGAACTTCGATGGATACGCCATCGGCGGCCTCAGCGTCGGCGAGCCCCGCGCCCTCACCCTCGAAACCATCGCCGAAGTCCTGCCGCTGTTGCCGAAAGACAAGCCGCGCTACGTAATGGGCGTCGGCTTCCCCGACGAGATCGTCGAGTACGCCCGCATGGGCGTCGACATGATGGATTGCGTCATCCCCACCCGCGCCGCCCGCCACGGTCTGCTCTTCACCAGTGAAGGCCGCATGAACATCAAGAACCGCCAGTTCGCCGAAGACCCCACCCCGCCCGACCCCAACTGCACCTGCCCTACATGCAGCCGCTACAGCCGTGCCTACCTGCGCCACCTCATGCAAACCGGCGAGCCCTTAGGCGGCACGCTCAACTCCATCCACAACCTGGCCTTCTACCTGACAACAATGGCCAACCTGCGAATGGAGTTGGAAGCGAGTACGGTTATGCCTTAGTAGATGTACCGATCGAATCAAGTTCAGCAATCGTCTCCGCAGAAAGCTCAAGCGTTGCAGCAGCAAGATTCTCGCGCAGATGCCCAACCGAAGACGTTCCCGGAATCAGCAGTATGTTTGGCGAGCGATGCAGCAGCCATGCCAGCGCCACCTGCATCGGCGTCTTCCCCAGCGAAGCAGCCACCCGATCCAGCACACCCGATTGCAGCGGCGTAAATCCACCCAGCGGAAAGAACGGGACATAAGAAATCCCTTGCGCCGCAAGGTCAGATATAAAGCCGTCATCATGCCGGTGCGCAACGTTGTACATGTTCTGGATGCAAACGATATCGCTGATCTTCTGCGCCTCAGCCAGTTGCGCAGCCTTCACATTGCTCAGCCCAAGATGCCGGATCTTCCCTTGCTCTTTAAGCTCCGCAAGCACAGTCAACGGAGCCTCAATCGAACCATCCGCAGGCCCGTGAATGCCGCCTACGCGCAGGTTCACGACATCCAGCGCATCCACTCCAAGATTGCGCAGATTGTCCTCGACGCCATCGAGTATCTCCTGCCGCGATAGCGCAGGAATCCACGACGCATCCGCACCGCGCCGCGCGCCAATCTTGGTCACAATCACCAGCCCATCCACATATGGATGCAGCGCTTCCTTGATGATCTTGTTCGTCACATGCGGCCCATAAAAATCGCTGGTATCGATATGGTTCACGCCAGCTTCAATCGCCTCACGCAATACTGCAATCGCAGCCTCGTGGTCGCGCGGCGGCCCGAACACGCCCGGCCCAGCCAGCTGCATCGCGCCATAGCCCATGCGCTTTACGGTCATCGTCGTGTTACGAAAAGTAAAATTTCCCGCAAGATCCTTCTGCTTGGTCATTGGTTCTCTCTCCTCGGATAGGGCTCACGACTTGCCGTCATGACGCTCACCTGTGTTTAGATGAAGAAAGCTTCAGTTTCGGAGTTCGCATTTGCCGCAACCCTCACCAATCGTCCTGGAGCCGCGTAAATCGCCCGTGCAGGCCCGCTCCGCCGCCAGCGTGGAGGCTATTCTCGTCGCCACTATTCAGGTTTTGGTCGCCATCGGCAAGGACCGCCTCACCACCACCCGCGTCGCCGAGCGCGCCGGAGTCTCCGTCGGAACACTCTATCAGTACTTTCCCAACAAGAGCGCGCTGCTGCAGGCCGCTCTCAAACGCCATCTCAACGCAGTCGCCGAGGCCATCGAGCAAGTCTGCCGCGAACAGCACGGCAGCACACTCCAGGAAATGGCCGCAGCACTCATCACCGCCTTCCTGCGGGCCAAGATGAAGAAGGCCAAAATCAGCGCCGCTCTTTACTCCATAAGCTCCGACATCGATGGATCGAAGATCGTCAAGCAGATGGGCGCAAGAACCAACAAGGCGATCACCGAAATGCTGTCCAGCTCCAGCGAACCGCTCAGCAAAGACCCTCAGCTCGTCGCCTCCATGCTGCAGGACGCGATGGTAGGTATTGCCCGCAGAATGATCGAGTCCGGCACTCCCGAAAAGAACCTCGAACCTTATCGCCAGGAACTCATATTTCTCGCCTCTGCCTACCTTGAAGCCTGCACCGCACGAGAATCAATTTTGGCGCACAAGCGATGAATCCTCGCTCGCCAAAGCATCTCAACAGGAGAATATCCATGCTGCCTTCGAAGGCAAAAACTAAGTTCCTCTGGCTCATCTGCGCGCTCGCCACATTTGCGATCAGCGCAATATCCGCATGGGCTCAGGAATCAGCTGTCTCATACGATCAGCGCGCGGCGCTTGCAGTCCAGACGCTGCAGAGCTCCTACGACCTCGACACCGGCCTATACAAAACCACCGGCTGGTGGAATTCCGCCAATGCGATCACCGTGCTCGCAGACTACGCGCGCGTCGCGCACTCCAGTGACTATGACTTCGTTTTCTCCAATACCCTGTCTCGCGCACAAAAAGAAGGTCCGGCCTTCATCAATCGCTACTACGATGACGAAGGCTGGTGGGCACTCGCGTGGATCGATGTCTACAACAATACGCATGACCGCCGCTATCTTGAAGCAGCCAAATCCATCTTCGCCGACATGACTTATGGCTGGGATGACACCTGCTCCGGCGGCATCTGGTGGAGCAAAGATCGCAATTACAAAAACGCCATCGCCAACGAACTCTTCCTCTCCGTCGCCGCACAACTGGCCAATGAAACCAAGGATGCGCAAGAGCGCGCAGCCTATCTCGGTTGGGCCACGCGTGAGTGGAAATGGTTCGCACACTCCGGCATGATCAACGACAAGCATCTCGTCAACGATGGACTTACCGCCAAATGCGAAAACAACCAGAAGACGACATGGACTTATAACCAGGGAGTAATTCTCGGCGGCCTCGCCGCATTACACACAGCGAATCATGACGCCTCTGCATTGACTGAAGCGAACTCCATCGCCGAAGCAGCGATCTCCAGCCTCACCGACGCGCAAGGCATCCTGCACGATACCTGCGAACCCAAGTGCGGCGCGGACGGTACGCAGTTCAAAGGCATCTTCGTGCGCAATCTGCGAGCGCTTGATGAAGCAAGCCCGAAGCCGCGCTACAGCAAGTTCGTGTTGACCAATGCCGCCAGCATCTGGAGCCAGACTCATGCGCCCGAATACCATCTCGGCGAAGTCTGGGCTGCGCCCTTCGCCGCGAGCGACGCGAGCACGCAAAGCTCTGCACTCGATGCGCTCGTGACCGCGGCACAGATGTCGAAGCGAGAACATTGACGAGCTATCGATTGTTTGTCGTCTTACTCATAAGTGTGAATAGCTTGAGATCGATGCTATCCGCAATCGCGCGATGTCCCGCATCGTTCGGATGCAGATGATCTCCCGCGTCATAAGCAGGCAGATACCGCGTCGGCCTCGCTGGATCATGCACCGCAGCATCCTGATCCACGATGCCGTCGCAGCCTCCATCGGCGCTGCGATACCACGCATTGATCTTCTCCAGCGTCACTTCGGCCTCTGGTGTCCACGCGTCTGCGGCACGTCCGATATTCGGCGTAAGCATCGAGCAATAAAACTTGATGCCGCGACCATGCGCCGTATCGCGCACCTGCTTGATCGCAGCAATCAGTTCGTCATAACTCGGCGGATGCAGCCCGCTCAGATCGTTGATTGGGTCATCGGAAAAGATCACCCACTTCACGTTCGGCTGATCGAGCGCATCCTGCACAAAGCGCGACACTCCCGTCGCTCCCGAAAACACACTGGCGCGCAAAAGGCTGTTGCCACTCAACGCCGCATTCACTACCCCGACCTGCATGTCGGCATCGTTCAACCGCACGGCAAGCAGATCACGCCAGCCCTGACTCGCGCCAAATGTCGAGTTGCTGCTGTCGGTAATCGAAGCGCCAAAGGTTGCCACCGCGCCGACAGCCTGCGCATTCTGCACATCGAGATTCGTCAGATAGTAGAAGCTCGTCAACGCATGCGACAAAGCAATCGGAGTGACCGTCGCACTTGCGCTCACATCGCCTTGCGCCAGATACACATTCTGCCAGGCCTGCGTATGCCCGCTCATGTGATCCGCATCGACCGGCTGCGGCAGGTAGATGCTCACCATCACATCCGACGATGGCTTCACTTCGAACACAATCGGATCGCTCGTTGTTGTCGCGCCAGCCGCAATCGTAACCGTGCTCGCGCCGTCAAACATCACCGCATGATCCGTGCCCACGACCGCATCGTGATCCGAAGCAGCCTGCGCAATACGAACATCGCTCAACACCAGCGGCTGCGTGCCATGCACATTGCTGAATCGAAGACGCACCACAGGGCCGCCAATGCTTACGCGAATCCTCTGCCGCAGCGTCACCTTCGTTACGCCATTGGGCAGCGCGGCATCGTGGATCATGACAACATTCGCAGGCGCAGCCCACGATCCTGTCCATGGAATTTCAGCGCGCAAGTACGCGCAGGATGTCATGGCAGCAATAAGCGCCGCAGCCGTCATCATGAATCTCAGTCTCGAACGCATGAGCAACATCATTACACGCGAGCTCTCATCAATCAGCCTCGATCGCTTATTCTCATCGCAGGAGAATCGAATGTCTGAAGCTGTGTGGAGCAACGTAGATCGCTATCTCGCTGAAGCTCTCATCCCTACCGACGCAATCCTCGAAGCCGCGCTCGCAGCCAACGCAGCCGCGGATTTGCCGGCTATCGACGTCAGCCCAACGCAGGGCAAATTCCTTCACATGCTCGCTACGATTCAAGGTGCAAGGCGCATTCTCGAGGTCGGCACATTGGGCGGCTACAGTACGATCTGTCTGGCTCGCGCGCTGCCATCCGATGGCAATCTCATCACCCTTGAATATTCACCGAAACATGCTGATGTAGCTCGCAGCAACATTGCTCGCGCGGGCTTCGCGAGCAGCGTAGAAATCCGCGTCGGCGCGGCCGCAGATTCGCTCGCCCAGCTTCACGCAGAGAGACCAGCGCCCTTTGACTTCATCTTCATCGACGCCGACAAACCCAGCAATCCCACTTACCTCGAATGGGCTTTGAAGCTCTCGCGAAAAGGCACGCTGATCGTCGTCGACAACGTCATCCGCGATGGTGAAATCACCAACACAGAAAGCACCGATCCCTCCATTACCGGCACGCGCATCATGTTCGAGAAAATGGCGTCCGATCCTCGCCTTACTGCAACCGTGCTCCAGACCGTAGGCAGCAAGGGCTACGACGGCTTCGCTTTCGCTCTCGTTCTGTAATCGTGGATCTGGACCTCAGCCCCTGAGGTATATTTAGGCCTTACCTCAGACTCTTTGGCGTCTCTCTTCAGGCATCCGCCGAAGGACATTCCACTTCCGTAGAATGCCTTCCGACTCCAACCGATCTAACATCGGCGCGGTCAAAGCGGGCCCGAAGAAAGTAGCCTCGGGATGAAATTGGTCATACAGGCCCATTTCGAGTCGTCCAGCCTTCTCTACTTGAATATGAAGAATGGTCTTAGGGACCGTCCCACCTATTGCGCGGATGATTCCCGTCGCCAAACCAGTTTCGAGCGGCAAGACGACGAAGTCTTGCCTCGGCGATAAAGTATTGCGCTTGAGAACAGACGTCTCTTCTTCCGAGGCGTCTGCAAAATTAAGTAGCGCAAACGCACTTAAATCACCTTCGAAGGAAATATGTGCATCTCCCGCCAGTTCCTCCATCGTGGAGATGAGGAACCGACGCTTATCGCAGACTTTCCAAAGCTGTCGTTCGATTTCCATGAGGCATTTTTATCATCATGAGCCCCTCTCTGCCTGGCACATGGATGGGGAACCGTTTCCCAGTACCCTCAAATCCCGCCGCAACCGATTCGTATCCGAGCCATTTGCAGCGCCTTCATGCTCGGTCTCAATCTCGGCGTGCGTCGCCGTCCAGATCGGCACCGCCGATGCGAACACTTCGCGGCCTTTGCCGGTCAGCACCAGCAGACACAGGCACGTGTCGCGAACCTGCAGCGTGGTACTAAACGGAATGTCCGGACTGAACGGGATCTCCGCCCCCGCTGGAATCTTCGCCCGGCGGCCAGCCACAGCACCAAAATTAACCTGACCACTGTCGGAATTCGTTGACATTGTCAGCATGCGGTTGGTATCAACATACCCAGTCAAACTCGACTCGAATTCCCTTCCGTCACACAAGGAGAACCACCGCAATGTATACACCCAAAGGATCTTTCGGCTGGTACGAACTGATGACCAGCGACACCCCGGCAGCAGAGGCTTTTTACACCAGCGTCGTCGGTTGGACCACCAAGAACGTCGGCTCGCCCGAAATGCCTTACATCACCTTCAACGTCGGTGAAGCAGGCGTCGCCGGTATGCTCTCGATGCCGCACCACACCGCCTGGGTCGGCTATATCTCCGTTCCCGATGTCGATGCGCACATTGAAAAGGTCGTGGAAGCAGGCGGCAAACTTTGGAAACCAGCCACCGATGTTCCCGGCATGCTGCGCTTCGCCGTCATGTCCGATCCTCAGGGCGCGCCGATCGTTCTCTTCACTTCCGATCCGGCTATGCCGACTCCGGCCAATCTCCCTGCGCCTCCCACTCCCGGCACCATCGGCTGGCGCGAACTCTACACCACCGACGTGGACGCCGCATGGGATTTCTACTCCACCCACTTCGGCTGGACGAAAACCCGGGACATGGACATGGGTCCGGACGGCGTCTACCGCATCTTCGACGAAGGCAAAGGCAGCCCCATGGGCGACGGCGGCATGATGAAGAAGTCGGAGCACATCCCGTCATCTACCTGGGGCTTCTATATCCTCGTTGACGGCATCGATGCCGCCATCGAGCGCGTCACAGCGGGCGGCGGAAAGGTGATCATGGGGCCTCATCAGGTTCCCGGTGACCAGTGGATCATTCAGGGCGTCGACCCCCTGGGCGCCAGCTTCGCTCTCGTCAGCAATACGAAGTAACGCGAAGTTTCAACCCTCAGCATTCCCAGGACAGGGAAATCAGGACAGGCGGAGATTAGGACAGTCAGAGGTCCTCCGCCTGTCCTTTTTGCGTGGGCCGGATATGGACGCCATCCGCATCCCTTCTGCGGTCCGAACACAATCTTTCTTTCCATAACGCCGCGCCTGTGTTTGGATGGATGACATGCGAACATGTGGCCGATCTGGAATGGGACTTGCCGTCCTCTTACTTCGCCTGTCCGCTGCTTTTTCGCTTTTTGCGGCTGTAGCGCATGCGACGCCGGCCGCCACCCCCGGAAAGCCGGTCCGTCCCGTTCCGCAGCCGCCGCAGGACACGGGCTTTCTCAACCGCTCCATCGTCCTGCAGGGCATCACCTACAAGTTCCAGGTCTATCTCCCCGAAGACTTCTACCACCCGATCAGCGACAAGCTGCCGCGTAAGAAGACCGAGCCCCCCCCTATCATCCTCTTCCTCCACGGCCGCGGCGAACGGGGCAGCGAAGGCATGTGGCAAACCCAGATCGGCCTTCCCCAGCAGCTGCGCGACCATCCTGAGCGCTGGCCCTTCATCGTCGTCATGCCTCAGTGCCCCTACCGCCATTTCTGGACTGATCCCGACATGCTGCGCATGGCCATGGGCGCTCTCGATCAGGAGACGCGCGAATTCCATGCCGGCGCCGACCGCACCTATCTCGCAGGCCTCTCTCTCGGCGGCTACGGCGCGTGGGAGCTGGCCAAAGACCATCCCCACCGCTGGGCCGCGATCGCTATCGCCTCCTCCGGCATCTTCTGGAGCTATGCTCCGGAGCGCTGGCGCGAGCAATCCACCCTGCCCGCTGAATACGCCCGCGCTGTCGGCCACACTCCGATCTGGCTCTTCCATGGCATGGAGGACACAACGGTTGTCCCGCGCCAGTCGGAGATCATGTATGAGGCCATCAAAGCTGAAAACGGCCACATTCGTTTCTGGGAGTATCAGGGCCTCCACCACGACTGCTGGACCCGTGCCTTCAACGAGCCCGAGCTCCCGCGCTGGCTGCTCTCCCACCGGCTCAACGCCCAGGGCCAGCCCGTCCACGACCACCCCAGCGCGCCGGAAACGCAGCTCCCGCCATACGCCGAGCACCTCGTCGTTCCCCTCCACCCCGCGCCTCTCAAACTGCCCGTCTCCATTCTCGACACCTACGTCGGCGAGTACCGCGACATCTATAACGTCCCCGTAGCCACCATCCAGCGCCAGGGGGAACAGGTATTCCTCAAGAATGCCCAGGGCGACGTATACGAGATCGAAGCCGAGAGCACCAGCACCTTCTTCTATCCCAGCGGCAGCCTCACCCGCCTCACCTTCGAACACGACTCCCAAGGCCGCGTCACCGGCATCCTCTTCCGCGACGACCGCCACGAAGAGATGTGGGAAAAGAAGAAGTAGCCCCGCGCACCGAGCTCTCCATGGCAGGCTCTACCACGAGCAGTTGTCTGTCCCGATTTGGAAATTATCCCTGTTGACCGAAATGGCTCCCTCGCGTGGGAACGTTCCCAAAACGCGACCGCCTCTCTCCGAACCGTCCCGCAAACGGCAGAAAGAAAAGCCTCTAGTGTCGTAAATTGACCTCCAGATAGATAGCCGGAAACGGGCGCCGGTGCTTCAGCCCGAATCTCCCAGAAGCCGAAGGCAATGATGAATCGGAAGGTATTGCTGGCCTTTTGCTCCGCCATTTTGACGGTCCTGCTCGCTGGCATTTTCGCCTATCGCAGCCTCGTCCTCACGTCGGAAAGTGAGGAATGGGTCCAGCACACCCATGATGTGCTTGGCCGGCTTGAAGACTGCCTGCTCGCCGCCGAGGCGATCGACGCCAGCTTCGAGGGCTACCTGTTGGACGGGAACCCATCCAGCCTCCAGGTCTTCCATCGGCACGCGGCGGAGATCGAGCAAAGCGAAGCTGCTGCGCGGACTCTGGTCGCAGATAATCCTGCCCAGCAGCGGCGCATCGACGCTTTGCAAGCCCTGACCCGCCAGGAAGTCAATCTGCAGGAGTCGGCCATTGCCGTGCGAAATGACCGGGGCGCCACGGTGGCCGCGGCTCTTGTGGAGACTGGCCGGGGCCAGCAGATTCACCAGGCGATCCGGGCCAAGATTCGCGAGACGCAAAACGAGGAGCTGCGGCTGCGCTCCATCCGCATTAAAGAGCTGGAAGCCAGTCTCCGGCGCGCCCATCTCACCCTCCTCCTCAGCGTGCTGCTTGGCTTCAGTGTAGGCATCGGCGCCGCCCTCAGCCTGGAGCGCGAAGCTCGCCGCCGCTCCCTCGCCGAAAGTGCCGCCAGGGCCAGCGAGGCGAAGTTTCGCAGCCTGCTCGACGCCGCCCCCGACAGCATGGTCGTGCTCCGGCCCGATGGAGAAATCCTGCTGCTCAACCTGCGCTTCGAATCCCAGTTCGGCTATCGCCGCGCCGAGTTGATCGGCAAGTCGGTGAACACCTTCCTCCACGAAAGCCTCGGCATTCCGCTCAACCCAGACGGCTTCAGCACTGTGGTGGATGCCCTCGCCGACCGCACCGGAGCTGTATTCGAGCTCTGCGGGCGCAACAAGGATGGTTCCTCCTTTCCCGTCGAATTCGTACTCAACCAGCTTGAAACCGTCGAGGGGCCCGTCCTCATCGCCAATATGCGCGACATCACCGAACGCCGCAAAGCCGAGCGCAGCCTTCATCAGGCAGCCGAAGAGCTCAAGCGTTCCAACGCCGAACTCCAGCAGTTCGCCTATGTCGCCTCCCATGACCTCCAGGAGCCGCTGCGCATGATCTCCAGCTACGTCCAGCTGCTATCGAGGCGTTACAAAGGCCGCCTCGACGGAGACGCCGACGAGTTCATCGCCTTTGCGCTCGACGGAGCGGCCCGCATGACGCGCCTCATACAGGACCTGCTCGCCTACTCCCGCGCCGGCGGCCAGAAAAATCCTCTGCGCCAGTCTCCATGCCAGCAGGCCCTCGATACAGCCCTTGCCAACCTGGCCGGCAGTCTCGAAGAGAACGGCGCGCTGGTCACCCACGATCCCCTTCCCTCGCTGCTCACCGATCACTCCCAGCTCTCCCGCATCTTTCAAAACCTCATCGGCAACAGCCTCAAGTACCGCAGCCCCGCTCCGCCCCGTATCCACATCTCGTCTGCCCACGGCGGCGACGAAAACTGGATTTTCTCCATCGAAGACAACGGCATCGGCATCGAGCCTCAGTACTTCGAACGCATCTTCATGCTCTTTCAGCGCCTCCACACCCACGAGGAAGTCTCAGGCAGTGGGATCGGACTCTCCATCTGCCAGAAAATCCTCGGCCGCATGGGCGGCAGAATTTGGCTGGAGTCGACCCCCGGCAAGGGCTCCATCTTTTATTTCTCCCTCCCCGAAAACCCGCCAAGCGGGATCTTTGCCGCTCCGTCCAGCGACCCAGGGCCGCCACCCGTGGCAAAAACCAGCCTGCCCGGCAGCTCGATTGGCAACTCCGTCAACGCCCGGATCAGGAACCTGGCCGGCGACCTGGGCAATCGTCCCACCGATACCCTGCTTGGCGGACAGTTGGGCCCCTGATGCCGCCGGACGGCAGCCAGGTTAAACCGGTAATTTGAGATGGGCCGCAAATGCCGGCCTCTGCCCATAGGCGATGTGCAGCCCGGCGTTGAATGAGCCCACCCGCATCCCATGAGGCTTGAACAGATGCAGCAAGGCTGCCGGCGTGTAGAGGCTCACATGCCCGTTGCGCGGCGCGGCATACCACCAGTTCAGGCGCAGCCGCTCCATCTCCGGGGGCTGGATCAGCGTCGAAAACAGGATCGCTCCCTGCTCTCCAAGCAGCGAAACCATCTCCCGCACCGTCTCCCGTGGCTGCGGCAGGTGCTCCATCACCTCAAAGCAGGTGATCAGGTCGAATCCCACGCCAGGAAGCTTGTCGAACTTTGAAAATGGATCGTAGCTCTCCGCCGCGAATCCCATTTCTCGCAGCCGCTCCGCCAGCAGCCCCGACCCGCCGCCATAATCCAGCACCCGCATGCCGTCCCGGTGCTGCTCAAAGGTCTCCGCCACCATCGCCGCATTGGCCAGCGGCCGTACCGAGACATAATCCGGATCGACCGTAAAGTAGGCATCGTTGTAGATCCGGCTCTCAAACTCTTCCATCGCCCATCCATCGAAGGCATCGGTGAACACCAGCCCACATCGTCCGCAGCGCCGGTAGTACACCGGCACGCCGCTCAGCGGCAGCCGTTTCCCTTGCGCTTCGATGCAGCTCTTATGAAAATCCACCACCCCGTACAGCAGACTCGGACTATCGCACACCTTGCATGCGACAGCGTCAGGCTCGACAGCCGGAGCAGCTATCGGCCCTGGGGCGGATGCGGCATGAGTCTCAGTGGTAACGCGTTCCTTGCCAATCGTTGCAAGTCCAACCGCGCCTTTCGCAACAGCCTCAATCAGCGCCTCTCGCACCGTCTCAATCACCCCAGCCCAGTCGCCCGGCTTAGTCTGCCGGAACAGCCGCATCGACGGATACCAGGGGCTGTCCGCGCGATCGGCCAGCCACCGCCAATCCGGGGCGAAAGGCAGCAGCACCCAGACCGGCCTGCCCATCGCCCCAGCCAGGTGGGCCACCGAAGTATCGGCGGCAATCACCAGGTCCAGCCTCTCCAGCAGCGCTGCCGTATCCGCCATGTCCCGGATGTATGGAGCGAGATCGGTAAAACCTCCCCCGTCCATCGCAACTCCGTTCGGCGTTGGCCCGCCTACCTGCAGCGAATAGAACCGCGCCCCATCCACCTCCAGCAGCGGAGCCAGCAGCTCCGGCGCAATCGACCGGAAGCGGTCTTTCGCATGGATCGCGCTGCCCGCCCAGACCAGCCCTACCCGCAGAGTCTTCCCCGCCCGAAACAGCTCCTCCTGAAACAGCTCCAGCAGCCCCGGCAGCGCCGCTACTCGCTCCGCCGCCTCTGCCGGGACTGCAAGGTAAGGAGACTCGGCCGGAAGATTGCCGAGGTCGCTCTCGAAAATCAGCGGCAGGCTCATCAGCGGGCAATGCCAATCGAACTCGGGCAGATCCTCACCCATGGCCGTCACACTCACCATTCCCGTCCGTTTCCCTATCAGCCGCGAGGCCATTTCTCCCGCCAGCCGCAGCAGAGGCGGCTGCACTTCCAGCACCACGCTGCCACCGTTTACCCGCTCCAGCACCAGCGGCAGATAGCGCAAAAACTGCAGCGTGTCGCCCAATCCCTGCTCGGCATGCAGCAGCAGGCACGCCGGTCTGCCGCTCCCGCCCAGCGGCTCTCCCATCCACCGCGGCAGCCCAAACTTCCGTTGCGGATAGAGCCTCAGCCGCCACTCATATTCCGGCCAGCCCTCCGCAAACTTCCCTTCCAGCAGCCGCAGCGAAGCCCGGTTGAGATGCGCTCGCGCCAGCCCCGGCTTCAGCTCGATCGCCCGGTCGAAGCACCGCGCCGCTTCCGCCAGCCGCCCCTGACCCTGTAGCGCATCGCCCAGGTTGTTGTACCCTTCGGCAAACCGCGGGTCCAGTAGCACGGCCCGCGAAGAACACTCCGCCGCTTCCGCAAGCAGCCCCTGCATGTGGCGCACACTGCCCAGGTTCGACCACGCCTCGGCATACCCGGGACGCAGCGCAATCGCCCGCTCATGACACTCCGCCGCTTCCTCCAGCAGCCCCTGCACATACAGCACATTGCCCAGCCCGGTATGCGATTCAGGCTGCTCCGGCTCCAACGCAATTGCCTGCCTCAGGCTTGCCTGGGCCTCATCCAGCCGCTCCAGCGCATGCAGCGCCATCCCCCGGTTGCTGAATACAGCTCCGCTTTGGCGCTGCCGCCCGGATTCAAGAGCGATCGCACGGTCACAGCTGGCGATCGCAAGATCGTAGCTTTCAACCGCTTCCGTGAGCTTCCCCTGCAGCTGCAGCGCGATCCCCAGATCCGCCCACAGCGCAGCCTGCTTTTCCGCTTGTCCGGCCTCGGAATCGGAAGTACGGAAATCGAGAGCCCGGGCATCGCCCGCCGCAATCGCCCTCCGGATCAGTCCCTCGGCCGCCTGCCCATGGCCGGTCTGGCTGGCCACCAGCCCCAGCCGGTGCAAGCTTTCGACATGCCCAGGCTCCCGATCGAGAATCCCACGGTACAGCCGCTCCGCCTCGCCAAGCCTCCCTGCCCGGTGATGCTCCACCGCTTCGGCCAGCATCGCGTCGGGCGTGGGCAACACCGTTTTGGCAGCCAGTCCAGTCTTCGCGGTCGACCCTGCCTTCGCAGGCAGTCCCGCACGCGCGGCTCCGCGTTGCCTCTTCGTCACAATGTATGGATTTCGGCTCAATCCGCGGCCCGCATCCTTGCCGCCTCCCAGGCAATCGTATCGCCATTGCACGGCGCACAGGATTGGGCAATCCTCACCGCAACAGGGCGCAAAAGCAAAAGGGCCGCCGGAATCCGGCAGCCCTTCACTACGATCTCAATCTAGGCTGACTCTTACCACTGCCCCCACGCCCGCGTAAAGTAGTCCGACAGAGACATCCCCACCAGGATCAGAAACGTGAACAATCCCGCGCCCACCGTCAGCTTCATCAGCTTGGAGCTGTACTTCACATGCATGAAGAAGAGCACCACCAGCGTCGCCTTCAGGCAGGCAATCCCGATCGCCACCACCGGGTTCCACGGCCCCATCTCCAGATAGGACGCGCCAATGGTAAGCGCGGTGCACACCAGCAGAGCGCCGAAGATCATCAGGTAGACCATCGGGCTTACGATGTGGTGCTCCGCGTGTTGCTCTGGCTCGTGCCCTTCGTGTTCCGCGTGCAAATCCGACATAGTTCCATCCCTCAAAGTTTTTCTGACCCCTGTTCCCTGACCCTTGTTCCCTGCGTCAGCTATGCCGGCTGATCAGATACAGGAGAGGAAACAGGAAGATCCACACAATATCGACAAAGTGCCAGTACAACCCGAAGTTCTCCACGAAGGCGATATGGCCATCCATGTACCCGCCTCGCGAGGCCTTCCACAGCATGCCGCACAGCAGCGCGATGCCGATGATCATATGCAGCGCGTGCATGCCGGTCATGGCGAAGTAGAGCGAGAAATACACCTCGGTCTTCGCCGCCATATCGGGAGCCAATGGCTTCTCACCACCCTTGAGCGCTTCCTGATCGGGATGCACAAACCCCACGGGGCTGAAGGCGTGGCCAGGGAAGAGATGCCCCGGAATGTGGTCCTTCACATACTTCTCGTGGTATTCGTCGGCCTTGATGCCCAGAAAGCCCAGGCCCAGCACCAGCGTCGCAATCAGCGACCAGACCAGTCCCTTCGACCGCTTGGTCTCCGCGCACCACACGCCCATCGCCATGGTGAAGCTCGAAGAGATCAGCACCAGGGTGTTCAGGCTGCCCAGGAAGATGTCCAGCGTATGCGAGGCTGCCACAAACGCCGGGTAGTACCAGTTGCGATAGATCAGATAGGCGGTAAAGAGGCCGCCGAAGAACATGATTTCCGTCAGCAGGAACAGCCACATGCCAAACGTGGTGGTCTCGGTCTGCTGCTCCATCGAGATAAAGTGATGGCGCAGATACGGCGGATGGGCCGCGTCATGTCCGTGATGTCCGGCGTCCGCGGCGATTGCAGGGCTATCCGACATGCGTCACCTCATGCTCTTTCTGGCGTTCCAGCCATTCGTAGTCATACACGTCCTGGGTAACGATCGGAATTGTGGTGAAGTTCTCGGTCAGCGGCGGCGACTGAATCTGCCACTCAAGCCCGGTTGCCTGCCAGGGATTGTTGCCTGCGATCTCGCCGTACTTCAGCGACCACAGCAGGTAGATGATCGGCAGCATGTAGCCCACGCCGAGAATCGAAGCGCCGGCCGTCGAGAAAACATTCAGCACCTGGAACTCCGGCGGATAGGCCGCATACCTGCGCGGCATGCCCAGCATGCCCAGCAGGAACTGCGGGAAGAAGGTGAAGTTGAACCCGATGAATGTAACCACCGCTGCCAGCTGCGAGATCTTCTCCGGGTACATTCGGCCCGTCATCTTGGGCCACCAGAAGTGCACGCCCGAGAGGAAGGCCATCAGCATGCCGCCCACCATGACGAAGTGGAAGTGAGCCACGATGAAGTAGGTCTCGGTCAGGTGAATGTCCGTACCCGACGAGCCCAGGAAGACGCCCGTCAATCCGCCGATGGTGAACAGGCCCATGAAGCCGAAGGCATAGAGCATCGGCGTTTCAAAGGTAATCGAGCCCTTGTAGAGCGTGAACGCCCAGTTGAAGATCTTGATCGCCGAAGGCACCGCCACCAGCATGGTGAGCAGCGAGAAGACCAGCACCGCGTAGTTCGAGACGCCCATGATGAACATATGGTGCGCCCAGACGAAGAATCCGAAGACAGCAATGGCCACTGAACTGAAAGCTACCGCCGTGTATCCAAAGACGCGCTTCCTGCTGAAGGTCGAGATCACCTCGGAGATTACGCCCATGCCCGGCAGGATCATGATGTACACCGCCGGATGCGAATAGAACCAGAACAGATGCTGGAAGAGAATCGGGTCGCCGCCCTTGGTCGGGTCGAAGACACCGATGCCGATGGTCCGCTCCAGAACCACCAGGACCAACGTGATCGCCAGTACCGGCGTGCCCAGCACCATAAGGATGGAAGCTGCATAATGCGACCAGCAGAAGAGCGGCAGCTTGAACCAGGTCATGCCCGGCGCGCGCATGCGGTGGATGGTGACGATAAAGTTCAGTCCGGTAAAGATCGAACTGAAGCCGGCGATGAAGACCGCCAAGCCGGTTGTAATCACGTTGGTATTGGAGAAGTGCGTCGACAGCGGAGTCGTGAAGGTCCAGCCCGTATCCACACCGCCGGTGATCATGGCCGTCAGCACCATCACTCCGCCGGCCAGGTACAGATACCAGCTCAGCAGGTTGATCTTCGGGAAAGCCAGATCCTTGGCTCCGATCATGATGGGAATACAGAAGTTCCCCAAAGTTGCCGGCACCGATGGCACCAGGAACAGGAAGACCATGATCACGCCGTGCATGGTGAAGACTTTGTTGTAGGTGTCGGCCGCCATCAGGTCCGACTGCGGCGTCAGCAGCTCCAGCCGGATGAGCCCCGCCATCGCCCCGCCGATAAAGAAGAAGAAGGTGATCGAGATCAGGTACAGCATCGCGATCCGCTTGTGGTCGCCGGTCAGCAGCCAGCTCAACAGCCCATTCTCGTTGGTAATGTAATTGCGCTTTGGAATGCGCGCTGTCGCCTGGTCGGGAAGACTCACAATCGTGCTCATGGCTTTGCTACCCCCTGCGCCGCAGCTCCCTTAGCGGAAGCGGGCTGTTCCGGCAGCAGCTCGGTGGTATTCGTAGTCTGCTGCACGCGGTAATTCGAGCTCAGATTCTTGATGTATTCCACCAGCGAAATCAAACCTTCCTCGCTGATCTGCCCCTGGTACGTGGGCATGACCGGCGCATAGCCCTGCGTGATGTGCGCCGATGGATTCAGAATAGCCTGCCGCAGGTAGGCTTCATCCACCAGCACCGGCTGTCCCGTTGACAGCGTCAACTTTGATCCGTAAACATCCGCCAGGCTGGGGCCGCGCGCATCCGGCTGCCCGTTGTGGCAGGCGTTGCAGCTCAGGCTGGCGAAGAGCCGTTCGCCGTTCTGGGCAAGGGAAACACCGCTGGTCGAGCCGGCCAGCCATTTCTTATAGTCGTCCCGGCTCATCACCGTCACTTCGCCGATCATCCCCGAGTGCTGGGTACCGCAATACTGCGTGCAGAAGAGGTGATAGGTTCCCGTTTGGGTGGCCTCGAACCACACCGTCGTGTACCGCCCCGGAATCGCCTCGCGCTTTACCCGGAAAGCCGGAATCGAGAAGCTGTGAAAGACATCCTGCGAGATCAGCGTGATCTGGATCGGCTGGTTGATCGGCACATGCAGCGAATTGATCTCATGCTGCCCGCCCGGATGCTCTGCCTTCCACATCCACTGCTTGCCGACCACGTAGATATTCATGGCATTCGGCGGCGGCGTGTAGATGCGGAAGTACAAGACCGAGCCCCACACAAACATCACCAGGAACAGGCCCAGGGGAATGATCGTCCACGTCGCCTCCAGCAGCGTCGAGCCCTCGATCTGCGTCGCCACCGGATTCTTGTCGCGGCGATACATGATCGAAAAGGCCGTCACCAGCAGACCCACCAATACCAGGCCCACCAGGCTCACCAGGGTCATGAAGACCAGCAGCGCGTCCACCTGCGGCGCAATCTTCGACGCCTCCGGCGGAATGATCGCGAAGTTGGTCATCCACTTGACTAAGAACTGCCACAGTACTGGACTCAATCCCATAATTCCTTATCCGTTCACCTTGTGTTCGGGCTGCCTTATCGGATTCCCGTTGGCGTCAATTGCAGGCTGCTTGGCGTCATGCCGGAACATCACCAGCATGAATCCGCCCAGGGTGAGCAAAGTCACCAGGCCGCCCAGCTG
>DATAZR010000049.1:0-5273 GCA_036271955.1 Acidobacteriaceae bacterium
ACGGGACCAGCCTTCGAGTTCAACTGGGGCGCCATACCGCGGGTGCAACTGCACGCCATCCTGCCCTGGGGAGGCGTCTTCCCGTCGAACAATCCCGTTTACCTGCCCGGTGGAACGGGTCCGAGCGCGTTCGGTCTCATCGACATGGAGCTGGGTGTGAAACTCGCCATCATCAAAGAAACGAAATACATCCCGCAGATCGGCACCTTCACCATGTTCGAAATGCCGACTGGAAGCTACGACAAAGGACTCGGCGTGGGAAAAGTCTGGTACAAACTGCCCGTGTGGGTGCAAAAGAACTTCGGCAAATGGCTCTTTGATGGAGGCGCAGGCTATCAAGTAGTTCCGCAAGCCCACTATCGCGACTTTCCTTATACCGGCTGGTTGGTCAAACGGAAACTCAACGAGAGGCTTGAGCTGGGTACGGAAATCTTTGCACACGGGCGCGAAGGGTTTGCCGCGGCCCAGACCGGAGGCTCGGCGATGATCGACGTTGGCGGCTATTACCACTTCAAGCACAACCCTAACGAACAGTTCTTGTTCTGCTACGGCCATTCGATCGCCGGCCAGACCGAGAATTATGCTTACGCAGGCATGTATTGGACCTGGGGTGGAAAAGACGACAAAGGAGAAGATGCCGACAAGAAGAACATGGCGGCAAACAGCTGGATGCGGGGGCCGATGCGAGGCTCTCGCGCTTCTCGGCTCGAACCTATTGCTGACGTTTCCGCCCGTCGTTGATCTCTTCTGAAGGAATGTAAAAAACCGGCCTCGCGAATTGATGGATTGGGCTCGACGTTCAGACGAAGTGGCAGGCAGCTCCATTCACTTCAGTCATCATGCCGACGCAGGCCATCGCTGCGTGTAAAGAAGAAGGTTCACTATTGTGAAAGCCGGCCAGCAAGAGAGAGGTCGATGGCGACGTTATTGTCCGCTTTCCAGATCAGAAAGCTTGGATTCTTCAGCCCCCATTGGACATACGGTACGACGAAATGAGCCTTGACCGCTGCAGTTGTGCTTTCAAGATGAACGAGGATGGGGATGGTGATCTCATGAGGCGTGCCGAGGAGTGTGAAGATACCAGCTACCTGGATGGTTGAGTCTCCTGATGGAGCGATGGTGCCAGCGTAGGACTTCGGCTCAAACGAAACAGTTGCGTGCTGTTCGACCTTCAGGATGTCCTTGTTCATCTTCTTGTCGCGACTGCCATTGCCGGTCTTGCCGCTGCCGGCGAGGACGACCACCGAACCCGACATCTTAGGAGTGCTGCGGTCAAACTCAATCGATCCGGATTGGACGTGAAAGGTGCCGTTGACGAGCTCGCGGGTTGTTTTGAGCGTTATCTTGATCTCGCTGGCATCGGGATTGACGGCGAAGGTCTGATGCTGGGCGAGTGCGGCTGGAGCGAGTAAGGCGGCGAGGGCTATGACTGCGAAGGATTTCACTGCATCTCCCCTGTAGGGTTCTGACAACCGAGAGTTGTTTCGGCGTGGCTCGATTTCAGCTGGCGACTGCGTGTGGAGCAACAGCGGCGTGATGGGCGACGCGTGTGAGCCTAGCCGTCACGCGCATCACGCCCGGCCAGACCCTGAGGCACAACGGCAATACAGCGCGTGCGAAGGAGTTGTTCAAGCCATTAGCGGCGAACTCGGCAAGATGCATCTGGGCCAGCAATGCGGAACGCAGTTTAGCCTGGAAAAGCGGTGCCGGCTCTGCTGCAAGACAGGCAGCGACCGCACAACGCGCGGTATGCAGTGCGATCGATATGCCATCGCCGGTGAACGAGGGGATGACGGCTGCTTGATCGCCGATGCAGTAGAGCCCATTCTCCGTAGTGTGGCGGATATAGCCATAAGGAATATGTGTGATGGCGATAGGCTTGGCGAGCAATGGCTCCGCACCGGCAAGCCTCATCGCGAGGTGTGGACAGTCCTGCTGCATCCCCGCGAGGAAGTTCTCCCAGCGATGACCCGCCCGTGCGAGGTGCCGCTGCTGCACCACACAGCAGAAGTTTGCAATATCGCCTTCCACCGGCTGGATACCACCATAGCCTCCGGGAAAGAGCATCAACTCAGAGGCGCGCTCCAGCTCAGCGGCCTGCGCAGGCGCCAGACGAAAATACGTCTTGAAGGCGACCCATCGCTGTGGGTCCTTCGGACGCATGTGGCCGCGGAGATCATGCTTGCCTGTGGCGAGAAAGACCGTCGGAGCTTCATAGGTGGTACCGTCGTCGAGCTTAGCTTGCCAGACGTTGCTTGCCGTGCGACCGAGCGCCTGCACACTGCGACCACGCTCTACGCAGACTCCCGCGGCGATGGCCTCGGCAATGAGCGCTGTATCAAGCGCTTTGCGCGTGAGCGACGCTGCGGGAAAAGGCAAGGGAGCCTCCGCGGCGCGCCTGGCGGCGGCGAGGCGAACGTAATCGATGGGCACGGCGCCAAGAGAGACCACGTCGATGCCAAGCGCTTGCAGGTCCTCAAGGGCCTCGCCGCTTAGAAACTCTCCGCAGACCTTATGTCGCGATGCGGGCTCGCGCTCAATCAGCGTGACTTGCCGTCCCTTGCGGGCGAGCGCGATCGAAGCGGCACAGCCTGCCACTCCACCGCCCAGGACGAGAATTTCATGTTGCAAAGGAATCTGATTCAGATTGGACGTTGTAACGGGAATCTCCTTTTTCCGGGCTTTCTAAATATCTTAGACGGTTAAGATGTCGTCTTGACGAAATGAATCTTAATGAATTAAGAATTGTAGTATGAGGCGTTTCGACAATCGAATGCAAATCTTCGGCTAGTGAACGACATGCGCGATGATGGTGCTTGGGATCATCGTCAAACACAATTGAACGCGACATATCGTTCCTATTAATTTAATCAGGTTGAGGGCCTATTGCGCATTGACTACGGCTTACCTAAACCGCATCGCCACCGCCGTACCAGAGCATGATGTGCATGACGTCTTCGTCGTCTTCGCAGAGAAGATGCTTGCCGACCCGCGGCTGCGGCCGGTCTTCCGCCGCATGGTGAGCCGCGCCAACATCGTGCATCGCTATTCATTCCTCGATCCTCAGAAAGGCTCCGATCAATTCTCGTCTCATGAGGCACATGAGTTTTATCGGCTAGGCAACTTTCCCAACACGGCGCGACGCATGGAGCTGTTTGAGCAGAGCGCTCCGATGTTGATGAGGAAGGCCTTGGACCAGCTTGCGCTCAATGAGAAGGAACGCTCCGGTATTACGCACGTGCTGGTGACCTGCTGCACGGGACTCTATGCGCCGGGGCTGGACTTTGAAATCGTTGACCACCTCGGGCTTGCGGCGGGCGTGGAGCGCACGATGGTTGGCTTCATGGGCTGCTATGCGGCCATCAACGCGCTGAAGCTGGCGCGACACATTGTGCGCTCAGATCCGAAAGCTGGTGTGCTTATGGTCAACCTGGAGCTGTGCACGCTGCACTTCCAGGAGACGCAGGAGCTGGAGCAGGTACTTTCGTTCCTGGTCTTCGCCGATGGCGCGGCGGCGAGCCTGATTACGGGGTGCGAGCAGGGCTTTGCACTGGAAAGCTTTAAAGCGTTGATGGTGCCCGAGACGAAGGATCTGATTACATGGAAGATCCGCGACCTGGGATTCGACATGCTGCTCTCTGGACAGGTGCCGACAGAGTTGGGCCGCGCACTGCATGAGAGCGAGCTGAGGGCGGAGCGCGACGACATCGACCTGTGGGCGGTGCATCCCGGCGGACGGTCGATTCTGGATGCGGTGCAGAGCGGATTGGAGTTGCCGGTCGATGCGCTGGCGACGTCTCGAGAGGTGCTGTCATGCTTTGGCAATATGTCGTCGGCAACGGTGATGTTTGTGCTGCAGCGGATGATGCAGCAAGCGCGGCCGGGGCAGCGCGGGTGCGCGATGTCGTTTGGCCCGGGGCTGATAGCGGAGACAATGCGCTTCCATGCGGTCTAGTGCAGAGCTCGAATTCAGAGTGCGGGTCTCGCCGCGCGAGCTGCCGGAGTTGATGGATGGTGACTGTAGCTATGAGGATTTCCGTGGCTGCCTGCGCAGTCTGGAGCAGGTCAACCGCTGGCTACTGGGATATCGACCGACGCTGGCGTGGCTGAAGCGGCTACCGGGTGGACTGCGTGATCCGGTGCACATCGTCGATGTGGGCAGTGGCGGCGGCGATTTGCTGCGGCAGATTGCAGGCTGGGCACGGAGGCGCGGCATTGCTTTGCAGCTAACGGGTATCGACCTGAATCCTTATGCGGCGCGTGCGGCAGCGGACTCCACGCCGAAGGAGCTGGGCATTGAGTGGGTGACCGGCGATGCCCTGATGTATCGGCCGGAGAAGCCGTTGGATATCGTCGTGAGTTCGCTGATGGCACATCATCTGGAGGATGAGGAGATCATCGCGCTGCTGCGCTGGAAGGAAGCGACTGCGCAGATAGGTTGGTTTATCAATGATTTAGAGCGGTCGGAGCGGAGTTCTCGGATGTTTGAGTGGTTGGGGAGAGCGGCGGGGTGGCACCCGTTTGTGCGGCATGATGGGCCGGTGTCCTTCCGGCGGGCCTTCCGGAAGGAAGACTGGGTGCGGTTGCTTGCGACAGCAGGGGTTCCGCAGGAGGCGGTGACGATGGAGCATTGGCGGCCGGGACGGTTGTGTGTGGGGCGGTGGAAGTGAGGCGGGTGCTGGAGGCGGCCATCAGTCAGGACGAGTGGTGAGCTCACGCCAGTTAAGGCCGAGGTCCACGATAAGCAGCGAGGCAAGAGTAAAGGCGATGACACCGACGGCGGCGAAAGTGTCGCCGAGATGGCTCCAGTAACGGGGCCAGAGGTTGAGCACACGGCTGGAGACGAAGGTAAAAGTGACGGCATAAGAGCGGACCATCCATTGGCGGTGCTGGATGATCTGACGGTTGCGCGCGGTGATAAGGGCGGCGCTAGTGCAGACGACCCAGGCGGCGGCCTGCATGGAGGTTCCGGGAAAGCCCGGACGGCCGCTGGCGAGGGCGACCCCCGTTCCGGCACCGATAAAAACGGAGATGACGTAGATGCGGCCGAGCACGCGATGGAATTTTAGGTGACGCTGGCGAAGTCGCGAGGAGAACTGAATGGGGCCGGCCAGGAGAGCGATGACGCCGCAGAGCGTATGCGGGATGAGGAGATGGCGGTCGGCGATGACCTGCAGACGGTAGGCGTGGTACATGGGATAGTCGGTGATGAGGAGAACTTCTGAGGTAATGAAGACGAAGAGCGCGGTGAGGCCGAGGGAGATCCAGAGAAC
>DATAZR010000050.1:0-3732 GCA_036271955.1 Acidobacteriaceae bacterium
TGCTTCGGGCCAGTCGACTTTGAAGAGCGGGCTGGCGATGTCGGTGACGCGCAGTTTGTACTTGTCGAGGATGGCGTTGGCTTTGGCGATGTCGGCGCCGTCGAGAGCCATGATGTTCTTGTCCCACATGCCGCGCAGCTCAACCCATTGAAGGCCGAAGTCGTTGGCGATGACCGAGCAGGCGTGGTCGAAGTCCTGGGAGATTTCATCGCTGATGACGGAGACGCGGAAGACGGATTGAAAGGGCTTCGATGCCTGGGCTGCGAGTTTGAGTGCGGGCAGGCTGGTGGCTACTACGGCGGTAGCGGAGGACGTAAGAAAAGTGCGGCGAGAAAGAGGGGACATCGTTGCTCCTGAATCGTAGAGGCTGGAATCGTAGTGCCGAGGATCGTTGTCGCGGATCACGAGGACCCTTGAGGTGAGCTTGCTACGTTCTTGCAACGTGCTGGCTGTTCCGACATAAGGTACAGCGGGTGGACAGGGCCAGCGAAGCAATATTAGTATCGCCCGCATGATGTCTGCAACGAGCCGCAGGAGTTTCCTGCGCGCAGGGGCTATTACGGCTGCCGCGGCGTGCGCGCTTTCCTCGAATGATCTGAGCCTGAATGCTGAAGCGGAGACGAAGAGCCGCGGAAAGATTCGGCTGGGCGTTTGCAGCTACTCGTTTCACAAGTTCGATCGGGCACATGTGATCGAGTTCATGAAGCAGCTGAATTGTTCGCGGCTGAATGCGAAGGATATAAGCGATCATTTGCCGATGCGGCCGGCGTCGGCCACGGATGAGGCTGTGGCGGCTTACAAGGCAGCGGGGATCGAGCTGACTGCGGCCGGGGTGATCTATTTTCCAAAGGCGGATGAGGCGGATGTTCGCGAGAAGTTTGTGTATGTCAAACGAGCGGGACTCTCGCTGATCGTGGGCTCGCCGGTGCCGGAGGCGCTGCCGTTGGTGGAGCGTATGGTGAAGGAGTTCGACATGCGGATCGCGATTCACAACCATGGGCCGGAGGATAAGCTGTGGCCCTCACCGCTGGATGTTTTGGAGGCGGTTAAGGGGATGGACCCGCGGGTTGGGCTATGCATGGATATGGGGCATACGGTGCGGACGGGAACCGATCCGGTGGAGGCGATTCGCAAGGCGGGGAAGCGGCTCTACGACGTGCACATGAAGGATCTGGCGGATCTGAAGGTGAAAGAGAGCCAGGTTGCGGTGGGCGACGGAAAGATGCCGGTGCGGGCGATCTTCGCGGCGCTGGCCGGGATTGGTTACGCGGGGAATGTGGACCTAGAGTATGAGATTCATGAGGACGACCCGCTGCCGGGGATGATGCGGAGCATGGCGTTTATGCGGGGCATGGTTGCAGGGATGGGGTATGAGAGCTAGTGGTCAGTGATCAGTGGTCAGTGTGGTGCCCAGAAGCAGATCCTTCGCATTGCTCAGGATGACAATTCTTATTTAGAAATTCGCCTGTCGTTATTTCCACAGTTGGATCGATTATCGCCAGCTACTTTCCTTCTTCGATGATGGCGAGGTCCCACGGCTTCAGCGTGATGGTTTGATTCGAAGTTATTACTGAGCCTGTCAACAGGTCGCTGCCTGAGGCGTAGGTGTATGTGATGGATTGGTCGGCGCTGGAGTAGTTCAGGTAATAGTGAATCTGCTTGCCGTTGCGATTGACTCCGTGTTTGACGCGGACTGCCGAGGGCAGAGCTTGGTCGCTGCTGGCGAGGCCAGCGCTCTTTAAGCAGTCGAGAACTAGCTTCGCTTGCAGTGCGTCGCTTAGCTCTGTGCCTTCATAGACGAGTTCGCCGGAGCCATAGTGATTGCGGGTGATAGCGGGCCATTTGCCGAAGAAGGGATGGTCGTAGGTGGCGAGGGCTTCGGCGTGTTCGAGCTGGAGGAACTCGGCCCACTGGCTGACTTTGTTTTCTTCGCCTACGTGATACGGATCGCCTTTTAGGGCTAACGGGTGTTCCAGGTTGGAGAACTCCTGGTAGTTGAAGCCGGCGGCTTCGCGGAGTGGGCCGGGAGCACGCTGCCAGCGGACGGCGTCGTTTTCATTGGTGAATCCGCTCTTGAAGGTCATGAGGACGTGGCCACCACCTTTGACGTAGTCGGAAATGGTCTGGAGCAGTGCGTCGTCGGCGACGTAGAGCATGGGGACGATGAGCAGCTTGTATTGGGCGAGCTCCTGCGCGAGGCGGGGAGTGTCGGGGAAGACGAAGTCTGCGCCCACGTTGGCGTTGTAGAGAGAGCGGTGGAGTTGGACGATCATCTGGCCGTAGCTGTCGCTGGCTTTGCCGGGGATCCAACCGCCGTTGCTGCCTCGGTCGTAGGGCATGAAGGTGATGCCGTTGGAGGAGTCGACGCTGTAGAGGATGGCGACCTGATTCTTGATCTTAAGGTCGACGAGTTTAGGGCCGATTTTCTGGAGTTCGTGAGCGGTTTTGGAGACTTCGGCGTAGGCACGGTTGGGTTCGAGGTCGTGGCTTAGGACTCCTTTCCAGTAGGTCTCCTGGCCGGCGTGGATGGAGTGCCAGTGCCAGTATTCGATCATGTTGGCACCGCTGGCGAGGTAGCTGTAGACATCGAGGCGCATCTGGCCGTCGTAGGGCGGGAACTGGCCTGCGGAATCCCAGCCGAGGGTTTGCGCGTTGGTTTCAGTGATGAGGAAGTTGCCGTGCTTGAGGGAGCGGGCGAAGTCGGATTGCTCGGCCTGCCATGCACCGTCCATGTGGTCCTGCGTGCCGTGATAGATGTTGTTGGCGACGATGTCGAGGGAGCGGGCAATCTCGTTTTCGTTGCGGTCGGTGTGCATCATGCCGCCGAAGTCGTGGGTGACGAATTGATTGGGGCCGCGGTACTGGCGGACGAGAGCGGCTTGAAAGGCTAGATAATCGGCGACGCGGAACTGCTCCCAGCGCGACCACTCGAGCTTGTAGCTGGTGCTGGTGGCGCGGTCGGGGATGGGCATGTTTTCCCAGCCATTGACGTCTTCGCCCCAGTAGTTGAGGAACCAGGCTTTGTTGAGGTTGTCGGTGGTGCCGAACTTCTGCTTGAGGTGGTTGACGAAGCCGGTGAAGACGTCGTGGTTGTATGCGCCGTAGGAGCCGGTTTCATTGTCGATCTGCCAGCCGATAACGGCGGGATTGTCGCGATAGTGGCTGACGAGATTGGTAATGACGCGCTGCGCGTAGAAGCGGAAGCTTGGGTTGTCGGTGTCCATGTTCTGGCGCATGCCGTAGGTGGTGTTGGCGTCTGTACCTTGATAACGGACGAGAATCTCGGGGTGGGCGTGGACCATCCAAGTAGGCACAGAGTAGGTGGGCGTGCCCATGATGACTTTAATGCCGGCTTTGCCCATGGCATCGACGATGCGATCCATCCAGGCGTATTCGAAGTGGCCGTCTTCGGGCTCCCAGAGGCTCCAGGTGGACTCGCCCATGCGGACGACGTTGATGCCCGCGGATTTCATGAGGGCGATGTCTTTGTCGAGACGGCCGGGCTGAAGGTCGGCGGGCATGTATTCGTTGTAGTAGGCGGCGCCGTAAAGGATGGTTGGTTGGTTCAAGTCAGCGGGTTGGGTTTGAGCGATGACAGAGGGAACGGCGAGAGCGCAGAGAAGCAGCGGGAGCAGAGGCATTGACGGGAGGCTGATGGAGGGGAGTTTGGGCATGGCGTGCGCTCCAGTAAAGGTTTTCTTTAACGGACAATAGTACAGGATGGAGTTGCGA
>DATAZR010000051.1:0-75565 GCA_036271955.1 Acidobacteriaceae bacterium
GGCTCGGCTGCGGGGTACTCGCGTTCTGCATCGGCGTAGAAATCGGCGAACAGAGAGACGTGGGCCCGTACGTGCTGGAGCTCGAGGATGCCGGCGCCGAGACCATCTTCGAGGTCGGCGGTGAGGTAGGCGATTTCATCGGCAAGGTCGATGAGCTGGGCCTCGAGCGGAGGCAGTTGGTCGAGGAAATATTCGCTTAGCTCAGGGTGGTCGGCGGGTTTGTAATCGCGTGAATGCTTGATGATGCCTTCGCGGACGGCGAGGGTGAGGTTGAGTCCGCGAAAGGCAGCATAGCGCTCTTCGAAGCTGGTGACGATGCGCAACGCGTGAAAGTTGTGGTCGAAGCCGAGGCCATGAGCCTGGAGAGCCTCGTCGAGAGCCTTTTCACCGGCATGGCCGAAAGGTGGATGGCCGATGTCGTGAACCAAGGCAAGCGCCTCTGCGAGGGGAGCGTTTAGGCCGAGAGTGGCGGCGGCGATGCGGGCAATCTGCGCTACTTCGAGCGTGTGGGTCAGGCGGCTGCGGGAGTGATCGCTCTCGTCGGCGCGGCGTGTGAAGACCTGGGTCTTGCCGGCGAGGCGGCGAAAGGACTTGGCGTGCAGGATGCGGCCGATATCGCGCACGAATACGGTGCGATAGGGATGCTGAGGTTCGGAAAATTCACGCCGGGAAAGCGGGTCATCGGGCGAGCCGGGAACGGCAACCGCAGAGGGAAGTTCTAGCTTGGAAGTTTCAGGCGATAAATCTGTCATGGGCCAGCCAGTTACAGAGTAATGGGGATGGGACGAGTTGGCCGGTCTTTGTTGGACAAAGATTTCGAGAATCGCAATAAGGCCGCCGGGACTCGATCGTGTTTCGAGTGAGGTTGGACAAGCAGAAAATTGCGGAGTACACTTCCCGGTACTTTTGGGATGGGTCGGCGAACGGCCCGAGTTAAGCGATTGCTGGAGGACCGCGAATTCGCCGAGCAGACACGATAGGAAGAGTCACTTACGGAGGACTTGCACTATGCCATCGGTCAGGAAACTCATTGCACTTGCGATCACGCCCATGCTTTTACTGCTTACAAGCTGCGGGCGCCACAGCCAATCCGAAACCTTCTATCTGATTGCTGCAAATCTGAATCTGTCTTACTGGAAAAGTGCGATAGCTGGATTCAATGCTGCCGCAGCCCGATACAAAGTTACAGCGAAGATAGCTGGACCGGATAGCTATGATCCACAGGCAGAGCTCAAGGAGTTGAACAGCGCGGTGGCAGCCAAACCGGCGGGGATACTAATCTCTGTGGCGGATGAAGCGCTGCTGAAGCCGGGAATCGATGCGGCGGCAGAAGCGGGAATTCCGGTGATCACCTTCGACTCGGATGCCCCGACCAGCCGCAGGCTGTTCTTTATCGGAACCAACAACCTGGCAGCCGGACATCTGGGAGCCCAGAGGGTGGTAGAAAAACTCGGCGGCCGGGGAAATGTGGTGTTTTTCTCGATGCCCGGGCAGCCAAATCTGGACGACCGGCTGAAGGGTTTCAAGGATGTGTTCGCCGCCTATCCGGATATCAAGATTCTCGACGTTGTCGATATCAAGGGCGACGCGCGGAACGCGTTTGATAATACGCAGCAGTATCTGACGCAGACGGGCGTGGCGCGTGTGGCGGCGTTTGTCTGCCTCGAGGCTTCCGCAGGCAAACTGGTGGCCGATGCGGTGCGGCAGAAGAAGGTTACGGATCGCGTGGTTGTGGCCTGGGATGTGGAGAAGGATACGCTAAGTGAGATCAAGGATGGGACCATCGAGGCGACGATTTCGCAGAAGCCCTACACAATGGGGTTCGTCGGTTTGAAGGAACTCGATGAAATCTTCCACAACAAACCCAAGTCGCTGACCAAGGATTACAGCGTCGATGTGTTCTCAGAGTATCCGTACTTCATCGATACAGGTACTGCGCTGGTGGATAAGGCGAATGTGGATCTATACGGCAAGGCGGCATCGGAACATCCGTAGTGCAAACAGGTAGGGCGTATCGAATTCTGTTCGATACGCCCTGCAGTAATGCCGCTTTGAAATGGCTTACGGCTGCTTGGCCTCGCCGATGTGGCTATCCTGCCTGGCCAGTTTGACGCGGGCGCCTTCCAGCTTTTTCTGGACCTTGGAGACTTCGGCAGGCTCGATGTCGGCGGTTGAAGACTTGGAGAACTCGAAGAGCGAAATTTCCCACTGCGCGGCGGCCAGACGGATGCGGCCAGTCTTCTCGTAGAGATCGCCGAGATGATCGTGGACCGTGGGGTCGGTGGAGGTTCGCTCGACGGCCTTGCGCAGGTTATCTTCGGCGGACTCGTACTGGCCGAGCTTAAAATAAACCCATCCCAGCGAGTCGAGATAAGCCCCATTCATGGGATCGAGGTCGACGGCTTTGCGAATGAACTTAAGCGCGTCGTTATAGCGGCTGGTCTTGTCGACGAGCATGTAGCCAAGGTTGTTGAGAGTAAGCGCGTTGTTGGGGTCGATCTCAAGAACCTTGTGGAAGAATTGCTCGGCCTGATCGTAGTGCTTTTCCTGCTCGGCGAGATAGCCCTTTTCAAAATAAAGATTGGCTTTCTCTTCGTCCTTGGTGGCGAAGGGCTCAGCCTTGGTGAGCGCCTCTTCGGCTTCTTTCCAGTGCTTGAGGCGCATCTGGATCTGGGAGATCTGCAGGTAGACTTCGCGATCGGATGGTTTGCCGCTGAGCAGGCCGTTGGCGATGGCAATGCCTTCGTCGAGCTTGCCGGTGTCTGCAAGCTCCGCGGCCAGGGTGAGCTTGAGCTCGCGACTATCGGGGTTGGCGGCGACTGCTTTACGGCTCACCGCGGTAGCCTCGTTGAACATCTTGGCGTCGCGATAGGTTTCGATCTGCCCCTGGTAGCCGCGGATGGCGAATTCGCCGCCGAGATCGATCATCTTCTGATAAGTGGCGACGGCTTCGGTAGTCTTGTTCTGCTCGTGGTAGACGGAGCCCAGGCGCTCAAGGAAGACGCTGCGGTTGGACTTTTCGTCCTGGGTGTAGGCGCCGTTGGCGTGTCCGGATTGATCGAGTGTCTTCTGATAAACCTCGACAGCCTCGTCGTAGCGGCCCAGCACGTCAAGGATGAGGCCTTCGTTGTAAGCGCCCTCAAGATTGTCAGGCTGTTCCTTGGCGCGCGCTTTGCGGATGGTGGCGAGCGCCTCTGTGTATTTGCCTTGACGGCGCTGAATCTCGGAAATGCGATCAAGAGCGGCTGCATCTTCGGGGTCGGCTGCAACCAGCTCCTGAAAATGTTTGAGAGCGGCGTCCAACTGATTGTCCGCCAGCAGAGCTGTCGCCAGGGCGCGGGTGGCATCGGTGTTGTCCGGGTCCTGGTTAACTGCGCGCTGATAGGCGGCGACGGCTTTCTTCAGCTCCTTAAGCTGCTCGTAGGCTGCGCCGAGGGCGAATTCTTCCTTGGTCGTGCGGTCGTCCACAGGAATGGCTTCGAGAAGTTCGGTAGCGCGCTTGAGGTCGCCAGACTCGGCATAGAGGCGGGTTAGATTGAGAACAACGTCTTCCGAGGCGGGCTCGATCGCCTGAGCCGCTTTGAACTGCGCTTCGGCTTTAGCGTTATCGTGCTTGACGGAGTAGAGCTGGCCGAGCAGCAGGCGGTCTTCAAGGCTCTTAGGCTCAAGAGACACGATTTTGGTGAACTCCGCGATGGCCAGATCGAGCATCTGGTTGGCTGCTGCAGCGTCTCCATTGGAGCCCTGCTGCTGGCCCAGGGAACGCAGATAGATGCGGCCGAGGAGCTTGTGCGCCTCGATGTTGTTGTCGTCGGCCTTGATAAGAGCTTTGGCCGTCTGGATGGCCTCCGGAACGCGACCGGCGCGGAGGTAGAGACCGGCGAGACCGATGGTGAGTTGGCTCGAAGAGGGGTCGGCGTTGATCGCCAGCTTATATTCTTCAATCGCTTTGGAAAAGAACTCCTGCCGGCCGTAGTTGGTGGCCATGTCTTCGTAGGAGTCGGCGAGGGCAGCGTGATAGTAGGCAGCGGAGCGATCTGGAGCGGAGGCGGGAGTAGAGGCAGGCGCCGGGGCGGATTTGGCTGGCAGAGGTGCTACATCGACACCCGAAGCGGGGCTGGGGCTCGGGGCGGTGTTTGGGGCTGCAAGAGCCGGAGCGGGCTTGACCGGGGTATCTTGCGCAACGGCGATGGAGGAGGCGCAGGTTGCGATAAAGGCGGCGGCCAACAGGCCGGAGGCAACGCGATGCGAAGGCCGGGGCGAAGTAGTAAATATCGATTCCCGGCGAAATTTGGAGTGAAACTGTTCCGTCATATTCGGCTTTCCCACGCTCTCTTTCCCAAGCGCCCTGATAGGCCATGGGACGAAAAGGCCTGCCTGAGTCGATCGAAGCCACTTGGCGAGGTCGGGCGTAACAACCCTCGTTCTCAGCCAGGAATCGGTCGACTTTCTGGACAGACCCATCGACTATTGGACGATTGTAGCTCGCAAATGGTTCCGATGGATGCGCGGAGTGGACAGTTCTAATGGGAAAACGGGTAAAACGGTGGGCTAGTGGGATGCGGAGAGTAAGTCTAGGGTTTTCGGAGCGAGCACTCGTTGATCTGGATCGAGTAAATGCTCGCCATCTAAATGCGCCACCGGTTCCATTTTGGTACTGCTGGATAATTCGAGCCACTTTCTAGAGCAGAAACAAGGATAGTGCGACGTATCCAATATCCGCGAAGTAGGCATTTTCTTGATGAAAATGCCTGCGAAGATCGGCGATACACCTTACATTGCCCCTGCTTCTGCTCTAGTGGCGGAAGTGGCGGATGCCGGTGAAGACCATGGCGATGCCGAGGCGGTCGGCGGCGGCGATGACGTCGGCATCCTTGACCGAGCCACCGGGTTGAATAACGGCAGTGGCCCCGGCGGTGACTACGGTTTCCAAACCGTCAGGGAAAGGGAAAAAAGCATCGGAAGCGGCGACGCAGCGGGCGAGCGGCAGGATGGCTTTCATGGCTCCAAACCGGGCGGCATCGACTCGGCTCATCTGCCCGGCTCCGACGCCGATGGTCTGGCCATCTTTCGCGTAAACGATAGCGTTGGATTTCACATGCTTGCAGATGCGCCAGGCGAAAAGCAAGCTGGCGAGTTCTTCCGGCGAGGGCGTGCGCTGGGTGACGACTTTAAGCTCGGCGGCGGTGATGCGGGCGGAGTCGGCGTCCTGGAGCAGCAGGCCGCCGGAGACTTGTTTCACGACGGGCTGAGATGGAGCCGCGTGGACTTCGACTAAGCGCAGATTCTTTTTGGCGGCGAAGATGGCTTGTGCCTCGGGGGTGAAGGCAGGAGCGGCGATGGCTTCTATGAAGAGCTTGGCGATGACGGCGGCGGCTTCGGCATCGACTTCGCGGTTGATGCCGATGACACTGCCGAATGCCGAGATAGGGTCGGAGGCCAGGGCTTTTTCGTAGGCTTCAAGGATGGTTGCGCCTGTAGCAGCGCCGCAGGGGTTGGTGTGTTTGATGATGGCGACTGCGGTTTCTGGGAACTCCTCAACGAGGGCCCAGCAGGCATCAAGGTCGACGAGGTTGTTGTAGCTGAGCTCCTTACCCTGGAGTTGGCGAGCGTTGGCGACGCCTAGGCCGCTGCCATCGGCATAGAGAGCTGCGCGCTGGTGGGGGTTTTCTCCATAGCGGAGTGGCGAGGCGAGTGGGAGGTTGATGCGCAGAGTTTGCGGTAAAGCGGCCGAATCGAAGGCGGCTGGAGATTCAGGTTCCGGCGCGTCGGCGACTTTGTCGAGAGCGTTGGCGATGGCCGTATCGTATGCGGAAGTTGTAGCGAAGGCTTTCTTGGCCAGCTGCCATCGGGTTGCCCGGCTGAGGCTGCCGTGGTTGGCGGTGAGCTCTTCTGCCAGGACTGCGTAGTCGGCGGCTTTAGTGACGATGGCGACGTCTTCGAAGTTCTTGGCGGCGGAGCGGACCATGGAGGGGCCACCGATGTCGATGTTTTCGATGAGATGGCCGAAGGCGACGCCGGGCTGAGCGGCTGTCTTTTCAAAGGCGTAGAGA
The DNA here is from genome assembly GCA_036271955.1 of Acidobacteriaceae bacterium. GTDB lineage: Bacteria > Acidobacteriota > Terriglobia > Terriglobales > Acidobacteriaceae > Acidicapsa. Next base: position 6,054 of record DATAZR010000051.1, read on the forward strand.
TTGACGACCACCATATCGATGGGTTGGATGCCGTGGTTGGCAACAGCGGCTTCGTGCTCGGCTTTGCCGCGGATGTAGAGCAGGCCGCCATGGACGAGAGGATGGAGGGTTTTGACGCGGCCATCAAGCATCTCCGGGAAGCCGGTGAGCTCGCTGATGTCTTTCACCGACAGGCCTGCATCGCGGAGGGCGCGGGCAGTTCCGCCTGTCGAGACCAGCTCCACACCAAAGCCGGCGAGGGTCTGCGCGAAGGCGACGAGGCCGGTCTTGTCGGTGACGCTGAGCAGGGCGCGGCGGATGGGCTTGAGTCCTGTGGCGATGGCTGGCGCCGATGCGGGAGAGATATCAGTATGAGTAGACACAGCTAAGCCGCTCCTGCAGGTAAGAATTTTGCGCTCTGCCGAGGGCTACCGCGGCTTTCTCAGGCAGCGAGCAGCGAGGACAGGGCACTCTTCAGGTTACTCGAAGAGGGCGGCTGAGAGCGGAGGCAATGGACCGCAATGGCTATGCAAGGTGTGGAATTTTGGGGCTAAATTGCCAGTATGCTTCGAGGCAAATAGAGTAGAGCTATGGCAAGTTATCCCCCGCCTTCTGGATTTCCGACGCACCCGCCTGAGATTCTGCCGCCGGAACAGGTCGCGGCTCAGCAGGAGGAGTTGCGCGCGGTTAGGGAGCGCTTGCCGGGGCAGCGATCTGAGGCGAAGCGCTCGTGGGCATATGCGCCTGCGACTTATGTGTTGGTTGGGATCAACTGCGCGATGTTTATTGCGATGGTGATGTCGCACGGCTCTCTGGTGAACTCGTCGGATAGCCCGATCACGCTATTGTTTGCGAATAACGCGGGGGCTGTGCTTCACGATGGGCAATGGTGGCGGATTTTCACGGCAATGTTTGTGCATGCTGGGTTTATTCACCTTGCTGGCAATATGTGGTGCCTCTGGAACCTCGGGCTGCTGGGAGAACCGCTTATTGGACCTGGCGGAGTGCTGGCAACTTACATCTTTTCGGGCGCGGCTGGAAATCTTCTATCGATTGGCGTGGCCATGGCTTGGACGGACGCCTCAAAGACCGGTGGGCCGCTGGGCGTGGGCGCCTCAGGCGCGGTCTTTGGCTTGGCTGGAGTGTTGATTGTATTGCTAAAGTCGCCGCGACTGCCAATTCCGCCGAAGGAATTGAGCGGTCTGCGCAGGTATGTGATTTACTTTGCAGTAATCAATTTTGTGATTGGATTTGGCGGAAACCGCCTGAAGCTGGGCATAAACATCGACAACATGGCTCACCTAGGCGGGTTCTTGGGAGGGATTCTCTTCGCATTGCCACTAGTGCCGCTGCTCGGATCGTCTAAATCAGCATTTTTGCTACGCCGACGAGTTGCTGTTGGATTGATGACAGGTATTCTGGTCTTCTTTGGGTTCTATCTCAGCGTAGTCTTTCCGCCGTCGGCTTTCCAGCCCTAGCCACCCTCTACCGAACCGCCGTGGCAGCGAACTTCTTCACCATGGCCAGCAGCAGTTTGCGGTCGCTTTCGTTCAGATTCGTGGAGTAACGGCGAATCTGGGTGAGAAAGCGGAGCTCTTCATCGGAGAGCTTGTGGGTATTGAGCTCGCGGTTAAGCGAGTCCTCTGCGAAGAACTGGGCGATGGGCAGATCGAGAGCCTGGGCGATCTTGGATAAGGTATCGAGCGAGGGGACGGTATGGCCGTTTTCCACGCGCGAAAGGTAACAGCGCAGCAGGCCGGTTTTCTTTTCAATATCGCCTTGCGACAGGCCTTTTTGCAGGCGGTGGCCGCGGATCGTCGTGCCGATTTGCATCTTTATTGCCCCGGATCTCATGCTCCGCAAGATGGAGATCGAGCGGTCGCAAATGCTGAGGTGTTGATTCAATAGTTAACATGTGGCGCGGACGAATGGCAAGCGGTTTCTGTGGTGAATCAGACGCCGCATGCATGGATACAACCCCATGCGTGAAGTCCTGCTAGATGCGGGCGTAAACCTTATTCTGCTGCAGTACGTCAGACGAGTGCAGCGATCCAAATAGTTGGAGTGCCTTTTACGATGCAGCGGAGAGTCGCGACGACAGGCCTGAGTATGCGGCGGATTCGAGGCGGTTTGCCTCGAATCTTTGCGATTGCCTGTGCGCTGGCGGCTGCTGTTCCGGTTCTCGGATGGAGTCAACAACCGATGGCGCAGACAACCCCGGCTGCTCCTGTTTCTGGTCAAGCGCCTGCCACGCCTCAATCTTCTCCTCAACCTGCGGCGAGCGGGCGCGTTGTAACCGCGGTTGCAGGTGGGACGCTGCATGGGGTGATCAAATCTGGGAATATTCCGCTGCCGGGCGTGGCGGTGACGGCGACGAACACACTGACAGGGAAGAAGTTCGCGACGACGACGGATATTACCGGTGCGTGGTCGATGACGATTCCGCAGAATGGGCGGTACGTGATTCGGACGGAGTTTGCGGCCTTTGCGGCGAGCACGCATGAGGCGCTGCTGAATGCCACTTCGCACGATCAGGCGGTGAACTTCGATCTGGCGCTGGCCTCGCGCGCAGCACAGCAGGCGGCGCGGGAAGATGCGCAGGGGACGGCGGAGCAGGTGCAGCAGGCGATGCGCCAGTTGGGCGTGAATGGCGCGCAAAGCCTGAGCCTGATGAGTTCACTGGCCGCGGGAACGGATGCGGCGGAGGGCGGCACGACGACGAATGCGACGAGCGGAGCGGCGCTGCCGGGAGCGGCGACCAGTTCTACGTTCAGTACGGATTCGGTAGCGGTGAATGGGCAGTCGGGGACGGTGAGCCCGCTTGCCGGGATAGATGTGGACCGGATTCGCGATGCGATGGAGACGGCACGGGCACAGGGGTTGATTCCGGGCGGCGGAGGGTTCTTCGGCGGGCAGGGATTTGGAGGCGGCGGTCCTGGCGGGGGATTTGGTGGTGGATTCGGAGGTCGCGGGTTTGGCGGCGGGCGCGGCAACTTTCGCGGATTTAGGCCGGATCAGCCGCATGGGTCGATCGTCTGGAACGGCAATAACTCAGCACTGAATGCGCTGCCATTTTCGGTAACCGGACAGCAGCAAACTCAGCCTGACTATGGTTCGAATCAGTTTCAATTGATTTTGATTGGCGAGCCTTATATTCCAAAACTGACCAAGCCGAGCGGAAAAGATACAGTCTTTCTCACCCTTTCCGGCACGCGATCATCTACGCCTTCGGATACATATGCGGTGGTGCCCACTGCCGATCAACGCGGGACATGCTCAAGCACGATCACCGCATCGCAACCGGCATCCTGCAACCTGCTGACGTTTTTCCCCTTGCCCAACCTGACCGACAATAGTCAGGGTTACAACTACTACTTTGCTTCGACGGCGCAATCGAACACGACGCAGGCAGGATTGCGCTACATCCGGGCGATTGGGTCGAACGCGGCGTTGCCGTCTGGCGGCGGACGCGGCGGTGGTGGTAGACGCAGGAACAACCAGAACCAGGGACTTCGCCAGAGCGTCAATGCGAATTACAACCAGAGCCATTCGGCGTCAGACAATGTCAATCCCTTTCCAGATCTGGGCGGAAAGACAACCTCGAATAACTACTCCCTGCAGGTGGGATATTCGCTGGGCTACCACCGTTGGAATAACAACCTTACCGGTGGGTGGAATCGTACGGTAAGTCAAGCCACCAATTTCTTTACCAATGGGTCGGATATTGCAACGGAGATTGGAGTGCTGGGACCGAATAACTCGCCATTAAATTCAAGCCCCCTCAATTACGGCATCCCCAATGTGCAGTTGAGCGGCACTGCGGGGTTAAGCGAGCAGCAGCCGAGTTTCAGTCTGCGGCAGACAATCTCAGCCAGCGATGCGCTGAGTTATGGACATGGGAAGCATAACTACCGGTTTGGCGCAGACTATCGCCGAGTTCATCAGGATTTTCTGGGAAGCACCAATGCCACCGGAACTTTTTACTTTGCGGGTGATACGGCTGAGGACTCGATTAATAGTCTGGTAGCCGACCAGCCGGCGAGTAGCACCATAGCCTCTTCGGCGAACAAGAGTTATCTTCGCGAAAACGTGTGGGACTTATATGCTCAGGACGACTTTCGCGTGTTTTCGAATCTGACTCTGAACTACGGTATTCGCTATGAGTATTTTTCGCCGTATGCGGAGAAGTTCGATCACCTTGCAGAGCTTGGAACCAATGCTGGATTTACCCAGGTCGCGGAGATTTATCCCGGATGCACTGGGCCTTTTTGCGGCACGGCGCCGCGGACGCTGGTCTATCCATTCCGCAAGGGCGTTGCACCGAGGCTTGCACTGGCGCTGAGGCTGCCTAAGTCGACAGTGCTGCGCGCAGGGTATGCAATCAACTTCAACAATGGGCAGTATGCGACGTTTGCGAAGTCTATGGTTTTTCAACCGCCTTTTGCCAATGTGCAGACGAATACGCCAACCACGGCCGCGATCTCGCTGGAGAATGGATTTCCGCAGCCGGAGGCGAATCAGGCGCCTAACTACTCCCTGGCGCCGCATTACTCTCTGCCCTATGTGCAGGCCTGGAATATCGATGTGCAGCACACGTTTCGGATGGGCATTTTGTTGAATGTGGGTTACAACGGGAGCAAGGGAACGCATTTGGATGTTACTAGCGCGCCTACGCCGACTTCACAGACTGCGGCCAATCCTGCATATCCCATTCCTGTGCCATTCAAGTTCGAGCAGGCAGAGGCGTTTTCGAATTTTAACAATGGAACGATTCGACTACGCAAGCGATTGCAAAAAGGAATTTCGCTGGGAGCGTACTATCAGTATTCGCACTCCATTGACGATGCTGGATCGATCGGTGGTACTTCGACAATCGTTGCGCAGAACTGGCAAAATCTTCTGGCCGAAGAAGGAAACTCAAGCTTTGACAGGCGCCATCAAGTTACAGGCGACTATCTCTTCGAGTTACCGTTCGGCAAAGATAAGGCATTCCTGACAGGCGGAGGTGTGGCGTCGAAGGCTCTGGAGGGTCTTTCGATTTCAGGCACATTTACTTTTGCCACGGGAGAGCCGCTGACGCCCGCTTATCAAGTGTCCGACGCGGAGCTGGCTAATAATACTGAGGGTACGGAGCGGCCCAATCGCGTGCCGGGTATTTCGGTGACGGCAGGCGGCGGGTCGATCAAGCAATGGTTCAATCCGGCCGCCTTTAGCCAAGTTGCTCCCGCGAATGGAATCGGCGATACACCGAGGCACTCGATTGCCGCGCCGGGACTGATCACAAATGGAATGTCGCTATCGAAAACTGCGCAGCTTGGAGATACCCGAAGTTTTGAGGTTCGCGCGACCGCGAACAATGTTTTCAACACGGTGCAGTATTCGGGCGTAGATACGAATACTACCTCGCCGACGTTTGGGGAAGTCACTTCGGCGGCGAGGATGCGGTCTTTTAGCTTTCGCGTGCAGTTCCGGTTCTAAGAAGGAAGTAAGTGACTGAGCAGATACAACGCGGATTCGCTCTTGGACTGGCGCTTTTGCTGGCGCTGCCTGCGCAGGGCCAAGCGAATCAAGGCCAGGCAAATCAGGATACAGGCTACGTGATGCGGGCCGAGTCCGACCTGGTGCTGACTAACGTTGTTGTGCGGGATGCGAAGACCGGGCAAGTGGTGACAGGACTGAAGCAGAGCGACTTTACGGTGCTGGAGAATGGCAAGCCGCAGCAGATTTCGGATTTCGATTTTGAGAGCGTGGACATGGCCAAGCCGCTGAATGAGGCGACGATCAGCGGCTTGGCTTCGTCATCTGCGCTGCGTGGCAAGACAGCGACCAGCGGCGCGCGACCGGAGGATCTGAAGGATCATCGGTTGATTGTGTTCTTCTTCGATCTGACCTCGATGCAGCCGGAGGATCTGGATCGCAGCGTGGATGCGGCAAAGGAGTTTCTCAGCCACAAGCTACAGCCTGCGGATTTGATTGCACTGGTTTCACTGGATACAGAGTTGAAAGTAGATCAGGATTTTACTTCGGACAAGGATCTGTTGATCGGCAAGATCGGAATGTACAACGGGACCGAGGGTAGCGCGTTTGCGCAGGGCGCGACGGCCAATTCGAACCAGGTAGAGGATGCGAGCGGGTACACGCCGGATGAGAGCGAGTACAACGACATCAATACAGATCGCGAACTGTTTGCGCTGAAGGCGATTTCGCAGTCCCTCGAAAAGATCAATCAGAAGAAGTCGCTGCTGTACTTTTCTGGCGGGTTGAGCCGGGATGGGATTGAGAATCAGGCTTCGCTTCGATCGGCGATCAACGCGGCGGTGCGGGCGAATCTCTCGATTTACAGCCTGGATACGCGGGGACTGCAGGCGGTTTCGCCGCTGGGAGATGCTTCGACGGGGAGCTTGCGCGGGACGGGCGCTTATAACGGCGGGGCGATCCAGAATAACTTCAATGCCAACGCTACTTCGCAGGAGACGCTGACCACGCTGTCGGTGGATACGGGCGGCAAGGCGTTCCTGGATAACAACGACTTCTCGCCTGCGTTTGCGCAGATTCAGCGCGATACTTCGGCGTATTACGTGATTGGATTTCACTCTTCGAACCTGGCGCGGGATGGAAAGTACCGCAAGCTGACGGTGAAGGTGAACCGGCCGGGAGTGAAGCTTGAATACAGGCCTGGATACTATGCTCCGGCGGACTTCAGGCATTCAGGCAAACAGGATCGGGAACAGGAGTTGGAGGATGAGTTAGCCAGCGATCTGCCGGCAACCGATGTGGCGCTGTATCTCGATGCTTACTACTTCAGGCTGGAGGAGAACCGATTCTATGTGCCGGTATCGCTGATTGTTCCGGGCTCGCAGATTCCGTTTGTGAAGGGTGGAGACCGAGACAAGGCGACGCTGGATGTGATTGGCGAAGTGATCGATGAAGCCAAGCGGCCGATCGGGCATGTGCGCGAGACCGTCAAGCTTGCGGTGGATGAGCAGCAGCAGGCGCGGCAGAAGAATATTCAATACTCGACAAGCTTCAATCTGCCTGCGGGCAAGTATCACCTGAAGTTTGTAGTGCGCGAGAATCAGGACGGGCACATGGGCTCGTTTGAGACGGATATCGTGCTGCCGGATATGAAGAAGGTTCCGCTAAAGCTGAGTTCGATTTTGCTGGCTTCGCAGCGGGTGCCGGCACAGGCAGAAAAGGGCGCGAAGAAGGGTTCGCCGAATCCGCTGGTGCATGAGGGCCAGCAATATGTACCCAATATCAGCCATGTCTTCCGGCAGGGGCAACACCTGTATTTGCTGTATGAGGTTTACGGTCCGGCGAAGGTGAAGGCAGCTGCGGATGCGACTACTAAAATTGCCAAAGGCACGATCAACTTGATGAGCAGTCTGGAGCTGATTCAGGGCTCAACGAAGGTTTACGAAACGCCGGTGGTGCAGGCGACTGCGTTGAATGAACAGGGTCGAGACGCGGTGGCTATCGAGCTGGATGTGCCACTGGATAAATTGAAGCCGGGCTCGTATATCGGGCAGTTGAATGTGATCGACGATGCGGGCGGCAGCTTCGCGTTTCCGCGGTTCGCGGTGCTGGTGCGAGAGGCGCAGGCGGCTGGGGAAGCAACGCCTGCCGCTGCAGCAGGAACTGCGCCTCAGTAGTTTCCTCAAAACGCAGTTAAGAGCCGGATTTCATTCCCGGCGGCCGGTGATGAGGCGGAATAGGAAGACTAGAATCACCGCCCCGATGATGGCGATGAGGATGGTATAGAGCATTCCGCCGACGGGTGAGATGCCCAATGCTCCCGCGACGTAGCCGCCTATGACTGCGCCAACGATGCCCAGCAGGGTGTCAGCGATGAATCCATAGCCGCTGCCGCGCATGATTTTACCGGTTGCCCAACCGGCGATGACGCCTACGATGATCCACCAAAGCAAGCCCATATCTTCCTCCTTGAAGTGAAGTTCCCGGACTGTCTTATTTCGGCTGTTGAGTACTCGAATGCATGAACTGGCTGAAAGGCCTGGTAACTGCAACTGAGATGTCATAGCTGTTACGGGAGATGTCTGTCAGGCGAGGATATTTCGGGAGGAAGTTTTTGGCGAGGTAGGTAGAAATATGTTTGGATTTACTCTTCCGTGGCGTGAGGCTTTTGGAACCCGTAGGGGCAGTGGCGGCAGCCGGACTGACAGCACCAGCCTCGGCGCAGATGATAAGCCTCGGTGAAGACGATGTATGGGCCGTCATAGTAGAACTCCCCCGGCTCCGGCACTGGAGCTAAGCGGTCTTCCGGTGGAGTTGACGAGGCCATCTCTTTATTTTCGTCGATCCGCAGGCGCTACGCGAATCAACGCGTTTTCATTTCGATGCCTGGGATTGGTTAGGGTGCGCAACGATCCATTGCTGGGCGTGCTGGATCTCGGGTAATTGCTGGTCGGCGGTCTTCCACGAGTTGAGAAATTCGTTATAGGCCGCAGTGGTCTTCGCTGTGTCTCCGGACTGCTCGGCAAGCAGCGCGAGGCCGTAGAGCGGGAAGCCGGATTTGGGTCGGTCTTCGAGGGCTTGCTTCCAGGCTTTCTCGGCTTCGGCTTTCTGGCCAGCGGCGGTTAAGAATTTGGCTTCGAGTTCGGCTACTGGCTGGATGAAGGCAGGAGGCTCGCGATAGCCGAGGTCCACTTCTTCGCGGCGGGCCTGCGCAAAGAGGGTTTCAGCCTCGGTGATTTTGCCGCTGGGAACGAGGGTCGCGGCGCGGAGTTCAAGGGAGAGAATGGCGAGATTTTTCAGCATCGATTCGAGATTGGGATCGGTTGGCTGTGCCTGGTTGGCCGGTTTTGCGGGTGCGTCGGGTTTCTTTTTATCGAGAGCGTTTTGATTGTCGAGTTGCTGGGAGAGACGCCAAAGCTGGGCATCGAGTTCGGCGGAGGATTTGCGGGCTGAATCGAGGTCGTTGCGGTCTATGCTCTGCATGCCGCGGGCGAAGGCAGTGAGGGAAGCTGCGAGAGCCGCGAGATTTGGGAATGCCGCAGGGGGATTGGCCTTGGAGGTGAGCGACTCGACCTGCGGCCAGTCGCCGGAGCGAAGCGCGATGGGCAGCAGCGGATCGAGGCGGCTGATGGAGTCGCGCGTGGACCAGGGATAGAGCGTTGCGGCGCGGGCTCCGCGCGCCTCGACGAGGTGAGCTGAGGTCTGCGCGGCCTGAGCCATGCGGCCCTGTTCGAGCAGGTTGGCGATCGAGTACATGAGGTTGTGGACGTAGTTCCAGTCGTCGTCCGCAGCGACGTGCTGGGTTTTCATGTAGGTTTCGTCGACAGACTCAGACAAATCGAAAGAGACCTGGGCGCGTTGGTAGTCGCCGACTCGATAGAAGATGTGGCCCGGCATGTGGGTCATATGGCCGGAGTTAGGTGTGAGTTCAGCAAGAATCTGGGCGGAGTGGAGCGCTTGCTCGGGATGCGGGCTGGCCTCGACGGCGTGGATCCAGAGGTGGTTGGCGGCTGAGTCGTCGGGCTTTTCTTTGAGGATGCCTTGCAGTATGGTGATCATTTCGGCGGTGCCGGGGCGGGCCTTGCCGGTGTCGCGGTCGTAGCCATCCTGAAGTGCCTCGGCGAGGAGAAGGCGGGCGGTGATGTCTTTGGGATACTTATGGACGATCTGGCGAAGGATGGACTTGCCCTCGTCGCCCTCTTTGTTCGCCGACGCGTATTTGCCGGTGATTGAGCCGGCTTCAGCCTGGGCGGCCTCGATGTACATCTTTTCGCGCTTGTCTGCGTGGCTGCGCAGGGAGACCGCTTTCATTAGTTCGTCGTGCGCGTAGCCCTCGACCTCTTTGTTATGGATGCCGAGCGACTCGGAGAGCGCCCAGTGGCAGATGGCGCAGTTGGGATCGGTGCGGATGGCCTGCTCGAAGGCGCGATCGGTTTCGTAATCCCAAAAATCGAAGACGAGGTTGATGCCCTGGTCGAACCATGCTTGGGTCTCAGGATTTTTGGAGCTGATGGGGAAGTGGAGATTGCCAATACCGGTGAGCTTTTGCGGCGGCGGAAGGGTTTCCGGCGCGGCGACGTTGGTGTTGGCGGACATCTGGTGGCAGGCGGGCATCTGCATCTGCGCAGGGCTTGCAATTGCGAAGCCGAGGATGACTATGAACCCAGTCAATTTTTCAGAATGGCGTGACATGGAATTCCCGTAAAAATGAGATGCGAACGATGCCTGAGGCTTGGAGCTGGGCTGAAGATCCGCTGGCGAAAGTGTATACCGGCAGGTGAGGGACCGGCTGCAATAGCTGCGGGAACGCGAGAAAGTACAGTAGGAACAGTTCGGCGATTACAATGATCGCGTAGAGATTGAAGGCATTCCCGCGGCGGTCTGCATCCCAACGACTGGGTGGCTCGTCGAAATAATTCGATAGCGATTGCTGAACAAAGGCTGGTCATGGCATCTGAAGGTCGTGTTTCCGCACAACTCGAAGCCAAGCGCGATACGCTTTATGCGCGCTTGCGGGATGCTGGCCGGATGATGGTCGCGTATTCAGGGGGAACCGATTCGGCTTATCTGGCGTATGCGGCGCATGAGGTGCTGGGTGCGGGGATGCTGGCGGTGATTGCGGATTCACCGAGTCTCTCGCGGACGCATCTGCGCGATGCGGTGGACTTTGCCGAGAGCCAAGGCATTCCGCTGCGAGTGATTGAAACGCATGAGCTTGAAGACTTGAACTACGTGCGCAATGATGGCTCGCGCTGCTTTCACTGCAAGGATGAGCTCTTTGATGTGATGTCGCAGGCCGGCGGCCCGCTGGGATTTTCAAGTGTTGCTTACGGGATGAATGTGGACGATCGCGGGGATTTCCGGCCAGGGCAAAAGGCTGCTGCACAACACAATGTACTGGCACCTTTGGCGGAAGCTGGGCTGACCAAAGAGGAGATTCGCACGCTGGCGCGGGAAGCGGGTTTGCGCATCTGGGACAAGCCTGCATCGGCTTGTCTTTCTTCGCGGATTGCGTATGGGCTGCCAGTGACGCGAGAGACGCTCGACTTCATTGAGAAGGCAGAGGAGAGTCTGTTTGCGATGGGCTTTCGGCAGTTTCGCGTAAGGCATCATGGCGAGTTGGCGCGCATCGAGATTGCGCGCGAAGAGCTGGCTAGGATGCTATCGCTGTCGATGTTTGAGCAGGCGAGTGCGGCGCTGAAGCGGATTGGCTATAAGTATGTGACGCTCGATCTTGAGGGCTATCGGTCGGGCTCAATGAATGCGGTCTTGCCGAATGTGCTGCTGCCGATTTCGGAGATCGGATTTGCTACTTCACAGAGGCCCACCACAGACGATGGTGCGGTATGAAGATCGCTTATCTCGACTGCTTCTCGGGCATCAGTGGAGACATGTTTCTGGCGGCGCTGGTGGATGCCGGGGTTCCATTTTCTGTGTTGGAAAATGCGGTTGCCGCCCTGGGGGTGGAAGCAAAGCTGGAGCTGCGGCGGGTTAACCGCAGCGGGATCGACGCTGCCAAGGTCGATGTTGTGACGCTGCAGGGAGAGATAGCCGAAAACGCTCATGCTGTTGCGACTGTTCCTGCTGAACATACTCACTCACACGATCATGGGAGTGGCGGGCACTCACATTCTCACGCACACGGGGACGATCATCCCCACGGCCATTCGCACGAGGCGCATGTTCATGGGCGCTCGCTGCCGGTGATTCTGGAGATCATTCGCGACTCGAATTTGCCTTTGGAAGTGCAGGCGTTAGCTACGAAAGCCTTTCAACTGCTGGGCCATGCAGAGGCCAAGATACACAACGTGCCGGTAGAGAATATCCACTTCCACGAGGTAGGCGCGGTGGATGCGATTGCGGATATTGTTGCGGTCTCTGCTGGCTGTCATTGGCTTAGGAGCGAACTGCAAGTCGAGAAATGGATCTGTTCACCGCTGAATGTTGGCGGTGGGCATGTGCATTGCGCGCATGGTGTCTTTCCCGTTCCTGCGCCGGCAACGCTTGAGTTGCTGCGCGATTTGCCGGTTTATTCCTCCGGAGTGCAGAAGGAACTGGTTACGCCAACGGGAGCTGCGCTCCTTCGAGCGCTCGATGTGACGTCTTCAAATTTTCCGGCGATGGCGATGAGTGCGACCGGCTATGGTGCGGGCACTCGCGATTTGCCGGGCAAGCCAAATGTTCTGCGGCTGGTGATTGGAGAATCGACGAATGCAGGAGCCTTGCAGGAGCAGAATCGCTTGAGTGTTGGCGAGCGAGTTGGCATTATCGAAACTACGATCGATGACGCCACTCCAGAATTGCTAGCCTATGTTGCGGACCGATTGCTTGCTGGCGGTGCATCGGATGTGTATCGCACGCCGGTGCAGATGAAGAAGGGGCGCACGGGAATGCAGTTGACCGTCCTCTGTTCTCCGGAAAACGCAGAGCATCTGAAGAAGAGAGTCTTTGCGGAGACGACGACGCTGGGGCTTCGCTATAGAGAAGAACAGAAGATTGTTTTGGCGCGGAGTTTTGTTTCTGTAGATACGGAGTGGGGCATTGTTCGAATGAAGATCGGGATGCTTGCGGACGGCGAGGTGATCAACACTTCACCTGAGTTCGAGGATTGTCGTGCGATTGCGGAAAAGCATGGAGTGCCGTTGAAGCATGTGATGCAGGCCGCGATGGCGGCTTATTTATTGAAGGAAGCGCAGGCGTGAACCAGGACCAGTTGCGTCAGTTGATGGAAGCGGTACAGGGTGGCGATGTTACTCCCGACGATGCTTGCGAGCGATTGAAGAACCTACCCTTTGAAGACCTTGGATTTGCCAAAGTAGATCACCATCGCTCGGTGCGCACGGGCATGCCCGAGGTGATCTATGGCAGGGGCAAGACTGCGGAGCAAGTTGCGAAAATCTTTGCGAGTCTCGCAGCTTCCGGCGTGAATGTACTAGCGACTCGTGTTAGCCGCGAGCAGTTTGATGCGGTGCGAGAAAGCATCGCTACGGCAGTTTTTCATGAGATGGCATCGTGCATCACGCTCAAGCAGTCGCACGCTACTAGAGGCCGCGGAACAATAGGCGTAGTTTGTGCGGGAACGAGCGATCTGCCTGTTGCTGAAGAGGCTCGCGTGACTGCGGAGCTGATGGGCAACACTGTCGACATGATGGTCGATGTTGGAGTGGCCGGATTGCATCGGCTGCTTGCACAGCACAATCGCCTGAGAGATGCGAAGGTGTTGATTGTGTGCGCGGGCATGGAGGGTGCGCTGCCATCCGTGGTTGGCGGGCTGGTGGGGGTTCCGGTCATTGCGGTGCCTACCAGCGTTGGCTATGGAGCATCGTTTGGTGGTGTGGCTGCGCTATTGGGAATGCTGAATTCGTGCTCGCCCAATGTGACGGTCGTGAATATAGATAATGGATTTGGTGCGGCTTATGTTGCGACGCTGATGAATCGCGCGGGCTGAGAACTACGTTCCCTTCCAACGACTGATTTGAAACGCATTCCGATTGAATCAAGGAATAGCAACGATGCCAACACAACCGCATGTGATTGTCCTGGGATTGGGTATCGTCGGAAGTAGCATTGCGGCTGTGCTGGCGTCGCGTGGTTTTCGCGTCACCGGAGTCGAGCAGTTCTCACCTCTCCATGAGCGTGGCTCGTCGCATGGGGATACGCGCATCTTTCGCCGTGTACCGCACGAGGGCGAGGTCTATGTGGAGATGGCGGAAGCTAGCTACGCCGGCTGGCATGCATGGAATAGCATGGCCAAGGAAAACTTGTTTGTGGAGTGCGGCGGTATCGATGCTGGGCCTGAATCAAGCAAGATGGTCAATGCAAGTGAAGAGCTTTGCAGGCGGTACAGACAACCCTTCGAGACAATGGATGGAAAGGCGTTCAATCGTCGTCATCCGCACTACAAATTGCCGGTAGATTGGCGCGTTGTGTATCAGCCCTTGAGCGGCTTCGTGAGGCCGGATGCTACTCGAACATTTCTTCATACAATGGCGCGAAAAAATGGCGTGAAGTTGTTGCATGAGACGGCTGTCATCGGGATCGATTATGGTGCAAGTGGCACCAAGGTTCGTACTGAACACGGGACGATCGCAGCGGATTTCCTTGTGGTTGCGGCAGGGGCCTGGCTCCCGAAGATTTTTCCGGAGCTCAACATTTCCATTTCAACGGAACGCCGCGCTCTGGCCTGGTTTGAAACTACATCTGGTGCTAAGGTGCAGAGCGCGGACTTCCCTATCTTCGTTCTCGATGCGGATGGCGGATGGTATGGGATGCCAACACCCGATGGCCGTTTAAAGATTGGCCACGACAAGCACTTGCGACAGCAGATCGATCCAGATCAGCTGCCGGTTAGTGCAAACACAGAAGATGCGATGAGGCTCTCGGCTTGTATTCGAAATTACTTTGTAGGTTTTTCAGAGCAGCCGTGTGAAATGAAGCCGTGTATCTATACATTGACAGAGGATCATCACTTCATCATCGACAGGCACCCGGAGCACGCAAATGTATTGATCTTCAGTTGCTGCTCCGGGCATGGTTTCAAGTATGCTCCGGCGTATGGAGAGATTGCCGCCGACTTGATCTCTGGCAAGCCGCGCTCCAATCTCGCATCGTTACGTTTGACCCGCGACGGTAACCTTGTGACTCGGTTCAGTGACTGAAGGGTGTTCTGCTACGCCCCTCCCCTATGGATTGAGAAAGCGCATCAGCGCCTGTTCATCCTGCTTGCTTAGGCCGGCACGCACACGCATGTGGCGAACTATCGTTCCGGAGATGCGCGAAGAAAAGCCCTGCGGAGCATTATGACAGCGCGAGCAGTTTTGTTCCCACACCTGCTGGCCGTCATGTTCTTTGGAGGTTTGCGCTGAGATATTGCCAGCTTGTTTGTGCACAGGTGCGGCTGGAGCAGCCTTATCCTTAGCTGTTTGCGAGAGGAGGGGCAGCGCGGCCACAAAGAGCATTCCTAGCGAGAGCCGTTTCCATGTTGTATTCATTTGCCTCTCCATGCTGGGAAGAGAAAGCGGTAGATGAGTGCCGTTTCCCATATGTTAGAGTCACCGGTGGATGAGAACCGGCGCGCGTAGCTGGTGTTGATCCTGACTTCATGCGGCAGATGATAATCGAGACCGAAGTCGATACGCTGCGTATCTGTCGCAGGCAGGCCATCCGATCCTGGACTGTTGCGGAAGGTTTGCTGGATGCGGAAGACAGGCTCGAGGCGGCCTATGGTGCTTTGGTCACCGTTGAACTGCGACAGGCGATAGGCTGTTTCGACCCAGTACCCTTGCGAGTGCGGGCCGTGCGCGTACTCTGAGCGGAGCTGTAATGGAAAAGCCCCGGGAGTCCACCAGACATGCGTTCCGATAGCGTTGGATTGAGGATGCTCGAGAAGACGCCCATAGGAGGCGCCGATCTCAAGACGAGCGTTGGGAAGAAAGGCATTCAGCTGGCCGCCAGTAGAGCGCGATGAAGATACCTGTTCGTTGCTGGTTCCAGCCGAGACATACGCAGCGTAGTTGAGCGAGATGCGATCGTTTGCCATAATGCTGCCGCGCACCATGCCACCGGTGCCGCTGCCACTGCCCATAGTTCCGATGCCGTACAGCAATGGGCCATCCTGCAGGTTCATGATCCAGATAGGTGTGAGCCGCTCGTTGTAGGTGCCAAAAGGAATGAGGAAGTGTCCGCCGACCAACGTGATGTGCGGGGAGAAGATGTAATCGATCTGTGCATAAGACAAACCTACAAAGTGCGCTGTCGTATAACCTTTGCCGCCGCCCTGGGGAAAGAAGCTCTCAAGCAGCGTCGCGCGTGACTCGAAGAGCACGTGAGGACCGACAGGGATAGCAGTCAGGGGTGTAAGCGTTGGCGTATAGGTTGTGTTGCCTCCGTTGGTGCTGGTGAAAAACGCGAGCCCGCCAGAGATCAATGGAATGTCCCGGGCGGCCGTGTTCTGTGGCGGAGTGTCCTGTGCGTTGAGAGACGGAACGAGGCATATAGCGCCAAGGGCAAGCATCATGGCGAATACGCGTCCCAGAAAGCGGTGCGTCGATAGGGGACTCAACATGAGACAAGGCTAGCGATAGCGTTTTCGCAATGTGTCAGCGCGCGGTCTGAAGCTCATCATCGGTTTGTCACTAGCCTGACGGCTTCACACCGAGTGCCGTCTGAAATCATCCGACCAGAGTCACAGTCCGCACACTGTTTTCTGTGTCTATGCGAAAGCACCATTGAGATGCGACTCGACCCGCAGCCACTGCGAAATCCTCACGAATTTGCTTGCCCAACAGGCGTGACAAACAGATGACATTGCGAGGACCGAGGGCTGACACTTTGCCGGCGAAAGACCGTTAGTGTGGGTCGTGCGGGGACGGAACTTACCTCTGCTTATAATCCCCGCCCAGGAGAAATGGTACAGATGAAAACCAAGCTCGCCATCCTTTGGCATGTCGCAATCTCTCTCACTCTTCTTGGCGGAGCAATTACCCACGCGGATGCACAGTCGCCGCAGCGCATCGAGATTACGGCCAAGCGCTTTAACTTTACGCCCGGCGAAATCACCTTGAAAAAAGGTGTGCCAGTAGTACTGGTGCTCACCAGCGCCGATGTGGATCACGGGTTGAAGTTCAAAGAACTCAACGTAGTGGTGAATGCGAAGAAGGGCAAGACCAACGAGGTGACGTTTACGCCGAATAAGGTGGGCACCTTCATCGGCCAATGCTCCGTGTTCTGCGGTTCAGGCCACGGCTCGATGAAGCTAACTCTGCATGTCACGGAGTGATCATGCGCTGCTCCATATACGTGGCGTTTACAGGTTTGTTGGTCTTGGCATGCGGCTGCAAAGTTAAGCATCCGGGCAGCGCGGAGACGCGTATCGTCACTGGAATCAAACATCGCATCACCGTTGGCGGCAAGTCGATGAAGAACCCTGTGACATTTACGCCTGAACATCTTGCCGATGGCAAGGAAGCATTCGGCCACTACTGCACTGCATGTCATGGACTCGATGGCCAGAACACAGGCGTTCCATTTGCCGAGAACATGTCGCCGCCTTTGCCGTCGCTGGCTTCACCCGATGTGCAGTCGTACTCCGACGGCCAGTTGAAGTGGGTGATCGATAACGGTGTGGCTCCATCAGGCATGCCTGCGTCGAGTGGAACGTTGAGCAACGACGAGATATGGTCCATCGTGCTCTATCTGCGGCATCTTCCACCCGCAGGCAGTCTTGGCGAACCGGAATTCTACAGCCATTGATGGGTTGGGAAAGAGAGTCGAACGATGCAGTTCAGTGCGTGTGCAGATAGTCGAGTGGTTGAAGCGGTGATCGCGAGTTTTCGAGATTCCGCAGAACATACTGTCGAGCGGCTGTCCGGACTGACTCAGCGGGACTGGTCGAGCAGTTCTCTGTGGCTTGACGCGAGCGGCATGACGCTTTACTTCCTGGATCGGCTGGAAATACTGGGGATCGAGGAATTCATTCCCGCAAAGATATTGGCGAGACTGCAACAGAACCGTGCGGACAATCGCCTACGTTCTGCGGCGATGCTGGCCGAGTTCTGCTCAATCAATGAAGCGTTCCAGGCGGCGGGCATACAGTATGCGAATGAGAAAGGGTTCACTCTTTCACCTGACTCATGCCCCGATCCGTCCCTGCGTCACCAGGTTGATTTTGACTTCATGGTCGATGGGGATGATTTGAACCTCTGCCGCGAAATTCTGGAGAAGCGCGGCTACGTACGGACCAAGTGCTGGCCGACTGAATGGCAGTTCGAGGCTGGATCCTCCGAGATGGTACGCAGGGAAGACTACTACAGGCCCAGGCCGCAGCGATCGGTCGAGTTGCATTTTACGTTTGATCCCAAAGACATCAACATCCCAACGCGAGACCCAAGACTCGACCGAAGGACGCTGCGCGCATGGAATGGCCATCTCTTCCCGGTGTTTTCGCCGGCAGATCAATTTGTAGAGCAAGCCATGCATCTGCTACGCCACCTGTGCAGCCCGACTACCCGCCCATCCTGGCTACTCGAATTTAGAAGGCATATGTCGGTACGTTTTGATGATCTGCACTTCTGGGAGGAGGTCCGGAGCATTGCGTGCGACATACACAATGCTGATGTGGCAATAAGTCTAGCAACCATGTTATCGATCAGGCTGTTTGGGGGAAGAGTTCCATCGCAACTCAAGTCGTGGACGCTGGACCTGATGCCTGCGCCAGTTCGCCTATGGGCCAATCTTTATGGACACAAGGCGATCCTGGCGAATGGACCTGGAACCAAACTGCATGTGCTGCTTGAGGCTGAGATTGCAAGCGACAAGAACATGAAAAGAAAGAAAAAGAAACGCAGTCTGTTGAAGCTTTATCGCGTGACTCGCATATGTTATCCGACACCGGAAGATAGCTTGCTCAAGAGATTGCGTCAGGAGTACTACCACATTCGGTACTTCTGGTTTCGCATCCAGTTTCAGATTGTTGAAGGATTACGGATGCACATTGAGGGGGTGCGCTGGCGGCGCCGGCGCCGGCACATCAAAGAGGCAATTTCTTCCTGAACTGCGCTCGCAGTGATTTTGATTGGCTCGATGCTTCCGGCGATATGACCGATCAAAGGGTCAGTAAGACCGACAAACGAGCACGCACGGATCGCGCAAACGATGACCAAACCACGACAACTCCAAGACACAGTCAAAGAAGTTTCTGCATAGACTTTGTTCCTGTGAGCTCTACGAAGAGGCTGGGACGAAACAAATGAAAACGAAGCATATCCTCCAATACGCCTTTCTATTCTTAACGTTCTCTCTGCTGGCCAAGCCACTTCTCTTTGGCCAGGATGCCGCTACGGGCGCGATCGCCGGTTCAGTTTATGATTCCTCCGGTGCGCTGCTATCCAATGCGCTGGTCAATGTTGTAGATGACCGCACGCATCTGTCTCGAGCTGTATCTTCGGGTGCTCAGGGCTCGTTTCGCCTGCCGTTACTGCCTCCTGGAACATATACGGTGACGGCGCATGCTGCCGGTTTTGAGGCAAGCTCGGTCCATACTGTCGCGGTCAATGTTGGCGAAGTGACGAGCCTCACACTGAAGCTATCCGTAGGCAAGGTGGACGCTACGGTCGAGGTAGATATTACTCAGCCTCAGACTTCGGCCCTAGGCCATGTGATCGATGAGAGCACCATTGTTGAGCTTCCTTTGGCGAACCGCAACTACACGCAGATGCTGGCGCTCTCTCCGGGGGTGAATGTGCAACTGCCCGATGCCGCTGCATTAGGCCGCAACAGCCAGAATGTAACGTCGAACGGCGGGAAAACAACCTCGAATAATTTTCAGTTCAATGGTGTGGATGCGAACAATCTCGCGGAGAACTCTGCGGCCAACGATGGTGAGGAAGTAGGCACAGCTGTACCCGCGCCAGACGTGATTCAAGAGTTCAAGGTACAGACTGCCAACTATGACTCTTCCTATGGAAGAGGCGCCGGGGCCAACGTTGATCTGGTTAGCAAGAGCGGCAGCAATGCGTTTCACGGCAGCGCGTGGGAGATCGTTCGCAACAATATTTTCAATGCGAACGACTTCTTTCTGAATCTCGATGGACAGCCGCGGCCGACGCTGAAGCAGAACCAGTTTGGAGGCACCTTTGGAGGACCGATTGTAAGGAATAAAAGCTTCTTTTTCGGAGCATATCAAGGCCTGCGATCGAGCAATGGCGAGGGCGCGCGAGTTACAGCCACGCTACCGCAATTAACCTCGGATCGCTCCGCTGCTACGCTAGGTGCACAGT
This sequence comes from Acidobacteriaceae bacterium, assembly GCA_036271955.1. Lineage (GTDB taxonomy): Bacteria > Acidobacteriota > Terriglobia > Terriglobales > Acidobacteriaceae > Acidicapsa. The sequence continues at coordinate 25,784 of DATAZR010000051.1, forward strand.
TTTGTCCGGCCAATCATGGAAACGCGGCTGGATATTTGACCAATGCAGGCGGAGTGCAAGTGGCCTGCGACGGATCAAATATCAATCCAGTGGCCATTGCATTGCTTAATTTCAAATTCGCCAATGGTCAGTTTGCTGTTCCGAGCCCGCAGGTAAATCTCAACAGTAGCGACCCTGGGCAGTTGCCGGTAGGGCAGTCAACGTTCGCGATTCCAGCGAGCTACAGAGAAGACCAATTCACGGCGAATATGGATCAGGTTTTGAGCGACAAGAACACACTGTCGGGACGATTCTTCTATTCGCACGCTCCGACGATTGAACCTTTCTCTTCGAATGCAGCCAATGTTCCCGGCTGGGGAACGAATGAACTTGATCAGAACACAATGTTCGTTCTGGCCGACTCGCATGTGTTCAGCCCAAACCTTGTGAATGTGGCGCGTTTTGGCTACATACGCTTCGCAGGGCTATCGGCAATCACCAATCCGATCCTGGCTTCCGACCTCGGCATGAGCACCCCAACCGGCATTGCAGGGCCAACGGAGGTTGCGCCTGAGGTCGAGGTCAGCGGATTGTTCACCACCGGCGACGGAGGCACTCCATCGCAATGGCAGAACACGAACAGCTTCGTCTGGCAAGACACACTCTCGTATACGCACAATCGTCAAAGCCTGCGGTATGGCCTTGAGTTCAAACGCCACGAAGTTGACGTCAATGCGCCATTCAGCGCGGATGGCGCAGCTGTGATTGGAACGTTCGACGACTTCCTGTTGGGCCAAAGCGCGGCGCAAAACGGAAGCCCTACTGGTGTAAGTAACGTAACGCTTACCGCAGGCAGTTCGGGCGACTTTCGCAAGGATGAGCGCTATACAGATCTGGCTGGCTTTATTCAGGATGATTACAAGCTGACCCAGAGGCTTACAGTAAACGCGGGGCTGCGCTATGAAGTTTTCGGGCCACCGGTCGAGATCCATGGATTTCTCTCAAATTTCAACCCGGCGATTGCATCGGGCTCGGTTCCTATCGGAGGATCGCTGAGCGGATTTACGGTATCGGCAAACTATAAAGGGACCGTGCCGGACGGGGTAACTCGCACCTCTACCTCGGGACTTTGGTCAACCGATTATCACGATGTCTCTCCGCGGCTTGGATTCGCTTTGCAACTGACGCAAAAGCCAACTCTGTTGCTGCGTGGCGGCTATGGAATTTACTACGATCGTCCTTCGGCAGAGTTTGCCGAGTCGCAGTTGGGTCAGCAGCCGTTCTCGATTCAACAGATATCGTTCGATGCACTCAATGCCGGCGCGACCCTCCAGAATCCCTTCAGTCCGCAACTCCCGGCTCCATCGAGCTTTCCGATCTACCAGCCAAGGATGGCCGGTGGAGGCTCATTTACATCGGGCGTTTCTCCACGGGTGATCGACCCCTACACGCAGGAGTACAACATCAATCTTCAATATGCGTTTGCACAGGACTATCTCCTCGAAGTGGGCTACGTCGGTTCGCATACATTGCATTCGCCAGGCACGCTCGAATTTAACCAGGCATTGCTTGCGAGTGAACAAAATCCTGTCAATGGAGCGACGACAAACACGGCAGCCAATGTCACACAGCGCGTGCCATTTCAAGGCATTGCTACGGGCTCGCTGTTCTCCGATACGAATTTTGAAGCGAACTACAACTCGCTCCAGGCCAGCGTCACCAAACGGTTGGGTCATGGACTCCAATTTCTCGGGAGTTATACCTGGTCGAAAACTCTCGACGAAACCAGCGGCTCCGGAGGCGGCGCGGTTTTTGAGCTTTGGCTGGTCACCAACGATCAGAACAATCCGCGAAAGTCGTACGGACTGACCGACTTCGACCGTTCGCAGAGGGCGGTGGTGAGCTTCACCTGGACAGTGCCGAAGTTTCAGAATGCGCCGGCCTTCGCGCGAACTGCGCTCCATGACTGGGCGTTCTCTGGGATCACGGTCATTCAGTCGGGCAGTCCGATTACGGTGCTCGATAGCAACGCCGGCCTGGTGTACGGCAATTTTGAGAACAGGGCACAGAGCACGGGAGCCAATCCCGCAACGCATGGGTCGCTTCACTCACGAGTTCTAAATGGCTATCTCGATCCGACTGCATTCACAATCGCGCCGGAGGCACCAAACGCCAGTGGCCCGGGAGACACGGACTTTGGCAATAGCGCTGTCGGATTGGTGCGCGGGCCCGGTCAGCACAACATCGATATGTCCATCGAACGCATTTTTCCGTTGAGAGAATCGAACAGCCTTCGCTTTCGAGCGGAGTTTTTCAACCTGACCAACACGCCTCAGTTTGGCAACCCAAACAATAGTCTCGACTTCACGCAGGGTCCGAATGGTCCGGTCAATCTCAATCCTTCCTTCGGCATGATTACTTCGACGGCTGCCAACCCGCGCATCATCCAACTCGGATTGAAGTATGCCTTTTGACATCCTTGGCTGCGGACAAGTGTGCGGTAGTGCGATGAAGAGGCAGATGATGCTCTTCAAGCTTGTCTTCCGCTGTGCCATGGCAGGATGGACACGAGAAAGGTTTCCTCTGTGACTTACTCTTCGGCTGCTAACTTTCTTGAAGAAGCCACTCAGCCTGCTTCCCATGCTGCAAGTAACGTTGCGGAACATGAGCTTGATCCGCTGCTGTGCAAGGTAGATCCGCCTCTCTGTGAGGTGTTCTATCCAGTCGGTTTTTCCCTGGAAATCAGGACCAATGATGAAGCGGTATTGATGGCAGCAAGGGAAAGCTGGGGCAGCATGGCCAGGTGCCATGATGCTCCCAAGCTGCGTCTCACTCTTACCGTTACAGATTCTGAGAGTCTTGCCTGTCCTCCTGGAGTGGTCGCTCGTGCTCAGGGCCATCTCATCAGCTTTGTCGCGGACGCTCAGAACCATGTGGTCTGCGATCTGAAGCAAGGCTTCGCGTTCGGGTGCGTCAGCCGGGCAGCGGTGCATCATCGTGCATATCTTCGCTATCACATTCTCGAGGCGGCTGCTCTCATCATGATCTGCACCGGGCGCGCCACCTGCCTTCATGCAGCGGCAGTGAGCTGGCATGGACACGGAATGCTTCTTTGCGGAGACTCAGGCGCCGGCAAATCGACATTATCGTATGCCTGCGCCCGTTCAGGATGGACTTATACCTCCGATGACACAAGCTTTCTGCTTTGGGGCCTCTTCAGGCCGAGCGTGATGGGCAACTCCCGCCAGGTGCGCTTTCGTCCCTCGGCGCGCGAAATCTTTCCTGAGATCGCTGGCCGCAGTTTGACGCCCAGGGCGGAGGGCAAGCCATCCATTGAGATTCCAACCGCGGAGTTGCCAGGCATTCTCACTTCGGATACCGCGGCGATCCAATCCATTCTCTTACTGAAACGTCAAGCCGCAGCGAGGCCCACGCTCACTGAGCTTTCTTATGCAGCTGCGCGCGAATATTTTCTCAGGCGTCTTTACCCCACACCAGAAATCAGGGCGATTCATCTACCCATTCTCGAGGTACTGTCCGCGGCGACTGTCTATGAGTTTCGGTATGACGATCTATCGCTGGCCATCGATTGCCTGAAGAGAATGGTAGAGTCCACGCAGTCCTCCACCGTCGTTCGCGATCAAGGACATCTGTATCCATGAAACTTTCCTTGGAGGGCATGCAGAGATTTTCCCTTGTTCAGGCGCGAGCGGCGCTGCGGCGTTGGACTGCCCACGCGCCGCGCGGTCACTTCTGGATGTTTTTTGCGGCATGGATTTTTTTTACGCTGGGATTCTCGATCTTCTATTTCTTATTCAACATTTATCTGATCGGCTTTGGATGGACCGAGCAGACCCTTGGCTACATCGGCAGCCTGATGGCTGCAGGCAGCATTCTGGGCACGATTCCCACTGGCAAGCTGATTGAGCGCATTGGTTTGCGTTGGACGCTGATGCTGGGCGCCGCGCTTGCAGTTAGCCTGTCGGTACTACGCACATCTCTTGTCTGGCAGCCGCTGCAACTGGTATTGGCGCTGCTGGGCGGCATCGCTATGTGTACGTGGGCGGTTTGCCTGCCGCCTGTAATTGCGGCTGTGGCGAAAGAGGAGCAGCGGCCATTCGCGTTCAGCCTCATGTTCTCTTCTGGCATCGGTTTTGCTGGAGTTGGGGGGCTCGTCGCAGGCAACCTGCCCGGATTACTGAGAAACTCCGCGTGGAGCCGGCGGTTGACCGGCCACGTCCTCAGTGTGACCCAAGCGGATCGCGCCACTCTCCTTACCGGCTGCTGCGTGGCAGCGCTTGCGCTTATACCCCTGGCGCGAATTGCGCTGCCGATGCCCACCATGCCGGCACGGCGGGCACGAGTGCGCAATCCATTCCTGTGGAGCTTTCTGCCCGCAGTTGCGATCTGGGGACTTGTCACTGGATCATTTGCACCCTTTGCAAATGTATATTTTGTTCATCATTTGGGAGTGTCTCTGGAGAAGACAGGAACGATATTCTCCGTCTCGCAGCTGGTGCAGTTTGCAGCAATTCTAAGTGCGCCTCTGCTCTTTCGACGCGTGGGCCTCGCAAGAGGCATCATGTGCACTCAGTTGGCTACTGCTGTCAGCCTCGGTTTGCTAGCTGCTTCGCGCACCGTACCCTTTGCGTCGTCGGTCTACTGCACCTATATGGCGGCGCAGTACATGAACGAGCCAGGAATTTACAGCCTGTTGATGGCGCGCACAACCGAGAAGCAGCGCAGCAGCGCATCGGCGGCAACGCTTTTTGTTAACGCGACTGCGCAGGCTCTATCGGCATTGGCGATGGGCTGGGCGATTGTCCGCTTTGGATACTCTGCATCGCTCTCTGCAGTTGCAGTGCTTGCTCTTGTTGCCGCGGCTCTCTTTCGCCGCTTATCGCGAATCCGGGTAGAAAGCCACTCTGACGTGGGAGGTGAAGCAGCTATGGAGCCATTGCTATGACGCCCAAACGCATTCGCGATGACCGGATTTGTCACAACTTTGTCATTTCCTCTTCTTGGTAGAAAACCTTGTGCATTCTGGTTGAAACTAGATGAGGAGACTTTGCATCTACAGGCTGAAGCCGTAACCAGAGAATTCTCATGAGCTTGATTCTTGTTATCGAAGACGATCCTCGCATCCAGCGTGCTTTGCGGCGCCAGTTCACAGCCGAGGATTATGCTGTCCACGTCGAAGGCGATGGGCCCTCCGGGCTTGCCTCCTGCAAGTATCTGCGGCCTGCGGCAGTGGTGCTTGACCTAATGCTGCCCGGTCTTTCTGGCCGGATTGTCTGTAAGGAAATCAAGGCGTGGTCGAGCGATACACCGGTGATCGTTCTCAGTGCCGTCTCAGAGGTCGCCGATAAGGTGCTACTGCTTGAGACCGGTGCCGATGACTACATGACCAAGCCCTTCAGCCCGCGTGAGCTGCTGGCGCGTGTCCAGGCGGCAATCCGACGCAACAAGAAGAAGGTCGAGGCCCTGCCGCTTGGCTTTGGCGATGTCACTGTGGATGTCGTGAGCATGGAGGTTCACAAGGGAGGCGCTCCGATTTCGCTGACGGCGCATGAGTTCAAGTTGCTTCGTTTTTTTCTCGATAACCCAGGTCGGGCAGTAACGCGCGAAGAACTGCTTGATGATGTATGGGGGCTGAGCTTCCATCTGACGACCCGGTCTGTCGACAACCAGATATTGAAGCTGCGCCAGAAGCTCGAGAGCGATCCGGCCAACCCCGTACACTTTCGTACGGTTCATGGAATCGGTTATAAATTTGTACCTCATGTTTGAGGGCCGATTCGATTGCCGGATAAGATTGTGATTCAATGAAACGCTGGCGCATGCGCACCACCCTGATGGTTTCGCTCCTGGCAGTCTCGCTGGGGCTTACGGCGACCTGCCTGCTGATCATCCGGCTGAGTGTTCAGCAGGAGATTCGCAAGGGGCTCGAGTCCGATCTCGCGCACTCCTTCAGCACCTTCCGCAACATATCTCGCCAGCGAAATGAGATGCTGTCGCGTGAAGCGGGGCTGTTGGCCGACCTGCCAAGTCTCAAAGCTCTGATGGCGACCCAGGACCCGCAGACGATACAGGATGGCAGCCCAGAGTTCTGGACGATCAGCGGCAGCGACTTCTTTGCTCTCCTCGGGCAGAATGGAAAGCTCTTCACACATCTCAACCGCGGCACTGCGTTGACCGGCCCGCAGGTGGAGCCTGGTTTGCGGGCGTGCATGGCCGCGCCCGAAGATGCGGAACAGCCATGCAGGATCGCATTTGGCCGCAACTTATATGAGTTGTCGATCCGTCAATTGTATTTTGGTTCTCCTGCCAATGACTCGCGACTGGGATATGTCGTAATTGGTTACGTTATCGGTCCGCAGGAGGTGCAAGACGTTCGTGAGGCTGCCGCAGCGGATGTGGCCGTCCTGGTTGACGGTGAGATTTCAGCCACCACCGTCGCGCCCGAACGATTGCCGGATTTACGTCTTGCAAATCAACGATTGAACGGGGCTACTAAAGATCCGGAGACGATTCAGCTCGATCACGAGTCTTACCTCGCGGCGGCTTCCCCTCTGGCTTTGAAGGGGCAGGGCAGTGCGGAGTTTGTCGTGCTCAAATCGTACGATCGCGCGCGGGATTATCTACGGCGAGTGAATCAATGGGTGCTCGCGCTGGGTCTCTCCTCGTTGGCGATCGGCCTCATGCTGGCCACAGCGATATCGCGCACGGTAACGCGCCCGCTTGAGGCCCTGGTCGCGGGTGCGCGGGCATTGGGGCAGGGCGATTTTACATACTCACTAACCAACGAAGGCGCGGTCGAAGTGCGAGAGTTGAGCCTCGCCTTCGACCGCATGCGCGGCGAATTGAAGCGGACCCAGGCGGAACTCATAGCCGCTGACCGGCTTGCGACGATTGGGAGGATGGCAAGCTCCGTCTCACATGATTTGCGCCATCATCTTTCAGCGATTTACGCCAATGCCGAGTTCATGAGTGATCCTCATGCCCGGGATGAGGAGCGAGATGAACTGCTGACGGAAGTTAGAGACGGCGTGCAGGGTATGACAAATCTGATCGAGTCATTGCTGTTGTTCAGCCAGACCGGCCAGGTGCTTCAAATCCGCCATGAATCGCTGACGCAGTTGGTGGAGCGAACAGTTTCATCCGTCCATCAGCATCCGGAGTGCCGTGACGTTGCGATTGCGGCCGAGGGTCTGCCTGCAGTTACAGCATGGGTAGACGGTACGAAACTCGGGCGTGCGCTTTACAATCTCATTCTCAACGCATGTCAGGCCGCGCGAAATGGGGTATATCCTCCGGTGGTAAGTGTGACGCTTGCCGAGGATGATGAAAAAATTCGTATTGGCATCGCGGACAACGGACGTGGCGTACCGGCTGCAATTCGGCACACACTCTTTCAGCCGTTCGTGAGTGCAGGCAAGGAAAATGGCGTGGGCCTCGGTCTGACGCTGGCCCAGCACATTGCCCAGGAACATGGGGGCGAAGTCAGGCTTGAGCTTTCTGTCGCAGGCAATACCAGCTTTAGTGTGATCTTGTATAAGCGGTGGTTGTCGGCGCATCAACCCACGGTGACAGAGCCCGCCGTTTTTGAAGAACACTAGGACAGGATGCGGCACACATTGGCCGTATCGCAATCCGCGCAAAGCGGGAATGACAGGAGCGGCCATGAAGCCACGGCTTTCTCTCAATTCGAATCTTGGTGGTAGGGCACGGGTACTGTGTCTGGCGCTGTTCTGTCAGCTTCTCTTGAATTGCGCTTTCACGCCGCTTGCAGCGCAGACATCATCGGTTCCGTCCGTGGCCTCTCCACAAACTGAATCAGGTACACCAGGAACAGAAGAGATCGAGCGCCGTCTCAATGACGTGACATCTGCGCTCAATCAGACGCAGAAGGCTTTGCAGCAATCGCTGATTGAGATACAGGAGTTGCGCGGGGAACTCGACGCGCTAAAACTGAAGAGTGGAACTGCGGAAATGCTGGGCAACACTGCACCGGCCAAAACAATCCAAGAGAAGAACGTCGCATCTACTCCAGCTTCGAGTGGCGGCGATCTGGAAGCGTTGCGCGAACAGCAGGATGCGCAGCAGGCAGAGATTGCGCAGCATGATCAAACCAAGGTCGAGAGCACATCGAAGTATGCATTGCGAATCAATGGCCTGGTGCTGTTCAATGCGTTCTCTAACGTCGGCGTAGTCGACGATGCGGATTTGCCTTCGATCGCATTGCCGCGTCATGCTGGAGCCTCGCATGGCAGCCTGGGCGCTACGGTTCGGCAGACTCTTCTTGGATTTGAAGCGTCAGGCCCACATCTTTGGAACGCGCGCAGCTCAGCCCGGCTCAGCGTAGATTTCTTTGGCGGCGTTGCATCGAACGAATACGGTTACAGCTCGCCGACTGGCTTGCTCAGACTGCGGGAGACCGACGCTACACTCGATTGGGAGCGAACGACCGCACAGGTCGGAATCAACGAGCCATTAATCACGCCGCTTTCGCCCACATCGTATGCTACCGTCGCCATGCCTGGTCTTTCAGCGTCCGGCAATCTGTGGGCGTGGTCTCCGCAACTGCGGGTGGAGCAGCGCATTCCTTTTTCAGATCAAACCCGATTGACGCTGGAGGGCGGCCTCATCGATCCGGGATCATCAAGCTATGCTTCCATCCAACTTGACACGCCTGTTGAGGCTTCGCGGCGCCCTGGATACGAAGGTCGCATCGCCTTTCACGCAGATCGAGGCGCGGGCGGAGAGATGCGCCCATTCGCCATTGGCGTAGCTGGCTACTCGAGCGACCAGTACTATCAGGGCGGTACGAAAATTCATGCATGGGCAGCCACGGCAGACTGGCAGATACCGCTGTCGCGCTGGATGGGTATTTCAGGCGAAGCGTATCGCGGGCGTTCTCTGGGCGGCCTTGGCGGGGGTGGCTACAGAGACGTTCTCACAGGTGTGGATACCGTTACGGGTCTCTCTCGCACCGTTGCCGTGGAGGCTGTTGGGGGATGGGGACAGCTGAAGTTTCGCTTCCGCCCGACACTCGAAGCCAACGCCGCCTGGGGGATCGACAACGCTCTCGCCGGCAATTTCACCGGGCTGGTATTGTCCGATCTGGCGAATACGCAGGAACTAAATGCGCGTAACAGTTCTTTTATCGGCAACATCATCTACCGCCCCAGAACCTACCTGATTTTTTCACCGGAATATCGGCGTTTGCAGACCTGGCAGTATGATGGGCCCGCGAGCATCGCCGACATCTTTACGATGACAGCAGGGTTCCAATTTTGAACAGGTACATGTGCCGCAGGGCGGAAAGGAGAGCATGAGAATCAATAACTGGCACTTCGGAACGATGATCTTTTTTGGTCTTATGACATCTCCTGGCATCACGCACGCTGCGGATTTCTCGATGCATATAGAAGTCAAGCGTCAGCATAAACCCAGCGAGTCCAGGCATTCTTCCAATGGCGAAGTTGTGGTGTGGCTGACGCCAAACACTACTCCGGCACCAAAGCTCGTTCCGCCATCGCATCACTACACGCTTTCGCAGAAAGACAAACAGTTCACTCCGCACATCCTTGTCATTCCAACCGGCAGCAGCGTCGATTTCCCAAACCTAGATCCTTTTTTTCATAATGTTTTTTCTCTCTTCAACGGCAAGCGATTTGATCTGGGACTTTACGAAGCACATACGCAGCGCACCGTGCACTTCGATCGCGATGGAGTGTCTTATATCTTTTGCAATATTCATCCTGAGATGGGCGCTGTGATCGTCACGCTGAGCACGCCATACTACGGCGTCTCTTCCCGCGAAGGAACTGTAACTTTACATGATGTTCCACCTGGGAATTATCGTCTCCATGTGTGGGCCGAGAACGTACCTCTCGAGCAGCTCGATGCACTTGGCCGAGATGTTGAAGCTGGCTCGGAGAATGTAGATATCGGCACGATCTCCCTGGAAACCAGCGGCAACGTGATGACGCATCACAAGAACAAATTTGGAGAAAGCTATGCCCCCGCGTCCAAAGACCCCTATTGATGCGGTTCGGGTGGCTGGCTTTGTCTACGCCGGGGTCTGGCGGCGCACCTTCAAATTATCGACAGCGTAGTCGATGAAACGCGGCTCAAAGTGCGCCGGCTGTCCCATAAAACGGCATGTGGCGACAACTTGATCGACAATGAATCTTGCCTGATACGCGGCGAGCAGCATCCCTTTTTCCTTGGTCAGCTTGTGCACGATGATATCGAAGATGTCGCTGGTGACCGGCATGCTCTGCCGCTCGCACTCCTTATGAAAGATGCGCCGGAACAGCTCGACACTCGGGCCGCTGACTTCAATCTTGTAGGGTAGGCGGCGAAGGAAGGCCGGGTCCATCAGGTCTTCAGGATCGAGATTGGTCGAGAAGATCACCATCTCTTCAAACGGTATGGTGAAGCTCTTGCCGGTATGCAGTTTGAGGTAGTCGACCCGGCTCTCTAGCGGTACGATCCAGCGATTCAGCAGATTGGTGGGGCTGACGAGCTGACGCCCAAAATCGTCAATCACGAAGCACCCGCCGAGAGCCTTGACATGCAGTGGAGCCTCATAAAGGTTGGCAGCCGGATCGAATCGAAGATCGAGCATTTCCAGCGTGAGTTCGCCACCCGTAACGACGAAAGGCCGGCGAATCGGAATCCAGCGGGAGTCGTATTCTTCGCGCCGTACAAACGAGAGGCTGCCATCCTGGTTGGCATCAGGCGAGTTTAGCTGGATATGCAGGCTGGGATCGTAGACGCGCATAATCTGGCCTTCGACGAAGACGGCGTAAGGCACGTAGATCACATCCGTAAATACGCTGGCGAAACTGAGCGCCACCGAAGTCTTCCCGTTGCCCGGAGGACCGTAAAGCAGCATGGCCCTTCCTGAGTTCAGCGCGGGACCGCTTTGCTCAATGATTCTCTCCTCAAAGGTAAGCTCGCCGATCGCGCCCCGGATGCGATCGAATGTAATGAGCTCATTGGTGATCTTTTGAAGGTTGACCTGGTGGTTGAATTCATCGAGAGTGACTGGCGCAGGGCCCGAGTAGCGTAGCTGATTGAGAGCATCGATTACCCAGCGCTTGCCACCCTCTGTGAATGCGTAGGTCATATCCAGCGGGTTGCTGGATGCACGCGCTCCGAGGGTGTGCAGCAGGTGGCGGTCGATCGACATGCGAAGCAGTTCGACCACGATGTTGTAAGGCAGCTTGATGGCATCGATGAACTGGCGGACTGTCTCGAGATGATCGGTGTAGATCACCTTCATCAGCATCCCCATTAGTTCCGTGGGATCGATTTTCGTCGAGGCTAGATCGCGCGGCTCGGCGGGGATGCGATGCAGAAAGGACTCAAGCACCTGCTTTGCGATGGCCCCTGTCGCTACCAGATGGTCCCCCAGCCGCCCCCCCTGGGTTGCCTGAATCTCAAGGGCATTTGCCACTTGCTGGGCCGTAACCAACTGGGCTTGGATCAGCAGGTCCCCTAATCGCATGCGTGCTTTAATAACGGCCTCCGGATGGCGACATGGCTGAGTTGTGGCATGGCTCACACACGCAAGCCCGTCGAATCTGTAGTGAAACTCAGGGTGTGCTCGATGATTGTGAGAGGGCCGGTCTTTGTCGTCTCATGCCCGGCATCGCCCATCTGCTGCGAGACAAATCCTTGATAAATATAGAGCCAAAAGCCACGGGGATCAATGCGATACGGTAAACCAAAGTCACAGTCAAAATTAGAACTGAGCGCTTAAGCGTAGTTTTGACCAGTAGAGTAACCCCCGCGACGATATCCTGCATCTCTATCCTTATGGCAAACCACGTTGTGAGTTTGAGAACTGGGGATGGCTCAGGGTTGACTTACAGCCGTTCAAGTTTCTTGGGGACCGAAGTCTCAATAGGGATGCGAATACGATGAAACCTGTAGACGGCAGGAGCCGAGTTGTTATTGAAGACGTAACGCCGCAGATCGACGGCGGCCGTTACCCCGTTTGCCGCGTTTTAGAGGACGAAGTAACGGTGACAGCGGCGATCTTTGCCGACGGACACGACCATCTTGGCGCACGCCTTTTCTACCGCGCCGGCTCAGAGCGTAGATGGCGTGTTGCGCCCATGTGCCCGATTGGCAACGATATTTGGAGCGGCTCCTTCAAGGTGGATAAGCTCGGTGCGTGGAGCTATACCGTACAAGGTTGGATCGACCACTTCGCCAGCTGGGCTAGCGATTTCAGGAAGCGCCTTGCCTCCCAGGCGAGGCCCGAGGCAACGGATTCAGAGACTAAAGAAGTCCTGCAGGCGGGATCCGTGACGGCAGTTCCATCGGGAAATAATGTGCGCGAGATTCCTCTTGCGCTTCGCAGTGGCGCCATTCTTCTGCAGGAGGCTGCAAAGCGAACCCGGGGAGCCGACGCCAGGCGTCTTCTTGATGCGGCGGCTTCCTTCGATTCGCTTGCCGATCAGGACGCGCCGTATTACTCAGACCAGGTCGATGCCGAACTTCTTTCGCTGGTTGCGCGCTGCCCCGATATTGAGCATGCGACGCGGTATCAGCCCGAACTGCATCTGCGTGTCGATCGCGACAGGGCTCGCTTCTCAGCCTGGTATGAGCTTTTTCCGCGCTCCGCTTCTTCGGTCCCCGGCCAGCACGGGTGCCTTAGCGATGTCGCAAAGTTTCTGCCCGAGATTGCAGCCATGGGCTTCGACATTCTCTATCTGCCGCCCATTCACCCTATCGGCCGCGCGTTTCGCAAGGGACGCAATAACTCCGTCACCGCGGAAGCAGGCGATCCCGGAAGCCCCTGGGCAATCGGTGATAAAACGGTAGCGGGTCGCCAGCACAAATGGGACGACGGCGGCCACAAATCGATCCACACGGAACTAGGAACCTTCGACGACTTCGACCGGTTAGTGGCAGCGATCGCTGGACAGGGACTGGAACTAGCCATGGACATTGCATTTCAGTGTTCTCCCGACCATCCGTGGGTTGCCGAGCATCCGGAGTGGTTCGTGATTCGTCCTGACGGAAGCATTCAGTATGCCGAGAATCCGCCCAAAAAATACCAGGACATCTATCCGCTCAACTTTGAATCCTCTGATTGGCGCGGGCTTTGGGAGGAACTCTATTCGGTCTTTGAGTTCTGGATCAAGCGTGGGGTGTACGTCTTTCGTGTCGACAATCCGCACACCAAGGCGCTGCCCTTCTGGGAGTGGTGCCTGGGACGATTGCATGAGAGCTACCCTGAGACGATCTTTCTCGCCGAGGCTTTTACCCGTCCGCATGTAATGTATGCACTGGCCAAGAAGGGCTTTACGCAGTCCTACACCTACTTCACATGGCGCAACACAAAGCAAGAGCTGCAGAGTTATCTTGAGGAACTCATTCAGCCGAACGTAAGCGACTACTTTCAGCCGAATTTCTGGCCGAACACACCGGACATTTTGCATAAGTCTCTTCAAGAGGGAGGCCGTCCTGCCTTCGTGCAGCGGGTGATCCTTGCAGCGACTCTCTCAGCCAACTATGGTATCTATGGGCCTGCCTATGAACTGTGTGAGAATGCCCCGGCTCTGCCTGCTACGGGCAAAACGGAGTCTGAAGAATATATGGACAGCGAGAAGTATGCGATCCGGCAGCGCGACCGCGATGCGCCCGGAGCGCTCACTTCACTGATCACCGCACTGAACAGGATTCGCCGTGCCAACACCGCTCTGCAGAGCAACCAGTCGCTGCATTTCCACCTGGCCGATAATCCAAGCCTGCTTGTGTACTCGAAGTCGACGCGGGATTTTGAAAACACCATTCTTGTGGCCGCGAATCTCGATGCATTCCGTGAGCAGGCAGGATGGATAGAGTTAGATCTTGCCGAGCTAGGCTTATCAGCCGAAGAGCAGTTTGAAGTGGAAGACTTGCTGACCGGCACCCGATATGCATGGCGCGGCCGCAGAAACTATGTAGCGCTGAACCCGCAAATCCAGCCAGCGCATATTTTCCGTATCCGGCCGAAATCCCAATCTCCTGCATATGATTCTAATGACGCCCTGAACGATCCATCCTCGCAGGCCCGTTCCTCGCAAGCCCGTTCCACGCACGCGGAAACTCACTGAGTTCGGAGATCGAAGAGTGAAGAAGCTGGCCAGCACGACCGATCCCTTGTGGTACAAAGACGCAATCATTTATGAGCTGCATGTGCGCGCCTTTGCAGACTCGAACAATGACGGCATCGGCGATTTCCCCGGCTTACTTTCACGGCTCGATTATCTGCAGGACCTCGGCGTCACATGTATATGGCTTCTGCCGTTTTTTCCGTCGCCTCTTAGGGATGATGGTTATGACATTGCCAACTATGTCGATGTCAATCCCTCGTATGGAACCCTGAGTGACTTCAAGGCCTTTCTCGATGCCGCCCACCAGCGCAACATGCAGGTAATGATTGAACTCGTTATCAATCACACCAGCGACCAGCATCCATGGTTCAAAGCTGCTCGGCTTGCGCCTCCGGGATCTCCCGCGCGCGCGATGTATGTGTGGTCCGATAGCGACCAGCTTTACAAGGACGCCCGCATCATCTTCACAGACACAGAAAAATCCAACTGGACATGGGATGAAACAGCGAAAGCATATTATTGGCACCGCTTCTTCTCTCACCAGCCGGACCTGAACTTCGACAATCCTTCGGTGATTGAAGAAGTGTTGAAGGCTATGCGCTTCTGGCTCGACATGGGAGTGGATGCAATGCGCATGGATGCCATCCCTTACCTTGTGGAGCGCGACGGCACATCCTGCGAAAATCTTGCCGAAACGCACGTAGCCATCAAAGCCATTCGCGCGGCAATTGACGCCGATTATGCCAACCGGCTTGTGCTTGCCGAGGCTAATCAATGGCCTGCCGACGTTCGTCCTTATTTTGGCGATGGGGATGAATGTCACATGGCCTTTCACTTCCCGCTCATGCCTCGCATCTACATGGCGTTGCGCCAGGAAGATCGCCAGCCCATCACCGACATCATGGCGCAGACTCCCGCGATCCCAGACAATTGCCAGTGGGGCCTGTTCCTGCGCAATCATGATGAGCTCACCCTCGAGATGGTCACGGATGACGAGCGCGACTACATGTACCTCGCCTATTCGGCTGATCCGCGCATGCGCATCAACGTTGGCATTCGGCGCAGGCTGGCCCCGCTCGTCGATAATAATCGCCGCCGCATCGAGCTGTTGAATTCACTGCTGCTCAGCTTTCCCGGCACGCCGATTCTGTACTACGGCGATGAACTTGGTATGGGAGACAACATCTATCTTGGCGACCGCAACGGAGTGCGCACGCCAATGCAGTGGAACTCGGATCGCAACGCGGGCTTCTCAAAATGCGATCCGGCGCGGCTGTACTTTCCAGTAGTGATGGACCCGATCTATGGCTACCAGGTGGTCAATGTCGAGGCCCAGCTAAGCGATCAATCGAGCCTGCTGCACTGGACTCGCAATATGATTGCGTTGCGCAAGCTATTCCAGGTATTCGGACGCGGCAGCCTCAAGTTTCTCAATCCCGCGAACCGGAAGATTTTGGCATATCTCCGCGACCTCGATCGCGGCGACGGCTCCCGTGAAATCGTGCTCTGCGTTGCAAATCTCAGCCGGTTCGCGCAGCCCGTGTCGCTTGATCTTTCTGACCATGTAGGCCTTGAGCCTGTTGAGATGCTGGGCTATGTCTCGTTCCCCGCGATCAGTGAGGCTCCGTATGCGCTTACGCTGGCGCCCTACTCATTTCTTTGGCTTGAGCTGCAACCGGCAAGCGTAACCCATCCAGTGGAATCGATTCTTGATGCCAGCTTCATCGAGCCGAAAGCAGTTGAAATCGCCGGCAACGAACATGCAGCTCTCGATTTGCTTACGCAGGGATGGTCAGGCTTCATGGCCGGACATGGGTTGGCTCTCCTTGAGAGCGCATTGCCCGCATGGATGCTTGGCCAGCGATGGTTCGGAGCCAAGGCTAGGACCATTCAGAGCGTCCATATCATGGACTGGGTCGAGCTTTCCGCAACACCAACAGCTAAGCTCCCGACGCTATCTGCGGAGAATCCGCCTTCCGCGAGTTCAATCCCGCCAGCGCTCCTTTTTGCGGAACTATCCTACACCGATGGAGCTTCCGACAAGTACCAAATACCGCTCGCGTTTTCCATCGGCAGTGCTGCTGATGAACTTTCGCTTAGATATCCTCTCAGCGTTGTTTCTACCCTGGTGACTCCGATTGGTACGGCGGTGCTGCACGATGCGACAGTACGAGAAGACTTTCGTGAGGGCATGCTGGGTCTCATCGAACAGGATGCGAGCATTCCGATTTCAACTGCATACACTGCAGTGCTCGTAGCAGCCGCCACAAGCGAAACTGCCAATCAGGCTCTAGCTTCAGGAGAGGCAGAGGAAATTCATCCTCGCCCACATGAGATCGTTCCCCCGCTGTCATTGGATGAAGGTGAGCAGGCTCACCAATCTAAAACTCTGAACACGTCTATCACGCCAGCGCCGCTCAGTGCTCAGCCAGGCGATGTTGCACGGCATCCCGTATTGATGAATTCTCAATCGAAAGGCACTGCGCATGATTCCGAAAGGGGAGTCCTCTCCGCCTATGCCTCCTCTATTTTGAACGAAACACTGCGCAGCAAGCACTACCGCTCTAGTGTTGGTTCCGCGGAGCAGTCCAACACATCGATTCTCTACGGCGATCGTTTGATCTTGAAGCTCTTCCGCCGGCTCCAGCCTGGAGAGAATCCCGATGTCGAGATCGGGCGTTTCCTGACGGAGGTTGCTCGGTTCCCGCGCATAGCACCCTTTCTCGGAGAGATCGAAACAGTCGACACGAGCGGCAAGAAGACAACAATCGCCATGCTGCAGGGGCTCGTAGCGAATGAGGGCGACGGCTGGGAATGGTTTCTCAAGCAGCTTGAGCTCTACTACAGTTCGATCGCCGCGCTTCCGGTCCCACCCGAATCATCCGGTCCCAATTTCTTAAGTGAAAGAGAGTTGTCTCGCGAGGCTCTCGATCATGCGAGTGATGCCATGAAAGCGGCGGCTCTGCTGGGCCGCCGCACAGCGGAGATGCATCTTGCCCTCGCCACTCCCACCGAAGACGCAGCATTTGCTGCGGAATCAATTACAGCAGAGGACCTCAATTCCGATGCGCGCCGCATCGATGCGCAAATCACTTCGACGCTGGAAGCCTTGAAGATCAAGCTCTCCACGCTGAAAGATTTTACTGCCGATGATGCGGCACTCCTCCTTTCGCGGCGCATTCATCTTTTTACGCGCTCCCATGCAATTACAACTTCTGCTCCTGCCGGACAACGCATCCGCATCCACGGCGACTATCATCTTGGCCAGACACTTCGCACCGCTACAGGAGGATCTGCAGAAGACGGCGGAGATTTTGTGCTGCTCGATTTTGAAGGAGAGCCGGCGCGTCCACTTGTAGAGCGGCGTCAAAAACAGTCTCCGCTCAAGGATGTTGCGGGCATGATCCGATCCTTCTCGTATGCCGCCCACGCGGGCCTCGATCGACATCTCAACGCAAACGGAGAAGACACACATGCATCCGATACGAGCAGGCTTACGGCGTGGGCTGTTCTGTGGCAAAATTCAGCTTCGGCGGAGTTTCTACGCGCCTATCGCGAAACCATCCAGGCAAATCCAATTCTGCTGCCCTCTCCCCAGCAGGCCCAGTCGCTTCTGGCAGCGTATCTTCTCGAAAAGGCGCTCTATGAATTGCTCTATGAGCTCAATAATCGCCCGGCATGGCTTCGCATCCCATTGGCCGGCATCCTAACCTTGTAGCGGAACGAAATTCTGCGCTGCTCAGGGTGGCGCTCGACGAATGCAGTCCACCAACCGACCGGTTTTGCGGAAAGACAGCGATGGCAACAGCGAATCCGACTCCCGAGCCTATTGCCCCTCCCGCTCCGGCAGCGGCGCGCTTACTGGTCGTGCTGGCTGCTATGCCGCAGGGGCAGTTTGAAGGCATGCTGTCGAACCTGAGCGCGCTGAGTTCCTCCTTTCCCGTCGAGGATTGGCTCATCGCCAGTCCCGATGATTTCACTGCCGACTCGCGACAGAACCTTCGCATCCTTCCAATGAATGCAACCAAGGCAACGTGGACGCTGACCGCGAGCGATTTTGTAAATGCTCATGAGCTGGCCACGAAGAACGAAGCTGCTGCCATCCTCATGTTGGGACCCGAGTCCGCTTCGCTGAGTACCGCGGGACTGCGCACCCTGGCAGTGTCGGCTCTCAATGCGTCAAACGACTTAGCAGTACCCTATTACGATCTCCCTTCACGAGCAGCCCTGGTGAATTCGGCCATCCTCTATCCGCTTACCCGCGCATTGTTCTCGTGCCGTGCGCGCTTCCCGCTCGCGATCGATCTGGGATTGTCTTTACGGATGGCAGAACGAATGGCGATTGCGTCTCAGCGTTTTACTAACGTGAACCAGAGTGACGCGCTGCTGTGGCCGACCCATGAGGCCTCGGTTGCAGGGTTCGCGATCCATGAATATGACGTAGGCGCGCGCGTATTGCCTCAGCCCAACGAGTCCGATCTCAACGCGATTCTGGCGCTGGTGACAGGATCACTCTTTGCGGATGTCGATGCCAAGGCGGCATTCTGGCAACGCACGCGCAACCTGCCGCCAGCGCGGCCGGTTGCAGGGCAGCCTCCAACAGCGGACGCTACTGCAGACATAGGCGCCATGGTGGAAGCATTTCGTCTCGCTTACACCAACCTGCGTGAAATATGGTCGCTTGTCTTGCCTCCGAATACGCTGCTGGGTCTCAAGCGTCTTTCCAGCATCGATATTGCTTCGTTCCGCATGCCCGACAATCTCTGGGCGCGAATCGTCTTCGACTTTCTGGTTGCCTACCGGCTTCGTACCATCAACCGCGGACATCTCCTGGGCGCGCTGATTCCGCTTTATCTGGCCTGGGTGGCCAGTCACATCAACATCGTCGCTTCAGGCGCTGATCCCGAGCGCCATATTGAAACGGTCGCGTCGGCTTTTGAAGCGGACAAGCCTTACCTGGTCTCTCGCTGGCGTTGGCCAGACCGCTTTAATCCCTGATGACGCGCGAGCCAGAACGGTTTGTTAAGTAAGACCTGATGGAAGGAGTAAGTCGTATGCGATATCTCTACACCGCCATGATGCAGACTGACACTCTCGCGAACCCGCAGCCGGTGGCGATCGACGATACTTCGATATGGCACCATATGTCCGACGCGCTCTTTCAATCGGTCTATCGTGTTCTCTCGCTGCTGATCAGCATCCTGCCAGGCATTCTCGCTTTCTTTGTGGCTCTGGTCTTGTTCACCTTGCTTGGAATGGCTATTTCCGCGCTGCTGCGCCGCATTCTTACCTGGGCCAGGTTTGACGATCGCCTGGCACGCGAGAGGGTAGACTCCGCATGGGCGCCGGCAAGCTCGCCCACCGCGCTGGCCGCGAGAATTTCTTTTTGGGCTTGCGTGCTTCTCGGTCTGGTCATCGGTGTTTCTGCCTTTGATGCCTCGTATGCCACTGCAGCCACACTGCCCATATCCCTGCTGCCGTATCTCACCCACGCCGTCGGAGCGATTCTGTTGCTGTTTGCCGGCAATATTATCGCGCGCTTTCTGGCTCGCACGGTGCTCATCGGGGCGGTCAATGCCCAGCTGCAATACGCCCGTTTTCTATCGCTGGGCGTTAAATGGTTGGTACTTGTGCTGACCGCCGCGATGATTCTTGATCATCTGCAGATTGGTGGCAACATCGTCGAACTGGCCTTCGGCATTCTCTTTGGTGGAATCGTGCTTACACTGGCGCTTGCCGTTGGCCTTGGCTCACGCGATCTGGTGAGCCGCTCGCTGGAGAGTCATGTGGAACGTTCTGGCGAACGCAGCGTCGCACCACAGGCAACTCCGGGACTGAGCGGCGAAGAAGTCATTCGCCACTTCTGAGCCGGCTTGAGTGAGAGCATACGAAACCGGCGGGTGCGTCAGGACGGAGCTTCGCACGATGGCAAAGAAGAAGTTCGCGCGAGTCTCAATTCTCCCGCGGCAACTTCAATCTGGCGATTGATTTCCGCGCCGACCAGCAGCATCAGGCCCGTGATATAGAACCACGTCAGCAGAATGATCACCGCTCCGAGCGAACCATAGGTGATCGAGTAGCTGTTGAAGAAGTGAAGATAAATTCGCAGTCCCATCGAAGCCAGCAGCCACGCAAGAATCCCGATTGTGCTTCCCGGCGTAAGCCAGCGCCAGCAGCGTACTTTAAGATCCGGAGCCCAGTAGTAGATGACCGCGAAGGATAGTGCAAGTAGAGCCGTAGCCGCGAGCCATGCAATCAGCCTGGCGAAGGCTCCAACAGCTATGGCGCCAAATCGATTGGAAATACGATGCACCGCAAGGGCAGCGGCAAAGTCTCCGCCCAGCATGCAACTCAGGATTAAAGTCACGATGACGGTCAGAAGAATTGTCAGTCCAATTGCATAAAGGCGCGCCTTCACATACGAGCGTGTGTCTTGTACCTTGTAAACAGCATTGAGTGCGTCCTGAACAGCCGATAACCCGACGGACGCCGACCACACTGCGGCAATCAGGCCAAAGGTGACCTTGCCCGACGTTGCAGCGGCGGTAGTTTCTTTGAAGGTAGCAAGCACCGTGCCCATGGCTGCCGTGGGAATCACCAGGGCAAGATAGCTGAGAATTCTGTCGTAAAACTGATCGGCAGATCGCGCGGCTAGTCCAAGGATTGAACTAGCGCTGAAGAGGGTCGGAAACAGCGCAAAAAGAAAGTAGAAGCCTAGCTCCGCTGCTCGTCCAAACAGGCGGTCTGTGAAAATTGAGTCCCACGTGCGTCGAGCGACGACACCAGCAGAAACACCCTGAAGATTCCATAAGGAACGCAGGGGCCAGCGTGACACAAACTCCCACGCGCTCCGTTGCCTGAGCGCGGATGAACCTTCGAAGGTGTGGTCGCTGCCGATGATGCGCCTCAACTGGCCTGATGACAATCTTGCTGTGCTGATGGATGCCACCCGCTGGAAATGGGTCGCCCGCGTTCATGAATTCGTTGTGAAGATAGACTCTGCGTCCGCAGATAAATCTTTCCGTAAGCAGGCGAAGCCGCTTTCGAATCTGAATGGAATCGCCGATTTCACGGAGTCGAAACAGAACGAAGCATTCCAGCGCAATGCAACAAACCGCATGCGAAGTCGGTGCATCATACGTGCAATGACGTGGCGTTCAAGCCTTTCCGGTTCATGCTTACAGCCAGCTCGATGCCACGGCGCAATCCGTTTGCATCCCCAAGTCATGCTGGGGATACTTGTTCTCGCTTCCTCTGCAATCCTTGGATGCAATTGCTTCGCACAAACGGACAAGCCAGCCGCTGCCGAGCTGCCAAAGACCGCGCCAGCCACAGAGCGAACTCTATCTTCCTATGAAGGGCAGAACGTAACTTCGATTGAGGTCGCTGGACGGCCAGATCTATCGAGTGGGCAATTCACATCGGTCTTCGCGCAGCACGCAGGCGAGCCATTCTCTCAGGATAAAGTTGATCAATCGGTCGAAGCGCTGAAAGCCGCAGGCAAGTTTCAGCAGGTGCGTCTTCAAATCGAGCCGGAAGCAAATGGAGTTCGAGTGCAAATGGTGCTCGAGCCCGCGATCTACTTTGGCATGTTCCATTTTCCCGGTGCGGAGCGATTTGCGTATTCGCAGTTGGCACAGGTTGCAAATTACGCGGCCCAGGCTCCCTACAGTGCAGAAGATGTCGAACAGGATCGCCAAAAGTTATTGACGTTCCTTCGTCAGGAGGGTTACTTCCAGGCTCAGGTACAGGCAGAAACAAAGGTCGATGCACCGCGAGCACTGGCTGAAGTTCTATTTCATGTCACGATGAACCGGCGCGCAAAATTTGGAAACATCGTGATTGCCAATGCCACTCCGGCGGAGTCCGCAAGTCTAAACAATACGGCTCATTCTTTGCTGGCTCGCCTTCGAGGCGCATCCATACGGCCGGGTAAAACCTATCATCACTCGACTCTCGGAAGAGCAACGAGGTTCCTGCAGGACCACCTCGCAAAGCAGGGCCGATTGGCCGCGCAGGTCAAGCTGGCAGGCGCTGAATATCATGCTGACACCAATCGCGCGGATATTCATTTTGATGTAAACTCAGGGCCTCTGACGGACGTGAAGATCGAGGGCGCGCATCTCTTCAGCTGGACACGCAAATCGCTCTTGCCTGTTTACCAGGGAATCGGCGTCGATGACGAATCCGTGCAGGAAGGCCGCAATGCTCTGATCTCTTATTTCCAGTCCAAGGGCTACTTCGACGTGACCGTTGATGCCAAGTTCAATACGCAGAACTCTGGAGACACGATTGTCTATACCGTTGCGAAGCAGAAGAAACACAAGGTATCCGAGGTCAACCTGGCGGGCAACACCCAAGTCAAATCGGACGACCTGACACCTCACATAGCCGTTGAGAAGTCGCATCTTTTCTCCCCCGGAAAATTCAGTGACAAGCTGGTACGCACCAGCGTCAAGAACCTGCAAGCCGTATATCAATCCAACGGCTTCAGCAGCGTCCAGGTGGTGCCGACAGTATCCAAGCGCGATGGCAATATCAAGGTAGCTTTTCAAGTTAAAGAGGGTCCGAGAGACATCGTGAGATCCCTGCAAATCGAGGGGGCGGACACCTTTTCAGAATCCGGTTTTGCACCGAAGGGATTGAAACTGGGCGCTGGCAAACCCTACTCGCAGGCACTTGTCGAGGCAGATCGTGCCTCGATCGTGGCGAACTACCTCAAAGCAGGTTATCTCACTTCAAGCTTCCGCCAGACCGCGACCGTAGCCTCAAAAGAAGATCCACACCATATCGATGTGATCTACCACATCTATGAGGGACCGAAGGTCTTCGCAGGGAGCCTGATTACGCTTGGCCGCTCACATACGAAGCAGCGTTTGATAGACGAAGACGTTGCCTCCATTCATCCCGATGCGCCGCTGACCGAGACAGAATTGCTCACCGCAGAGAGCCGGCTTTATGAGCACACAGGAGTGTTCGATTGGGCTGAGGTCGATCCCAAAAGGCAGATCACCACCCAGGAAAAAGAAGACGTAGTGGTCAAGGTGCATGAGGCCAAACGTAACCAGATCACCTATGGCTTCGGGTTTGAAGTTATCAATCGCGGCGGCAGCATACCCAGTGGAACGATCGCTTTGCCTGGGTTGCCACCAGTGGGTTTGCCGTCGAATTTCACCACCAGCCAACAGACTTTTTACGGACCGCGCGGAACCTTTCAATACACGCGCAATAACTTGCGAGGCAAGGGAGAGTCAGTATCTTTCACAGGATTCGCCGGAAGACTCGATCAGCGCGGAGCCGTCTATTACATCGATCCAAGTTTCCTATGGTCCAAGTGGAGGGCGACGACATCCATCTCCGCCGAAAGCGACGAGGAAAATCCTATCTTCTCGTCGCGTCAGGCGCGCGGGAGTTTTCAAATGCAGCGCACGCTCGATGGTGCCAAGGCCAATGCAATCTTTCTGCGTTACACCTACAGCGATACGGAATTACCGGATGTGTTGATTCCGCAACTCGTGCTGCCGGAAGACAGGCATGTGCGGCTCTCGACGATTGCTGCAAATTTTACCCGCGACACACGTGACAACGTGCTGGACGAGCACAAAGGGGTCCTCTACTCAGCGGAGTTGGACTTCAACACAACCAAGC
Organism: Acidobacteriaceae bacterium; assembly: GCA_036271955.1. Lineage (GTDB taxonomy): Bacteria > Acidobacteriota > Terriglobia > Terriglobales > Acidobacteriaceae > Acidicapsa. The sequence goes on from DATAZR010000051.1 coordinate 49,534, forward strand.
TCGGCTCCAGCGTGGACTTCGTCAAGTTCAATGGACAGGCCGCATACTACAAGACCATCCCACATAACATCGTTCTCGCAAACAGCCTGCGAATCGGTCTTGCGCAGCCCTTCGCCAGCAGCCGCGTGCCGATCAGCGAGGCATTCTTTACCGGTGGCGGCAACACTCTGCGCGGCTTCCCGCTCGACGGAGCTGGTCCGCAGCGTGCGGTGGAAGTGTGCGGAGATGGATCAACCACTTGCGGCACCGAGATCAACGTCCCCAGTGGTGGGAACGAGCTCTTGCTGATCAACTCTGAAGCGCGCATTCCGCTCGACTTCAAGAAAGGTCTGAGTCTGGTCACCTTTTATGATGGCGGCAATGTTTTTCCCAACGTAGGCTTCCATGATTTTGGCAAACTTTACTCAAACAATGTTGGCCTCGGTCTTCGATATGCAACGCCGGTAGGGCCGGTCCGTATCGATCTTGGCCGCAACCTCAACCCGATCACCGGCATGAAGGCCACGCAGTATTTCATCAGCATCGGCCAGGCATTTTGAGCGAGGTGAACGTGAACCACGATCCGAATCGCGATGCAAAGCCGTTGCAGGGGCGGCGTAAACGGCTGCTGATGAAGATAGTCCTCTGGTCGGCCGGTGCTGTCCTCGGCCTTATCGTAGTTGCCGGCATTGCAGCTGAGACTCTGCTGCACAACCAGCGATTCCATCGGTATCTGCTCAAAACGATTCAAGCTCAGGCCAGCGCGAGCCTAGGCGTTCGAGTTCAACTGCAGGAGTTCGCTCTGCATCTGTCGACACTGTCGCTCGATCTCTATGGCCTCACGGTTGATGGAGCTGCGCCATACGCAGACCGACCTCTGCTGCAGGTTGAGCATGCCGAGGCAGGCGTGCGGATTGTATCGATCCTGCACCGCAAGTGGTATCTCGACAGCTTTCGTATCGATCGGCCAATTGTCCAAATCGTTGTTGATGCGCATGGAGTCTCGAACCTTCCAAAATTCAAGAGCAGCGGCGGCAGTAGCAGCAACACCAGTGTCTTCGACCTGGCCGTGCGCCATGCTGTGCTCGATCGTGGCGAAATTTACTACAACGATAAACAGAGCGCGCTCGCGGCAGACCTACACAACGTGGATTTTCAGGCAGCCTACAATGTCCTGCTGAACAAGTACTCGGGCAAACTCTCGTATGCAGATGGGCATTTGACAGCAAGCGGTTTGAAGACCCTTCCGCACAGTCTCGAAGCGGAATTCGATGCTACGCCGGAAGCCTTTCATCTCACGGATGCGAAGCTGTCCACAGGCCCGTCGCAGCTGATGCTGGTGGCAACGCTCGCCAACTACGCCAATCCCAATATCGATGCTCACTATGATCTGGTCATAGATGGCAGTCAGCTGGCATCGATTCTCTCTGCACCGGCGATACCTGCCGGGCAAGTGCGCGCGACCGGAGCCTTACATTACGCGCAAAACGGCAATGAGTCATTGATTCATGCCCTGACTGTCAATGGAGATTTGAACGCCGGCGCATTGCACCTCAAGACCCCTTCGCTTCGAGCGCAGCTGACCAATATCGTTGCCCACTATTCGCTTGTCCATGGCGATGCATCGCTGCACGATTTGAAAGTGAATCTGTTCGGAGGCCAGTTAGCCGCTACCGGCATGATGATTAGTCTTGGAGGCGACGACTCGCATTCGACGGTAAACGCCGAGCTGCGCGGAGTTTCGCTGGCCAGCCTGAAGCAAGCGTTTCCTTCCGCTTCATCCTCTGCCGTCACCGTCAATGGTCGGCTGAATGCCAAGCTCTCCGCAGCCTGGGGAAAAAGCCTGAAAGATCTCGTCGCACAAGCAGACGCAGCGATTCATGGCCAACTGTCCGAATCGAGTGTGCGAAAAGCTGCAGTAACGCAGAACAACACAGCACAGCCTGGCATTCAGCTCGATAGCGCAATCCACGGAACCTATACCGCGAGCAATAGTCAGCTTGCCTTGAAAAACAGCTATCTGCGAACACCGCAAACTAACCTCACGATGAATGGCGTAGTGAGCCAGCGATCCAGTCTTGCCCTTCGGCTGCAGGCGGACGATCTCCGTGAAGAAGAGGTTATCGCCGACCTTTTCCGCAGCGCGCCCGCAGATCACACACAACAGCCTCTGGGCCTCGCTGGAACGGCATCTTTCGATGGAACGCTACAAGGCTCCACTTCTGCTCCGCATTTAGCGGGGCAGTTCCAGGCTTCAAACTTTCATATCCACGGCAGCGAATGGAAAGTGCTGCGCGCGAATATCGATGCGAGCCCATCACAGTTGAGTTTGCAGCATGGTGATCTGGAGCCTGCGACACGAGGCCGCATTGCCTTCGATGCGAGCACTGGACTCGACAAATGGTCCTTCACTAACACCAGTCCAGTTCAGTTGGAGTTGACTGCATCGCAACTGGATATCGCGGACCTTGTCAGGCTCGCCGGTCAGCAAATGCCTGTGACCGGAACCCTGGCTGTCAACGTCAAGATGCACGGTACGGAGCTCAATCCGGTAGGGGATGGAAACATTATGGCTACCGGCCTTGTAGCTTACGATCAGCCCATCAATGCAGCAAAGATTACCTTCGCAGGAACAGGTGACGAGGCACATGCCGATCTGGCCGTGCAGCTGCCCTCTGGCAATATCCAAAGCAAAGTGAGCGTGCGGCCCCGGGATCGAACCTATACTGCCAGGCTCACTGCTTCAGGAATCCAGCTGGATCAATTGCAGGCCCTGAAGGCGCGCAATGTTGATGCTTCGGGCGAGCTCTCGCTCAACGCAAACGGACAAGGCTCATTCGATAACCCGCAGCTTGCAGCGACATTGCAGATCCCCAAGCTTGTCGTGCAGGGACAATCCATGACCGGCCTTAAGCTGCAGATGGATATGGCTAATCATGTGGCCAATGCTAACTTGGCAACCTCTGCGGTGAATACGAATATCCAGGCCAGAGCAAAGGTCGAGCTCACCGGCGATTACATGGCAGATGCAAGCCTCGATACGCAGTCCATTCCGTTTCAGCCGCTACTGGCGGTGTATGCGCCCGAGCAGGCCGAAAACCTGAGTGGGCAGGCGGAGCTTCACGCGAGGCTGCATGGTCCACTGAAGAACAGGAACCTGCTCGAAGCCCATCTGGATGTGCCCGTACTCAAGATGGGTTATGGCAACAACATTCAGCTCGCCGCTGCGAGCCCCATCCATGTCGATTACAAAGCTGGCGTAGTAACGCTGCAACGCGCGACGATTCGCGGAACCGACACAGAGCTGCAGCTTGAGGGTTCGATACCAGTCGGGGCATCGGTAAACACAGCGCCAATGTCGGCAACGCTCCTTGGAACCGTAAATCTGCAACTGGCGCAGCTCTTCGATCCGGATATCAGAACATCGGGCCAGTTGAAGCTGAATGTGCATTCCGCTGGTGAGTCCGATATCGGCGGCCAGATTGAAATCGTCGATGCAGCTTTCTCTTCGAGTGATCTGCCTGTCGGTCTGCAGCACGCCAACGGCATCCTGAGCGTGAGCCGCGACCGCATCGCCATCAGCAAGTTTCAAGGGACTGTTGGCGGAGGTACTTTGACGGCCCAGGGTGGCGCAACGCTGCGGCCCAAGCTGCAATTTGACATCGGTGTCAGTGGACAAGGCATGCGCATGCTCTATCCGGCGGGAATGCGGGAAAGCATTGACGCCAATGTTCGCCTCGTAGGAAACCCGGATGCCGCTGCCTTGAATGGCGCAGTCAACCTGTCTGACATATCCTTCACTTCGGCTTTCGATTTGAGCAATTTCATCAATCAGTTTTCCGGCGGAGTCGCCACGCCGCCGACTCCTGGGCTTGCTCAGAATCTTCAGCTCAATCTCGCCGTGCGCTCCAGCAATAACGTTAGTCTGGTAAGCCGCTCTCTGAGCATCAATGGCTCGGCAAATCTTCAAGTGCGCGGCACCGCTGCTGATCCTGTAATTCTGGGCCGCGTAAATCTGAACGGCGGCGACATCATTTTGAACGGGGACAGGTTCCTCCTCAACGGAGGCACCATTGCCTTTGTCAATCCATCGGAAACAGAGCCGGTGGTGAATCTCTCCCTCAAGACAACGATTCAACAGTACGACGTTTTTTTGCGATTCAACGGGCCGGTCGATCAGCTGCGCACCAACTATAGCTCCAATCCAGCGCTGCCTTCGGCTGACATCATCAACCTGCTTGCCTTCGGCCAGACTACAGAAGCTAGCGCGGCCACAGCGACGCCTGCCAATCAGGCAGCGGAGTCCCTCGTCGCTTCGCAGGTAAGTAGCCAGGTCACAAGCCGCGTATCGAAGATCGCCGGTATCTCGCAGCTCTCCATCAGTCCCGTATTGACAAGTGGTACTAGCGCGGGTCCGCCTGGTGCGAATATCACCATTCAACAGCGAGTGACGAGCAATCTATTTGTTACCTTCTCAAGTAACGTAGCCACGACGCAGAGCCAGACTATCCAGGGGCAGTATCAACTGTCGCCCCGCGTAGCACTCAGTGTGACGCGCGATCAGAACGGCGGCTTTGCCTTCGACGCGCTCATCAAGAAAAGCTGGTAGCAAACATACGGAGCGAGATCGTCGATTCGAGGCTTGCTCATTCAGCGTTCCCGCTCCGCTTGCTTTCCTTCTCAACGCGCCGCGCTACTCTACTTCGCCGATATAGACGCCAAATGCCGGCAGCTCCACCCGGTCGATACTCGCTGGCTCCGCTGCCCCCGGCGTCTTGAGTAGCGTCTTCAGCGTCGTCCCTTTCACCCCGGCGGAGCGCGCATTCAAACTCACAGTCTGCGGGGCGGCGGTGAAGTTTGTCGCCACCACCACAGCCGTCTTGCCAGGTCCTTTGCGCAGCCAGCTTAATACCTTGGTGTTATCGGTATCGAGCATGACGTTTTCGCCTGAGATGAATGTTGGATTGGTCTCTTTGAGCTTGATCAAAGACTCATACCAGCTCAAGAGCGAGTTGGGATCTGCCTCTTCACTCTTGACGTTGATAGTTGATTTATTGTCGGGTACAGGCAGCCATGGCCTGGTCTTCGAAAATCCCGCATATTCCGAGTCGTTCCATTGCATTGGCGTCCGCTCGCCGTCGCGGCCCTTGTCTTTAGGCCATCCAGTAAGTCCGACCGGATCCTTCACATCCTCCTTGCGTGTCGGAGCCGTCGTTTTCATGCCGATCTCCGCGCCGTTGTAAAAGAGCGCAGCGCCTTTGCTGGCAAACAGAATAGTGGAGATAACGCGTGTGATGTCCGTGTCATGCACTCCATCGCCATAGCGCGCATCGATGCGCGGGTTGTCGTGGTTATCAAAGACAAAGAGCGGATCGTTGCCGTCGATCTTGGTCTCCACGTCGTTCAGCTTGTTGCGGAACGTTGCAACATCAAGCTTGTTGATGAACCCAACCTGCGTATCCATCGGTAGCTCAAACTCCGGCTTATCCTTGGTTCCATATAGCTTGAGAAGATCGTTGATCGTCGGCACATACGTCTCGCCAATCAGTATTCTCCTGCCGGGAAAAGTATTCGGCTTGACGGAGTCTTCGACCCTGCGAAAATGCACCATCACCGGATGCACCTCAGGCAGATTGTTGGTGCGCGCATCGTCCAGCGCCACATCGCCATAGTTGTTGAGAAACGTCTTGCCATCTTTGTCGATTAGTTCCTTGTCATCGATCCAGTTAGGATCTTCAAACAGCGTCGTAATCGCGTCAAAGCGGAAGCCCGCCACACCCTTGTTCATCCAGAACTTGAGGACGTCGTCGAAGGCCTTCATCACCGCCGGGTTATTCCAGTCGAAGTCGGGCTGCTGAATATAGAACTTGTGGTAGTAGTACTGCCGCGTCTTCTGATCCCACTCCCACGCCGAGTGGCCAAAGTCCGATTGCCAGTTATTCGGCGGTTCACCCTTGCTGGTTGCGGTTTCGCCCTTGCCGTCCTTCCACACATACCAGTTGCGCTTGGGATTGTTGCGCGAGCTGCGCGACTCCTCGAACCACGGGTGCTTATCCGAGGAGTGATTCATCACCATGTCCATGATCACGCGGATATTTCGCTTACGCCCTTCGGCAACAAGGCGGTCGAAGTCGGCCATCGTCCCATACTGAGGATCGATGCCTTCATAGTCGGAAATGTCGTAGCCAAAGTCCACCTGCGGCGATGGATAAATCGGCGAAAGCCAGATAGCTTCAACGCCGAGCTTCTGCAGATAATCCAGACGCTCGGTGATTCCATTCAGATCGCCGATGCCGTCTCCATTGGAATCCTGAAAGCTGCGCGGGTAGATCTCATAGATCACCGCGTTCTTCCACCAGTTTTCGAGGTTGGCTTTGTTATGAGCTGAAGCGGGCGTGGAGTCCGATGCTTGGCTTATCCCTGGCTGCGTGAAACCAAAAGACAGGGCGGCACACAGCCCTGCCGCGAGGAGTGCGGTGAGGTGCTTGCATTTCATTGTGAAGTTCCTCCGGTCGTCGCCTGCTGCTCGGGCCTGAGGTGGCTTTGGCGGCAGCAGTGTGACAGGAGAAAAGCTAATCTATTCGCGCATTCCTTGTATATCCATTTGTTGCGTGAGCGAAAACCCTGGCCCCGCGCCTAGATAAGACATCCTACTTATGCGGATTGGATGGGCTCGCCCCAGGTTCTTCAGGCTGCGTTTGCTTTCCCGAGTCGTCCTTCTTATCGCTCTTCCCCAGCCGGCCAAACTCAACACCGAACTTCGGGTCTTTGCGTGTTCCCTCAACCTTGATAGGAACATCCGTCCCAGCGCCATTCTTACGCAGAAGCCGATCGGCCGGCTTCAGAAGAAAGCCCTTCCATCCTCCGACGATTTGAGAAATGGAAGCATCCAGCTTCGCATCGCCCTCAAAGTTGAGCGAGCCTTCTTTCATCCCGTAATTTCCATGCACGACAATATCTGCGCCCGGCACATGATAGTCCAGATCGGGCAGCTGCAGCATACCGTCTCCCAGCTTGAAGTGTCCTTGCATCTCCGACATCACAGTGGTCGGATCGGTCGTCTTCACCTCATCCGGCTTCCCCTGTCCACGCAGGCTGAGCTCCACGATGCGGCCCTGCATCTTGTCGCTGCTGAATCGCACCTGACTCAAGTGAAACTGGCCATCGAGCTGTAGCTTGTCGATGACGCTTTCTTGCCCCGGCGGCAAATGGAAGTGCGTCTTCAACTGCAGATTTCCAGTCATAAATGGCGTGGCCTGGTCCGCGGAGATATGCAGAATATCTTCGATGTGTCCGCGATCCACTGTGACTTCAAGCGCAATGTCGTGCCCGTGTTTCTGGCCGTTGCTGTCCTCGGCGCGCACTACCTTGCCTATGGCAAGAATGTGCGTATGGCCAAGCATCGCGTCCACCGGCTGCAGATACGTATCGCCGTTAGTTCCATCCACCACCGCGTGGAAGTGAGTCGTCAGCGATTCTCCCGTTGTATCGTCCACGCGCTGCAGCCGAAAGTCCGGAGTACGCGTTTCGCCATCCGCTTCAATCCTGCGCAGCGTTCCTGAGTAATGTCCCGTCGAAGCCAGAATCCCAGCGATCCCCTTGATGGTGCTCAGGTCGGCGTGATCGAACTTGTAGTCGCCATCGACCGGCAACGCTCCAGGGTCGCGAGGCACCCATGGGCCCGCATGCCCCGTCGATTGAATATCGCCGATAGGCTTCGCATTGGTCATTTCCACCGAAAAAGCCATCGGCCCGCCTCTGCCATCCGGAATGACCGTGGCCTTCTTGAATTGAAAATCCAACGGAATCTTGGCCGGCTTGCCAGGCTGCGAAGTTCGTTCGATCACCAGCAGCGCGTCCTTGCATTCGATTCGGCGCACTTCCACATTCGGCATCGTGAAAAACTTGGAACCAGATCCGGAATTGGACTGTGGTTGCACCCCTCCAGCGCCGGAATCGTTCGCTTGCGCTTCCGGGGCGTTGCCTTCCTCTTTCTTTCCGGTAAGCGAAAGGTGCGGCCGGTCAGCCTTCGGCGGCAGCAGCACACGCACGCCCTCTACGTAAACGACCGAAACGACGATCGGCTTGCCCGGCAGGATGCGCCACGAAGCATGAAAATGCATCCGGCTCACGATAATCCATGGCTCGGTCTTCCACTCCTGCACCTGCGCTTCTGTAATCGCTGGAGTGCTGCTCTCGGCCTCGCCATGCTTACCGGCGCTGGGCTTCGCGGCCTCTGCGGCTGCAGCCGTTTCAAGATTCTGTTGCGCCTCCACCGGCAGCCAGATGCGCAGCCCCTTACCCTCCACCTGGAAGCCATCGACGATGGAGACATGCAGATCGTCTAGCTCAACCTTGGAGTGAAAGTGCTTTTGAAGCGTGTCGATGAGACTGGCGCGCAGCATCGGCTCGGCGCGGTGCAGCAGAATGGCGATCACGATTCCCACCGCCAGCGCCAGAACCACAACTCCGCATCCGATCCATAAAAGCCATCGGCTGGTCCGGCTCAATCTTCGCTTGGTTCGAATTGGAGATCCTGTCCCCGGCTCGCCCTCGTCCATTCGCCCGTTTCCTAATTCCTCTGATCCCCGTTTTCATCACGTATGTGTGATTAAGGTCGATCTAAGTAGGACGCGCACAACGAGCGAATGGCTGCCCGGCATCACGAATCAAGCCGGAACGGCTACACCTCTACGAGATTGGAGCTCTTGGCAGCAGCCTGCACCAGCACTTCTTGGAACCGGGCCAGCCAGCTTGCCAGCGCAGGCCACGCCGGCGCAGTCACCAGGTTGCCATCGGCAACCGCTTCATCCATCTCCACCGGAACGTAATTGCCGCCCGCCAGCCTTACCTCCGGCGAACAGGCCGGATAGCAGCTGATGCTTCGGCCTCGTATTACCTCGGCTGCGGCGAGAATCTGCGGCCCATGGCAGATGGCAGCGATCGGCTTGTCGGCGTTGGAGAAAATACCGCACCATCTCCAGCACATGTTCATCCATTCGCAGATACTCGGGCGACCGGCCACCGCACAGGATGATCCCGTCATAATCTGCCGCTCTTACGTCTGCAAAGGTAGCATTCAACAGGAAGTTGTGCCCCGGCTTTTCCGTGTAGGTTTGGTCGCCTTCGAAATCATGGATCGAGGTCTTGACGAACTGTCCGGCTTTCTTCTTGGGGCAGACCGCATGCACGGTATGTCCTATCATTTGCAAGGCCTGAAACGGCACCATCACCTCATAGTCCTCGACAAAATCTCCCACCAGCATCAGCAGCTTAGCCTTCGCCATCGTTCCGTCCTCCTGCTGGGAATCATAACTCTGTTCGGCTTGCCTTGCGTCTCCTACCGCTCCATGCGCTACAGTAAGTCGATTGTTGTTGAAGCGCATTTGCAACACTCTTTGTTTATGTTGGGTGTCGAGGTCATCAATGAAACCACTGCCAAATCTGAATCGCCGCGATCTTGTCACCTGGGCCGGAAGCACCCTTGCTGCAGCGGCAGTCCCAGCACTCGCTGCGTCAACGCCCGATACGGCACCGGGTGCAACTGCTTCTGCTGCCGCTGGCAGCGCCTTCAACATTCGCAACTTCGGCGCCACGGGCGATGGCAAAACCCTCGACAGCCCGGCAATCAATCGCGCCATTGAGGCAGCCGCCGCAACCGGCGGGGGAACGATCTATTTTCCCGCTGGCATCTACGCCTGCTTCTCGATTCGCCTTAAAAGCCACATCACGCTCTACCTCGACCAGGGCGCGATCATCCTTGCTGAAACCGTTCCTCACCAGGGCCTGCCGTCAGGTGGCTATGACGCCGCTGAGCCGCAGGGTGCATGGGAGCCGTATCAGGACTACGGCCACAACCACTGGCACAACAGCCTCATCTGGGGCGAGGGCCTGCACGATCTGGCCATCCTCGGCCAGGGACTCATCTGGGGCAAAGGGCTCAGCCGTGGTTGGGATTCACAGACGGATCTACCCGACTCCAACAAACCCGGCGTAGCCAACAAGACCATCGCGCTCAAAAACTGTTACAACGTCACCCTGCGCGATTTCTCCATCCTCCAGGGCGGATGGTTCGGCCTGCTCGCCACCGGCGTCGATAACATCACCGTCGATAATTTGCTGATCGACACCAACCGCGATGGCATGGATTTCGATTGCTGCAAGAACGTCCGCGTCTCCAACTGTACAGTCAATTCCCCCTGGGACGACGGCATCTGCCCCAAGAGTTCCTTCGCTCTCGGCTATCCGCGCATCACCGAAAATGTGACTATCACCAACTGCTACGTCACCGGCAACTACCAGCTTGGCAGCGTCCTCGACGGCACCTGGAAGCCCCACGATGCCGGCATCCGTGTGCCGCGCACCGGCAGAATCAAATTCGGCACGGAATCAAATGGCGGCTTTCGCAATATCACCGTATCGAACTGCGTCTTCGACGGCTGCAACGGCCTCGCGCTCGAGTCCGAAGATGGCGCGGTCTGCGAAGACATCACCATCACCAATCTCTCCATGCGCGGCCTCGCCACATCGCCGTTTTTCATTCGCCTCGGCACACGCATGCGCGGCCCAAAAGAAGCCAAGGTCGGCTACATCCGCCGCTTGCTGATCAGCAACATCTCAAGCTCCGGCGCAGCGCAGCTCCCCGCTATTCTCAGCGGTGTGCCCGGCTATCCCATCGAAGACGTAAAGATCAGCAATGTCTATCTCCATCAGTCGGGCGGCGCAGCCAGTGACATGGCCGCGCTCGATCCTCCCGAGAAAGAAACCGGGTATCCCGATCCGCCCATGTTTGGCCCCCTCCCAGCCACCGGCTTCTTCCTGCGCCACATCCGCAACCTGGAAATGAGCAACGTCGAGATCGCCACCGAAACTCCCGATGCTCGCCCCGCCTTCTGGCTCAAAGCGGTCGAAGGCGCGGACTTCTTCCGCGTTCGCGTGCCCCGTGGCTCGGCCCCAGCTTTTGACCTGCATGACGTGAAAGACTTCCGAGTCTTCGGCAGCCAGTTCGTGCCCGATACTGCCGCGGAAACGATCGACAGCCGCAAACTCTGATTCCGGTGTCTAAACATTCAGGTAGGACGAAAACAGAATCGCTGGACTCCTCCGCCCGCCTCTGGCAGGGCTCATCCACGAGGTATAGGCTGGAAATCAGGAGTATGCATATACACCGCATCGTTGCCCGGCTCTCTCGCTTCGTCCTTTTCGCTGGAATCCCTGTCGCTGGAATCCCTGCTGCTGGAGTCTCAGCCTCCGCCCAGATGCCCACCAGCATCGCCGCCCCGCCCCGCCAGCAGGATGCCAAAGCGGCGGCAAAATCCACCGGCCAGCCAGCCGTAAAGCCGGACGCAAAGCCGGACTCGGCCCTGCTGCCTTCCTCGTTCTCCGGCTGGCAGGCGGACGCAGCGCCCACGGCGACTCATGATGCCGCCCAGGCCGATGCCGCCAATGCCGCCGCACTCAAGGAATACGGCTTTTCAGACGCCTTGTTCAGCAACTACAGCCGCGATGGCGAAACACTCAAGATCAAGGCCTTCCGCTTCGGCGACGCCACCGGAGCCTACGGCGCGTATTCCTTCTATCGCCAGTCCGGCTGGCCCAAAGAGCAGATCGGCACCGGCGCAGCCTCGGACCACGGCCGCGTCCTCTTCTGGGCCGGCAACATCCTGGTTGACTCGCAGTTCTCCCATATCTCCGCCATGTCCGGCTCGGAGTTGCGCGAACTGGCAGCCTCCATTCCCAAGCCAGCAGGTAACAAATCTGTCGCTCCGCCCATCCTGGCCAACATGCCGCAAAAGAATCTCAACGGCCAAAGCACCCACTACGCCCTCGGGCCGGCCGGCTACAGCGGCCCGTCAGGCGCGCCAGTTCCCGAGGGAGTGCTACCCGCCGGCCTTGTCGGCTTCGATCGCGGCGCAGAAACCGCCACCGCAAACTACAAGCTGCAATCCGGGCCCGCCACGCTGACCCTGATCAACTACCCCACGCCCGAGATGGCCGCCGCCCAAGCGAAGACGATCGCCGAGTATCTCAAGGCCGGCAACAGCCCCCAGCACCCTTTCACCAAGCCCCTGCTCGACTCCAACCCCACCGTGCTCGAGGTCCGGCGCAGCGGGCCGCTCGTCGCCGTCATCAGCGGAGACCCCATCCAGGACGAGGCCCACAAACTCATCGAGAGCGTCCATTACGAGGCGGATATGTCGTCGATCCCCGGCGAGCCTAGCCACGATGTGCAGAATTTCGCCAAGCTGATCCTCGGCATCATCGTTCTGGTTGTCGTTATGTTTGTCGCAGCGATTATCGTCGCGATCTTCCTGGGAGGGGGCCGCGCGGCCTTTCGGGTCATGCGCGGCAAACCCGCCTCCTCCCTGCTCGACGAGGATTTCATCCGGCTCGATCTCCGCGAGTGATCAATCGGATGCGGAATGGCGAACTTCTGTGGAAAACTGGTACAAAACCCGGCTAAAACCGGCTATAACCATGCAGAATACAGGAAGTAAAAGGCGAATACAAGGTGAAGACTTTGCCTCGCCTTCGGTGAAATGCCTACTTGTAAGTACCTGATATACAGCCACTTATTTCACGGCGGATTTTGCCTTGACACCGTCGCCACCCGCACCTACTATGCAGCCAGAAAGTTCTGATGGCCTTGCCTCCGTTGGAACTATTCTCCCTGAGGAAATGGCCGCCCGATTCTGGCGGCCATTTCCATTTCTAGAATCGATTTATGCTCCCGAACCCCTTGTGCCGGCCAAAGCGTCTTCAGGGCCACCGTGACGTGTCAAAGCTACAATTGACCTTGTAGAGGTTTTGCGCAGAAATTCTTTCAAGGGTGGAATGGACACGACCGTTTTGTATGTTCTTGTGGTGATTTTTCTCGCCACTCTGATTCGATCTACATTCGGTTTTGGTGAAGCGCTCATCGCTGTTCCCCTGCTAGCTCTGCGCATTCCTGTCGTGATAGCAGCTCCGGTAGCGGTTCTCCTGTCGATTACCATTGCAGCGGTCGTCGTTGCGCAGGATTGGCGCAAAATCCACGTCAGCAGTACCGGCTGGCTCCTCGTGCCCACACTGGTAGGAACCCCGCTGGGTGTTGCCCTCCTCACCTGTACGTATCAACATCTGGTAAAGGCCGCTCTGGCAATCGTCCTGATTGCTTTTTCTGGATACTTTCTCTTGGGCGCGAAACCGCCCGAATTGCACCGCGACAATCGCGCCTGGCTCCTGAGCTGCGGATTCTTCGCCGGTGTTCTGGGTGGGGCATACGGGATGAATGGCCCGCCTCTGGTCATCTATGGAGCCATGCGGCGATGGTCGCCCCAGCACTTTCGCGCAACACTGCAAGGTTATTTCCTGCCTGCGAGCATCGCTGCAATGGCAGGTTATTGGTTCACTGGGTTATGGGTTCCCGCAGTCACTCACTATTACCTGATTTCGCTCTCGGCCGCACTTCCGGCCATATTCCTTGGCAGAGTCATCAACCGCCGTCTGCAGGGCGATGCTTTTCTAAAATATGTTCACGGTGGATTGGTTTGCATAGGGGTTGTCTTACTTGTCCAGTCGATTCGTCGCATTTGAGTATTGCATCCCCGAGAATCAAGCGAGCCCGGGCCGCTTTACGCCACCCTGTCATCCCTGTAAAATCACCTCTGGAGTATGCCGACGTAGCTCAGCTGGTAGAGCAACTGATTCGTAATCAGTAGGTCACCGGTTCAATTCCGGTCGTCGGCTCCACTCAAGCCATTGAATTGACAAAACTTGCAGGTGTGGCCTCCCATGATCGGAGGCCATTTGCATTTGCGGCTGACTTGAGGGTTCTTCAGGATCGGCTTTCTAGTTGCCCGGCATGCGCGAGGTTTGCCTCGACAGCAGCAACTCCGCTCCGGTTCCAAAGTGGATGCTGCGCTCAGTGCTGGTGATCTTGGTGCTGCATCCAGGTCCAGCCAGCGGCTCCAGCTTCAGCTTTGGATTGCCCGCCACAATTCCAGGGTGAACGGTCTTCGGCGCCCCGCCGGGATTAAGATTGATCTCCGTTCCATCCGCTGTGCCTCCCATTGCCGCCACTGCATTGATTGACGCTCGGCCCCCTCCCGCCACTTCACCAGGCATGACCGTGTGAAGCCCCTTGAAGGCATCGGGAGGCGCCACGAAGCCAATGACGCGCAAGGCCAGCTCTTTATTCCGCTGGCTGTCGCAATCGCCATGATCGAAGACCAGGGCAAGTTCAGAAGAATCAGGGCTCTTGGACGAGTTCACCTCGACCACATGACCGTACAGGTTTGCTTTTTCCGAAAGCGTACACTCAGGGTCCGCCCACGGCTTGACCACGCTGACCGTTATCTTCATGCCAGGCTTCATATGCGCAGAATCCAGGAGTCCGGTTACCTTCCCCTCCAGCGTCGAGGTGAGTGGCCGGTCGCCATCGTTGGCAGGTTGGCACTCGTCCCCGCTCGAAGTCTCCCCGCTCAAAGCATCGGCGATCATCGCTGCTTTCGAACCGCTCGCATGAACTCTTGAATTGTCCACCGCCGGCGACTCGAACTTGACCAGCCCATCCCGGTAATCGAGGTGCATGTTCAGCGAGTGCAGCATATCGAATCCCAGCATCCCGGCAACTTCGATGCCTGTGTTCTGCGCAATCGCTGTTGGATCCATTTCGAGAATGTGCCCATGCGGACCCACCGTCAGGTTGGCAAACTGAAAGTCGAAGTTGTCCCGGTAAATCTGCAGCTTCGAGCCCGAAGTCGTCTCGACGGCATTGGTGAAATTCACCTTGGTGCTTGAAACCGAGTGCGCCACATCCGGAGCCATCGTGCTCAGCCGTATCCCGGTGTCCAGAACGAAAAGCCTGCGAGTCTTGTTATTGAGCAGCACAGGAACCATCAGATACTGCAGGCGGTGGTACACCGGCGTGTAGTCCTTGAGCTCATCGGAAGTCATGCGGTCGCCCGGCAGCAGGCTCGCCTGTTTCGGCAGAGGAGCCAGCACCAGCTTGCTGCCCGGCTGATCCAACGTAATGAGATACGGCGCGAACATGTCGGTGCCGATAAATCCATCGATATTGCCGCCGAACGGAGCCTGGCTCACCCCCACGATGCAGTCGTGGAACTCGAGCGGACCGATATGCGCGCTGTCGACGCGGACCGTCCCCGGCGGGTCTCCGGCCTTCGACTCGAAACCATTCAGATCTGCCACCGCCTTGCTGATATACATCCCCGAGGCCGCCGTATCCACGATCAGCTTGACTTTGGATTTGGGCAGCTCGACATCCAGCTTGTAGTTGTCGATGTGTTTGGAATCCAGATAAGACGCTTGCAGCGGTAGTGTCGCCGACTCGGTCGCAGGTAGTACCTGACATGTCTGATTGTTCTCAGAAAGCAGCGTCATCATCGAACGAATCGACTCCTGCCCCTTCTGCCGTGCGTCTGCATCCAGGTCTTTCATCGTCTTCAGCGCCGAGTCAATACCCTCAATCTCACGCGCCGGAGACACCGTACTCAGCCAGGCGTGGCGAATATCCGGATCGGTAGGATCGATATCGTACGCCTTCTGGATATCTTCCCGCTCCGATGCATACATGGAGTTGAGCCGCAAAGCCCGGCTGCGCACATAAGAAATCCGCGCATAGCACGGATCGGCCGCAGCAGCCTCCTTGAGCGTATCCAGCGCCAGCCACGGCTGTCCCTCATGCAGCCGCACCTCGGCTTCCGCGGTCAGTGCAATCGCCGAGTGGGGATTCGCCGCCACTATCTTGTCTGCCTGGGTAGCCGCCTGGGCAATTTCGCCCTCATGCAGCCACGTCTGCACCAGCGCTGCTGAAAGTCGCACATCGCCTGCGTGCTGAGCCAACTCCTGCCCGTAGAGGTCCTCTGCCTGCCGGTAATTTCCTGAGCTGTAAGCGGTCTCTGCGCGCGTAGCTTCGGCATGCGTAACCACTGGGCAGGTCGCGGTCTGCGCCATCGTCCCATGGGCCGCCAGCAACATCGAGGCAGTGACGCATGCAATCGAGATCGACGATTTGCGAGAGCGAATTCGATCGAAGAAATAAGAAACAACGGGCATTGTGAGGACCTTGAAAAGAACATTCGACGAACAGCAGGAGTATACGCCGAAGCGTCCTTGATACGCCCCGGGAATCTTGCGCGCCTCCCTGACGGAGGGTGGATGGAAAAAGTTTCAGCATGAAGTCGATATTCTCGGATACACTTCCATGCGTTGGAGGGCGCACGTTGTTCTTCCGTAAGATCGTTCTTGTAAGTCTCTCAAGTGCAAGCCTCTTAAGCACGCCACAGGCAAGACTAGGAGCAGCCACTCAAAGGCCGGCTGCAGCACCGTCCACGTCCGGGATGCATTCGCCAGGGACCGGATCCTCGGTCATCGGCGCGTCCAATCCGGCATCCAAGACTCCCATCACCGCCGGCGGCATCGTGGACACAGGCCCAACGATCTTCGCTTCGCGAACCAAAGAAGCAGGACTCTCCGGCTGGTCGCATGTGATGGGCACCGCTGAGAAAAAGCTCATCATCGAGACCAACGGTTCCGGAGTCGGACTGATCGACTACGACAACGATGGATGGCTCGATATCTACCTCGTCAACGGTTCCACCTTCGACGCCATGGATGGCAAAGAAACTCCGCCGCACGCAGCACTCTTCCACAACAACCACGATGGAACCTTCACCGATGTTGCTGCCAAAGCCGACGTCCAAAACGACCGCTGGGGCTTTGGCGTAGCTGTAGCCGACTACGACAACGACGGCTGGCCCGACATATTCGTCTCCAACTGGGGCAAGAACCGTCTCTACCGCAACAACCACGACGGAACCTTCACCGATGTCGCCGAAAAGGCGGGAGTCACGCTAGGCAACTGGTCGGCCGGCGCTACCTGGGGAGATTACGACGGCGATGGGAGGCTCGATCTCTTCGTCTCCGGCTACGTGCATTTTGATCGCGACAATCTTCCTTATGAAAAGACCAAAGCCGTCGGCTTCTCGCTGTGTGAATTTCGCGGCGTTCCCGTCATGTGTGGGCCGAAGAATATCCAGGGAGAACCCGACCATCTCTTCCACAACAACGGAGATGGCACCTTCACCGACGTCAGCGAAAAAGCCGGCGTTTCCGACAAGCTCAATCGCTATTACGGCCTCACTCCGGTTTTCGTTGACGTCAACAACGACGGCAAGGTCGACCTCGCGGTGGCCGACGACTCCACGCTGAGCTACCTCTACCTCAATCGCGGCGACGGAACCTTTGAAGACGCCAGCTACACCTCCGGCTTCGCGCTCAACGAAGACGGCCGCGAAGTAGCCGCCATGGGCGTCGCCGTCGGCGACTACATGAACAATGGTCTCGTCAACTTCGCTATTTCCGATTTCTCCGATGAAGCCAAGCTGCTCTACCACAACGATGGCGGAGCCAACTTTTCCGAAGTCGGCATGCGCGCAGGCATCGGCCGCAAATCTATTCCGTTTCTCGGCTGGGGCATCGGCTTTCTCGACTACGACAACGACGGCTGGCTCGATCTGCTGATGATCAACGGGCACATCTATCCGGTTGCTGATCAAAAAGACTGGGGAACCTCCTACAGCGAGCGTCCTCTGCTCTTCCATAACCGCAAAAACGGCGCCTTCGACGAAGTGCCCGCCGTGAAAGGCTCAGGACTGGCGCAGCCAATTCCCGGTCGTGGAGCTGCCTTCGGAGACCTCTTTAACGACGGCAAAATCGATGTCATCATCAATCTGGAAGACGGGCCACCCCAGCTTCTCACAAACGTGAACCAGGATGGTCATCACTGGGTCGAACTGCATTTGGTCGGCGGTCCAAAGAGTCCACGCGACGCCGTCGGCGCAACCGTTTATGTGACGGCCAATGGGATGAGGCACCGGGAAGACGTGATGAGCGGTGGCAGCTACGTCTCTTCCAACGATCAGCGCCTTCATTTTGGGCTTGGCGATGCCACGGACGCGGGCAGCGCCGAGATTCGCTGGCCCTCCGGAGCCAGGGAATCCGTCAAGTTACCTGCGGTTGACCGTATTTTCACCATCACCGAAGGGCAGGGAATAACAGCGTCGCTTTGCCGCGGAAATCTTTGTCTCGGTGGATAAGCCAGTTGCCGCCGCGGTCAGGCAAGTCTATGATATTAAAAGATTTGAACTGTCTTTAACGCAAGCGCGGCGTGCTTGAATTCATGCCTGGAACAGGCCCGCATGTCGCTCCTCGGATGAGTGCGCGGATTATACAACACCCCCGGATCAGCCAAGTCCACCGAAAGTTGGGAGCAGGTTGGGCAGCAGCAACTTTTCTCTTGACAGTCGAATAAGCGGGCAAATATAGTCCCCCTTCATGGAAACGATACCATCTGAAATGGTGTCGTTTCCTTGCCAACAACAACAGGCGGGACTTGATCCTGTCACCGTCTTTGCCTGCTAGATCGGCTCGTAAGAGACTGAAACCCTTTGAGGAGGAACCAGTGAGAAAGACGCCCCAGCTCAATAAGAGCCATCGGCTTTCCGTACCAATACATCTTTGCCTGGTAGCATTCGCTGCACTATGTCTGCTACTTGGCTCCCCCAGGACCGCCTTGGCCCAGGCCAATGCCGGTCTGCTCGGCACCGTTACTGACTCCAGCGGAGCCGTTATCCCCGGTGCATCGGTCACCATCACCAGCCAGGACACTGGCACCGTCAACAAACTGGTCACCAGCAGCGCCGGAACCTATGCCATCAACGGCCTGAATCCAGGAAAGTACACCATCGTGGTGGAAGCTCACGGATTCAAGAAGTACCAGCAGAAAGATGTAAACGTCGAGGTCAGCGTTAAGGCCACCATCGACATTCCGCTGGCTACTGGTGCCGCAAACGAAACGGTTGAGGTCACTTCGACTCAGATCGCCTTGAATACCACCCAGCCCCAGTTGGGCAGCACGATCGAGCCCGAAGTTGTGGCCGCTCTCCCCAACGAAGTTTCAGGCCGCGGCCGTCAGATTGACGCGCTGCAGTTTCTCGCGCCTGGAACCACCGGAAGCACCTTCTCGCACCGCATCGGCGGCGGCGTCGACTTCGAGCAGGAAATCGTCTACAACGGTATTCCCGCTCCCCAGCCCGAAACAGAAGGCTACACCACCAACTTCGATCCTCCGTTCGAGATGGTCCAGGAGTTCCGCGTCGAGCGTTCCACCTTTGCCGCTCAGTTCGGTCTTGGCATGGGTGCGCTGACCTATCAGATGGCCTCCGGTACGAACCGATATCACGGCGACCTCTTCGAAATCAACCGTAACAGCTTGTTCGATTCCGTCGGCTTCTTCAACGGCCCGGCATGGAACACCAGCAACGTCCACAACCATGTTCCGACCGATCACGAGAACAATTACGGTTTCACCGTCGGCGGTCCCATCCGCATTCCGCACATCTATGATGGCCGCGACAAGACCTTCGGACACTATAGCCAGGAGTGGTACAAGCAGAACAACGAAAACACCAACTCGGCTACAGTGCCCACTCCAGCTATGCGGAACGGCGACTTCACGAACTTCGTCGATTCCAACGGTGCGCAGATTCCAATCTACGATCCGACCACCGGCCAACAGTTCGTCTGTAATGGTATTGCAAACGTCATCTGCCCAGGCCGCATCAGCGCTCTCTCTTCCACGCTTCTTCCCTACCTGCCCGATCCGGATCGCACCGGTACCGGTGGCGGTGGCTTGGAAAACAACAAGAGCTTCGTGCCTTTCCTCAATCCGAACATCCAGCATGTGTGGGGCTTCACTGTCGATCAGAACCTCACCCCGACCCAGAGCCTGCATTACAGCCAGTGGCACAACAGCTTCCACAACCTCGGCTTCGATAACGCGCCGTTCGTTCTTCCGCCGAATCCTCTCAACAGCTTGCGCGACTTTCCTGCGCAGGGCAGCGGATACCTGTTGTCCTACACCAATGCGCTCACGGCGCACTTGGCGATGACTGCCGGCTTTGGCTGGATCGGTGAAATCAACGACCAGTACAACCACAGCCTCTATAACTTCCCAGGCGTTGCTGACGGCGTTATTCCGCCGAGCTTCACCTTCGACGGTCAGCATGCTCTCACGAGCTGGGGAACCGGCGGCGCAAACGGTGGATCGGTCAACCGTAAGCTGGGCATCGACATCGTCAACAACTGGCTCTGGACCAAAGGACGCAACACCTTCAACATCGGTGGTGAGTTTCGTCGCTCCTACCAGGACGACAACGAAGATCAGACCAGTGGCGGTCATTTCTCCTTCAGCCAGCGGACCACGACCCGTCCTCTTCCGGCTGATCCTACTAAGACCGACACAACTGAATTCAACAGCTACGGCAGTTCCTTTGCCAGCTTCCTTCTGGGCATTCCCGACGCAGACAATCGCGCCAACACCCAAGAGGAGCGTCTGCGTAACTTCGACGTGTCCCCTTACGTCCAGGACGACATCAAGTTGACGCCGAGGCTGACAGTCAACATCGGTCTGCGCTGGGATATTCAAGTGCCCTTCACAGAGAACAACAACCGTATCGTGTTCTTCAATCCCAAGGGAACCGACGCGCATTTCGACAACATCCCGGGTGCCGCCACGCAATTCGGCAACTGCACGGGCTGTGCTGGATACACCAGGGCAGACACGCACTTCACCCATCTTGGACCGCGTTTTGGCTTCGCTTACAAGCTGAATAACAAGTCAGTTGTTCAGGCCGGCTTTGCCATCGCCTTCCTCAACGGCGGCGCGTATGAGTACGGCACAAACAAAGTCGCCGTCAACGACGGCAACCTGCTGGTCGGCTCCTACAACCGTAACTCCATCGGCGGTACGCAGTCGGCAGTCATTCCAAATGGAACTCCAAGCTGGGACGCCTTTACTACCCCAGTCCTGCCCAATCCTCCGGCAACCGCGTTCACTACGGCTCTTGGCGCAGGTACGCAGATCGAAGCCTTCAGCAAGGACGACGGCTACGCTCCTTACGCGGAACAGTGGAATGCCAACTACCAGCATGAACTGCCTTACAACATGTTCATGACGTTGGCATGGCTCGGCAATCGAGTTATCCACCTTCCCAGCCAGCTGAATCATATCGACCAGCTGGATCCCAAGTACCTCGCCCTCGGCAGCCAGCTCAATCTGAGCTTCCAGGACGGCAGCGCGCAGGCAGCGGGTTTCACTGTTCCCTATGCCAACTTCGTCACCGACTTCGGCAGCGCAGCTAGCGTTGCCCAGTCACTAGAGCCATTCCCGCAGTATTCGAACATCTTCAACAACTTTGAAGGTTCGGGTACCACCTACTACCAGAGCGCCCAACTCGAAATCGAAAAGCGCTTCACCGACGGTTTGGCCTTCCTGGCTGGTTACACTCTGTCGCACCAGATGGACAACACCAACAGCGGCTTCTCCAGCTTTGCCAACGGCGGCATCAACAAGTACAACCAGAAGCCCGAGTGGGTCATCTCTGGCAATAATCCGACGCAGACGATGAAGATCAGCGGTACTTACGAGCTGCCCATCGGACCCCACAAAAAGTTCCTCAATAACCGCGGCGTCACCGGCCAGATCCTTGGCGGATGGCAGGTAGCCTGGGCTCTCGACTATGAGGGTGGAACACCCTTCGGTGTAGGACAGAACGGCAACCCCTTCCCGAACGGCTTCTATCGTCCGGACCGGGTCTCGGGTGTCAAGCTGGGTTCGGGCAGCTATAACCGTGCTCGCACTCAGTTCCTCACCAAGGTCGTTACGCCGATCTTCGATCCTGCGGCCTTCACCGATTCTGCTCCTTTCACGTTGAGCACCATCCCAAGGAACTTCGGAGCACTCAAAGGCCCTGCGTTCTACAACGAAAACCTCAACGCCAGGAAGAAATTCTTCATCGGGGAGCGCTTTACCGGCATCCTCCAGGTCGACTACTTCAACGCTCTCAACCGGACGATCTTCAGCGGTCCTGATACCAACGTCGATGACAGCGCGTTCGGTCAGGTCACAAGCCAGAGCAACAATGCCACCCCTGGCAACCGCCAAGGTCAGGTCACCTTCCGGTTGGAGTTCTAAACCCTCGCGGTGTGAGCGCGATCTGCACTCACACCGCAGCAGTCTCTTGTACCCATGGCCGGACTGCTTGCAGAGAGTCCGGCTTTTTCTTGTCTCGCTATCCATTTCACGCCGTGAAAGCTGGCGCCGGCTCAGCTCTCGCCGATCTGTCAATCTTCTATAATCCCTTAGTATGAGCATCGAACGGACCAACCCAACGCGCCCCTGGATGCCATATCTGCTGGCTCTATCGTTTTTGTTCCTCTCTCCTATTCTGAGCTTGGCTCAAAGCGGCGACGACGAAGTCACCCCACAGGTCGAGCAGCTTTACGCCCAGGCCAGAACGGCCCAGCAGAATCATGACGAAGCGGCAGCGATCACAAAATATCGGGAGATTTTAAAGCTCGCACCGCATCTGGCAGCGGCTTACAACAATCTTGGAATGCTCTACTTCAATCAGAGCGACTACGCACATGCCGCGGAAGTACTGGAACATGGCCTCAAGGTCAACGCAAAGATGCCGACTGCGGCGGCCATGCTGGGGATGAGCTACTTCCAGTTAGGCGAGGCCGAGAAGGCCGAACCGCTGCTTAAGGCAGCCGTTCACGCCAATCCCGCTGACGATCGCACTGAAATGATGCTGGCTCACAACGAGATCAACCTCAAGAAATACGACGAGGCCACCCGGACCCTGAAAGAAGTACTCGCCCGCGACCCCAAGAACCAGCAGGCCTGGTACGACCTCGGCAAAACCTATCTTCGAATGTCTGAAGACTCCTTGGCGAAGATCAATCAGATCGACCCCAACTCTGTCGTTGCGCATGAGATCACCGGTGAAATTGACGAGAGCATGCACAACTACGACAGCGCCCTGGTCGAGTACAAGAAGGCCGTAGACATGGCTCCTCATCAGCCGGGCACACACATGCACATGGCCAATGCCTTCTGGCTTACCGGCAAATGGCAATCCGCCGAAGAGGAATTTAAGGCTGAGTTGGAGAACGATCCCAACGACTGCACCGCGCGTTGGAAGATGGCCAATGCAATGCTGGAGGCAAACGATCCCAGCGACGCTGCCCTCACGCAGCTCAACCAATCCATCGAGCTTTGTCCCAACCTCATGCAAGCCCGCGTAGATCGCGCCCGCGCCCTGATCCGCCTGGGCAAGCACGACGATGCGTATCCCGACTTGCAAATGGCTGAGAAAGACAGCCCGAATGAACCGTCGATCCACTTTCTCCTCGCCTCCGTCTACCGGTCGCAGGGGAAATCAGCCGAAGCCCAGAAAGAATTGCAGACCTATGGACGGCTGCAAAGAGAGGCAAGCGCAGCGGTAGCTGGACAGGCAAGCGGAGCCAGCGCCATCAAGAACGAAGCACACTAATCTACTAAGTACGACGCACATTGATTTGTTCTGAGGCTGTGGTGCCGTGGCGTTGTGGTTGTTGCTATTTCTTTTCGTTGCTGATTGCACAGCTCTCTGTCAGACGACCTCCGTCCGAGAGTCCGACGCCAGTTGTGTGCAGTGCCACAGCGGCATTTATCGTTCGTACCTCAAGACACCGATGGCCAATGCAAGCGGTCCAGCAAAGGACAAACCGATACCCGGCACATTCGCACATTCTTCCTCGGGCCTGAACTACGGCGTATCGTTCTCCAAGGATCAGCCTCTGCTCGCGATCCGCGATCCCCATACGCCTGGTTCGAATGAGCCCAGCGCGAATGAGCAAAGAAACCTGAGCTACTTCCTCGGCTCCGGCCATCTCGGCACCACCTACCTCTACTCCATCGACAAATTCCTCTTTGAATCTCCCGTCGCCTGGTACGCCGCTTCCAACAGCTACGACATGAAGCCAGGTCTGGCAGAGATGAAGCACGCGCCCCCGGCAATCCCCATGCAAAGCAGTTGCCTGCGCTGCCACATGAGCGCCGTCCAGCCCAGCGACCCCGGAACCATCAACCGCTACCAGGGCCTCTCCTTTCTTCACACTGGAATCACCTGCGAGGCCTGCCACGGCGAAAGCCAGAAACATGCGGCTCAGGGTGAGAAAGCCTCCATCGTCAATCCCGCCAAACTCACCGCGGACCAGCGGGATTCGATCTGTATCAGTTGCCATCTTGAGGGCGATGTTTCCGTCGAGCGTGCAGGCCGTTCCATGCTCAACTATCGCCCCGGCGAATCGATCTCAACCTACCTCGCCTTCTACGTGTACAAGTCTGCCGATCCGCTGGTGCGCGGCGTCAGCGAAGTAGAGCAATTCGCCCAGAGCACCTGCAAACGCATGAGCGGTGACACGATGTCCTGCACCAGCTGTCATGATCCGCACTTCACGCCATCGGCAGAGCAGCGCACCGCCTTCTATCGATCCAAATGCCTCGCATGCCATAGTCAGCCGGCCTTCGCGTCCACGCATCACCCTGAGAATCAGGATTGCACCAGCTGCCACATGTCCCGCACCGGCGCAGAAAACATACCCCACGTCGCCTGGACCGACCATCGCATCCTCAAGCTGCCTGAAAAAGCGCGGCCAGTGGCGCAGGCTCAAAAGCTGAGCGAACTTGAGCCGGTCTTTTCTCCTACCGCGACCGGTCGCGATCTTGCCATGGCCTACTACAAGGCGATGCTCGAGGGCGATCCCTCCCTAGAACCAAATGCCTGGCGGCAAATGCAACAATTGCAGGCCGATATATCCCATGACCCGGCCTCGCACGATAAAGATGCGCTTGACGCTGTGGGCGTGATGAACGCCGAACAAGGCAACGGTCAGCTGGCTGAAGCAGCCTTTCGAAAGGTCCTGGAACTCGATCCGCACGATTTGATAGCCCTGTCGAATCTGGGTACGCTGCAGGCTAAACGAGGCAACATCAAGGAAGCTTTAACCCTTCTGCAGTCGGCATTCGAGCGCAACCAGGATGTCTCCGGCCTGGCGATGAATTTGGCGCGAGTGGAGTGCATTGCCGGAGACGAGGCCAGCGCCCGCGCCACCCTGAACGCCACACTCATTTACAATCCCGGACTGAGAGAGGTTCGCGAACTGCAGTCGCAGCTCTCTGGCTGCGTCAACCCCAACGGCAAGCGATAGCGGGATGAATGACACTCGTCGAATCATGAACGCCTTCCCTCGGATCGCCCTCGCAATCGCTCTTGCCTATCCAGCAGCTCTTGCTCACAGCCAGCTGGCCGCCGATCCATTGGCAGAAGCGCGCGGCCTCATCACCACAGGTCAGTTCTCCAAATCCGAGGGATTGGTCCATACCTACATCGCCTCCCATCCAGCTTCGGCGGACGCGCACTTTCTACTCGGCTATCTCCTCTTTCGTCAGGAGAAAGCCCGCGAATCCCTGGCCGAGTTCACTGCCGGCGCGGCCATTCGCCGTCCCCAGGCAGCGGAGTTCAAGACCATCGCTTCCGACTACGTCCTCCTCGGCGACTACACCGATGCAGATAAGTGGTTCACCGAAGTCGCCACAGAGACTCCCAACGATGCCGAGAACTGGTATCTGCTCGGCCGTACCAAGTACAACGAGGGCCGCTACGAAGAGGGCATCGGCAGCTTTGAGCACGCCCTCGCGCTGCGCCCCAAAGATGTCGAGTCCGAGAACAATCTCGGCCTGTGCCGCCGCGAGCTGACCCAGTTGAAGGAAGCAAAAGCGGCCTTTGAAACCGCCATCGAGTGGCAGGGTCCAACGCCCACCGACGCTCAGCCCTTCCTCAACCTTGGCACGCTCGAAGCCGATGCCGGCGACTGGGAGCAGGCGATCGGCCATCTTGCCAAGGCCGCCGCGCTCTCTTCCGGCAATCCAAAGATCCACGAGCAGTTGGGCGCCGCATACCAGGAGCATGGCGACTTGTCCAAAGCCGAGGAAGAACTTGCGCAAGCCGTTACCCTCGCGCCAAACTCCTCCGGCGCGCATTTCAAGCTTGCCGGTCTCTACCGCAAAGAGGGTAAACGCGACCTCGCCAAACGCGAATTCGATATCTGCGCCAAACTCAACAGCACCCACTCCTCATCCGACACCCCCAACCCTTATCTG
>DATAZR010000052.1:0-3238 GCA_036271955.1 Acidobacteriaceae bacterium
GTGCTTCGCTTGAAACTGCAAGACCAGTTGAAATTTCATCTCTCGTGGCAAACAGTCTCAGGACCTCGGTAGCTTCGCCGCAGCCAGGGCCCTTAACTCAGTCCACTGCGTCTCCGTCAAAGCGTGGCGTGGCACAAGGAGATATCGCGTCCTGCTCACAATCAGAATCAGAACTTTCTCGTTTTCCGCGAAGTTCACAAATGCGTTCCAGAAATATCGCCCCTCGGCGCTGCCTGGTACCGAGAAAATGACCTGTTCATCGTCCGCACGCAGACGCACAGTATTTCCTGACCCCTTGGGGAGCAAGCCGCGAAACCCGACTCGCAATAGTCTCCATCGAATAAGTGGAAAACAGATGGCGAAGAGTGCAAACAGCAGCAAATTCGTCAGTGACGCATCGAGGAAGCCCGGATTACCGCTTATTCGCAGCCACAAACCCCAGGCAGAAAAGGACAAGCCAATGACGGGAAATACAAACATCGACAACGTATATCCGATTCTCGTGCGCGGACCTTGCCAGAGATAAAGTCGATTCGCCGCCTTGTAGTCCGCATAGGAAATCGTGTATTCCGCTTCAATCATGCCCGCCATTCACCCTAAATGAGCGCACAGCTGTCACCGGCAAAAATCTGTAACCATTCCCGAATCGAATCCACACCCGCAATCAAATTCAAAAATGTGCCAAATCACCCCACCCAATTCGCTACCATGGAAATAGGGCATCTCTCTTCCTGCAAGGCCAGCGGCAAGCGCGCCCGTAAGTCCAATGATTGGAAGAATTTGGCGATAAACCCTTTGATTGGACGAATTTAGCCAGCGGGAGACACCCTAAACGTTTGATTCAAGACCACTTCCAAGCCGGTCTCCGGTGACGGGAGGGGGTGGGGGTGGGGTACCGTTACCCTCTGCTATCCTCGTCGTTTAGCTCTATCGAAGGAAAGAATCATGGCAAAGAGCATCAACAAGGTCACCCTGCTCGGCAATCTCGGCAAGGACCCCGAAGTCAAGTTCCTCCCCAGCGGCCAGGCGGTCGCCAACTTCTCCATCGCCACCACCGACCGCTACAAGGACAAGGCCGGCGAGTGGCAGGACCGCACCGAATGGCACAACGTCGTCGCCTACGCGCGCACCGCGGAGATCGTCCGCGACTACGTGAAGAAGGGCAACAAGCTCTACGTCGAAGGCCGCCTCACCACCCGCTCCTGGGATGACAAGGACAGCGGCAAGAAGGTCTACCGCACCGAGATCGTCGTCAACGACCTCGTCCTGATCTCCGGCCGTGGCGAAGGCGAAGGTGGCGGCGGTTACAGCCGCCAGAGCAGCGGTGCCGGCAGCAGTTCCAGTGGCGACAAGAGCGGCGGCTACGCGCAGCAAGCCCCCGACTACGGCGACACTGGCATCACCGACGACGACATCCCGTTCTAGCGAGATAAGCGATGCATCGCATCACTCTGTCATCCTGAGCGCAACCGAAGGTGGAGCGAAGGACCTGCAGTATCGGCTAATACAAAATCGGCGCGCAGCGCCGCTCAACCATAACTCCGCAGTGAATTTGAGCCGGCGAGCAATCGCCGGCTCAAACCGTTTCAGCCCTTGAACGACCGCAGGTAATCGGCGTCGATCTTCAGCGCCTCTTGCCACGGAATGTCGAACTGCTCCTGCTCCACGAAGTAGTGCTTGATCGCGCCCTTCTTCGCCGCTGCAAAGATCGGCCCGTAGTCGATCCGGCCGTGGCCTAATTGTGCCGCGTGCGGAGGCGTCACATCCGGCTGGAAGTCCTTCACATGCAGCAACGAGATGCGGTTCGGATACTTATGCAGCAGCGCGATAGGATCGCCGCCGCCCACCATCACCCAGCCGCAATCCATCTCAAACGTAACCAGCGACGGATTGGTGAGCTTCATCAACTCGTCGTACGGAGTCGCTCCATCAACGACCACAAACTCCGGCGTGTGGTTGTGATAGCCAAAGTGGAATCCGGCAGCCTTCACCTTCGCGCCAAAGTGGTTGAACTGCTCCGCGTTCCACCGCCAGTCCTCCAGCGTGAACGAGTGCTCGCCGCCCGCTGCAGGCTTGGCCTTGTGGCCCGGATAGGAGCACAGAATGTACGGCGCCCCCAGCACCTTGTGGAAGGCAATGATCTCGTCCAGCGTGGTGGAGAGCAGATCCATCGAGTAGTGCGCACTGACGCAGTGCAGGCCCGCATCCGTCATCGCGGCCTTTACCTCCGCGGCCGAGTGACCGTAGAACCCGGCTGCCTCGACATCGCGGTAGCCCAACGCCGCCACCTTCTTCAGGGTGCCGGCATAGTCCTTCGGTAGCTCGTCACGCACCGAGTAGAGTTCGAGGCCCAGCGGGAGCCCGAAAGGTGAGGCCAAACCCCGGTGGGGGGCCATCAGCGCATAAGCAGAAACCGCCGCGCTGGTTTGCAGAAACTGACGTCGAGTAGGAAGAGTCATATGGGCGACCATGATACCGAATCAGCAGCGCAGATTCAGGCGGTGAAGCTCACAACTGTTGAGTCTTCAGCTCGAGAACAATTGGAGCCCTCAGCTAGTCACAATCTCAGAAAAGTCCGCGATGCTCGAAAAACGCCCCGCAACCTCGGCAATCAACGACAGGCGATTCCGTCGCAGAGCGGCGTCGGGCGCCATCACCATCACCTTGTCGAAGAACGCATCCACCGCTGGTCGCAGCGTCGCGATACGCTCCAGCGCCTCCGCGTAGCTGCGCGTGGCGGCCAGCGACTCAACTTCAGGCGCAACCGAGCTGAGCTGTGCATGGAGCGCTCGCTCCTCCGGTTCGACCAGCGCATTCGCCACCGCCGCAGCATCGTAAGGCTCGCCCTTCTCGCGCGCCTGGCGCAGGATGTTCTGGATACGCTTGAACGCCGCCGAGATCGCAGCCAGATGGCCTTCCGTATCGGAGGCTCGTACAGCTGTCAGCGCCTTGGCACGCGCGATGGCGTCTGCCACATCGTCCGCACCGGCAGCCAGCACCGCCTTCGCCACGTCGTAGCTGAAGCCCATCACCTCGCGCAGGTAGAAGTCGAGCCGCTCGCGGAAGAACGCCGCCACAGCGGACGTTGTGGTCTCCGCCAGCGCATTCTGCTCCGGGCTCGTCGCCAGCCGTTCCAGTTCGCTCAGCTTCAGCGGCAATCCCGACTCCGCCAGGATGCGAATTACGCCATTCGCCGCGCGCCGCAGCGCAAATGGGTCCTTCGAGCCGGTCGGCTCCA
>DATAZR010000053.1:0-2581 GCA_036271955.1 Acidobacteriaceae bacterium
AGACGGAAACGTTTTAACCAGGGCCCAGGGTTTAGGGCCCAGGGTCCAGCGGGCCGGAGATGGTGATGGCGTGCCATCTCCGGTGCGCAGTTCAGCAGGTAAGTTTGGTCAAATCTTACAAAGAGCTGACGGTATGGAAGCGCGCGATTGAGTTGTCTCTCGCTATCTACCGCCTGACCGCAAACTTTCCTATCGAAGAGCGCTATGGAATCTCCAGCCAATTGCAGCGTGCTGGAGTTTCCATACCGAGCAACATTGCCGAAGGCTACGGCCGTGGCACTCGCAAGGACTACAAGCAATTTCTTGCGATTGCTCGCGGCTCAACATTGGAAGTGCAGACGCAGCTGATCATCGCGAATGAATTGGGCTACTGCTACCTCGAGCAGCTGAAGAAAACAGAAGCTCTCTCGGAGGAAGTAAGCAAGATGCTTTACGCCCTGATTCGCAAGCTCTAATCACTCGTTTTCTGGACCCTGGCCCCTTGGGCTCTGGACCCTTCGCACCTCAACGCCGGCTGACAGCACAAGCTGGGCCGAAGGAGAAAATCATGCGCCACCGTAAAGGCGGATTCAAGCTGGGTCGCAACACCAGCCATCGCCGCGCCCTGCTTCGCAACCTCGTCACCTCCATCATCATCAACGATCGCGTCCACACGACCGTCACCAAGGCCAAGGCATCGCGTCCGCTGGTCGAGCGCATGATCACCCTCGGCAAGAACGGCAGCGTCCACGCCCGCCGCCAGGCGCTCGCGTACCTGATGACACCTGACTCCGTTGATCGGCTCTTCGGCACTGTCGCGCCGCGCTACGCCGACCGCAACGGTGGTTACAGTCGCATCGTTCGTACTGGCCCCCGCAAGGGCGACGCCGGCGAGATGGCCTACATCGAGTTGCTCGGCGCTGAGAAGGAGCTGAACGAAAAGGCCGAGAAGCGCGCCGAGGCTCGGACCAAGCGCCGCGAAGAACTGCAGAAGCAGCTCGACGAGCACAGCGCCGTTGCCGATGGCAGCGACCCCAACGCCCAACCTTAATCCAGGCAGCGAATCGCACGACAAAGGCGCGCCACACGGCGCGCCTTTGCATTTTCCAAAGTCCGGACGTTCTCCATCGCTGCATTACACTAATCCCATCAGCATGCGCCTGTTTGAAAGAAAGAGTGTACGCGCGGGCATCCTCGTGATCCTCGTAGCGTTGGCGCTGCTGTCGGCTGCGCAAGGTCTGCGCAATGCCTGGCTGCAAAGCCAGGATCTGCAGTGGAGCGGCGCCCGCATGCTCATGGGGCGCATCGATCCGTGGGCCGATGCCCTCCAGAAGGATCCGCACCACATGATCCTCAAGAGCCAGATCCCAAACTATCTTCCACTGCTCTATCTGCTGATGCTTCCGCTCGGCATCCTTCCGCTGGCTGCGGCTCAAATCGTCTGGGCTCTTTGCAATCTCGCCTTTGCCGCCCTCAGTGCATGGCTGGCGGCGCGCTTCTACGGTCTGGGCAAGAGTATGACGCTGGCCGTCCTCTGCCTGATCTTGATGGCGACGCCGACAAGGGTAACCATCGGCAATGGCCAGTATGGCCTGCTCGTCCTGGTCCTCTGGTGTGTCTCACTGCTGGCCATCCGTATCACTGACGCGCGAGCGATGGTCGCCGGCGTCTCGTATGTAAAATTCAACTTTGCTCCCCCGCTCTTGCTTTATTTCCTGATGAAATCAGGCCTGCGTCGCGCACTGACGAGCCTCGTTCCCGTGCTCGTGGGAGCCGTTCTGGTCTGTCTCTGGCTCGGCGAGTGGCACTCGTCCCGACAAATCCTCGACTTCGCCGCAGCGCCGCTCCGTGTCGCTGAAACCGGCTACTTCCCGCGTCTGGGCGGCAGCAACCTCATGGACATGATCGAGCCCGGTCTCATCGGCTTGCATGTGCCGTTTCACTGGCTCAATCCAATAACGACTTCGGTTGCACTTCTCGCCTGGGGCGTCCTCCTTTACTACTGTCTCCGCCGCGGCCCCGATGCTGTCCGCTGGCACATCGCCCTCCTCGGCCTGGCGAGCTACGCACTGTTTCGCCATCATCCCTACGACGCAGTCACCCTGCTCTTCCCGTTGTGCTATGCGCTGGAGAGATGGCGGAGCCCACAATCGAAGCTGGTGATCGTCATCATCTCGTACTGCTGGTATCTGCAACGGCTCCTGGATTTTGTGGACCCCTATTCGAAGGTCCTCCCCAAGGTGGAGTTCCTGTTGCTGGTCCTCGCCATGGCACTCATCTATCGCATCGGGCCGGAAACGCAGCCGACCGTGGTGACTGCGCCCGCATAGCGACCCTCCTTAGTCCCTGCGCTACACTAACCCCGGATGCCCATCGTCGAACTCCACAACATTCGCAAGGTCTACGACACGAAGGTCGCGGTCGAAGGCCTTTCCCTGACCATCGAACCCGGCACCATGTTCGGCCTGCTTGGCCCTAACGGCTCGGGAAAGACCAGCTCCATCCGCATGATGATCGGCATGACCGTGCCTGATTCCGGTGACGTTCGTCTCTTCGATCAGCCCTTCTCGCGCACGCTTCTCAACCGCGTCGGCTATCTGCC
>DATAZR010000054.1:0-10905 GCA_036271955.1 Acidobacteriaceae bacterium
GCGTGCTAATTTCGAGTATGGGCGTCAGTTCTGCAACGGACGGAGTGGGGAATTCCCGCGGCCGCAGGTTGGTCTCCCGGCCATCGGCCGATGAGGAGCGAATGGCGACGCTGGCGGCGTTTACGGCGCGCTCGCTTGCGACGGAGAGACCCATTCCCTTTGGCTCATCGATCGTGCATACGCGCAGCGGCGAGTTACTGGTGCGCGCGTTGAATGCGGTGGCGCGTGAGTTCGATCCCAGTGCTCATGCCGAGGTCCGGGCGATTCGTCTGGCGACGAAGAAGCTCAAGAACATTTCGCTTTCCGGATACACCCTGTACACGACATGCGAGCCGTGCCCGATGTGCATGAGCACGGCGCTGTGGGCGGGGCTCGACCGCATTGTGTATGGGGCGACGATTGAAGACGCCAACCGGCATTGCCGTCAGATTCACATTCACGCGAATGAGGTTGCCGAGCGGAGCGACATGCGCTGCAAGGTCGAGGGGCCTGTGCTTCGAGAGACGTGTTATGCACTCTTCACCCATCCCAATATGCTGCGGGCCTTTCGCAGCTGGTCGACGCGGAAGAGTAAGGTCAAGACGAGGAAAGCTAGCAATGTTGAATAAGTCAATACAGAGTAAGTCGGGGTTGAGTAAGTCAATGCAGAGGAAGCTGGGGATACGACTGCATGACTGATGCTCTTGCCACGGGATTAGTAGAGATCATCGGCGATGCGAGGCGCGTCATTACTGCGCCAGCGGTCGTCGAGAGGCTCTCGAAGGATTTCTATTGGTACTCGCCTGTGCTGAGGCGCCAGTTGGAATCTAAGGTGGGCGATGTGGTGGTGCAGCCGGTCAACGTCGAGGAGGTGTTGGCGGTTGCGCGGTTCGCGGGTGATCGCGGCGTGCCGCTGACGGTGCGCGGTGCGGGAACGGGAAATTATGGACAGTGCATTCCGCTGCATGGCGGCATCATTCTCGATCTTGCGCTGATGGACAAACTGGAAGAGATCACATCGGATGGAGTTGCTGTCTGCCAGCCGGGGCTGAGGCTGGGCGCGCTTGAGACTGAAGCGCGCAAGCAAGGGTGGGAGCTGCGCATGTATCCGTCAACACTGGCGAAAGCATCGATTGGAGGGTTTCTGGCCGGGGGTTCGGGAGGCATTGGTTCGGTGGCTCATGGGGGATTGCGGGACTTCGATACGGTGCGCGCTTTTGAAGTGGTGACGATGGAGAAAGAGCCGCGCGTGGTGCTGCATGAGGGGCCGGCGGTGCATGAGATTCTGCATGCCTGGGGAACGAATGGCATTCTCACGCGCATCTGGTTTGCGCTTACTCCAGCTGTGGAGTGGAGCCAGTTTACGGCGGCTTTCGAGAGCTACGAAGAGGGATTTCTATTTGCCAAGTCTATCGCTGAAAGCGGCGACTGGACTAAGCGGCTGGTTACAGTCTTCGAGTGGCCGATTCCTTCCTTCTTCACTCCGGTAAAGCAGATCGCCGCGCTGGACAAGACGCTGGTCCTGATCATGATTGCGAAGAGCCAGTTAGAGGCGCTGCACGAGGCAGTTATTGGGAGTAAGGGCGAAGTTACCTTTGCGGGAAGTTATACAGGCCCAAGAACACAGCCGCTCTTGAGCGACTATACGTGGAATCACACGACGCTGTGGGCGATGAAAGCCGATCCGACGTGGACTTATCTTCAGGCCGGTTTTTCTCCGGCAAAGTGCATGGAGCAATTTCGCCTGCTGCGTGAGCGATTCGGAAGCGAGATTCTTTTTCATATCGAGTTTATGAAGAATGGCGAGAGAGTGGTGATTCCGGGCGCTATCCCTCTGGTGTATTTCAAGAGCGAAGAGCGGCTGAACGAGATTATCAGTTACTGCCGTGAGATCGGCGTCTTCATCGCCAACCCGCATGTGAACTATCTGGAAGATGCCGGACGGTATCGCACGGACAATATTCAGCTCAAGGCCAAGCAGAAGTACGATCCGCGGGGTCTTCTCAACCCAGGAAAGATGATCAGCTTTCATCCCGAGGCGCAGGACAAATGAAGACATGGATCCCCGATGCGCGCAACTTTGCTTATCTGACCTGGACGCAGGTGGATGCGCTGCCGCGCGAGTCGACGCTGCTGGTTCTGCCTACGGCGGCGATCGAGCAGCATGGCCATCATCTGCCGCTGGCGACGGATACGCTTTGCAATAACCTGCTGCTGGGCAAAGCGCTGGAGCTGGTGCCTGCGGAGCTGCCAATCTATGCACTGCCGCCAATCTGTTACGGCAAGAGCAATGAGCATATCGGATTTCCGGGGACACTTTCAGTCTCTGCGAGCACGTTCATGGCGGTGATTCGTGATCTGGGAGCGAGCATTGCGGCAGGCGGGTTTCAGAAGCTTGCGCTGTATAACTCGCATGGCGGCAATACTTCGCTGGTGGACGTGATGTCTCGCGATCTGCGGGCGGAGTTTGGGTTGCGCACCTTCTCACTTTTCGGTTCGCCAGGCGCAAGCTTTGACACGGTAAGTCAGCAGGAGAGAACGTATGGGTTTCATGCCGGTGAGATTGAAACGGCGTATTTGCTATATGGCACGCCGGAGCTGGTGCATAAGGATCAATACACCTCGAACTACATTGCCACGGTGGATAAGCCTGAGCTGCTGAAGCCTGAGGGATCAAGCGCCAACTTTGCATGGCTTACACGCGACATCGCTCCCAGCGGCGTGATGGGTGATCCTTCCGCCGCCACGGCGGAGAAGGGCGAGCAGTGGGTGAATGAAGCGGCGCGAAGGATCGCGGAGATTCTTGTCGCGATGTATCATTTTGTGCCGCGCCATGATGCTTAAGCATGAGAGATGCATGAGCGGAAGACATGCATAAACGGGAGAGTTGAATCGCTGTGATTGATTGCGGCAATGGAGTGCGACTGGAGCGAGGCGTGAGGTGTACGCTGACGGACGGCGTGACGCTTGTCTCCGATCATTACTATCCACCAGCGGCTCTCCATGGCCGCGGTCCCTGGCCTACGCTGCTGATGCGGCAGCCATATGGGCGGGATATTGCTTCGACGGTGGTCTATGCGCATCCGGTGTGGTTCGCGCGGCAGGGTTACCATGTCGTGATTCAGGATGTGCGCGGGCGCGGCGGGTCGGGGGGCGAGTTTTATGCCTTTCGCAACGAAGCGCGCGATGGGGCTGAAACGATTGCATGGCTGAATAAGCATCCGGCATGCAATGGACGCATCGGGATGTATGGATTCTCGTACCAGGGGTGCACGCAGCTGCTGGCGGCGGCGGAGGACCCTGAAGGCCTTGTATGCATTGCGCCGCATATGTGCGCTACCGACCTTTATCATGGCTGGTTTTATCACCAGGGAGCGTTGAGGCTGGCAGCCACACTGGGCTGGGGTATTCAGATGCTGCGCGAGGATGCACGGCGGCTTGGGCTGCGCGTGGCAAACGAGAAACTGGAAACTGCGTGGGCCAATGTTCGCACCCAGTCGAATTATGTGCCGTATGGGAAGCTGCCTGCGATTGCCGATCTGGAGTTACCGGGCTATGTGCGGGACTGGATTGCAAACCATGAAGAGAATGCGAGCTCACGGGAGTATTGGAGTTCGCTGGATGTCAGCTCCCGGGTGGGTCGCATTGAGGTTCCGGCGCTGCATATCTCGGGGTGGTATGACGCATATCTCGATGGCTCGATTGCGGGCTATCTTGCGCTGCGAAACGGAGCGGGAACGGAGTTTGCACGCGAGCATCAATATCTGCTTGCAGGCCCCTGGGTTCATATTCCATGGGGAGATCGTATCGGAGATAAATACATTGGCCCGGACGCAAATCTGGATACCGATGGGTTGTTGCTGCGGTGGTTCGATCATTGGCTTAAAGGCTCAGAGGAGTTTGCCGAGGAGCCGCGTGTGCGGTATTTTGCACTCGGCGCAGACCAATGGTATGCGGCCGAGGACTGGCCTGAAGATGCCGCGCTGACGCTGTATCTGCATAGCGAGGGCAATGCCAATTCGCGCAAAGGCGATGGGGCACTCAATCTGCATGCGCCTCGAGAAGAAGAGCCTCGCGATGTTTTTGTCTATGATCCGGAGGTGCCGGTGATTGCGCCTGGCGGAGCGCTGGCGATGAGCGGGTCCTTCGATCAGATTGCGATGGAGATGGGTAACAACCTGCTTGTCTATACAAGTGCTCCGGTGACGGAGCCAACGCATATTTTTGGTCATCCGAGGGTGGCTCTCTATGCGGCTACTTCGGCGGAGAACGCGGATTTTACAGCGAAGCTGGTGCGGGTGATGGCGTCGGGACGGGCGGAGTTTATCTGCATTGGAGTGGCGCGTGCTTCGTGGCTGTTTCGCGAGACGGGCTATGTGCCCGATGTGATGCAACGATGGGAGTTTGCGCTGGAGCCGACCTCGGTGGTGCTTGCGATGGGCGATTGTTTGCGGCTGGAGATTGCAAGCTCGGCCTTTCCCTTGTACGATCGCAACCCTTCGACGGAAGCGGCGCCTGCGGATGCGGATAACTGGAGCTGGCAGCGCTCGACGCAGCAGATTGGGCATAGCGAGGAATACCCTTCTGCTCTGCACCTGCCGGTGGTGGGAGTCGCGGGATGGTGAGCGGCGATCCAGTGAAAGCGGCCGTTGCGGAGATTGCGCTCGATGGCGTGAGCAAGCAATTCCGCGCGGGCGCGCTAGCTTTGCAGGATGTCTCACTACAGGTGAAGAAGGGTGAGTTCGTTTCGCTGCTGGGGCCGTCTGGATGCGGGAAATCGACGCTGCTGCGGCTGGTGTCCGGGCTGACGGCTGCGACTTCCGGTGCGATTGCGGTCAATGGCATTCTGCCGGTGAATGCGCGGGAACTGATGAGCTTTATCTTTCAGGACGCGACTCTTCTGCCATGGCGTACCGTGGAGCAGAATGTCGGTCTGGGGTTGGAACTCGAACATGCGGCGCGGGCTTTACGCAGGGAGAAGGTCGCGAAAATGCTCGACCTGGTAGGGCTGACGCATGTGGCGAAGCGCTATCCGCGCCAGCTCTCGGGTGGGATGAAGATGCGGGTGTCGATTGCGCGGGCACTGGTGAGCAGGCCGCGCATTCTGCTGCTGGATGAGCCGTTTGCCGCGCTGGATGAGATGAGCCGCGACCGGCTGAATGAAGAGCTGCTTCGGCTCTACCTGGAGCAGCAGTGGACCGTGCTGTTCGTGACGCACTCTGTGGCGGAGGCGGTGTTTTTATCGACTCGCATCGTGGTGCTGGCTCCGCATCCGGGACGGATTGCGCATGTGGTTCCAGTGGAACTGCCGTGGCCGCGCACTGCGGAGACTCGCCTGACGCCTGCGTATGAGCAGGAAGTCGCGCGGGTTTCGCGGCTGCTGCGCAGTGTGCAGGGTGCGGCGAGTGAAGGCGGTGTGGAATGAGACGGCATGCGTGGCTGGCGATCAACAGCATCGTTGTGCTGGCCTGCCTGCTGGCTATCTGGCAGGTTGCGGTGCTGGTGCTGCATATTCCGAAGTTCATGCTGCCGGGGCCGCTGGTCGTCGGGGCAGCAGTGGTCAATCGCTTTCGGGCGCTGGTGCAGTCGTTCCTGATCACTGCGGAGGCTGCGGCTCTGGGCCTTGCGGCCAGCATTGTGACGGGAATGGCAATTGCAATGATCTTTGCGCAGTGGCGATGGCTGAGGCGATTGCTGTTTCCGTATACGATCCTGCTGCAGACCGTGCCGATTGTGGCTATCGCGCCGCTGATCCTGATGTGGGCCGGCCCTGGGGTGCTATCGGTGGCCACGGTGGCATTCATCATCTGCCTGGCGCCGATCATCGCCAATACCACGCAGGGGCTAATCAGTGTCGAGGAGAACCTGGTGCATTTGTTCCTGATGCACAAGGCTACTCCGGCGCAGATTCTTTTCAAGCTGCGGCTGCCGAATGCCATGCCGAATCTGTTTGTCGGGATTCGAATATCGGCTGGGATTGCGGTGATTGGGGCAATTACCGGCGAGCTGTTTGCCGGCTCGAGCCGCGTGGGCGAGGGCGGGCTGGGATATGCGATTCTGTATGCGAGCAACCAGCTTGAGACGGACTATCTTTTCGCGTTGGTGGCGGCGGCGACGGTGCTTGGATTTGTGTTTTTTTTTCTAGGGATGTTTCTGGAATGGTATTTCCTGCACAACTGGCATGAGTCCAACCGCTCCGAAGTTCCGGAGTAAAGTTCAAGGCGCAATTGTTGTTAAGGAGTGAAGGCAAGATGCTTCGTATGGAGTCGGAAAGCGGCTTGTGGCTGATTACTCATCCCGATCATGCGCGGCTGGCGGGCGCGTTTGCCGAGGCGTGGGGCAATGAGAAGTTCCGCTCGCCTGAGCCGCGCGCGCGTGTGCTGTATGCGATCGCATCGCATGACGATGGGTGGATCGATCGCGATGCGCATCCAAGCGTTACGCGGGAAGGGAAGCCATCGGCGTTTTCAAAAGAGCTGGTAGGCAAGTATTCGGCCTTTGAAGAGATCGACCTGGCGGAGTATCTGGCGGTTCGCGAGCAGGCGGTGCGGGTGATTGCGGAGCAGGATCCGTATGCCGGGTTGCTGGTGGCGCTCCATACCCACGATCTGCTGGCGAATCGTGCCGATCGCTCGACGATTGCGGAAGACCAGTTGCCGCTGCTCGATCACTTCTTAGAGCAGCAAAGTATATGGCGGCAACAGCTCATTGCCTGGGTTCAGCGCAATGTTTTTCTGCAGGTAAAAGAAAAGGAAGCGGCTACGATTCGCGAGCATTTCCGGCTGCTGCAGGCTTGCGACAATCTTTCGCTGTTGACCTGCGTGGCGTATGCCGAGCCGGCGAATCTGTTGCACCCGCTGCCGTTGAACGATGGGGGAAAGACGCCTATCGAAGTGCAGCCGATTGAGCCGCGGCATTTCCGGCTTGATCCCTGGCCGTTTGTTGAGGCTGGACTCAAGTTTCGGTTTCCGGCGCGGCATGTCGAGGGGCATCGCTTCGATTCTTCGGCTGAACTGGAGGCTGCGTATCATGCGGCTCCGGTGGTGGAACTGGAAGTAACTTTGTCGGCTTGAGATAGAAGACAGTGCAAGAAAACTAAAGGGCGGCTCGAGTGAGCCGCCCTTTAGCTTTGGGTGCAGTTGCGCAGGTTAGAAGTCGAAGTGCAGAGACATCTGAATCTGGCGCGGGCTGCCGATGGTGTGAGTGACGATGCCCAGGCCGCCGGGGCAGTTGTAGAAGCTGGAGTTACTCTGGTTGCCTTCTTTGTCGCACCCGGTTGGAAGCGGAGTTGAGCCTGTTGCAGGGAAGGCGTTGTAGTCCTGGTTCTGTGAGACTTCGTTGCCCGGGACGTCGAAGCTGGTGGTGTTGGTCAGGTTGTAGACGTCGAATGTGTACTTGAGGTTGTAGCGCTCGTGGAAGCGGAAATCCTTAACGAGCGAGGCGTCGGCGCGTTTCTGGAAGGACTGGCGGAAGATGTTGCGCTGGCCGGTGGCGAATCCTGTTTCGAAAGGATCGTTACTCGGAATAGCACCACCGAGACCGCCTGCAGGAAGCAGAGGCAGCGTGAAGCAGGCCGGGTTAAGAGCAGCGTTGCCCGTGCCGGTGGTCCAGGCTCCGGAGGAGCCGGTCGTAGCCGACTTGGCGGTGCAGCCGGATGCCAGGGGAACGATGGGGTTGGTGATACCATCCGCTGTGGAGTAGTAGATGCTGCCGACCGCGCCGGAGAAGTCGATGATGCTGTAGGGCTGGCCGCTCTGCAGCACGGTCAGACCGATAAGGGACCATCCATTGGTGACGTAGCTGGCCAGGGAATGCTTGGCGGCCATATCGGGAAGACGGAAGACGTAGTTGAAGTTGACGACGTGCGTGCGGTCGAAGTCGGCTGAGCCGTAGCCGCTACGCAGGTCGAGAGCATTATTGCCGTTGTAGAAGAGGCCCAGGCCGCTTTGTTCATCGAGGGCATGCGAGTAAGTGTAGGAGGCGCCGATCTGCAGCCCTTTGCTCATGCGCTTGTCGACGTGGACTTGCAAGGCGTTATACGCATCGACGCCGGCTGCCTTGTATCCGATGGACTCCGCAGCGTAGCCGGTATAGGGAACGCGGAGGTCGACGTTACCGCCTTCGAAGTTGTAGAGATACGGCGTGCCGTCGTCGAGGTTCAGCGCCGGTCCGAAGTCGGGCTGGCTGACCGTATAGCCGTAGCTATACTTCTGTGCGTAGGGTCCACCTGCGAGGGTGGGGTTGGAAGGCGATGCGATGTTGGGCTGATTGAAGGGAACGGGAATGACCTGGTGGCGTCCGATATTGCCGACGTAGCCGAGCTCGATGGCCAGGTCGTTGCGGGGCTGCCACTGGATATCCAGCGTGTAGTTGATGGTGTAGGGCAGCTTGTTGGCGCGGTCGTAGACACCGAGCGAGATCGGCTGGCCGTTGTTGATGACATCCGGCGTGCCGGCGCCCTGGTTCAGGATGCTGTATGCGTTGGGAAGATAGTTGCTGAGGTCCGAGGCCTTGGGGCTGGCGGGTGCGGCGCGCAGTGAGGTGCCGTAGGGGTTGGAAAGATTGCCGGTCTCCGCCGTGGGCTTGGTTGGGTTTCCGTCTTCATCGGCCTGGCCGCCGCAGGTAACGATGTATCCCTCATAGAAGGATGTGGTCGAGGATGGGCAGGAGGAAGCATTCACGAAGGGTAGCTGCTGGTTGACGCCGAAAGGGCCGCCGGTGACGGTGCCGATGGCGTAGCCGGGCGAGAAGTAGCTGAAGAGCTCGCCGCGGTCATAGTAGATGCCGCTGCCAGCACGGATGACGACCTTGTCGTGCAGGAAAGCCGGCTGCCAGGCTGCTCCAGCGCGATAGCTGATGCCCCACTGGCGGCCGGTCAGGGTGGTGTTGCTCACGCCTTTTGTTCCGTTGGCATTATTGCCGGCGATGATGAGA
Source organism: Acidobacteriaceae bacterium (assembly GCA_036271955.1). Classification (GTDB taxonomy): domain Bacteria; phylum Acidobacteriota; class Terriglobia; order Terriglobales; family Acidobacteriaceae; genus Acidicapsa. Next base: position 8,914 of record DATAZR010000054.1, read on the forward strand.
CCTGGGTTCTCGATCGTGTCGGAGCCTACGTTGTAGCTGTAGAGGCTGGGGTCGAAGTTGAAGAGGCGGCCGTATTTTTCTGTCAGGCCGCCATCCCAGTCATAGCGAAGACCCGCGGTGAGCGAGAGCCGCGGCGTGATCTGGAACTTGTCCTGCAGGAACATGCCTAGCTGATTCGAGCGGTAGTAGCGGCTGGCGTCGCCCTGGAGGAAAGAGCTGACGTAGAAGCCGGTGGAGGAACTGCCCGGAGTGACGTAGCCCTGAATCATCTGGCTGAAGTCGTCGGTGGCCACGGTGCCGATGCCGGTGCGCTTGTCGATGGTGTTGAGCTCGGTATAGCTGTAGTTGGTGCCGAAGCTCAAGGTGTGGCGGCCGAGGGACCAGATGGCATTGGCCGAGGGGGCGAAGCGGTTCTGGAATACGCCGGTGCGAGGCGCCTGGCCTTCGGCATTGGGGCCGATGTTGAGGATGCCGGTGGGTGTGTAGTCCCCGTTGGGGTTGTATCCGGAGATGTTGTATACGGATACGCCGGGGAAGTATTTGGAGCCGAAGACGTTGATGGAGCCATTGCCTTCCGCGCCGCCAGGGATGGAGTCGGGGCCGAAGGGCTGCTCGTTGTCTCCCCAGATTTTTTCGCGAATGAAGCCGAAGGTCTGAGTGGTGCTGAGGTTGGGTTTGATGAGATAGCTGTTGATGATGGAAGCTACCTGCGAGCCCGCATCGAGATGCTCAGTGAATCCCGGAACGCTGGAATAAGCGTAGGGGGAAACCGTGGGGTCATGCTGGTAGTAGTACTTCAGCGCCAGCGCGTCCTTTTTGTTGACGTTGTAGTCGAGATTGGCTACTCCGAGGTCGGCAGTGAAGCGGCCTGTACCGGGCAGGGTAGCGTTGGTTGTATGTGAAGCGGTCGGCCAACCGTACTGGTCATTGGGAATGAGCCACTTGCCGGGTTCGCCCTTGACCGCGGGTGCATTGAAGAGCGAAAGTGCCGTGGGATCGATGTCGCCGGGGCCCAGGCCTGTGCCGAAGTTAGTGTTGGTGATGGAGGCCAGCGCCGAGGCGGAGCGGTCGTCGGTGAGGCCGACCGGGACGTTGAGGAAGGACGTACCGATCTCGTCGTCCGAGACATGGACATGCTGATAGGCGAGATAGGCGAAGAGCTTATCTTTGATGATCGGTCCGCCAGCTGCGACGCCCACGGTATAACGATGCAGCTCGGGCACCTTCTGGGTGACATCCGGGTCCTGATTGAAGAAGAACGGAGCGGCATTGAGCCAATCTGTTCCGCGGTGCAGGTACGCGGTTCCGTGAATCTGGTTGGTGCCGGAAGCGGTGTTGAGATCAATGTGCGCGCCGGAGGTCGAGCCCTGGCTGGCGTCGTACATGGAGGCGTTGACGCGTACCTCTTCGATGGACTCGGGGGCGGGCGTCGGGATGGCGTTGCCGATGGAAAGATAGACGGAAGCCTCGGAGTGGATGACGCCGCCGGCGCCACTGCTGGTGGAGGCGCCCGTCGAGTTGATGACGCGGGCCGATCCAACCTGACTGGTGCTCTTGCCATTGAAGAGATTGCTGGCGTCGACACCGTTAAGCGAGAAGCTGTTGCTGGTGTCGCGCTGGCCATTGGCCCAGATGGGCTGGTTGCCGAGGCCGCTCAGTGCTCCGGTTCCGCCGGGGAGCTCTGCGCTAACGCCGGGGGACTGAATGGCGAGGCCGGTAAAGCTGCCGGTCGGCAGCGGAGTGCTTTCGATCTGGCCTTTGTCGAGTACGTAGCCGTTGGTGGTGTCGACCGCGTTCATGAGCGGCGTGGCGTCGACCTCCACCGTCTGAGCTTTGGATCCCGCCTTCAGGCTGGCATTGATGGTTGCGGTACGGTCGGCCTGTACAGCGATGTGAGGTGTGCTCTGGACTTCAAAGCCTTCGGCTGAATAGGTCAGCGTGTAGGTGCCGATGGGCAGGTTGACGAAGAGGTATTCGCCAGCTCCATTCGAT
>DATAZR010000055.1:0-9159 GCA_036271955.1 Acidobacteriaceae bacterium
CATTAGGCAACATTGGGGTGCCATGTGGCTAGGGTTTGCTGATCTAAGTAAGCTCCGCCTGCTCTTCAAGTGCCATCATCAACTCCTCCCACTCAGCGGTGTAGGTACTGAGCTGCCCGCGCAGCTCTTCCAGCAGCGCCGACTGCCGCTCGGTCTCTGCTACAGAAACAAAGTTGCCCAGCGCACCCTCCGTATGCGCAATGGAAGCCTCGATGCGCGGCACCTCTTCTTCGAGGAAGGCGCAACGGTCCTCCATCTGCTTCAGCTTGATGGGATTCAGCCGCTTGATCTTTTCCTTGCCCGCCTCATCACGCCCCGCATCAACGATAGCGGCAGCAACGCCGTTGGATGAGGCTGCTTGTGCCGGTGAAGTTATTTGTTTTTCGGCAAATGATGTTTGCGCAGGCAAAACGCGCCCTTCCTGCTCTTCCTTATCTCGCACGTACTCGGCAAAGTTGCCGGGATAAATGACTACGCCGCCATCCTTTACTTCAAGCACTTTGGTGGCCAGGCGATCGAGAAAGTAGCGGTCATGCGAAACAAAGATTACCGTGCCTGAGAAGGATTCAATCGCTTCGAGCAGCACATCTTTGGCACGCATATCGAGATGGTTGGTGGGCTCGTCGAGCAACAGAAAATTCGACGGCGAAACCAGGATGCGCGCGACAGCGTAGCGATTGCGTTCGCCGCCCGAGAGCACGCCCAGCGGCTTGAAAACATCGTCGCCGGAAAAGAGAAAGCACCCCAGCAGCGAACGCAGCTCAACCTCAGGCACACGCATCGCCGCACGGCTGATATCGTCCAGCATCCGCGCCGCCGGATCAAGCACCTTGTACTGATCCTGCGCAAAGTACTCGGGAATCACGTTGTGCCCCAGCTGCACCGTGCCCGACGTCGCGACCTCCATGCCAGTCAGCAGCCGGATCAGCGTCGACTTACCCGCTCCGTTGTGACCCACCAGCGCCACGCGATCGCCGCGCTCAATGGTGAAGTTAACGCCCTCCAGCACACGCTTCCCGTCATAGCTTTTCGCCAGGTTCTGCGCCGTCACCACGGTCCGTCCCGATGGCGGAGGCTGCGGAAAACTGAAGTGAATAACTGGCTCTTCCTCGGGAATCTCGATGCGCTCGATCTTCTCCAGCTCCTTGATCCGCGACTGCACTTGCTTGGCCTTCGTAGCCTGCGCGCGAAAGCGATTGATGAAGGCCTCAAGATGTTCGATCTGCTCGCGCTGGTTCTTGTACGCGGCAATCAGCTGCGCCTTACGATCTTCTTTCTGCTTTAGGTACTTCGTGTAATTGCCGGCATAAATCTGCAGGCGCTTGTTCCAGATTTCAACTGTCCTGTCGACCGTCACATCGAGAAAATACCGGTCATGCGAGATGAGAATGTAGCCAAATGGATAGCCGCGCAGATAATCCTCAAGCCAGTTGCGCGTTTCCAGATCGAGATGATTGGTCGGCTCGTCCAGCAGCAGCAGATTAGGCCGCGCCAGCAGCAGCTTGGCCAGCGCAATGCGCATCTGCCAGCCGCCTGAAAATTCTTCCGTCTTCCGCGCCCAGTCCGTTTTACTGAACCCTAGACCTGTAAGTACGGAACCCACCTGCGCATCCAGCGCATAGCCGTCCAGCGCATGAAAGCGCGCCTGCAGCATCGAATATCGCTCAGCAGCAGCAGCGTACTCCGCAGTCTGATGATCCAGCGAGCCCATCACCCCCGCGAGCGACTCGATCTCCGTCTCCATCGCCCGCAACTCGTCGAAGACAGTCAGGCACTCGGCAAAGACAGAGCGCCCGCTCAGCCGCAACCCTTCCTGCGGCAGGTAGCCGATGGACATGCCGCGCGTACGCTGCATCGTGCCGTAGTCGAGCCCACCGACGCTGTCATCGCCAGCCAGCACCTTCATCAGCGTCGATTTACCAGTGCCGTTCCCGCCTACCAGCGCCGTCTTTTCCGTCGCCGTGATCAGCCAGTTCGCACCCTCGAAGAGTGTTCGCGGCCCAAACCGCTTGCCCGCATTTTGTAAGGAAAGCATTCCTCTTCAGGGTATCGCTTCAGGCCTGTGAGCCGCACACCTATTCCTGCCCAGCGTCGAAGGACGCTATCAACCAGCGGCTACTGTGCTTCTCCACCACAAAGCCTGGCACACCGGAATATGCAGGCCGCACACGCTCCCGTCCGCCTCCTAATTGGAGCGTCTCAAGCTCGGCGTCGAAACCATACCCTCCGGGCAACTCACGCAAAATCTTCTGCGCAACCATGTCTGAGACGCAATAGCCTCGTAGCGCAGGCAGATCGTGAGCTTTTGCGTACTGCAGAGCTTTCGCAATGGGCGCAAGATCAGGGCGATTGTAGCGCCGCCCCACAAACTGGATTGCATCCCCAGACACATCGTAGGTATCCACCATGCAGAGGCTTGGGTTGTCCCATGTATCGAGCTGCGTAAACTCGCAATAAGGCAGCGTAATTCGCGTGCCTTCCGTCTTCAGCATACCCACAGTGGAAAAAGGGACTTTTTTAGTCACAGGTTGCTCCGGCTCAGCGTCCAAGCCTTCGGCTCCGTTCTGGCTGACCGCCTCCGACAGGGAAACGTCCTCTTCCGGGTTCCATTCTTCAATTGCGTATCGCAAACCGTAAGAGCCCGCGCAGCCGCCGCCTTGCATCGAGACGAGAAAGCGCACGGCCCCCAATGGTCCGCGATGTAATGGAAATACATTCAACTTCGACCAGGGTGTATCGCTGTAGTCATCCCAGTGATCTCCTCCCAGCGACTGCCATTGGGATGGTTTGCCTTTTTCCGTGCTTCGCTCAATCCCGAATGCCCGGAAGTGCCCCTCCGTCCGGTATTCGAACTTGATCACGATGGCAGGCAGCATCTCCGCAACTTCAAAGTGCCAGCGATTCTCCTTCGGCCAAATCGCCTCGGTATCTTCACCCATCTTCTGGAACAACTCGAGTCTCTGATTGATGATTGCCTTTGCCTGTTCAGGCTTTGTCGCCCTGGCATTCAACTCTTCGAGCACTCGGTCTTCCGCCGCCTCCAGAATTGCACTTTCGATCTTGTCCTCATCCGCTGGCTCATTGGCCGCGGGTAAGTCGCAATTATCCGCCGTCGTTGTCCCCATGCGCGCAAACCGCTGATGCAGTTCTTCATCCGTCAGCTTTGTCTGCGCACGAACTGCTATCCCAGCCAGCAGTAAGGCTATCCAGGCAGTCAGAAAAATACGGCAACGCATAATGAGCAACACTCGTGGAGATACACCATCTTGCCATAGATTGCATTTTCCGAGCGAACCAGTCCTCAAACGATACCCGGCTTCTCCTGGATCGCGCACAATAGAGATCATGGCAGCGCAGCCACCAGCCGGGCACTCCTCAATTCGCATCGATAAGTGGCTGTGGGCCGCGCGCTTCTTCAAGACCCGCGCCCTTGCCGCGAAATCCTGCGACATGGGCCGCATCGACTCCAACGGCCACGTAGCGAAGCCCGCTCGCGACGTGCGCATCGGCGACATGCTCAGGATCAAGAGCGAAGGCGGCGACTTCGAAGTGGAAGTAGTGGCGCTAAGCGAGATGCGCGGCCCGGCTGCTGCTGCCCAAAAGCTATATCGCGAAACCGATGCCAGCCGCCAACGGCGCGCAGAGCTCGCAGCGGCACAAAAAGCCCTGCAGCAGCTTGATGGCTTCATGCCGGCAGAGCGGCCCTCCAAGCGCGACCGCCGCCAGATCAACCGCTTCCGCGGCCGCGCCTGAACTCACGTCCCGAGTAGGACAAATGGCGGACGCACTCGCCTCGCTCCGAAGTTAGAATTCTCTTTGTCTCCGCCTCCGGAACGTGCCGCAGGTCTCGGCAGGTATTCTTGTGGAGTCGAAATTTAAGTAGTTGGAGTTGCTCGTGAGCTCATCCCTGTTTGATCTTTCCGAAAAGACCGCAGTCGTCATTGGCGGCACCACCGGCATCGGCCACTCTCTCTCGCTCGGCCTCGCCGACGCCGGCGCTGACGTCATCGCCTCCTCACGCCGCCTCGAAGAGGTCCAGAAGACCGCCGGCGAGATCGAGGCCAAAGGCCGCAAGACGCTTCGTCTGACCTCCGACGTCAAAGACCGTAACTCTCTCGTCTCGCTGCGCGAAGCCGTGCTTGAGTTCTTCGGCAAGGTCGACATCCTCGTCAACTGCGCAGGAACCACCAAGCGCGGCCCGACCGTCAACTTCGCCGAGAGCGACTGGGATCATATCGTCGAAACCAACCTTACCGGCACCCTGCGCGGCTGCCAGGTCTTCGGCGAAGCGATGCTCGCCCAGGGCCACGGCCGCATCATCAACATCGCCTCGCTTTCCACCTTCGTCGCGCTCTACGAAGTAGCCGCCTACGCCGCCAGTAAAGCCGCCGTCGGCTCGCTCACGCAATCGCTGGCCGTCGAGTGGTCAAAAAGAGGTGTTCTCGTAAATGCCATCGCCCCCGGCGTCTTCCGCACCGCGCTCAACACCAACCTGCTCGACAGCACCCCACGCGGCCAGGAGTTCCTCACCCGTACGCCCATGGGCCGCTTCGGCCACACCGACGAGCTCATCGGCGCAGCGGTCTACCTCGCCTCCGACGCATCGTCATTCGTTGCCGGCCAGATCATCGCCGTCGATGGCGGATTCCTAGCCAGCGGCGTTAACCAGTAGCGCCAGCGGCATACCTTTAAGGAGAACGCTCCGGTGAGTGACAACAGCCTCAATCTCAAGCCCAAAGAATCATGCAAGTGGGACCAGGTCTCGCTCGGCGAAGTCATGCTGCGCCTCGATCCCGGCATCGGCCGCGTGCACACTGCACGCAGCTTCCATGTGTGGGAAGGCGGTGGCGAATACAACGTGGCCCGCGGCCTCAAGCGCTGCTTCGGCCTCCGCACCGCCGTCGTCACCGCGCTCGCCGATAATCCCGTAGGCCGCCTCGTCGAAGACCTCATGTTCCAGGGCGGCGTCGATCAATCCCATGTGCAGTGGGTCAAGTACGACGGTGTCGGCCGTACCGTGCGCAACGGCCTCAACTTCACCGAGCGCGGCTTCGGCGTACGCGCCGCGCTTGGCTGCTCCGACCGCGGCAACACTGCCATCTCGCAGCTCAGACCCGGCCAGATCGATTGGGATGGCATCTTCGCAGGCGAAGGAACACGCTGGTTCCACACCGGCGGCATCTTCGCCGCGCTCTCCGATACCACGCCGCTCGTAGCCAAAGAAGCTATCGAATCCGCCCATCGCAACGGCGTCATCGTCTCCTACGATCTCAACTATCGCGATTCGCTTTGGAAGGCAATCGGCGGTAAAGCCCGCGCGCTCGAAGTCAACAGCGAGCTTGCGCCGCTCGTCGACGTAATGCTCGGCAATGAAGAAGACTTTACCGCCTCGCTCGGCTTTGAAGTCGAAGGCCTCGGCGACATCTCCGAACATCATGGCGAGCTCGATACAGCCAACTTCCGCCGCATGATCGAGAAGGCCGTCGCCAAGTATCCCAACTTCAAAGTAGTCGCCACCACTCTGCGCAACGCCAGCACCGCGACCATCAACGACTGGGGCGCAGTCTGCTACGCAGGCGGCGAATTTTACGAAGCGCGGCCCATGCCGCAACTAGAAATCCTCGACCGCGTTGGCGGTGGAGACAGCTTCGCCTCCGGCCTGATCTACGGCTTCCTCGCGGAGAAAGGCCCGCAGTACGCCGTCGATTGCGGCTGCGCCCACGGAGCCCTCGCCATGACCACCCCCGGCGACACCACCATGGTCACATTGCCCGAAGTCGAACGCGTAATGAAGGGCGGAACCGCCCGCGTGCTTCGCTAACAAGAATTGTCATCCTGAGCGCAGCGAAGGATCTGCTTCTGTCCTTCGTCATCCCTCCAACCATTTCCGGAGCAAGAGATGCATAAATCTGAAGTCCTCAACAAAATCCGCGAAGTCGGCCTGGTCCCCGTCCTCCGCGCCGAATCCGAAGAAGAAGCCTTGGCCATCGCCTATGCTCTCGAAGCCGGCGGTGTGACCGTGCTCGAAGTCACCATGACCGTCCCCGGCGCAATCGACGCCATTCGCCGCCTGGCCAGCGAAGCAGGCGACCGCATCCTCGTCGGCGCAGGCACCGTGCTCGATCCCGAGACCGCCCGCGCATGCATGTTAGCCGGAGCGCAATTCATTGTGAGCCCCGCACTCAACCTGCGCACCATCGAGCTGTGCCGCCGCTATAACATCGCCGTCTTTCCCGGCGGCCTTACCCCGACAGAGATCGTCACCGCATGGGAAGCCGGTGCCGACGCGGTCAAGGTGTTCCCCTGCAGCGCCGTTGGCGGAGCCAAGTATCTCAAGGCCATCAAAGCGCCGCTGCCGCAAATCGAATTGATCCCCACCGGCGGAGTTTCCCTCGCCACAGCAGCGGAGTTCCTCGATGCCGGAGCCATCGCCCTCGGAGTTGGCGGCGATCTCGTCGATAACAAAGCCATCCGCGCCGGCAAGCCCGAAGTCATCACCGAGAACGCCCGCAAGTATCTCGAGATCGTTTCCGCTCATCACAAGAAATCGAGTTAACTTCAGGAAGAGCTCGCTTCAGCCGGAGTCGGCCAAAATATGAAAGCACTGATTCTCCAACAGCCCGGCGAAGCAGCAATCACGACCGTTCCCGATATCGTGCCGGCAGGAGACGAAGTCCTGCTCAAAGTGCAGAGGGTGGGGCTCTGTGGCAGCGACCTCAACTCCTTTCGCGGCAAGAATCCCATGGTCACTTTCCCGCGCATACCCGGCCATGAAGTAGCCGCGACCATCGTCGAATCCAGCAAGACGCATCCTCATCTCGCCGCTGGAGTCAACGTCACACTCTCACCCTACACACAATGCGGCAAGTGCCCATCCTGCCTGCGCGGCCGCCCTAATGCCTGCCAGTTCAATGAGACGTTAGGAGTGCAGCGCGACGGCGCTCTGGCCGAGTACATCGCCATCGCGCCAGAGAAGCTGTATACAGCCAACCTCAGCCTCAAAGAGTTATGTCTTGTCGAGCCTCTCACCGTCGGCTTTCATGCCGTCGCACGTGGACGAGTGACAGCCGAAGATACAGTCGCCATCTTCGGCTGCGGCGGTGTCGGATTAGGCGCAGTGGCCGCGGCAGGCTTTCGCCGCGCTCGTACCATCGCCATCGATGTCGATAACGCCAAGCTCGCCATCGCGCTCAACTCCGGCGCAACCGACACCATCAACACCGCTCGCGAACCGCTTCACGAAAAGCTTCTCGAACTTACCAACGGCCGCGGCCCGGACGTAGTGATCGAAGCCATCGGCCTGCCCCAGACCTTTCGCGCCGCAGTCGAAGAGGTCGCCTTCACCGGCCGCGTCGTCTACATCGGCTATGCCAAAGAGCCCGTCGCCTACGAGACACGCCTCTTCGTCCAGAAGGAGCTAGACATCCTCGGCTCGCGCAATGCGCTGCCTGAAGATTTCCGCGAAGTCATCCAGATGCTCGAAGCACGCCGCTTCCCTGTCGAAGAAGCCGTCAGCCACATGATCCCAATCGATGAAGCGCCGCAGATACTGAAAGCCTGGAGCGACAACCCCGCCGCATTCTCCAAGATCATGATCACCCTCGATTGAGCTTTGCTGCGATGTGTCGCGTTCAGTACACTTCCCATCCCAGACTGCTTCCCTTCCGGCATCCAAGCTTTCGAGGAGACTCGAAGCATGCAAGCAAGAACAGTTCTGGCTCTGGCACTCGGCAGCACATTGCTCATCACCGCTGGCTGCCGCAAGACAAACATGGTCGACAAAGCCGCCTTCAAATCGGCTATCAACAACTATCTAAGTGCGCGCCAGGAATGCGTATGGCCCGACCCAATCAAATTCCCAGCGCAGGCTGACACTTCAAAAGAAGACCAGACCAAAGGCTTCGACGCGCTAACAGACGCTGGCCTTCTGGTGAGAACCTCAGCCGAAAAGAAGCGCTTCCTCGTCGGCTCAAAGCAGGTCAACAATTACGACCTCTCCGACAAAGGCCGCTCTACCTGGACAGCCGAACAGACACAGCCCGGCTACGGTAACTTCTGCATAGGCCATCGCGAAGTGACCACCATCGACAGCTTCACTCCGCCTGATAATCCCGATGCGACCCAGTTCAGCGTGACCTATCACTACGATGTCGCGAGCGTGCCCGCATGGGCTTCGACGACCGAGATGAAGACCGCATTCCCCAACATCGCCGCCGACACATCAGGCCAGCAGATGGCAATCGCAACCGTCGCCAAGTCCGATCAGGGCTGGCAGGTAACAGCCGTGCAGCCCGCTGGTGGAACGCTTCCCCAATAGCCCTCTTATCCCAGCCGCAAAAAGCAAATCGGCGCGACTCGAAACCACGAGCCGCGTCGATTGCCATTTATATATCCAACTTCGCGTATTAGCTGCATCCGCTAGTCGATCCACAACTCATGCAGCGGTAGCACGAGCCATTGCGAACCATAATCGCCCCGCACGTCCCGCAGCTCGGCGCATCGCCCATGTCATACATCTCGCGCATCGCATCGGCGGCATGATACAAGCCGCGATCCGTCAACTTGGGCACGCCCGTTCCCGAAGAAGTAAGCGGCGCTTCAGGCATCGAAACACGAGCCTCCGGAACCGGGCCAGCCGCTGGCGAATTGACCTGATTCAGCCGCCGCGCAATATCCTCCACCAGCTTGGTAAGCGCCGCACCCGATACACCTGGAACCGAGTCGGAATCCGGCTCCATTTCTGCTTCCGGCGTCATGCTAGGCGGAGGCGCAGGCAGCTGCTGCGCCTGCGGAGCCAACCCCGCAAACAGCGTCAACTGCGTACCCGAGAGGAAGCGCAACTGCAGCCAGCGGAAGATGTAATCCATCAGGCTCTTCGCATAGCCAATCTGCTCGTTGCCCGTCCACCCCGAAGGCTCAAATCGCGTATGCGCAAACTTCTCGCAAAGCACCTTCAGCGGAACCCCATGCTGCAGCGCCAGTGAGATCGAAGTCGCAAAGGCATCCATCAACCCCGATACCGTCGAGCCCTCCTTCGCCATCTTGATAAAGATCTCGCCCGGCTGCCCCGTTGGATAAAGGCCGACCGTGATGTAGCCCTCATGCCCGGCAATCGAAAACTTGTGCGTGACCGAAGCACGCTCCTCAGGCAGCCGATGC
>DATAZR010000056.1:0-9605 GCA_036271955.1 Acidobacteriaceae bacterium
TGGTTCACCATCGCCAGCGCATCTTCAAAGTCGTCATACGGCTCCACGACAACAACCGGCCCGAAAACCTCCTCGTCATGCACCTTCATCCCCGGCCCAGACTTCGCAACCGTCCCGCTCAGCACCGTCGGCTCCAGCACCGAACCATCACGTCCACCGCCCTCCACCAGCTTTGCGCCCGAGGCAATCGCATCTTTCACCCAACTTTCGATCCGTTCCGCATCGCTCGGCCGGATCACCGGACCCACCTCCACCGCTTCATCCGCGGGATTGCCGCGCACCGTCTTCTGCGCCCGCTCCACCAGTTTCCAGATAAACGTCTGAAAGATCGGCCGCTCCACATACACCCGTTGCACGCTGATGCAGCTCTGCCCCGCATAGTTGAACGCTCCGTGCGCTACCCGGCTCGCCACCCCATCCAGGTCATGCCAGTCCGAGTGCAGAATCACCGCCGCATTCCCGCCCAGCTCCAGCGTCACGCGCTTCTTGCCGCTCTTGGCCTTGAGTGCCCAGCCCACCGCCGCCGATCCGGTAAAGCTCACCATCTTCAAGCGATCTTCGCGCTCCGCCAGCCACGCCGTATCCTCGTTTTTCAAGGGCAGAATCGCCAGAGCCTCCTCCGGCCATCCTGCCTTCAAAATCACCTCGCCCAGCGCCAGCGCCGTAAACGGCGTCTGCGGAGCCGGCTTCAGCACCACCGGACACCCCGCGGCAATCGCCGGCGCCAGCTTGTGCGCCACCAGCATCAGCGGAAAGTTGAACGGCGTAATCGCCAGCACCGGCCCGCGCGGAAAGCGCTGCACCAGCCCCCAGCGCCCCTCGTTGCCCTCGCTCAAATCCAACGGAATCGACTCGCCGCCCAGCCGGATCGCCTCTTCAGCCGCCGTTTTGAAGGTCAGAATCGCCCGCTCGACTTCAACCCGCGCCGCACGTACCGGCTTGCCCGCCTCGGCCACAATCAGCTGTGCAAAGCGCTCCTTCTGCTCAATCAGCGCGGCGGCAATGTCTTCCAGAATCTCCTTGCGCTTCCACCGCGGCAGCGCCCGCGTCCGCCGCAGCGAAGCCACCGCATGCGTCACCGCCTCGCGCGCATCCTTGCGCGTCGGCACCGTCACCTTGCCCAGCAATCCCTGGTCAAACGGCGACCGAACCTCCATCGCCTCCCCATCGGTCCATTCCTTGCCGCACAGCAAAAAACCCGTCTGCCCACCCGGCCGCATCTTCATCGCGCCAATCTCCTCGTCAACCCCTCCATCCTAATTGCGCCGGCTCTACAAGGCGCATGCCCGGCTCCTTCCTGCTCGGCTTCTTCTCAAACGACCGCCTGCTTCGAGGACGAAACTTCCCGCCAAACACTTTTACTGAAATGACAATCAGATGACATCTCTCTGACATCGGCTCCTGCACACAGGCATACCCTTCGGATGGATTTGGACTGCAGCAACCCCCGCATGCAAGCTCCAACTTCCAGCCATTGGACCGGCCTGCTCCCCAGGCGGGCCGGTCCGGTGCACACCAACAGCAAGCGGGGCCTCACCGAAGACAACAGCAAACTCGCCGCAACAGGGCTGATTCAAGAAGTTCGTCACTACGGTCAGGCTGATTCCGAGCCTGATCGCGTTCCGAGCCTGATCCAGATGCGCGCCGGGGAAGCGCGCATGCACCTCAGGGAACGGAGCGACACCGGGGCGAAGTGACGCTTCAAGGCCTTGTTCCGGCACAGGAGACCGTAATGAAAGCAGTCATGAAGATCGCAGCCGCAACATCGCTGGCGCTCATCTCCGCATCCGCGCTGGCCCAGCACTACACCCAGGTCAACCTCGTCGCCAACACTGCCGGCATCGCCCCGGTCACCGACCCACATCTCGTCAATCCCTGGGGACTCTCCCGCGCCTCCGGCTCACCCTGGTGGATCTCCGACAACGGCACCGGCCTCAGCACGCTTTATAACGGCGCTGGAGCCATCACCCCGCTGGTCGTCACCATCCCTCAATCCAACCCCAACAACAAGACATTCCCCACCGGCACGCCCACAGGCACCATCGCCAACGGCAGCCCTACCGACTTTGTGCTCGCTCCCAACGCACCCGCGCTCTTCCTCTTCTCCACCATCGACGGCACCATCTCCGGGTGGAACCCGGCCGTAGGCATCGCCCCCGGCGGAGCGCCGCCGTCTACCCACGCCACCATCGAAGTCAAGACCACCGACGGCTCCAGCTACACCGGCCTCACCGCTGCCCAAATCAACGGCAAGACCTACCTCTACGCCGCCAACTTCACCAAAGGCCGCGTCGATGTCTGGGACAATGCCTTCCACAAAGTAACCTTAGCCCCCGACAACGGACGCGACAACGATCACGGCGAGAATGGCCGCGGCGACAACGACCGTAACGACCGCTACAACAACTCCGACAACGACCGTCCCTTCACCGACAACCATCTCCCCCGCAACTTCGTTCCCTTCAACGTCCAGACCATCGGCAATGACATCGTCGTAACCTTCGTCCTCCACCAGGAAGGCAACCCCTTTGAAACCGACGGCGCCGGCCTCGGCTACGTCGACATCTTCTCCTCAACCGGCAAACTCCTTCAGCGCCTCGAACACGGCGACTGGCTCAACGCTCCCTGGGGCGTCGCCCTCGCGCCGCTCGACTTCGGCGCCTTCAGCCACGCACTGCTCATCGGCCAGTTCGCCGGCGGAAGCATCTCCGGCTCCGGCGGCACCATCGCAGCCTATGACCTCGCCACCGGAGACTTCCTCGGCCTGGTCAAGGACTCTTCCAACAAGACGCTCGCCATCGCCGGCCTCTGGGCCCTAAGCCCTGGCAACAGCGCCACCCCCAGCAGCTATGACCCAGCCGCCGCACCTGCCGGCGAGCTCTACTTCACAGCCGGCCCGGATCATGGCACAGGCGGCCTATTCGGCTATCTGAAACCAGTCGCCGCAGAGCTAACTCAGGGCAACGATCAGTAGTGATGCCCGGTAACCAATCCAGTAGGCGCGAGGGCAGAAATTGGGACACCCTCTATTTCTACTTTTGCCTCACCCCGCATCGGCCCCTCCGCATGCGGGGTCTTTTTTGCATCGAACTCCTCCGCCGGAAAGCAGGATGGAAAGACAGTTGATGCTTTCGGCATTGGGTTAGTTTGAAGGAATTGTCATTCTGAGGAGCCGCAAGCGACGAAGAACCCACCAACCTGCTGCGAACTGACCAGCCGCCATTTCTCCGCATTACCATTGAAGAGAACGCCGTATGCGCAAACTCCTCGAAGCCATCGCTCTCATCGCCCTGCTCTTCAATCTCGGCTTCACAGCCTTCGCGCTATGGGGACCAACCCCACTCCCCGCTCGCATCCCCACTCACTTCGACCTCACCGGACAGGCCGACGGCTTTGGCACGCCACGCATGCTCCTCCTTCTGCCGCTCATCGCCATCTTCCTCCACCTCCTCATCACCCTCGTCAGCCGCCGTCCCGCCGCCTTCAACTACCCGGCCCGTATCACCGCGCAAAACAAAAACCGCCTTCAGCGCCTCGCCGTCGAGATGATCGCCTTCCTCAAAGCCGAAGTCCTCACTCTCTTCGCCCTCATCCAGTTCTTCTCCATCCGCACCGCCCGCCTCGGCGAAAACGCGCTCCCCACCGCGCTCATGCCCTGCGCCCTGGTCCTCATCTTCCTCACCATCACCCTCTACATCCTCGCCATGCGCCGCACCTCCGTCATAGCCCCCGAAACAAAATAGGCCATTTCGAAATCCCTCCCACTCCGGGAAGCTCTCGCTGATAATCTTCCCCTCTCCCTCCCAATTCGCCCATGCAACGGCCTAGCGTAAGACCATCCATGACCGTCCCATCCCTGGCGCCTTCAACTGGCGCCAAACAGGCGTATCTCGCGCTCGTCCACGCCCGTAAACTCCACGCACAGGGCAGCCTGCGCCTCGCCGCCGAAGCCTACCGGGAATCTCTGTTCGCTGCCGCCAACTCGCCCGCGGAGCCGGCTGCACTGCTGGGCCTGAGCCTCATCGCCCGCCAGACCGCCCAACCGCTGCCCGCCCTGCACATGGCCCAGGCTGCCCTCGCCGCCAATCCCCGCTCCGCCCTCACCTGGTCGGCCTTCGGCGACGCCTTACTTTTCCTCGGCCACCACGCTCCCGCGCAATCCGCATTCACCCACGCCCTTGCGCTCGATCCCGGCCTATACGAAGCCCACTTCGGCCTCGGCAACACCCTCGCCCACCAGGACAATTACCCTGAAGCCCTTACCCACTTCACGCGCGCCGCCGAACTAGCCCCGCACAGCCCCGAATGCCACTTCGCCCGCGCCTTCGCCTTCGGCAAACTCGGCCGTCACACCGACGCCATCCAGGCCTACCGCCGCGCCATCACCCTCCGCCCCGGCTTCGCCTCCGCCTGGCTCAACCTCGGCGTCGAACTCATCGCCGATGGACGTGATCAGCTCGCAGCCCCCTGCTACGGCCAGGCCATCCAGGCCGCGCGCGAGGCTCGTCGCTGCGGCCCCGACCCTGCCTCCACCGAACTCTCCGCCCACCTCAATCTCGGCCACCTGGCCCGCAGCCACCGCCGCTTCCTGCAAGCCCAGACCTGCTACCTGCACGCCGCAGACCTCGCTGCCGTGCACCCACACCGCCGCGCCGAAGTCCATCTCGCCTTCGCCTACCTCCATCTCGAGCAGCACCACTTCCCGCAAGCCTGGCTCTCGCTCCGCGAAGCCGAAGGCGCCGATCAAGATATCGGTCCAGGTACTGATCTAAGCGCCAAACAAAAAGCCGATCCCACCCACGCCAATCCCGAGATCCCCAACGCCCACGGCATCCTACTCCTCGCCGAACACGCCGCCACCACCCCGTCACCCTACCTCCCGCTCATCGAAAAAGCCATCCTCGCCTTCGAGCGCGCTGAAGCCCTCGGCCACAAAACCGCCGGCTCCAATCGAGGCAACGCCCTGCTCCGCCTCGGCCGCGTTTCGGAAGCCCTCGCCGCCCACCAATCCTCGCTCGCCCGCGACCCGCACCATCCCGGCGTCCGTTACAACCTCGCCCTCACCCAGCTCCGCTCCGGCAACTTCGCTGAAGGCTGGCACAACTACGAAATTCGCTGGCAATTCCGTGAAATCCACCCCCTACCGCGGACTTTTTCACAACCGCGCTGGCACGGCGAACCACTTTCCGGACCAATCAATCTAGAATCTCTCGAAAAAGCGACCAAGGATTCCAGATCAAACAGTCCAGAATCTCCAACTCTCTTCCTATACGCCGAGCAAGGCTTGGGCGATACGCTCCAGTTCTTCCGCTATCTCCCCCTCGTAGCCCAGCGCCTGCCCAATGTACCCATCATCCTTGAAGTGCAACCCCCGCTCCAGCGCCTGCTCGCAGCCAATCTCAGATCGCTTCCCATCCGCCTCATTGCCTCCGGTGACCTCATCCCGCCCTTCACTCACCACTGTCCACTGATGAGCCTGCCCGCAGTCTTCGCCACGACACTCGAAACCGTCCCCAACACCACCCCCTACCTTCATCCAGCCTCCAATACGGGTGCCCCACCCTTCGCGCGCCCGTTGCGCGAAGGGTGGGATAGCGCGAAAGCTTCAAGACAAACTCCATCAAGATCAACTTCATCGGCAAGGCTCACCATCGGCCTAAACTGGGCCGGCAACCCCCGCTACCGCGCCGACCGCGAACGTTCCACCAGCCTCGAAACCTTCCGCCCGCTATTGGATCTCCCCGGCATCCGCTGGATCTCCCTCCAGAAAGGCGACCCCGCCGGCCAGCTTCAGCAACTCCCTCCGCACCTGCGTCCCATCGACGCCGGCTCCGTCGACCGCGACCTCGCCGATACCACCGCAACCATCGCCCACCTCGACCTCGTCCTCACCACGGACACCGCCATCGCCCACCTCGCCGGCGCCCTCGGCAAGCCCCTCTGGCTGCTTCTGCCCTGGCAATCGGACTGGCGCTGGATGCAACAGACCTCCACCACCCCCTGGTACCCCACCGCCCAGCTCTGGCGCCAATCCAGCCCCAACAACTGGCCCGAGCTCATCGCCCGTATCGCCGCGGCGCTTTCCTCAGCGAGCGTCGTAGGTCATTCGTGATACAACGGAACGGTCAAGGAGCCCGTGTCCGACGCAACCCAATCCGCTGCGATTCGCTCCGCCCTCGTCCAGTCTGCCCTCGTGTATGACATCGGGGGCAGCCACGTCTCCGCCGCCGTCTGCCAATTCCCCGGATACAGCCTCCACGGCCTCGTCCGCGCCCCGCTTCCCACCGCCGACTCCGGCTCCGGACACTTCTCTGCCGCCAGCTTCGGCCGCCTCATCCACACCCTCGGCCAATCCGCCGCCTCCGCCGCCGGCCTGCCCTCAGCCCAGCTCTCAGGAGCTTGCTGCGCCTTTCCCGGCCCCTTCGATTACGAACACGGCATCAGCCACATGCAGCACAAGCTGCAACCCCTCTATGGCATCGACCTCAAGGCAGCTCTCGCCAACCGCTTCCACTGGCGTCAGGATCAGCTCAGCTTCCTCAACGACGCAGCCGCCTTCACCCTCGGCGAAGCAGGAGCAGGTGCCGGCCAGGGCTTTCAGCGCATCCTCGGCATCACCCTCGGCACCGGCATCGGCGCGGCTTTCGCCCTGCGCTCGTCAGCGGGCGTGCACATCGCCGACAGCCGTCCCGGAAATCGCGAGGGCGTCCCCGTGGGTGGGGAGCTCTGGAATCTCCCCTACAGCGGCGAGCCGGGCTCTCCCGCCGGCGCCACCGTCGAGGACTTTGTCTCCACCCGCTTCCTGCGCCATCAATACCTGACCCTCACCGGCCGCGAGGAAGAGGTCTCGGCCATCGCCGACAATGCTCAGAACCACCCCCCCGGCAAGCCTTGCCCGGAGATCCCGCCTCCGCCGCCCGTGCGGCCCGACCCCAACGACCACTACGCAGCCCACTGCCGCGCCCGCCAGGCTTTTCAGGACTTCGGCCGCTACCTCGCTCTGGCCCTCAACCAGCACGCCGCCGCCTTCCGTCCCGATGTCATCGTGCTCGGTGGAGGTGTCGCCCGCGCGTCCGCGCTCTTCTTGCCCTCTGTGCGCAAGAGCCTCACCTTCCCCACCACTGTCGTCATCTCCGCTCTCATGGACGAAGCACCCCTCGCCGGCGCCGGCGTCCACTTCTTTGCCCCTTCGGTATAGTCTCGCCCGCCACATTCTGTGTCTTTTGGTGCAACGAATTACGCCCTGCCACCCTATGATCGTTGCAGTCACGGAGCGTTTTTGGCTCCGGATTCAACCAAACCGGCGACCGCGCCGGCCATCCACCGCTTCAAGAAAGCCCTTGCGAATGCATGTAAGACCTTGTCTTTCTTCTTTATCGCTCTGCTCCATCACTCTCTTCGCTGTCTGTGCTCTCGCTCCAGGTCTCTGTGCACAGCAGCTTCCCGATGCCCCAATGCCCAGCGCAGCGCTCTTGGCCGCGATGCCGCTGCCGCAGACCCGCCCACAGCCCACCGGCCAGCTCACCCTGCGTGAGCGTTTCGTCATCCAGACCAGAACCAGCTTTTCGCCCATCGCCTTCATCGTGCCCGCCGCCGACGCCGGCATCACCATGGCTCACCCGCCCACCGGCTATCCGCGCGAATGGTCCGACGGCGGCGGCGCATTCGCGCGCAACTACGGCGCTGAAATCGGACGGCATACTACCGCCGGTTACGCCCACTTCGTCGCTGCCGCCATCCTCCGTGAGGACCCCCGCTACTTTCCCAGCAAGAGCAGCAACTACGCGGCACGCTTCTTCCACGCCATGGCCTTCACCATCGTCGACCGCTCTGATTCAGGCCGTCACACGCTCGCCGTCAGCAACTTCGCCGGCTCCGCCGCCGGCGGCTTTGTTGGCATGTCCTGGGAGCCGGATGGTTTCAACGACGTCACCCACGCCTACCAGCGCTCCGCGGTCGAGCTGACCGACTTCGCCGGCCACAACCTCATCGCGGAATTCTCCCCCGAGCTCACCCGCATCGCAGTGAAACTCCACATGGCCAAGGCGCAGGGCGCACTCATGCCCGACTCCACTGCACCCGTACCAGACCAGCAGCCCGGTCAAACCACTCCCAAACCATCCCCAAAAAACTGAAGAGGATTCCGGCGCCCGGAATCCTCTTCCTCCCCAGTCTCTGAATGGATATTCCAGACCAGCTGGGTTATCCGAAAACCGAATCAGCCCGAAATAACCTCAATTGGGCTTGGTCTTGTCCTCGACCTTATTCGCACTCTTTTCCGTTCCCTTCGCCGCCCCGTGGACCACCTTCTTCGTCCCAGTTTTGGTCTTGCTGGCCGCCGTCTTGGTGCCGTTCTCCGTCTTTGTCGCTGCCGTCTTGGTGCCCGACTCCGTCTTCTTAGCGGCAGTCTTGGTACCGTCCTTGGTCTTTTCGGCGGCTGTCTCCGTGCCTTCCTTAGTCTTCACCGCCGCCGTCTTGGTCCCGTGTGCTACAGCGTGCCCTGTTTTCTTAGCCGCGTTCTTTGTATCCTTTCCCGCGTCCTTAATATCCTGCTTCGGGCTCGAGTCCTGCGCCAGCGTGTACCCCGCCCCACCAACCAGAAGACCCGCCGTCACCACAGCCATCCACATCGTCTTGCGCATTTTCACGTCCTCCATAAATCTGAATCACAGCCTCTCGATTCTAACCGCCCTACAGCTTCTCGCGCTGATTCATCCCGTCCATAAATTGACCGCAAACTCACCACGCATAACTCCTTCGCGATTTCATCGCGAAAAGCAAGCCCCGTATGCGATGCTGACCCCACATGGCAGACCACGAATCCGCCAACTCCGCCGCCACCAGCCCCATCTCGACCAGCCCAGTCTTGACCAGCATCGCCACTGGCGGCCACCCTCCCGCCCAGCACCAGCTTCGCCGCCAGCTCGGCCTCGCCGACCTCGTCCTCGCCCAGATCCTCTGCGTTGTAGGCAGCAGCTGGGTCGGAGTCGCCGCCGGCCTCGGCCGCGCCCAGGCGCTCACCTGGATCGCAGCTATCCTCCTCTTCTATCTGCCCTGCGCCGCCACCGTCATCGCCATCAACCGTATCCTGCCCCTCGAAGGCGGCGTCTACGCCTGGGCGCACCAGGCCTTCGGAGATCTGCCCGGCTTCCTCACCGCCTGGAACCTCTGGGTCTACGGCCTCGCCGTCACCGCCGCCATCCTCTACGCCATCCCCACCGAGCTCTCCT
Source organism: Acidobacteriaceae bacterium (assembly GCA_036271955.1). Classification (GTDB taxonomy): domain Bacteria; phylum Acidobacteriota; class Terriglobia; order Terriglobales; family Acidobacteriaceae; genus Acidicapsa. The sequence continues at coordinate 9,231 of DATAZR010000056.1, forward strand.
ACCTCATCGGCCCCAGCGCCGCCTGGCTCCCGGAAAACCACCTCGCCTCCATCGCCATCATCTTCGCCATTCTCGCCGCCGTCACGCTCGCTGCACTCCACGGCCTCGACTGGGGCAAGTGGATTCATAACGCCGGCGGCCTGGCCATCCTCACCGTCTTCGTGGCTCTCATACTGCTCCCCGTCTGGGCACTCAGCCAACACACCATTCGCCACGGCATGACCTTCGCCCTGGCACCACCGCCGCCCACCATGCGCTCCTTCGCCCTCTTCGGCCAACTGCTCATCGGAGCGCTCTGCGGCCTCGAGTACATCGCCATCTTCGCCGGCGAAAGCCGCCAGCCCGCGCGCAGCATCGCCCGCTCCGTCTGGATCG
>DATAZR010000057.1:0-43667 GCA_036271955.1 Acidobacteriaceae bacterium
AGCAGCATTGTCCACCGAGTAGAGGTAGGGGATGAGCGGAATGGCGATCCAGTCATAGCCAGCCAAGCCCTTGTAGCGGCTGATGACGATGCCGGTTTCGCCGAGATTGCAGAGCCTTACACGCACCGGCGTATCGGCGCATACGTGCTCCAAATACACAGCGGCGTGACCAGTGGGGTTGAGTGTGCCGAAAACGCCGTAAGGCTGCTCCATCAGCAATGCAGCCTGGCCAAACAGACTTGGGCCAGCCAGCAACAGAAGCACGAGAGCGCAGATGGTATGAAACCGTCTGCGCGGTGCGCTGCCTTGCCCTGCCGGAAATAGCCGCATTCCTGGTCTCCATGTTTTGACTGCCGTGGCGGTTAACTGCCGCCACGCGGATTCAAGCGTCATATTAGACGTGAAACGTCTCTCGTTTCGATGCGATGCAAAGTTGTTGCGGTTGCATGCCCACTGACGCGAGGCCGACGCTTGCCGGATTGAAAATATAAACCCGCCGCCGCCGGAAAAGTTTTTCAGCGGTAGCGAATGTACCGGACAGCGTGTTACCTTTTGGCTTTCCAACGCATGGGGTTTCTGTTTGTGCTCGCGCAATAAGATTGAGATTTTCTATTGCTGCTGCTATTGCGAGGCGGCTGGCTTGGATACGGATGGAATGCTAAACTAGAACGAGTAACCTGCCTTACCAGCGGAGAGTTGGCAGAGCCCGGTTGAATGCACCTGACTCGAAATGTGTTTTTGCTCTCTCCGCTATGTCGTTTAAATTCTGTATATGTCCCATTAAGTGCAATGGAATATCCGTGTTGAGTCCGCAATCGAGTTGCGCTGAGTCGCGTGGAGCTGCAAGGAATTACAATCCCAACTGACACCAGAACTGACACCCAAAAGCAGCATTGATGGTCCTCAGATAACTGAGGTCTAGGCAGCTTCCCTGTCCGCATCCATCGCCAGACGCACATCGATCTTCTGGAGTTCTCCCACAGATGTCATGAAGTCCAGAAAGGCAAGCTCTGGCGTGGTGTTGCGGTTAGCAAGGGCATGGAGCGCCTTCAGGGTTCGCGCATAGGGTCTGGCGTAGACATTGAGGCAATCAAGGCTGAAATGGAACAGGCGGAACAGCTTGCTGTGTTTTGCAATGTAGACATCGATCTGTGATTCAAACCAAGGGTTGCGCATGTGTTTTCTCTTCTCTGGCCTGTGGCCGGGTTGGTTGGTTAACGGTTAGAGAGCCGATGGGCATCTGGACACAGATGCCCATCGAACTACTCTTTTGGGAGGGCTGCTAACCAAGAATATACACCAAAGCATAAATGCCTACAAAGCATTTATTTTCTATGACTTGAGTGACGTTTTATTGGTTGACATTGACCAAATTTAGGTCACTGCAAGTACCCCCTACAAAGTCAATAGCTTAACGCCAATGGGCACCCTTACAAGCAGCCTCAGATGTCATCTACTCAACCAATCTAGTGAACCCGACGGGCAGGAAACTACGGGGAGGATCACCGAATGACATCTGCTATAAGCCCGGTTAATCTCTACCGTCGTCAATATCTTCCAAGGCATTTCTCGGGCGCATCAGTTCGCTGTACATCACATCCTGATATAGCTGCTGTTCGACCGTCAGAGCATCGAAGCCGAGGGCACGAGAGAGCTGATGACGAAGATTGCTGCGATGGTGGCCGGGAGCACGCGCACATTCGCGAGATTACAAAAGGGCTGACGGCCTAGCGCGGATTCTTCGACTTCAGAAAGCACGCAAAGCACAGGACCGGCCTTCCCCTAGTCGGCAGAAACGGAACCGTTGTCCTGTTGCCACATTCAGCGCATGCGATCTGCGTTTCTTGCTGCGAAGGACGCTTGCCTTCCCTCTTTGCTCTACATGCCCTGCAAAGTTTCGGGTTATTCGTGAAGCCTTTCTCCCGAAAGAAAAGCTGTTCATCAGCCGTAAAGACGAACAAGCTTTTGCAGCGTATACAAGCCAACATTTTGTCGATAAACACGCTCACGCCTTTCGTGAGATATGTGCTAAGACCCTCTCAGCCCTAGACCAGTAGCCGGTGGAGAGTTGCTGAAATTCAATCAGGCTGGAAACATTGCGGCTGAGGCGCTAATCAAATGACTCTTTTGTAAGCATCAGCAACCTTGTGAGCAGCCGATTTGACCGCAGCAGTTGCCGTGTTTCCCGCGTTCAGCGTGTGCCTTAGCGCCGACTTTCTTCGCGTTCCGCTATGCTCTACAGGAGCGGTCTCGATGTCACCACCGAAGATGGTATACGATTCTTCGATTCTATCGAGTGCCGAATTCAACGCAGCAATCACAGCATCTCTTTCATCGGTAAAAACGACAATTTCGATGTTGATCTTCTTGTAGCCCATCAGTGTCACCCCTCATACGATTCTACTGCTCGCGGGATGCACGATGCCGAATCAACTCCGCCGACGTACCCGCAGTCGAAGCACCAGCAGGAGCCACTGATACGACCGTTCCCCGCACGAACCACACCGCGTAGGGTATCGGAGCGTCAACAACCTGGGCAGGTCTGTAGACCACTGAATCAGAGATTTTCGTATGCTCTGGCTACCGCAATAGCGACAGTTCACATCTCACCCCATGGTAGGCTAAGAATAACGCTCCATAGTGGTGATGGTCATGCACTCTCTTGTGGTGTTCGTCGGCGGACTTGTAGTTGCGCTGGTGCTGGTTGCGATGATGCTCGAATTCTTGGGCTCAAAGAAAAAGTAGGCCACTGACCTTGAGCCGCGTACATATTGGACCACCTCGCGTACCACCTCCGTGCACATGAGATTGCGCAGAAACCAGAAGATGCTTGACTTATGCAGATGAGCCGTCGACTATTTAACTAATAAACACTCGACTTAGGATCATATTCATGAAGCGTATTAGCACGCTCGACGGCTGGCGCGGCATTGCCATCCTTCTGGTTCTATTTGACCATATTCAAGTTGCAACGAATGGCCATTACTTTTTTTCGTGGGCACAGACGGGCGAGCACGGAGTGACAGTCTTTTTTGTCCTGTCGGGCTTCCTGATAACTTCTAAGCTGACCGAAAAATCTATTGATCTTCGAGCTTTCTATATACGGCGCTTCTTTCGACTCATGCCGGTCGCATGGATATATCTGGCTACCCTCTTCTTCGTCGGATGGCGTCTTAATCAAACACTGATAACGTGGGATGCGTTGCGCAGATGTCTTCTCTTCTATCAAAACTTTCCGCCCAAAGGTCCAGCCGATGGACTTAGTTCGCACTTCTGGTCATTGTCGCTCGAAGAGCAGTTTTACTTGATCTGGCCGCCTTTGCTGCTGATGCTCGGTTCGCGAAAATGCCGAGGAATTGCAACAATCGGTATTCTTATCTGTGCCATCTATCGTTGGACGCATTGGGCACATTATGACGATATACTGATGAGCCGCCAATCACAGGTCCGAGCGGACGCACTCCTCGTTGGGTGCTTGCTGGCATTGTTCCTGCAGGAGGATCGTTTTCGATCTTATGCTTCGCGTTTTTCTGTAGCATTGACAGTCCCTTCGTTAGCCGTGGTTGCCGTGTGTTTCGAGCGCTTTCATTGGCTACCACCCCTCTGTGAGTGCTTGGCAATCGCGGCCTTGATCTGCGCAACAGTGTTACATCCAAAATCCATGCCAAGTCGAGCCCTGAGCTTTACGCCGCTCACAAAACTTGGGGTTGTATCCTATAGCATCTACATCTGGCAACAGTTGTTTATGGGCCTCGAAGGTAAAGCTCTAATTATTGGTCTGTGCATCGAACTTCCTCTCGTAGTCTTCCTTACTTACGAGTATATTGAACTTCCGTGCATACGACTCGGACACAAGTTGGCACGCACCTCCACCCCGCCCGCAACCGCCTCTAGGCTTTCTGTTGCAGGCGAACCCTCATGATTGCCTCTGCCGAACGCCGATAATTTCCCTCGCAGTGTGTTCTTGCTAGTATTTGCGGCATACAACTAGACTTGTCCGGATGGCCTAGGCTGGACTGCGCTGCTGACTTGGTACTTTGCTAGGCACTGGCGATGGCTGCACGTTCTAGCGGCCTTGCGTCTATGTCGCCTTCGATCACGTCATCGCTAACGGGGCTCCTGTCTATAGCCCGGAAGACGCACATCTGTGGACCAACATTCCCGAACTTTGCAACAAACTCGCCCAGCATGATCGTCAGTTTCTTGCGTCTCCAAAGCACGGGACTATAGCTCACTGCTTCCTTGAAGCTGGTATCGGCACATACTCTGCGATTGCCAAGCAGACCGGCTTTGATTTGGCGCGTGCCGGGTGCCAAAGGAGACGACTAGACAATGACGAAGAAAAAGACAGTGACCACACCGCGTTTCGATCCGAAAGCCATACCGATGCAGGACTCCGAAGGACATGTACTGCTGCCCCGCACTCCCGAGTTCACTGCCAATCTGCACAGGCTCTCGAAACACACCACCAAGTCTGACGACCTGGATATAAAGGAGAAGGCTGTACTTTGGAGCTTGATACACTTTGCGGGCACACGGGGTACGTTTGTGCTGGCTCTAACTGACCGTGAGATGCAGACCTATACAGCTCTGAGCCGCGCTTCCTTACACCGCGCTCTTACCGGCCTCAGGGACCGCAGGTTGCTCGCACACGGCGGAATAGAGAAAGAGTGGGGGACACGGACTTTAATCCTTCTGAACCCTAAGACTGGCAAACAATTCGCTGGCTTTGTGAGCAGGAAGCAAATCGAGGTCTTCGACCACGTAATCGGAAACCTAGATCGGGACGAAGACGACTTTCAGGCTGCTGATGAGGTAACCCCTTGGGAATGAGGTCTTGAATGTGAATTCGTCTCAGCATGAGACGCTGTCTCACTGTGAGACAAAACCCTGTGGAAAGCCTGTGGAAAACATGTTGAAAACGGCAACTTCGCCTGTCTCACTGTGAGACAAATTGGAATACTAGATATGATAATAAAAGACTTAGGTTTAAGGAGGAGAGAACCATTAAAGGAGAGTGGAGGAAGCATTCTGCCTCCTATTTTGGGTGAGAATCGTGACAGCTAACGTGTTAACCCACCCAATAAACTTACTACTAGCTGCTCTGTCTGTTTAGACGTTGAGAATCCTAAGATGCTGAACTGACATTCATCTGGAGATATTCATCAGCCCCCTCTCATCCCCCGCTGCGGCGCTGGGTGCGAACTCTCCGAATCTCACCTGGGCCGGTCCCGCGATCTACCGGGAGACTGACTTACTGCACACTGTGCGGCGCTACCCAGAAAGAAAATGAACTATTTTCAGCGTCCGTGACACGAATCCCCTTTTTTGCTGGTTTATCAGTCTAGTGGGAGGTATGCACCGCGAGGCACACAGTCCTCCTCAGACGCACCGGCCCGAAAAATAATTTCAGTTATTTTCAGCCTCACGATGACAAAACTACTTTTTCGCTGGTTTATCAGTGTAGGGCGGTATGCAAACTTCCCTCCTCCAGACACCGGCATCAACAGGCAAGCAACATCACGCAAGTCCTGTAGCACCCCCACACAACACATCCACTAACAAGAATGGCCCACTGCCAGAAGGAGACCCCATGTCTGCCACCAAGCAACGCAATCGACGCCCCGTCAACCCCACTCTCTTAACCATCGATCAGGTGGCGCAAACGCTTCAATGTTCCCCTCGGACCGTGCACAACCTGTTAGCGGATGGCCGTCTCTCTGGCTTGAAAATTGGAACCCTCCGACGCATCCCCGTTGGTCAGGTCGAGGCGCTGATTGCTGCCGGTATAAGCACCTGTAACCCATCCTCGATTCAAACCAACCATTCTTAGTCTTTCCGCTCTCTTTGGTAGGAAGAGCGGAGAGCCGCATGGTGAACTCGACCACCATGCGGTGACATCGGCGACGACGCGGACGCCTTAACAGCGGCCACTCATGGCGTCCGCGTCGTCTGTTGTAACAAGCAATCACACAACGTAATCAACCACACGAGGAGAACTAACTTGGCACTACGCATAGGCACGATTTCGATCCAGTTGAGTGCTGAAACGGCCTCCTTCCAGAGCGACCTAAATAAGGCTTCTGCGGTAGCACTAAATTCCAGCAAGAACATAGAGCGCAGCTTCAACATCATGGGTGCAGCCGTGGCAACCGCGACGGGTGCTGCGGTCGGCGCTCTCGGGCTCCTCATAGAACGCACAGAAGACACTGTCTTTCAGATGCAGAAGATGGCGCAGCAGTCGGGCACCACACTGGAGACCTTCAGCAAGTTCGCCTACATCGCCAAGCAGTCCGGCATGCCTCTTGAACAGATGGCAGTCTCCATGACCCGGCTCGGCGCAGCGGCCTTCGAGGCTGCATCAGGTGTTAAGCAGCCTGCGGAAGCCTTCAAAGCTATTGGCGTCAGTGTCAAGGATGCAAACGGACATATCAAGGACACTTCCTCCCTCCTACGTGATGTGGCAGGAGCCCTTAACAAGTTCGCAGATGGTCCCGGCAAAGAAGGCATCGAGAAAATGATCATCGGTCGTTCTGGACCGATGGCCGCTGAGTTCTTGGCGATGGTAGCCAACCGCTACGACGAACTTACCGACAGAGCCCAGAAGCTAGGTGTCGTGTTCGATCAAGACCTCGCCTCCTCGGCCCAGAAGCTCCACGAGGGTTTCGTCGACATAGGTGAAGCTGCCGAGGGTCTGGGCGTTCGCCTGCTCACGTCAGTGACGCCCGAGCTAGAGAAGCTCACCGATCCACCGGGAACGTGACCGGCGAAAGGCAGGTCAGGAATCCGGCATTCACCACGGCTAAGGAAGCCCAAGCATCTCTCGTAACACTGGGCAGAAGATTGAAGATCGACGCGGCAAGCGCAGAGTGGCGGCAACGGCGTTTGACGCGTTCTGCTCAAGCCTTGGGCGCTATTGAGGTGGACCAGATTTCGGGAGATGACGATTCGCTGTTCGTCCGCGACCCCGAGACTGGCAAGATCGACGACACGGCAACCTACCAGCGTGACCTTGCAGCCGAGGGGTGCATGTTCAATTTTCTGCTCTGTCCATGCGAACGCTGTGTCCGGGAGTTTCAGCGAAATGCGACTTCTCCGAGTTGGCGCGACCAGTCCAAAGATGCCATAGCAGAGAGGCTCAACCGTTACGCAGAACTGCGCACCTACTGGGCACAGTACGCGAAGGACAACGCAATCCGGCTCGATACCCGCTAGTAGCAGGGACCGGGACACCAACCCATTTCAATCTCGCACCACCTGGGTGCGGCTTCTGTCGCGTCTACGACCCCTAGCGCCTCAACACACACAAAAATTGGAGAACAAATGAGCATCACGAAGCTGCAAGCTGCGCATGACAAGGTTGTCGCCGATGGCATCGGCGTGTACCTGCCAGTTATGAAGTTCCTGCTGGCATCCATCAAGGAACATATCGCCGAGGACGCGGCCACCTCTGCTGCCACCAAAACTACGACCGCGACCCCTCACCCACTAACCACATAGGAGAGTCAGATGGTTTACGAACATAACCCCTGGTGGGGTCTTGAATATTTCACGCTAGTGCGCAAATTTGCGGTTATGGGTGCAAGGTCACTCGGAATTTTCGACACGCTTGAGGAAGCGAAGGCGGCGCGGGACGAACGCATTCGCAGACAGCAAGAACGGAGGGTAGCAGCTTGAACAACGACCATTCATCAACCCCCGGCCCCGCACGCGGCGTGAGGTTTAACCGAACGACCCTCAAGTATTCCCTCACAGGGTCAAGCAGCAACCACGAGTTTGACAGCTTGCACGATGCCATCCGCGCCCGCAGAAAGCGTGATGCCGCACGAAGGCGCACGAAGGCGCAGACAACAGAAGGTAGATCAAGCGAACTTCAGAGAAACCAACCAACGAAGAAGGCAGCAATGGCGACGCGGGAAGTTCGCACGACCACGACCGCATCTCAGATGACAACCCGCACGTTGTCAGATGGCACAAAGCAAATTCAAGGCTACGCGATAGTTTGGAACTCGCGTTCCGTTGACCTCGGGGGGTTCACAGAAATCTGCTCCCCTAAGATGCTCACGCGCACTCTGAAAGAGAATCCCGATGTGCTGGCGCTACGCGATCACCGGAGCGAATTGTTGATTGGCCGCACCATAGCAGGTACGTTGCAGTTGTCCTTGGATTCAACCGGGATGCGGTTTCTTATCAACCTACCCAAGACTGCAACGGGCGATGACACAGCGGAGAATGTTCGTTTGGGCAACCTGTCTGGCTGCTCATTTGGCTTTTGCACAATTTCTGATTCGTGGTCAGAGGATGACAAGGGTAAGCCGGTGAGAACGTTGCTCGACATCGATTTATTCGAGATTTCTGTGACATCGTTCCCGGCATATAGTGCGACCAGTGTTGCAACGAGAAACTGCCCGGTAGGGTTGAGAGGCAAGTTACTCAGGAAGAAAAAGGGTGGCGACCTGGGTTTGAATCCATCCTTAGACGACATCATTATGCAAGATGACGACGATGACGACGACGAACCGGCCACCGGCAACGACAATGATGACGAAGACGATGGAGAAGATGAGCAACGCTGCGATTGCCCTTGCAATGCTTGTAGCAGCCTTGACGATTGCGGTTCCTGCTCAGACATCTCATGCGCCAATGAATTTTGCTCTGCCTGCCCCTCACAGGTGATTGCCGCACACATGGCCCTGCTCACCCGTCGCCTTCGATAGTCGCCAGCAACACCAATCCCCGAACAACTTTGAATCCCTGGATGCTGGTGGACATACCCGGCTTCCGCGCCATCATGCGCCCTCGCGCCCTACCATAAAGGACTTTCAAACTATGTCTGTAGAATCCCAACAACTCCAAAAATCCAAGCTCATAGGACAGGCACAAGCGATCCTCTCACGCGGCCTCAAACCAAACGAAAAGGCAGAGTACGCGAACCTGGTCGAGGAAATCGACTCTATCCAGCGCAATCTCGATACGCTCGCCACCTTGCAGGCCAAGATGGACAAACTGGGCATAACGCCCAAGGCAGAACCCGCTCCGGAGGTTCGCGCATCCAGATCAAGCGCAGAAGGCTCGGAGAATCGCGCCCGAATCAGCGCCGCGTATCGTCATTTCCTGGTCAACGGCTATAAACCTGGTGCGCCCGAACAACGTGATTTGACCACCGCATCAGATGTAGATGGTGATGCCGTTGTGCCCACCACGTTTGCAAAAAATGAAATTGCACAAGCTATCAAGTTCGTCGGGCCAATCGCGGGATTGGTTTCTGTGAGCTATCAGGAGACAGGTGCCGGTCAGAAAGTTCCGGTCTCTGACGACACGGCAAGTGTGATGACTCTACTAGCAGAAAGCGGCGCTACGAGTTCACTGGAGCACGATCCGACGTTGTTCTCCACACTCCATCCTGGCTCAGACACTTTAGTTTCGACCGTGTTGTACAGCAAGCAAGAGGCAGAGGACGTAGAGGACACTGGGAGCTATCTAGCAGCGCTCGCAGGGGTCAGAATCGCACGCGGTCTAGAAACTGCAATCACACTCGGCACGGACAATAGCACATCGAAGAATGTGCTTCCCAACAGTCCCACAGGCGGTCTTATAGGCACCTTGAGCGCGGGGGTTACAGGTGTGGCCATCTCTGGCCCTACATACGCCAACCTCACGGCTCTTAAGGCATCAGTAGACAACGCCTATCGAATCGGTCCGAATCACGGCTTCCTGGTGAATCAGGCCACTCACGACTACCTTGTCGCTCAGGTCGACAGTACCGGCAGACCGTTGTACAAACACAATCCCAACACCGGTCTGCTCATGGTCGCAGGTTCACCCGTCTATATCAATTCGGCGATGCAGAGCTTCACTCAGCATTCCGCACCCGTCGCAATGTACGGTGACTATTCGAAGGCGTACAAAATCGTCCTGGCTGGCTCGCTTGTGCGAATCCGCATTCTCACGGAGAGGTTCGCGGACGAAATGTTGAACGCTGCGATCTTCTACACGCGCCTGCAAGGAATTCCGCTAATTACGGCTGCGGTGAAGACTATGACAACCGTGAGCTAAAAGCCACACATCGGGGCAGGCATCAGCCACGGTGTCTGCTCTTTTACTTTTGGAGACCTATGTCATCAACATCCTGCGAACACCTGGATAGGCTTGAATGCACCACCTGGGTCACAATCGACCGTGGACATTTTTGCCCGCCTTGCGGTGCGGATCGCATACAACACTTGCTCAGTACAGGCACCAGCCCAGCAGCCATTGCGAAGGCTACTTCGTTCCCTGAGTTTCATTCGAGCGAACGACACAGGCGTAACAACTTCATCCGCAAGTTGGTAGATCAGCTTAACAATCTCTTGACATCGCTCAAGAGGGACGGCAGAAACGCAGACGCAAATCGCGTTGACAGGGCAAAGACTCTCATCAATCGAAGGATCGGAGCGATCTAGCAGCATCCACAACAGACACCAACCAAGAACCCACTCTGGCAGCCTACAGGGTGGGTTTCTTTGTTGTTTGTGGGAGATACTTCCCTGCCCTCCCATCCTCAAGTCGGGCGTCGAGGGGAATGGTGTACATGACTTGACAGTATGAAAAGTCAGGTGCATCATCATGCAATGACTACACCGTTAAAGGGCGTTTACGAGAAGGTTGTTGGGACTGGAATTTGGTGGATTCGTTGGACGGATGCCAAGGGGAAACTTCACAGAGAGAAGGCAGGACGACGCGGCGACGCGATCACTCTGCTTTCTAAGAGAAGGACGGAGACCCTACAGCGAAAGAAGCTACCAGAGAACTTCAGGGCCAAGGCAATCACCTTCCGCACGCTGTGCGCCGATGCCATCGAACACAGCGAGTCAGCCAACTCCCCCAAGAGCACCATCGACCTGAAGCTGAAGATCAATGAACTCCTGCCCATCTTCGGCGATACAAACGCAGAAGACATCACCAAGCAGGAAATCGTCCGCTGGCTCAAAACCAAATCCACCGAACGCGTTTGGAAACCCTCCACCCGTAACCGCTGGCAAGCTGCATTTTCTCTCATCTTCCGAGTTGGGATAGACAACGAAAAGATCACCACCAACCCTGCCTCAAGAATCCGGCGCAAAACCGAGAACAACGGCAGGGTCCGGTTTCTGGCTACGGGCGAGGAATTCATACTCAGGGGTGCCATCACAGACCCGAAGCAGATTGCAGCCCTTGAAATCAGTCTGTATACAGGGATGCGGCAGTCGGAGCAGTACAGCCTGCTTTGGGGGCAGATTGACCTGGAGAACCGTTCGCTGTACCTGCCCAAGACAAAGAACGGAAAGCCTAGGCATATCCCCCTGCATCCAGTCGCAGTATCGGCCTTTGAGGTATTGAAGGGCAGCGGCGAGGTAGCCAAGACCTCACCTGTGTTTCCTGGCCGCGCTGGCGAGGCTGCGCAGGGTGCAAGGGGCTGGTTCAAGGATGCGGTGACTAGGGCAGAAATTCCCGATTACACCTGGCATTGCAACCGTCACACGTTCGCTAGTAGACTCGTAATGCTAGGTGTTGATTTGCGCACCGTGGGAGAGCTTCTAGGGCATCGGTCGTTACAGATGACCCTGAGGTACTCGCACCTTGCGCCGTCGCACACGGCCTCGGCGGTTGACAGGCTACTGGCACCAGAACTAGCACCAGCGGTTTAGGCCAGATTCAAATAGACTGTAAGTCGTTGAAAACAAAGCGGAGAGTTGGCAGAGCCCGGTTGAATGCACCTGACTCGAAATCAGACGTACTCGAAAGGGTACCGGGGGTTCGAATCCCTCACTCTCCGCCATAAATCCATCTATTTTATTGCTCCTCAACCCGCTTACGAATATCTTGATCTGCTCTTTCAGCCTATATTGCAGGACATTCAGGACTGATGGCGCGATCTGAAGCTAGCCGCTTCCCAGCCAGTTTTCACCTCGTGACAAGCGTCAATCGCCTGGATATCCCTCGCAGCCATTGAGGCGCCCGAACCGCTTTCGCAGGGGTGGTACTGCAGGCGGTCCGACCATATTCAAGCTCATTCAGAAAATTCCGGCACAGCGAGCAGGGATAGTCTAAAGATTTTCGTCACGCAGACAAGATGAAAACGGAAACGAAAACCCATAGCGAAACACTACACTCCGAGCACTGATCGAATGTCTAAAACCCCACAACTCGTCACTCTCTACGGTAGATGTACAGAACGCCCTGAAGAAGCTGTATGCCTAAAATGCGGCAAATGCGGTTCCCGGCGGTCTAGCCTTGGAAACACCATTGAACATTTGTCAGTCAGCGTTGATTTTCCGTTGTTGGAACCTTCCGTCGAGCGCAGCAATTCTTAGCCCACGCTGGCGACCGCATAATAATTATTCAGCAGGCAGTACTCTGGCAGTCGAGGACGCACTGCAAGCAAGATTCAAGCCTGCAGGCGGACGTCCTCGCTGCGTCGGCGTTGGAAAAACGCCGATGTCCACCTTAGGACAGCAGTGTCCGACAATGGACGCTCAGGCCTAGCCGGTAAGCCCTCGAAATTCATCAAGCACTGGAAAGGCAAGGGCTTTCCTGCGATTGTAATTTGGAAAGCAAAGTGCTCATAATTCCCTATTCGATCGAAGATCGGGAGAACTCCGCATGCAGCTATTCCGGGAAATAAAGATCGCGATTCGCCACCTGGCCAAATCTCCAGGCTTTGCTATCACAGCGGTTCTGATGCTGACGCTTGGCATCGGCGCAACCACGGCGATCTTCTCGGTCGTCGAAGCAGTGCTGCTGCGTCCGCTTCCCTTCCCGGAGTCCGACCGGCTGATGGTGCTGGCGGATATTCTGCAAGGCGCCGATATCAGCGGCAACGGCGAAGCCGGCGTTACGGTGCCGGATATTCAGAACTACACGCGCGATACCCACAGCTTCGCCAGCCTGGGCGGTTATACCGGGATCGGATACGAGCTGTCGGGTGAGGGGGAGCCGGCGGCAATCAATGCCACACGCATGACTGCCGGCGTCTTCCCGGCGCTGCAGGTTTCTCCGCTGCTGGGCCGCGTTTTTACTGCACAGGAAGATGAGCAGCATCAACAGGTGACGGTGCTCAGCTACGCGACGTGGCAGAGCCGTTTTCAGGGTGACCGGAGCATTCTGGGGAAAAAGATCCTTCTCGACCGCAAGCCCTTTCTGGTCGTTGGCGTGATGCCACGGAGTTTTGAATTTCCCCTGGTGCCGGGCCATTTGAACCGTAGCGAGCTGTGGGTTCCGATGAGCTTCCGGGCCCAGGAGCTAACCACGACTGCTGCCGCCAACTGGAGCTACAACATGGTCGGCCGCCTCATGCCAGGTATTACGCCGGCGCAGGCCGTGTCTGACTCCACTCGCGTGGCCAACGAAACTGTGCGCAATTATCCGGCGTTCATGGCTGGCTTCAGCATTCACCCGGTGGTCAGGCCGCTGCGCGAAGAGACCATCGAAGATGCCCGGCCGCTGCTGCGAACCCTCTTTCTTGCCGTCGCTGTGGTGCTGCTGATTGCCTGCGCCAACCTTGCCGGGCTGCTGCTGGTGCGGGCTATCCGCCGACGCAGAGAAGTTGCCGTTCGCCTCGCCCTGGGAGCCAGCTCGGCCACGCTGCTGCGCCAGGCGATTCTTGAGAGCTTGGTGCTGAGCGTGACGGGCGGCATTCTCGGCCTTGCAGCGGCGGGAGCAGCTTTGCGGCTGGGCATGCGGTTTCTGCCGGAAACACTGCCTCGCGTGGATGAGATCAGCCTCGATTGGCCGGTGGCCGGCTTTGCGCTGCTACTGGCTGTCGCCACCGGGCTAATATGCGGATTGGCCCCGGCCTTTGCAGCCATGCGGACCAACGTTAACGACACGCTCAAGGAGGGTGGACGCACCGGCACGGCAGGCGGACATGCGCGGCTGCGTTCGGCTCTGGTCGTCGCAGAAATTGCAGTCGCCCTGATGCTGCTCACCGCTTCGGGCTTGCTGCTGCGGAGCTTTGAAAAGATGCGGCAGGTCGATCTGGGATTCCGCCCGGATCACACGCTTGTCGCCGGCTTCTCCCTGCCGCGCCAGCAATATTCGACGCAGTCTGCAGTTGATGAGTTCAATCGCCGGTTGCTGCTCAAGCTGCAAAGCCTGCCGGGCATCAAAAGCGTAGGGATGACGAGCTTTTTGCCTGCATCGGGCAATAACACGAACAGCGCTTTTCTCGCCGAAGGATATGTCGCGCCCAAAGGTGAGAGCCTCGACCTGGCTACGACGATTCAAGTCCAGGGAGACTACTTTGAGGCGATGGGCATTCCGCTGCTTCGAGGGCGGTTCCTCAATGCCGACGACCGCCCCACAACGCAGCTTGCCGTAGTAGTGAACCACAAGCTTGCGGCGCAGAGCTGGCCGGGACAGGACCCCATCGGCAAGCGGCTCAGGATCGGGACGCAGACCATGCAGACGCCGTGGGCAACAGTGGTGGGTGAAGTGGCGGACGTGAAGGAAAACTCCCCCGATCAACCAACCAAGCAACAGTTCTACATTGCCAACGACCAGGCGGAAATGATGATCGGTCAGTTGGGCTCAGCGAACGACCTTAATGGCAATGGCGGGTACCTGGCGGTGCGCACATCCCTCGATCCTACGCAGATGGAGAATGCCTTGCGCGAGGCTGTGCGTACGATCGATGCGCAGCTGCCGCTGACGCAGGTGCAATCGATGGACCAGGCGCTCTCGGAGACGGAAGCTCCGCGGGAATTCAATACAGCGCTCATCTCCTTGTTTGCGGCCGCGGCTCTGCTGTTGGCTGTGCTCGGCATTTACAGCGTGATTGCGTTCTCGGTGGCTCTGCGGGTGCAGGAGATGGCGATTCGGATGGCGCTTGGGTCGCAGCGCTCGGGCATCATCCGGCTGGTCGTCTCATCGGGTGCAAAGCTGGCGTTGATCGGCTGCGCGATTGGACTGGCTGGCGCATTTGCGGCTTCGCACCTGTTGAGCTCGCTGCTCTTTAACGTAAACGCGTTCGATCCGCTAGTGCTGGTGCTGGCCTCTCTCGCGGTGCTCTTGCTTACGCTTTGCGCATCTTTCCTACCCGCGCAGCGAGCGTCGTCGATCGATCCCATGAAGGCCCTACGCGCGGAGTGAGCCTTAACTTGTAAGAGCCGTTGTATAGATCAGGTCTCAGCCAGAGTCGCAAAGGCAAGGCCCGGCAGAACGATGGCGCCATCGTTGATGCTTACGTCCGTACCGGATGCGAGCATCAGCGTGTTGTGGCCGGTGAGCGGCAGCGTGATTTGGTCTTCGCTGAAGTTATAGAACATGCGCATCTGCCCGCGTTGCAGTGTTAACCAGAGCTGCGTCTCGTCGAAGTCAACTTGCTGTGATTCAAGATTGCCGTCGAGCAACGATGGCTGAGATTTGCGCAGTTGGATCAGGCTGCGATACCACTCCAGCATCTCGGCATGAGCAGGCTCATTCACGTCTTGCCAGCGCAGCCTGGAGATCTCGAAGGTCCTTTGCGCTTCCGGATCGGGGATCGACTCCCACGGACGACCTTGCGCATGTTCCTTTCGCCGGCCTTCCGAGACTGCGCGCGCGAGCTCAGGATCATCGTGGTCGGCGAAGTAGAGAAACGGTGAAGATGCTGCGAACTCCTCACCCTGAAAGATCATTGGGAGGAACGGCGCAGTTATCACCAGGGCCGCTGCCAGCCTTGCTCTTTGCGTGCCGGCCTCGGCGTGCAGGCGGTCACCGAAGGGCCGGTTGCCGACCTGATCGTGATTCTGAATGTATCCCAGAAATGAGTGCGCGCTCAGGCATTGCACCGGCCGGCCATGCGTGCGCCCACGATACTCCGAGTACTGGCCGTCATAGACGAAGACCGAGCTAAGCGACTTGGCCAGCTGGGCGAGCGAGCCGAAGTCGCTGTAGTATCCGTGACGCTCGCCGGTCAGCAGAGCGAACAAGGCATGATGAAAATCGTCGCTCCACTGCGCATCCATTCCGTAGCCGCCGGAGATACATTCGCAAGGCTGCTGATCAGCGGTTCGCGGAGCCGCCATTTCAAGCGACGCAACACGAGGGATCACAATGTGAGGATCATTGAGATCACTCTCAGCGATCAGCACCAGACCCCTTCCAAGCTGTTTCGACAAGGCCTCGACCTCTTCGGAGAGCTGCTCAAGAAAGTGCCTTGCGGAGCGATCGACGAAGGTCTGCACGGCATCCAGTCGCAGTCCATCGAAGTGATAATCCCGAAGCCACATCAGGGCGTTATCGCAGAAGAAGCGGCGCACTTCATCGCTGCCTGCTTCTTCCAGATTGACCGCGCCGCCCCATGGCGTATGGTGGCTCTCCGTAAGATAAGGGCCGAATTTTCCGGTGTAATTGCCGACCGGGCCAAAGTGGTTGTAGACCACATCGAGCACCGCGGCCAGGCCTGTTGCATGACAGGCATCTACCAATTCTTTCAGTCCCTGAGGGCCGCCGTACTGCTCCTGGGGAGCATATAAGGCGGCGCCATCATAGCCCCATCCCCATCGGCCAGGAAAGGAATTGACAGGCATCAACTCGACATGGGTAATGCCCAGGCTGCGCAGATACGGCAGTCTCTCGATGGCAGCTTCGAAGGTCCCCTCCGGGGTAAACGTGCCCACATGAAGCTCGTAAATGACGGCCTGCGAGAGTGAAGGAGGCGACCAGTCGCGGTCTGTCCATGGAAACAGAGAATGGTCCAGAACCCGCGATGACTGGTGCACTCCGTTGGGCTGCCATGGTGAACGTGGATCGGGATAGGGTTTGGGATCGTCGTCCAGCAGAAAGGCGTAATCATCGCCGTGCTTCGCGTCGACCGCGTTGGCGGTCCACCATCCATGCGCCTGCTGCTCCATTGGATATTCTGCCGCGTGACTTACTTGAACGCGACAGGAGTTGACGCGCGGCGCCCAGACCGCGAAGGAATGCATGATCAGTTCTCCCCGGTAAGCAATGCGACGGGAAATCGGGCGAACAAATCCGCAGGCCGAAGCGTCGCAGCTTCGATTGATTCGCCGGTCATATTGTTGATCATTGATTTTGCCCAGATACCCTCGGGCAGGGTTACTTCCGTATCCGCCCATCCATCGGCAACGCCCATCGTCAAGCGCGGCACGATGACCGCAACACGCTCGCCACGCAGGAAAGCCACGAGATGATCGCGTTTTTCGCCGCTTGCTTCCAGAGGCGTGTAGCCGCCGCGGGCATCGAAACACTGCGAAAATCGCTGCCGTACACGCAGTGCTCGCTGTATTGTCCAGAGCTTCGGCATGCCGCTCTCCATCTGGTCCATGACTTGTTCCACATTCATGTGCTGCATCTCTTGAAGCATGCGTCTTCGCTGGTCAAAATCAACTGGACCACGATTGTCCGGGTCGACCAGACGATGATCCCAAAGCTCCGAGCCCTGATACAAATCAGGGATTCCGGGCACTGTGCATTTCAACAATGTTTGCGCCAGTGAATTCACCCGTCCAGCTTTGTCGATCGACTGTACCATGGCCTCTACTTCTGCGATGAAATCCTCATCGCCGAGCGTGAGGCGAATGAACTGCCTGAGATGATCTTCAAAATCATTGTTGTTCTGGATCCACGATGTTTGCTGCTTGGCTTCGCGGACCGCTTTCTCCATGTAGAGCAGCACGCGATCGAGGCTGAGAGGCCACGACCCTATCAGAGTCTGATAGTAAAGGTACTCAGTGTTGGGGTCGGGCCAACCGCCGCTTCGGTAAGGACTGTTGCGCTTGAACCAGCGATCGATGGTTTCGCCGAAAGCTTTCGGGCTTTCGCTCAACACCAGCAGTCTGGCGCGCGCATCTTCGCCGCGCTTGGTGTCATGCGTGCCTAAAGCCACCATGCCATCGGGATGATGATGCTGGGCAAATTGATTCCAGCGATGGAAGTCTTCGATGCTTACAGCAGGGTTGCAGGGGTTGCTGCCAACCTCGTTGACGCCAATCAGGCGGTTGTAACGATAGAGGCAGGTGTCTTCAAAGCCCTTGGCCATTACCGGGCCGGTGAACTGCTGAAAACGCAGTAGAAACTCCGACTCCAGCTTGCCGCGCCTGCGCAGCAACAATACATCTTCGATGAAATTGAAGAGCCCCCGATCGAGGTCGGGACGATACTGAGCACCCACGTCGACGGCTGTATGGATGATTGCCGCATCCAGTTCCGTGAGCTCCTCGCGCTCCGGCGAAACATAGGTGCGATAGACCGAAAAGCATGCGGCAACCTCACGCAACGCATGGCGAATCGCAGCTCTGGTGTGGTCGCGATGGTCGCGCTCGCGCTCGCATATCTCCACAAAAAGGGAGCTGAGCCAGTTGACATCGCTGCCCAGTCCCTCCGCAGTGACGGCAATCTTCGAATCATGAACCAGCGCCGGATAATCGACAGGAGCGCCCAGCACACGCTCGTAGATATGACCGAGTTCGATGAGCCCCTGCGGCGAGACAAGCAGGCCGTTGATCAAGTTCATGAAGTCGTAGCCGGTCGTTCCCGCGATCGGCCAGCTCTCTCGAAGCTGCTCTTTGCGAGCGAGGATTTTCTCCGCCACGATCCACGCATCGGGAGCCTTGGCACGCAGGCGGTCGAAGTACATTTGCGGATCGCGCAGGCCATCGGCATGGTCGACACGGACGCCGTCGATGGCTCCTCTATGCAGCCACCCCAGGATGATCTCATGGGTGTCCTCAAAGACATCTTCCTGATCGACGCGCATGCCGATCAGTGAATTGATGTCGAAGAAGCGGCGGTAACCCAGGTCCTGATTGGAAGACTTCCAATAGGCCAGCCGATAGTGTTGCTGCTGGAGAAACTCGTCGAGCGCGTCGATGTCGCGATTGACCGCGGCAATCGCCTCATCGATAGCTTCCAGGGCTTCGGGACGCTCGGCAAGAAAGCGTGTGAGCAGCGACAGCAGGACGCTGCGATCTCTCTGCACCTTGCGCCGCGCGGCGCGGGTCTCGCCTGGCGCATGCGCAAGATCGGCTAGCGAATCCGCCAGAAAGCCAAGCGTCTGCGAACGAAGCGCTTCGGCGGCTTTGGCAAGCACGCTCGACATCGAATGCGGCGCGACCGGTAGGCGCGATTCATAGACGATGACTTCAAAGCGCGTAGAAGCGCGTGTCAGCTGGACCGCGCCGCTCTTCAGAACGATGCCGTATTGATCGCCCAGCAGCGGCAACAGAACCTTGTCGCGCATGCGCTCTTCGCCAGTGGTCCAGTCCAGATCGAAGTAGTCGGCGTAGCGGCTCTCAGTGCCATTCTCCAGCACGTCCTGCCAGTAGGGATTGTTCTGCGCCAGCGACATGTGATTGGGTACTATGTCCAACACCTGCCCGAGGCCGTACTCCTTGAGCTTATGAACAAACGACTCTTGCCCGCCTGCGCCGCCGAGGTCTTGATTCACACGCTTGAAGTCCGCTACGTCGTAGCCGTGGGTACTGCCAGGCGCAGTCTGGAGATAGGGCGAAGAATAGATATGGCTGATGCCGAGGTCGCGTATGTAGCCCGCAAGACCGGAAGCATCGGCAAAGGTGAAGCCCGAATGCAATTGCAGGCGGTAGGTAGAAGACGGAGCTCTTGTCACAGTATTCCATCTCCTTGAGCCGGCACGCGGAGTTCGTGGCTGGAAATACCATTGCGCTCGGCTGCACAAGCGGATTGTGGCATTGCGGCGCCGGCTTCCGCTGCCTCATCTTGCTCATGTCTACACTCATAACTGGACCCATGGCTCGGGTTGAACCAACTTGCTTTCTGGAGGCCTGTAAAAGCGGCTGCGGGTTTCGATAGGATGAAGGAGCAGGTTCCTCGACAACTATGATGCAAACTATCTCTCCTACGCTGCTGGTAATGGCGGCAGGCATGGGCAGCCGGTATGGCGGGCTCAAACAGATCGATCCAGTTGGACCGCATGGCCAGGCTATTCTGGACTACTCGATTTACGACGCTATACACGCCGGGTTCGGCAAGGTCGTCTTCGTGATTCGCGGCGAGATCGAGCGGGATTTTCGGGAAGCGATTGGCGCGCGCTTTGAAACACATATTCCTGTCGAGTATGTCTTCCAGGAGCTGGATAAGCTTCCAGCTGGATTTGCCGTGCCTCCCGGTCGCAGCAAGCCGTGGGGCACGGTGCATGCAGTGCTCATGGCGGCGGATGTGGTGCGTGAGCCCTTTGCCGTGATCAATGCCGACGATTTCTACGGAGCGGGCAGCTACCAACTGCTGGCCGATTACCTGCTGGCCGATCACTTGGGGGCCGCGACCGATGACTACGCGATGGTTGGCTTTACGCTGCGCAATACGCTTTCCGACTTCGGCTCCGTGGCTCGCGGCATCTGCCAGGTCGACACCGCCGGCATGCTGGAAAGCGTGGTGGAGTTGACCCACATCGAGCGCGATGGGAATGGGGCAAAGAATACCGACTCGACCGGCCTGGTGACGCACTTGAGCGGCGATGAGCCGGTCTCAATGAACATGTGGGGATTGACTCCGCCGATCTTCGACGCCCTGTCGGAACAGTTTCGCAGCTTCCTTCTAGAACATGGGTCCGAGACGAATTCCGAGTGCTACCTTCCCAACGCAATGAATGCGCTGGTCGCCGGCGGCCAGGCGAAGATACGCGTGCTGCGTGCAAATGAATCCTGGTTTGGCGTCACTTATCGCGCAGACCACTCACATGTGGTCGAGAAGATCGCCAGCATGACCGCCCAGGGCCAGTATCCTGAAAGTCTGTGGTCATAATGGACGCATCGAACACTCAAGATCGGCATGACGCTATGGCAGCCGGCATCGAGGCTGTGACGCGTGGGTTCCAACTGCCTGAAGCCTTCGTCGCCGCGCATCGCTTTGGCAGCGGACATATCAACGACACATGGCTGGTCAGCTTCCATCACGCAGGGCTCGCGCCGCGCTTCATTCTGCAGCGGATCAATACGCATATCTTCACCCAACCCTTTGCGCTGATGGAAAACATCCAGCGGGTTACTGCGCACCTCGCAATGCGGATCGCGGACGAGCCTGATAGCGGGCGCCGTGTTCTTAGCCTGATTGCCACCAGGGATGGGGGAGCGATTCACATCGACCAGGATGGCGGCCACTGGCGCGCATACCGTTTTATTGAAAACGCGCGCACCTACGACACTGTCGAGTCACCCCAGCAGGCCTACCAGGCCGCGCGGGCTTTCGGCCGGTTCCAGCAGATGCTGGCCGATCTGCCTGCGCCGCGGCTGCACGACACCATTCCCGACTTCCACCACACGCCCAAACGCCTGCAGGCCTTGGAGCGCGCCATCGAGGCCGATGTGGCTAATCGCGCAGCTTCGGCAAAGAAAGAGATTGCGTTTGTGCAGGCGCGGCGCGAACTTGCGCATGTACTGGTCGATGCCGGGTTGCCGGACCGTGTGACGCACAACGACACCAAGTTCAACAACGTGATGCTCGATGAGGCCACCGGCGAAGGCCTCTGCGTAATCGACCTGGATACGGTGATGCCCGGTCTCGCTCTCTACGACTTTGGGGACATGGTGCGAACCACCACCAGCCCTGCGCCGGAAGACGAGCGCGACCTGTCGAAGGTGACGATGCAGTTTGCCATGTATGAGGCGCTCGTTCGCGGTTACCTGAGCACCGCCGGCAGCTTTCTGTCGCCAGCAGAGAAAGACTACCTGGCCTTTAGCGGCAAGCTCATCACCTTTGAGCAAGGCATCCGGTCCCTCACCGACTACCTCGCAGGCGATGTGTACTACAAGATCAGCCGCGAAGAGCACAATCTCGACCGCTGCCGCACGCAGTTCCGATTGATCGAATCCATCGAAGCGCAGGAAAACGCGATGGAATCCGTGGTGCGGCGCAGCCAGGAGTAACGAGAGCGGACTAACGAGAACCGAGTAACGGGAACGCAGCACGCCTCGGCCGCGGAAATTTGTGCTGCTCTTATCGGGCCGGATCGAGCGGCTTAGGTGGAGCGGGCTTTGCCGGCAGGGCGTAAATCATCTCATTGGGGCGGGCGTAATGCAGCCGCTCGCGAGCCTCGTATTCGATCGCGCCAGGATCGGATTTGAGCCGGTCCACATGCTCGCTGAGGCGCGTATTCTCCTGGGAGAGCTGTTCGATCTCCTGGGCCAGAGCCTTGTCTTCAGCACGTTTGTGCTGCCAGTTGTTAAGCCCGTTGCGGCCTGTGACGACATGCCATGCGAAGAATACAGCGAACACCACGGCGGCCACCGTGCCAATGCGCCGCCGGTTGCTCAGATACTGCGCCCACCACCGCTTCAAGAGCGGTTCAGTGGCGGGCGTAATTGGCTGATTCTCCGGCATGGCGATAGATTCCCTGCTGCTCTCCGCGCCGGTGTTGCTTCCGAAGCTAGGAGAGTACGAAGTGCTTGGCTGCAGCGCTCAGATCGGACATGTGAGTCTGATCGCGAGCTTCCGTGTAGGCGCGAACCATCGGTTCAGTGCCTGAAAGGCGGTAGCAAACCCAGGAGCCGTCATCGAGAACCAGCTTCAGTCCGTCAGTGCGGACGACGCTGGTTACTTTGCGTCCGTCAAGCTCGGTGGGATCTACCTTCAACTTTTCAGTCAACTTGGCTTTGGCCTCTGGGGTCAAGTGGAAGTTCTCGCTAACTGGATAGAAGGAACCTACTTTAGCAAACAGCTCCTGCAGTTGATCGCAGAGAGATTTACCGCGCCGGGCTACCATCTCCACCACCAGCAGGCCGGCGACAAGGCCGTCTTTCTCCGGCACATGGCCGCGGATAGTCAAGCCCGCAAGAGCGGAGTGAACATGCGGCTCCGTTTTCGGCCAAAGCTGGGTGGCGCTCTGGTATCCTTCGGGAAGCTGTGCTGATGCGTTGGTTAGTGATCGGGCTCCTCGTTTCGGTTGGCACGCTGCTGCTGTTGGCAGGGGGTGTGGCTAGGCATGTGCGCCGCCACAAACGCTCCATGGCAGAGGATGGCGCTGAACTGGAAGCACAAAAATTACGCAATGCGGAGTTGGATAAAGCGCTCGATTTCCACGAAGCCGTTGAGCCGGCAAAGAATGCGGCAGACGAGCCTGCTAAATGACATTTCAGGAACAATGGCGCTCGATCAATCGGGAGCGGCACGCTGATCGGTCAACTACAACACATTGGACACCCGCGAACCACGGCTTTGGCGTGGAGCGGAATTTCTGGGGGAAATATGAATCGTAATGCTGGAGTTGTAGCCGCGGAACGCGGGGAGTTGAACGAAGCGCCGGGGCTTGTTGTGAACCTGCTGCGCGGCGCTGGAATCGTGCTCGCGGGAAGCGCCTTGATCGCGGTGTGCGCCCACATCGCCATTCCGCTGTGGTTTACTCCTGTACCGATTACCCTGCAGCCTTTTGCGGTGTTGCTGCTTGGACTACTGCTCAACCCCAGGCTCGCCTTTGGCGCCGCACTGGCATACCTTGCGGAGGGCGCGGCAGGCTTGCCGGTTTTCACTCCTCACGGGTTGGGCGGCGCTGCACAACTGCTCGGACTGACGGGCGGCTATCTGCTGAGCTATCCACTGGTAGCGCCCATGGTTTCATGGCTGTGGCGGCGGGGATCGCGCAGCTTCACGCGCGGACTGGCAATCGCAGGCTTAGGCAGCCTGGTCACGCTCGCACTGGGTGCAATATGGCTCGGCATGGAGACCCACGCCGCACCCTCGACCGTGCTAAACCACGCAGTGCTGCCCTTCCTGCCGGGAGACCTGCTCAAGATCTGCGCGGCTGCCGGCATCGCCACCGGTGTTTCGCGCCTGCGCCGCCAGAACGGCTAGGGCCGGCGTCATACTTCGATCGTAACGAATCGCCATCAAACGCCACTACGTCTCATACAATCGCAATGCGCGGCCTAACCCGGCTGCAAAGTAAGAAAGGAAATATCTTCAAGTGAGCAGTTCTCAAATCAGCACAGCATCGGCAAGCGAAGTGCGTAATATCTCCATTGCCCATAGTCCGGACTCCGACGACGCTTTCATGTTTTACGGCCTGGCCACAAATAAAATTCGCGTGCCCGGCTTTCGTTTTACGCACACGCTTTGCGACATCGAAACATTGAACCGCCGCGCTATCGACGAGGCCTTTTTCGACGTCACGGCGGTCTCTTTTCATGCCTATCCCTATATCCAGGACAAATACACGCTGATGAGCTGCGGAGGCAGCGTAGGCGAGGGCTATGGACCGATGGTGGTCTCAAGCAAATCGCTCACGACAGATGACCTGACCAAGATTCGCGTTGCCATACCGGGCACTCTGACCACGGCTTACCTCGCGCTGAAGATTTTCAATCCTGACATTGAGACTGAGGTCGTGCCCTTCGACCGCATCATTCCAGAGATTCAGGCCGGCAACTTCGAGGCCGGCTTGATCATTCACGAGGGCCAGCTTACCTATGCGGCGAGCGGTCTGCGCAAGGTAATCGACCTCGGCGTATGGTGGCGGGAACAGACGGGTCTGGTGCTGCCGCTGGGAGGCAACGCGGTTCGCCGCAGCCTGGGCGCGGAGACGCTGCATACCGTAACCCAGGCGTTGCGCGACAGCATTCAACATGGACTGGACAACCGCGAGCAAGGTCTCGAGTACGCCATGCAGTTTGCTCGCGATCTGGATACGAGCCTTGCCAATCGTTTTGTCAGCATGTATGTCAACGAACGCACCCTGAGCTACGGCCCGGATGGGCAGGAAGCGATTCGCAAGCTGCTTGCTCTCGGCCACGAGCGTGGCATCATCCCGATTGAGCCCAAAGTGGACTTCGTCGACTAACTTCGATGAGGAAAGATAGACCTCCTTTTCCAAGGCGATCTATCTTTCCTTTGCCCTCAAATAAATTTTGAAGGATTTTGCCTTGAATTATGCTTCGATTTTTTAGAATGAAGAAGTACACAGGCGTCAAGGAAATGCTTCAAAATGGCAGCGCTGCTGTTGAGCATTCAGTATTGTCACTGTAGTTAACAAAAGTCCTTGGGATTGTTGTCAGGAAAAATAATACCCCCACCCCCCCTTTAATTTCATCTTCCTTCACTCCTATCGAATGGGAACAGCTGCATGTACGTGAAACATTTCAATAAGCTCCTGAACCGGTTTGCAACCAGGCAGTCCGTTCTGCCACATATCGTTGGATTTGCTGTCAAATGTTGGCTAGCATCCGACCATGACAACCTCAGTTCGAGCCCCGCGGGGCAAGCTCATCTCAAAGGCAGTGGCGAGTGCAGTGGGCATGGTTCTCTTCTGTTCTCTTGCGCTTCAGGCCCAGAGCCCGATTCATATCCCCATGACGCCCGATCGATGGGAGACCAAAGACAACGTCGAGTTCTCACAGTCCGACGCCTTTCCGCTAGGGATCATGAAGGTCACACGAGGCGTCGCAGTTCTCAAGAGCCTCAACTTCAGCAATGGGACGATCGAGTTCGACGTAATCCCCAATGGGCCGATGGGTGCGGGTATCGGCTTTCGTCGCCGCGACGATGAGACCTTCGAGGACTTCTACCTGCGGCCCCGGCCCAGGTGCGATCAGGCCGTCGATTGCATGCAGTACGCTCCGCAGACACATGGCGTGCTGCTCTGGGATGTCTTTCCGCAATACCAGGGCCCTGCGCCCCTGAAGGACGATGGCGCCAACCACATCAAGCTGGTTGTCTCAGGCCGGCGCATGAATATTTACGTCAACGGGGCTGCAACACCAACCCTCACCATCGGGCGGCTGGAAGGTGATACGACCGAAGGCGGCATTCTGATGCAAGGACCGGGAACCTTCGCAAACCTGACCGTCATCCCTGACGCGATCGATGGCCTTTCGCCCGAGCCGCTGAGCGATCCGGCCGCACAGGATAAGCGATTTCTGCGCAGCTGGCTGGTCTCGCCGTCCTCCGAGCTCCCCGATGGCAAAGAGCCAACCTATGCAGAACTGCCGGCAGCAGGCGAAGGCTGGCGGCCTGTGAGTGCCGAGCGCGGCGGCCTGGTCAATCTTTCCCGCAATATGGGCTTGCCCAACAAACGCAAAGGCCGAGACCTGGCATGGCTCAAGACAAGCATCGACTCCAATCAGGCCCAGACAAGGCATGTTTCGATCGGATGGTCGCGGGAGATTTGGGTCTTTGTCAACGGCAAGCCGGTCTACTCGGACAAGAATCTCTACCAGCCGCCCTCGGCGCGCAAGTCCCCCGACGGACGCCTCTCTCTGGAGAATGGATCCTTTGACCTGCCGCTCAAGAAAGGCAGGAATGAAATCACGATTGCCCTGGCCAACAACTTCTATGGCTGGGGAATAGAAATGCGCCTCGACGAACTTCAAGGTTTGAAGATCGCCGACAGCAAAAATCTTCTGGCGGCGAAGCAATAACG
This sequence comes from Acidobacteriaceae bacterium, assembly GCA_036271955.1. GTDB lineage: Bacteria > Acidobacteriota > Terriglobia > Terriglobales > Acidobacteriaceae > Acidicapsa. Next base: position 26,351 of record DATAZR010000057.1, read on the forward strand.
CCCCGTTCGCTCGCTGAAGACGGCCGGCCGGCTTTATGGTGGAGAATACCGTAAAGCCGGTTGCCGATAATGACCAACCCTCAAACCCGCCGAGACCGCATGAAGCTATGGCTGCAACGCGTCGCACTGGCCGCGATCCTTTGGACCGCTATCGGTCTTGTCTTTGCGCTGCCCAGTCTGGCTGCGGCCGGCAGCTGGCGCATTCCTCTGCTGGCGTCGCTGGGGCAATGGTGGTCGTGGGGACTGCTTGCTCCTCTGATCATCGCCGTCGACCGCGCTCTTCCCTTTTCGAGCCGCCAGCCGATCCGGCGAGTGATCGCACATCTCTTTCTCAGCCCCATCTTCACTGCTGGATACATTTATCTCTTCGCAGCGGTGCTCTCCGCGATGCGGCTGGCTCCCTGGTCGCGGCTGCTGGACAGTCAGCTGCTGCCGAATGCGATTCGTGGCATGTTCCTGTGGAGCGTGCTGGTTTACTTTCTCATCGCCGGAGTCTGGCAGGCGTATCTCTATCACAGCCGCTATCTTTCCGGAGAGCTGCGCATGGAGCGGCTTGAGCGCAGTTTCAGCCAGGCCCGCTTGAACGCGCTGCGCATGCAGCTCGATCCACATTTTCTCTTCAATGCGCTCAATACCATCTCCTCGCAGGTCGAGCGCGAGCCGCGGCTGGCCCGCCAGATGATTGAGCATCTCGGCGACCTGCTGCGCCTGTCGCTGGAAAATCGCGACCGTCAGGAGGTTCAGCTGCGGGAAGAGATGGCCTTCCTGGAGCATTACCTTGCCATCCAGCGCATCCGCTTTGGCGACCGCCTGCGCCTGCGCACGGAGATCGCCCCGGATGCGCAATATGCCCTGGTGCCCTGCCTCGTAGTGCAGCCACTGGTGGAAAACGCCATCCGTCATGGCATCTCTTCCCGCGGGTCAGGCGGAACCGTGACCGTGTCGGCGCAACGCGTTGTGGGTGCTTCCTCCAGCCGGCTGGAGATTCGCATCGCAGACGACGGCGTCGGCCTGCCTCCCGACTGGAGCCTCGACAAGAACGCCGGGCTTGGCTTATCCGTCACCCGCGACCGGATTCGCGGCCTGCACCCCGGCGAAGGAACCCTCACGCTGCGCCGTTTGCCGGCAGGAACCGAGGCCGTCATCCTTGTGCCCCTGCGTTTTCAATCCCAGGACGCCATCGAACGCGAGGCCGGCCATGAATCAGCAGCGGACTGATGCGATCGACATACTGGTAGTCGATGACGAGGCTCCCGCCCGCCAGAGGCTCGTCGATCTGCTCGCCCGTGAGCCGGATGCCGGCTCAATCCTGGAGGCCACGGATGGGCTTGAAGCCGTCGCCGCCATCCAGGCGAAGCGTCCCGATCTGATCTTTCTGGATGTGCAAATGCCGGAGCTGGATGGTCTCGGCGTACTGACGCATCTGACTGAAGTGATCGGAGTGGATGCCCTGCCGCTCACGGTTTTTGTCACCGCCTACGATCAGCATGCGGTGCGAGCGTTTGAAGCCAATGCCCTCGATTACCTGCTGAAGCCTTTCAGCGACGAGCGTTTCGAGGCGGCGATGGCACGGGTTCGAACCCGGCTCGAGGAACGCGGTCTGCATGAGTTCAAGCAGCGCCTGGCGCACATGATTGCCTCCGACTCCCGGCCGCGGCACCTCGACCGGCTGGTGGTGAAGTCGGCGGGAGTAACCCGCTTCGTCCGTGTTTCGGAGATCGAGTGGATCGAGGCTTCGGGCGTCTACGTCGCCCTGCATATCCATGCTCAAACGGCACATCCGGACCGCGGCCGGGAGATCCTCTACCGCTCCTCGCTGGCGGAGCTTGCCGAGCGCCTCGACCCGGCGCGCTTTATCCGGGTTCATCGCTCCACCATTGTCAATCTCGAGAGCATTCTGCAGCTTGAGCCAGTTTCCCATGGAGAGTTTGACATTGTGCTCAAGAGCGGCGTGCGCACCAGGATCAGCCGCAGCTATCGCGCCCAACTGGAAGAGCGCCTGGGCCAATCCTTATAAGGTCGCTTGAATAAAATCGCGTCTGAGTAAAACCGCATCTGACACTTTCGTCTGAGAAAGCGCTCACTTTCAAAGCTAAGGAAATGCTAATTTCCTCCGATAAGCACCGGTAGGAGCAAGATGACGCCCTCCGGTCCAATTTCCGTTGCCAAACCTGCTGCCTCCAAGGTGCTGCTTGCCACAGCGGACACTGCCTTAACCCAGGTCCTGCAGCGGATTCTTGGTTCGCTTGGCCTGCCGCTGCAGGTAGTGGCAAGCGGCGTCTCGGCTATCGGAGCGATACGCGCGCTCAACCATTCCGCCATTGTGCTGTTGGATGTAAGGCTGGCGGGATCGGCCACCGGGCAGCTGCTGGCTGCGATCCAGCACTCCAACCAGTATCGAAAATGGGCCGTTGCACTTATTGCCGAGAGCGTCTCAGACGAGTGGATCGCCTGGCTGCGCGAAGGAGCCATCGACGACATCATCCCGCTCGATGCAAGCGGCGCCTCGTGGCGCACCCATCTCAGCACCATGCAGCGCGGCCACCAGCTTTATCTTGAGCTGGAGCGGCTCCGCGAGACTTCGCTGCCGGAACTGCGGCACGACCGGGCTACCGGAGTCTTTCTCCGGGACTCCATGCTCACACTGCTGTTTCGGGAAACCGACCGCGTGCAGCGGCTGCACGGCTCGCTGAGCCTGATTCTCTTTGCAATTGACGATTTCGAGCATTGGACCCGCGAGTTGGGCCGAGACGATTCCGACAGAATGCTGCGCGAAGCAGCCGTCCGCGTCGGACGCATTCAGCGCAGCTACGATGTGCTGGGCCGTATGGGTCCGCAGGAGTTCCTGCTTGTGCTGCCCGGGTGCAGTGCGCTCGATGCAGCAATGATGGCCGAGCGGCTGCGCACCGAAGTCTTCGGGGAGTCTTTTGCCGTGCGGAAATCCTCTGGCCACGGCCGGGGAGAGAGTATTTCGATCCTCCTCACAGCCTGCTTCGGCGTCACAGCCAGCCGCGGGCGCTCGCCGATCGTGGTGCTGCGCGAAGCGGAGCAGACGCTTGCACTCAGCCGCAGCCGCGGCCCGGACACCGTTCGCTGCGCCGGCGAACTGGCGTCTGCGATCCCTTCCATCAACAGCCTGGACCTGCTCTTTCCCGAAGTTGAGATCCTGGCCTAAGCACCCAGTCTGAGCCCTTGGCTGAACATCCGCCACGTCCCACATTCTGTATCGATCCAATACGCCCGCGAGCCGGGATGAATCGTTTGCCGCCCTGAGCGTATCTTTAAAGATAGGTCCCTTCATCGGGACCTCAAGCTGGAACATCAGGCTCAAACTATGGCGGAAATTACTCTTAGAATCGACGGCATGCACTGCGGCTCCTGCATTCGCAGGGTGACGCAGGCAATTCACGGGGCGGGTCCGGTAGAAGTGGAAGAAGTGCGGCTGGGCGCGGCGCGTTTTCGTGTTCCTGAAGACGACTCGGCAACGCAAGCCAATGCAGCCATTGCCGCACTGGCCAAGGCCGGTTTCGCGGCGCGCATGGAAGCGTAAGGTGGCGGGGAAAGTTTCCAGCGCAACCACGGCCGACGGACGGGAACTCCCCAGCGTGCAAGCGCTTGACCGCAACTCTGGGCCCTCAGATTCCAGCGCAAAGGAATCCATCGTCCTGCCGGTTCTGGGAATGACCTGCGCAGCCTGTCAGCATCATGTGCAGCAGGCGCTGCTTGCCACCTCGGGCGTAACCGCTGCAAGGGTCGACCTCATGCGGCACAGGGCTACGGTCGAGTTCGACTCGCATGCCACCCGGCCGGAAGCTCTTATCCAATCGATCCGCGATTCTGGTTACGATGCGGTCCTGCCGCGCAGCGGCACAGCGTCTTCGGAGCCAGCGAATCCGGACAGCGGCGCCGGCTGGAAGGCAGCAATCACCATCGCCGCCGGATTTGGCGCGATGCTGATTTCCATGCCTATGACGGCCTCCTCGATGTCGTCGAACGCAATGCATCCCGCAGCGCTTTCTGGTTGGGGCGTGCTGGCAGTCACGGCGATTCTAGCCGTCTGGGCAGGCGGCCCAATCTACCGCAGCGCATGGAAAGCCCTGCTGCACCGGGAGACGAACATGAACACGCTGGTGTCGCTGGGCACTGGCGTAGCCTTCGCCTATTCGGCATGGCAGGTACTACGGCCGGCAGCCGGCGGGACAGTCTACTTTGACTCCGTTCTCTTGATTCTCGGTTTTCTGCTGCTCGGCAAGTGGCTCGAATCGCGCGCCCGCCGCCGCGCCCTGGCCGCCGTCGATGCTCTCGCGCAACTGCAGCCCGCCACCGCGCGGGTGCGCCGCGAACAAGCCGGAAGCGCAGTCGAGGTCATCATCCCTCTTAATGAGCTCGCTATCGGCGATCTGGTTGTGGTTCTTCCTGGAGAGCGCATACCCGCCGACGCGCGCATCGAGACCGGCCGAACCACCGTGGACGAGTCGATGCTCACCGGCGAATCGGTGCCGGTTGAGCGCTCCATCGGCGACCGTGTTCTGGCTGGCACAGTGAACTACGACGGCGCAATCGCAGCGCGAGTCGAGTCCGCCGGAGCGGAAACCACGCTGGCCCAAATTGGACGCCTGGTCGAGCAGGCGCAAAGTTCACGCGCCCCCATGGAGCGTCTTGCCGACCGGGCCAGCTCGATCTTTGTCCCGGTGGTGCTGGCGCTGGCGCTTTTCACCTTTCTCGGCTGGCTCTTCGCCACTCACGACCTGGCGCGGGCCGTCGCCTCCACCGTAGCGGTGCTGGTCATCGCCTGCCCTTGCGCCATGGGATTAGCCGTTCCAGCTGCTCTGACCGTGGCGATCGGCCGCGGAGCGCAGTTTGGCGTGCTCATCAAGGGCGGAGAATCCCTGGAGCGTCTGGCGAGCCTCGATACCGTTGCCCTCGATAAGACTGGCACTTTAACCATGGGCAAACCTGTGCTGACGCGAGTGGAAACAGCTTCCGGCTGGCAGGAAAGCGACATTCTTAAAATGGCCGCCGCTGCCGAAGATCACTCCGCCCATCCGCTGGCCCACGCGGTGGTCGAATACGCCCGCAAGGCCGGTTTGACATGGTCCCCGGCGGCGTCCGTACAGATCATCCCCGGCCGCGGCCTCGCTGCCGAGGTCGAGGGCCGGCACTGCCTGCTCGGCAACCTGGAATTGCTGCGTGAATACTCAGTGCCGGCCTCCGATCTCAGCGACACATCCGCCGAACCTGGTGTGACCCGCCTCTGGATGGCCATAGGCGAGGCTGCAGGAACGTATCGGGGCGCCGGCTATTTCGATGCGCGCGACATGCTTCGGCCCTCAGCTGCCTCGGCCGTCGCGTGGCTCAGAGATCAGGGCCTGACCGTCGAGATGCTTACCGGAGATTCCGCCATCGCCGCAGCCCCTATCGCCGCTGCGCTTGGAATCGTAAACGTAAGCTCCGCCCTGCTGCCTGCCGGCAAGGTTGAACGCATTCGCGCTCTGCAGCAGAACGGGCATCGCATAGCAATGATCGGCGACGGCATCAACGACGCCGCAGCCCTGGCGCAGGCCGACGCGGGCATCGCCATGGGCGCCGGAGCGGCTCTGGCGCAGGAAGCCGGCGATGTTCTGCTGCTCGCGAACGACCCCGCAGCCATTGCGACCTCGATCGGCCTCTCCAGGGCGACGGTTCGCGTCATGCGGCAGAACCTTGCCTGGGCAGCGGGATACAACCTCATCGGCATTCCGCTTGCAGCCGGAGTCTTCTATTCCAGCCTGCATCTGCTGCTCACGCCGTGGATGGCGGCGGCTGCCATGGCCTTCAGCTCGGTCAGCGTGCTGTTGAACAGTCTGCGTCTGCGGGCGTGGCGACCCTCCTAATCGCGATAGACTCAAAGCAGGCCATCGCCAGTGCGCATCCTGACCCGCTACATCCTCGGCGAAATCTCCTCACACGCTCTGCTCGGCTGCGCGCTCTTCACCTTCATCCTCTTCATGAAGCCGCTGGAGCAGATCCTGGAGATGGTGGTGCGCAACAGCTCCAGCTTTCTCACCGTCTTCCAGGTCTTTCTTTTCACCCTTCCCAATATCTTCCTGCTCAGCATTCCCATGTCGGTGCTGATCGGCGTGCTGCTCGGCCTGAGCCGGCTTGCTGCGGACTCCGAGATCACGGCCATGCGAGCCTCGGGATTCGGCATCTGGTATTTCGTTCGTGTGGCCTCGGTGATTGCGTTTCTGGGCACCGCCTTCGGCCTGTTCAACTCGCTGTATCTCGGGCCGCGAGCCAATCAGGCCATCCTTGAGCTGCAGCACTCGCTTGAGTCTTCGCAGGCCTCGTTCGAGATTCAACCTCGGGTTTTCTACGAGGACTTCAAAAACACCGTGCTCTACGTCCAGAATGTTCGCCCCGGCACAGGAGCCTCGCACTGGCAGCGGCTGTTTATCGCCGACGTCGCCGATCCCGCGTCGCCCAACATCACCACCGCCGAATCAGCGACCGTTGCGCAGCAAGGCGGACGAAACGGCCAGGGTCTGTCGATTCAGCTGCGCAACGGCACACAGCATGACCAGGAAGCCAACCAGCCAGGCCAATACAACATCACCGCATTTTCCGTGACCGACCGGCCTCTGACCTTCAGCCCGCAGAGCGAAGTCTCTCTCGGCCGCCTCGATACGCCGATCTTTGCCATGAGCAACCGGGAGCTGCTGCGCATGTCCCGAACGCCGGAAGGCAAGCGATATCGCATCGAGCTGCACCGGCGCTTCGCTTATCCGGTCGCATGCCTGGTGCTCATGCTCATCGGCGTTCCTCTCGGCACCTCGGCGCGCCGCGGAGGCAAGAGCGGTGGCATGATCTTTACCATCCTGCTGGTGCTGGCCTACTACCTCTTGTCCGACCTGGGCATCGCATGGGCCAAGCAGGGGCGGCTGCCGGCATCGGTCGGAGTATGGCTGGCCAACATCGTCTTCACTGCGGCAGGACTCTTTCTGCTTAGCCAGCTTGCCACCGGCGGCTCAGTACTCAACACCGTCTCCGCATGGTTCTCCAAGAGGCCACAGCCGGGGACGGAGACAGAGACGCTGGAAGCGAATGCCGGCCCGAATGGCTGCCTGGAACCGGAAGCCGCCAGCATCACCAACCCTACGTGGCAGACAGAGCTCAAAGCACGCTACGACCGGCGCTTTCGCCCGCCGCTGAAGCGCACGCTGCATCGCTTCAAACCGCGCGGCTTCCCTCTCATTCTCGATGAGTACGTGCTGCGGGAATTCCTCAAGATCTTTGCCCTGGTGCTCTCAGGCTTTGTGCTGATGACTCTTGTCTTCAACTTCTTCGAGCTCATCGGCGACATTCTGCGCAATCATGTTTCGCTGTTGCTGGTTGGCGATTACCTGATCAACCTCGCTCCAAGCATGCTCTACCAACTCACCCCGCTCAGCGTGCTCATCGCGGTGCTGGTCACTTTCAGCCTCTTCAACCGCTCCAGTGAACTGGTGGCGATGAAGGCGACCGGGATCAGCATCTACCGGCTGGTCATTCCAGTCGTCGTGATATCGGCGGCGCTGGCGTGTTCGCTTTTTGCCTTTGACCAGTACTACCTGCCCCAGGCCAACCGTAAACAGGAAGCGCTGCGCAATACCATCAAGGGCAGGCCGGCGCAGACCACGCTCAACCCGGATAAGAAGTGGATCTTCGGGCAGCGTAGTCCCGGCGAAGCGGAGCGAGTGTTCTACTATCACTTCTTCGATCCGGAACAAAACGCCTTCGCCAACATCAGCGTCTTCGAATTCGACCCGACCAGCTTTGCCCTGACCAAGCGCATTTATGCGGAGCGCGCGTCCTGGAACAACCAAACGCATGCCTGGGTTTTTGAAAATGGCTGGGAGCGCACGATGCAAGGCGCAAACCTTCTCAGCTTCCGCGAATTCACCAGCGCTGCCTTTACGGAAGTCCGCGAGGAGCCTGGCTATTTCAAGAAGGAAAGCCTGCAGTCGCAGGAGATGAACTTCGGGCAGCTGCAACGCTACATCGGCGATCTGCAGCAGAGCGGCTCTGACACCATAGGCCTGCGCGTACAGCTCTACGACAAGCTGGCCTACCCGATGGTGACCATCGTGATGGCAATCCTGGCAATTCCCTTTGCGCTTTCCGTTGGCCGGCGCGGCTCGCTCACCGGCATTGCGGCTGGAGTAGGAATTGCACTGGCATGGTGGGTAGCCCATGGACTCTTTGTAGCCATGGGCAATGTCAATTACCTGCCCTCAGCACTCGCCGCCTGGTCACCTGACATTCTCTTCGGCCTTACCGGCGGCTACCTGCTGCTTCGCACGCCAACCTGAGCGCCATTCCGGCACAGCAAAAGCGTGGAACAATTGCGCTCGCTGCGGTGTAATTACCATTCGCTGTGACAAGGCATAAAACGCCTTAATTTTCGGCAAAGGTAAGCACCTGGAAAGAAATAACTTCCAACAAAGTTTTCCAGAGCCGCCCCATTCGCTGAATTGTTCCACGTAGAACAATTTGCCGCACGAGCAATTGCCCGGAAAACCTTGCTCCTAACCGTGTTTGAACTACACTCGCCGGCCTGTCTGCTTGCCGACATACATGGCAGCATCGGCTGCGGTCAGCATGCTGTCTTTCGTCGAGCCGTCTTCCGGGTACACGGCAATGCCAAAGCTCGCCGAGCCCTGCAGCACGTAGCCTTCGACTGCGAAGGTATCGTCAAAACACCGTTCCAGCCGGGTCGCAACATCCTTGACATCGGCACGGCTGCGCACCGATGGCACGAGCACAGCGAATTCGTCTCCGCCAAGGCGCGCGAGCAGATCGCCAGGACGCAGTTGCCGTCCCATGCGCTGCGACACTTCCTGCAGATATAGATCGCCGACATGATGGCCATACTGGTCATTGACCAGCTTAAATTTATTGAGGTCGATATAGATCAGGCCAAAGAGTCCGGCTCTTTCGCGAGCCTCTTCGATGCACTTGTTCAGCTGCTTATCCAGCGAGAAGCGGTTGTGAATATCGGTCAACTGATCGAACTCGGAGCGGTAGACCAGGTCAGAGTAGATTCTGCGCGTCTCGATCGCGAGGGTCGCCAGTCGTGCACCGGTCGCCATGGCCTCGGCTTCCTCTTCCGGGCTCTGGGCATGTTCGCCGGGCAGCGCGTAGAGCTTGCCCAGCAGCTGCCCCGAGTGTGAAACAACCTCGTGCTGCAGCAGCCGCTGGCCCACGATCTCCGTCGTCGAGTTGCCCAGCGTGGCTCCATCGGCGATCTCGCACCAGCAGGGAGCGTCAAGCAATGTGAATCGCACCAGGCCGGTGATCTGCTCGATGATTTCACTCAATGGCCGCGAGCCGTTGATGTCCTCGAGAATCTTGCTGCGCTGCTGTTCCAACTGCGCCATGCGCCGCCCGAGCGTGGCCTCAGCCTCGGTACGCTGCGCCAGTGCAACCGTCTGCCGATGCACCTTCCGCTGCAGAATCCATTGGCGGATGGCGAACGCCAGCACCAGAACCACCAGCAGACTCACCACTCGAATGAGATTCTTCACCGTCAGCAGCGAGGGTTTAGCGACTACTGCAATGTCATCAAAGGAGCGCAACAGCAAGCTGAACGACACCGGCCCCTGGAATGGATTGGAGCCATAGGTGACCATGCTGATACCCGTGACCCTGACTCGCGAACCGGCCGGAATCTGCTTCATAGCAGGAATCTGGACGCCGTCCGCCGTATCGCGATGATGGTAGACCGCTGAGAACACATGCCCACCGGAGACGAGTACATACTCATCCTGGGCCTCTTGCCGCACCGAAGTCAGCACCTGCCCCTCGGTCGATACCAATTCAAACTCATGCGTGCCGGCAGCCAGTTCCGGTTCCGTCACCTCGCGCGGCGCGATCGGCATCTGCAGACCCGTATCCCACATTTCGCCAAGCGACATGGTCAACGAGCCGCCGGTTGCGCTGGGAAATCCGGTTACGTCCACCAGGCTCCCCAACCGCTGGCGCTTCTCCGACTGGGTATTGATCCACAGGCTCTTGTTGCCGCTCTGCAACACGATTGCCGAACCTGGCTCGAAATATGTAACCGTTCCCTGCACCCGGACTCTGCGCGTCAAATCCTGGACGTGATAGTCGCCCAGAATTTCATCCATCGGCGTGATCGGTAGAGTCTCCGGATCGAGGTTGGCGTGCTTCACTATCTTGACGTCGGCCAGCGTTGGAATCTGCAGCAGAATCCCGGTGAGCTGATTCTTGCTGTCGAACTTTCCAGCGACAACACCAATTGCTTCGATCTCTGAATCCAGCAGGTCTTTGAGCATGCTGCCATTGCTGGCGACCACCGTGGCATCGATGTATCCGCCATCCATCAACAGATGCATGTAGACGTTGTATCGGTTTCCGTCAACCACCATGTCAGCACTGCGCACCTTGGCGTGAACGCTCACCCGCATCGCATCCAGCCTGGTGCTGATCATGCTGTCGAAATCAGCGGCAAGAGGCTTGGGCAGCTCGCCGTGGTGGAGTACGGTGACGCTATCGCCGAGGATATCCGTGCGGAAGCTCTGGCGCGTGTGCCCCTTCACCAGAACACGGTCTCCCAGCGCCAGGTTCGCTCCCATGACCGTCTGCACATAGATGGCCTGATCGCCATCCTGCACAAACAGGTCGATGTCATTCTTGTTGTAGTAGGTAACCGTCCCCTCGAAGACCGCCGGCAAACCCAGCCCAGCCTGCGACCCGGCGAGCTGGTGAATGGCCTCAATTGACCTCAGGCTCTCCTGTGGCTGGGCACAAAGGGCCGGTAGCCATCCCAGGAGGATCGCGCACGCCAGGGTCCATTTCTTCATTGGGTGACCATGTTGGTGACGCGATTATAGCCGTTCTGCGACCCATCTATAAGCGCAAAAATGCAAAAGGAACGGGTGTATCGTTTCCATTTTCAACGCGGGGTCTGAACCGGTGTTTACGCGCCGGACAATTCGCCTGCGCCGGTACAATAGACCTATGATCCGGGATTTGAAGCCGCTTTTTCGCTACATGGCGCGATACCGCTGGGGCTATCTGCGGGGAACCCTCGCTCTGACCGCCACGAACGCCATCTGGGTCATCTTTCCCCAGGTGCTGGAGCGGGCCGTCAATGCTCTGAATCATCGCAATCTGAATGGGGCGGAGACGCGGAACCTCATTCTTTATTACGCCGGCCTGTTGATCGGCATCGCGCTCCTCAAAGGCGTCTTCCTGTACGCCTCGCGCTGGATTCTCATCGGCATCTCGCGCGAAATTGAATTCGATCTGCGCAACGATCTTTTCCGTACGCTGGAAAAGCAGGACTACGCCTACTATCAGCGTTATCGCACCGGCGACATCATGGCCCGGCTCACCAACGATCTCAACGCGGTTCGCCAATTGCTGGGACCGGCCATCATGTACAGCGCCAACACGATTCTCTTTTCCGCGTTTGCGCTTTATTTCCTGCTGCGCATCAGCCCGTGGCTCACGTTGGTGGCACTGGCGCCCATGCCCATTGCAAGCATCCTCGTGCAGTACTTCGGCGCACGCATTCATGAGCGCTTCGAACGCATTCAGGCCAGCTTCTCCGAGATCACCGCTCACGCGCAGGAGAACTTCTCCGGTGCGCGCCTGGTACGCGCCTTCGCACGGGAAGAGTCACAGATACAATCCTTCGAAAAAGCCAACCGCGAATATATCGGGCGAGCGCTGCGCCTGGTGCAATTGATGGGCATGCTCTGGCCCACACTGGAGTTTGTGCTGGGCGTGGCCATGGTCATCACGCTCCTGGCCGGCGGCCGCCTGGTGCTGCAGCACAAGATCGACGTAGGCGCCTTCATTGCCTTCAACACCTACATGATTCTGTTGACCTTCCCTATCATCGCGGTGGGCTGGGTCATCAATCTCTTCCAGCGAGGCACGGCATCGATCAAGCGCATTGACGAGATTCTGCGCTCCGAGCCAGCCATCGACGACAGCCGCGCGGACAAAACGATTCCGACCGACCTCAAACTACGCGGGGAGATCGAATTTCGCGGCCTCAGCTTCGGTTACGGCGAAAAAGACGTGCTGCATGACATCTCGCTGCACATTCCAGCAGGCTCGACGCTGGCCATCGTCGGTCCCACCGGCTCGGGCAAGACGACCCTGGTTGGGCTCATACCTCGACTGCTGGATGTTGCACCGGACACGTTACAGGACACGCTCTGGATCGATGGGCGGCCCATCCGCGACTATCCTCTCAATGTGCTGCGCTCCAACATCGGCATGGTGCCGCAGGAGACGTTTCTCTTCAGCGAGACCATCCGTGAGAATCTCTGCTTTGGCGCACCCGACGCCACCCATGAGCAGATCATGGAAGCCGCCGAAGCGGCCTACATTCGCCGCGAATTCGAAGAGTTCCCGCTGGGCTTCGATACGCTAGTGGGCGAGCGCGGTGTTACGCTCTCCGGTGGCCAGAAACAGCGCAGCTCGATCGCTCGCGCATTGCTGCGGCATCCGCGCATCCTCATTCTGGACGACGCCCTGGCGAGCGTCGATACATATACCGAAGAGCGAATCCTGCAGGGTCTGCGAAAGTATTCGCAGCACTCGACAACCATCCTTATCTCGCATCGAATCTCGACGGTGCGCGACGCCGATCAGATCGCCGTACTGCACCAGGGGCGCATCATCGAGCTAGGGACACATGAGTCGCTATTGGCCCGCGGAGGGTATTACGCCGGTCTCTATGAGAAACAGCTGCTCGAAGAAGAGCTGTCCGTCGCCGGCTAGGTTCCCTGCCACGCTTCCTGCGGATTCAGATGCCGATCACGCCGTCCATCGAGACGCCTCTCCAGCCTCGGCTGGAGCTGCAGTCAGATGCATGATGCGCGGTTTGGCCGCTGAAGCTGCGGTTGCAGGCGCAATCGCAGAGGACGAAGCGGTCTCCGCCGCGACCTGCTTCCATGCATCGCGCACACTGCGAACGCATCCGATCACTTCTTCAAAACGCGCTGTCGAAGCGCCAAGCGATGCCTGCACGATCAACGCGAACATGGAAGCATAGTATTCGCTGAGCACCTGGGCTGGCCGGCCGCCGATATCCATGCGCAGGCGAGCCTGCAGATGGATCACGATGGCCAGAGCGCGCTTCACCGCTACCCGGCGGCCACGGACATCGCCCCGCTCGACCGCACTGATCGCGACATACAGAAATCGGATGATGCCATCGTAGAGCGCTACGACGAGATCGACCGGCGAGGCTCCATCGAGCGCGTGTTCCTGGTAAGTTGCCATGGGAAGAATACTCCTGGCCCCGGACGCGGCTAGAATTTAGGCGCCTGGTAACCGGTAATTGCCGAATAGAGTTCGTTGATCTCATCCAGATTCGAGGGAATCGACTGGAGGATTTCATTGGCGCTGGTCAGCTCGAGTGTCAGGCTGACTTGCTCGGTCGAGATTCGCAGGTTCTCATCCGAGATATTTTGATTGAGCGAGGACTCACTCGCGCTATTGGCGCTGAGAGCGAGCGCCAGCGTTCCGCTGACATTAGAGGTGCCGAGATTGTTGAGCGTGTTGGAAAAGTCCACTCCCCAGCTGTTGCTGCTCTGGAAGAAGTTGACCACGCCAGAGAATTCGCTGTTCAACTCGTTGTTCAACGTGGCGGAATTGATCGAAAGCGAGCCGTCATTATTGACGGTCAGGCCCAGCTGGGTGAGGTTGTTGACGTTGCCGCCGGGAGTATAGCCGAGAGTGGTCGCACCATCGGCGATGGTCGATGTCACCGCCAGCGTCGAGGAAGTCTCCGACGTCAGCGCCAAACTCGATCCCGAAGAGTTGGTGATGATGCTCGCCGACACGCCAATATTGGCAGCGTTGATAGCCGAGACCAACCCATTCAGGTTCTGATCCGCGACGGGCAGGGAGCTGAGATTGAAGACGGTGGGCGTACCCGTTCCTGAAGCGATGGACAAGGAGCCGGTGAGCGTATCCGCAATGTTCTTGGTCGGAATCGCATCCAGGTATCCGGAAGGAGAAGGGCCGCTGATTGCGCCCAGTATCTGCTGCTGCAGCAGCGACAGAGTCGGCGTGCCAAAGAGTGGCTCTGGCGCGCCGGAACTGGTGTTCGACTCCTGCACATTGAGCGCGCTGACGACGGCGTTGTAATCGGAGACAAACTGGCCGAGGGCGCTGGTCACTGCGCCGGTATCGTTGACAATTTGAACCTGGACAGCCTGAGCCGTACCGCTGGTTACCGGGGAGGGTGCGAGCAGCTGAAATGTGACGCCGGGGATCACTGTGCTCACAGTGTTCGAGCCACTGGAAATGCTGACTCCATCCACAGTCAGGCTGGCGTTGGCGCCTGTAGTCGCGAGGTTGTAGCCCAGAGCCGTGTTGGCATTGGTAGCGTCTGTGATAGCCGAGGTGACCGTCAGCGCTCCGGCTGTGCCTGAAGTTCCCGAGACCAGCGAGAGCCGTGCGCCATTGGTGTCGGTGAGCACGCTGGCGGTAACTCCGATGCCAGCGGAATTGATCGCCGCCGCGAGCCCGGAGAGCGTATTATCGCTCGAATCCACGGTAATGGTCTGCGCCGTTCCCGACCCCACTTGAATGGTCAGCGAGCCGGCCAGCGTATCGGAGGCATTGGTGATTGCGTCCAGATAGCCGGAAGAAGTTGCGGCCAGTGAATTGACAACGATCGAATGCGTTCCGGCGATCGCAGCGGAAGAAGCTGAGGTCAGCGCCAATACATCCGGATTGGAGCTGGACCCTTCCTTTTGGGCGAGTACGCCTTCAAAGTCCGTAAACTGACTGACATCGTTGTTCAGATTCGAAAGCAGGCTGCCCAAACTGGAGATCACCGTATCCTGGGTTTGCAGTGTGTTGAGCTGCGACTTCCAGGGGTTCTCGATATTCTGCAGATTGGCAACGATCTGGCTTACGGTATTGCTGACATCGAAGCCGGTCCCGGCAGTCGGCGACCCAAAGGCGATTCCTACGACACCCATCTTGACCTCTCATTTTCTCCAACGCAGCCGAGGGGCCATGACGGTCCCGGAGCGGTTAGAGAATCCACACGATTCCTGAGCGAATTTTTACCCGCGCAACAGCGGCCCTGAAGTTTCGGGCAATGGAAGCGGGGAAGACGTTGCCGTCTCCCCCGCATCGGGTTACGCAGCAGGACTTACTGCAACAGCTTGGTGACTTCCTGCTGGATGCTGTTGGCCTGGGCCAGGGCGGAGATGCCGGTCTGCGACAGGATCTCGTACTTGGACAGGGCGGTTGTGGCGGCGGCGTAGTCCGTGGCCTGGACTGCGTTTTGCGCCGAGGTGATGTTCTCCTGCTGGGTGTCGACCACCTGGGAGACTGCGTTGAGGGTGTTGACCTGCGCGCCCAGATAGCCGCGCTGTGCTGCCACGTTGCTGATTGCATCCGCGATCTGCAGCAGTGCCGCCGAGGCATTGCCCTGGCTGGTTAGATCGGTGGATGCCAGGTTGGTGGTCTGTTCGTTGGCGCCCAGCTGATAGCTGATGGTCTCGGTGGATTTGGTGGAGGCAACCAGAGCGGTGGCTGCTTCGCCCGTAGATGTATCGAGCAGTGTGCCATCGGTGATAACCACACTCGAGTTGGTGTTGGAGATGAGCAGGCCGGTATCGGCAAGCGCGGTGGTGGCGCCGGCAGTGCCGCCTGTGGCGCCAACCGTGCTGAGGCTGGCGGTGACGCCCGCGATTCCATCCTTGTTGATCTCGGAGATGAGGTCGCCGACGGTCGTGGCGTTGGTGGTGATGGTGCTGGTGGTGGCATCCGGATTGGTGATCACGAACTGAATGTTTCCGGTCACCGCATCGGCCGCTGTGGCCGCTGTCGACAGTACGCTGGTGGCTGCCAAAGAGAGATCGATGAACTGGCCAGCAGAGCTCTGCACCACGGTGCCGCCCGAATCGCCTACCGTCGAAGAAGACAGCGGAGCGAAGTACAGGTTGTCGATCGACGAGCCGGAGCTGGAGGAGTCACCTGTATAGATGTTGGTGCCTGCCGCTGCACCGGTGAAGACTTGCTGCGAGTTGTAGGTTGTGGTCTGGCCAATGTCGTTGATCTCCGACAGAATCGACTGATATTCCTGGTTGGCCGCGGCCTCCTGGGTCGAGTTGAGGGTGCCGTTAGCGGTCTCAGTGGCCAGCGTTACGGCACGGTTAAGCAGGTTCGTCACTTGCGAGAGTGCACCGTCGGCCACCTGCAAGAGGCCTACGCCTTCGGTTGCGTTGGTGGAGGACTGGGTAAGAGCGGTCGAATTGGCTTGCAGCCCGTTGATCAGGGACAGTCCAGCCGCATCGTCGGAGCCCGAGTTGATCTTGGAACCGGACGACAGCTGCGTTAATACCGTCTGCAGGCTGCTGTTCGTGTTGTTCAGGCTGTTCTCCGCGTAGAGTGCGGAGATGTTGTTCAGTACGCCCAATGCCATGGGGTAACTCCTGGTCGATGCGTGGATTTGCAGCAGACCCGCTCCGAGGCCGACTTCTCAGGCTGCCGGAACGAGACCTGCTACCGCATCTGGCCTCCCTATCGGCGGAGCGTGAAATGACTTTAGGTGTGGTTTTCAATGGGACATTCCTGATCAGCGACCCCATTGTGGACATCAATCTGCGGCGAACACTGTTCCCTTCCCGTCTTCTGCCGATAAGCACTTCAGTCAGGAGGGCTCTTCGCGATGATTGAAGTCACTCGCCTCAATGGAACTCCGATGATCGTGAACAGCGATCTGATCAAAATCGCAGAGTCGTCGCCGGATACCATGCTTACGCTGATTCATGGGGAAAAGCTAATCGTTCGCGAGAGCTGCGAAGAAGTCGTTGAGAAAGTCCTGCAGTACCGCGCCAGGCTGCTTGCCGCCGTCGCAGACCGTCCCGGCGCACCCGCCGACCTGAACAAGGTTGTGGCCATCGCCAGCCTGAATCTGGATAACGTCAAGGACTCGCCCGCAATGGGAAACGGCGAGCCCGGCAAATCCAGTCCAATGCTCAAACTGGAGCCAAACCCACGATAGGCTGTGCAGGGATGGATTGCTTCATGCTCTGCCTGCCCTGTCGGAACGAGGTCTGAAAAATGGATAAAGCGAGCATCGGCGGAATCTTGCTGGCCGCAGTGGGCATCATTGCCGGCCTGCTGCTTGAGGGCGGCAACCTTGGACAGATCTTCCAACTCACGGCGGCGATGATCGTCTTTGGCGGCACGCTGGGCGCGGTCCTGCTGCAGTTCCCTCTCCATACCGTCATTGAGGCCTTCCGGCGCCTCTGGCAGGTCTTCTTCCGGCCCAGCGAACAGCACGTCA
>DATAZR010000058.1:0-14115 GCA_036271955.1 Acidobacteriaceae bacterium
CAGGAGAACATCCCCAACCTGGTGCAGTCGCTCTTTCCGCAATCCACCTTCTACGCCCAGGTCATCAACAAGGGCATACTCGGCCACTATGTCGCCACGGCCAGCCTTGCAACCGGCGTTTATGAGACGTTCAATAACTTCGCTGCCGTCTCACCGCACAATCCCACCGTCTTCGAGTACTTTCGCAAAGACCAGCATCGCCAGGCGAACGATGCCTGGGTTGTTGCGCCAAGCAATGGATTCAACCGCATCGGTGAAAGCGATCATCGCTCCTACGGCGCTGGGCTCGGCGCTGGGGTCATTCTTCCCAAGCATCTGCTTGCGTCCTCTTTGACCGCCGATGCAAGCGGCTACGACCATCTGCTGCACGACAGCTACGAAGCACCCTTCTATACGCCTGAGCTGGCCGGCAATGCCTTTGAAATGCAAAAGCTCGAAGCGCTGCTCAAGCTCTCCGTCGATGATTTCTCGACTCATGCGCGCAGCCTCGCCAGCCCCGATGAGCTGTCGGTCTACATTGCCCGGCGGCTGATGCGTGAGGTTGCACCAAGCCTGTTGTGGATTACTCTGCACGACATCGACATCGCTCACTCCGGCACCTATTCGATGTACATCGAGGGCATCCGCCGCTCCGATCGCCTGTGTGCTGAGTTATGGAAGGCGATCGAAAGCGAACCGGAATACGCAGGTAGAACCACGATGTGCATCCTGCCTGATTTTGGCCGCGATTCGGATACCGACCCCGGCGGCAACGGCTTCCAGCACCATCGCACCGGCGATCCGCTCTCACGCACCACGTGGATGATGGTTCTCGGCCCGGGCGTTCGCAAGGGCATAGTCATCGACCGGCCGGTGGAGTCGATCGATCTGGTGCCAACCCTGGGCTCGCTGCTCGGCTTCGATGCCCGCTTCGCACAGGGCAAGCCTCTCGCGGAGATCGTATGAGCGCGATTCTTCCAGCCCAGCTTACGCCGGAGAGCTTCCAGCACTATCCTCCGCAGGCGCGGAAGCTTTGCGTCGAGCATCTCGAACTGCTGCGCCGGCTTCCCCTGATCCTGCTGCCACTGCTGTTGCGCGAGGCGATCGCCTACGACTGGCGCTTTCCCGCCGAGAGACGCGAGCTCAATGCGCAGCTTGCATATCTGGGCGGTCTCACGGGGACGCAGTTCGACGCACTGCTCGCCGATTTTTCGCGGATGACTTTGAGTTCAGACCTGACCGGGAGCAACTGGATCGATACTCCCAGTATCTTCATCGAACAGCTCACTTCGCATCTCTGGGCTACCCACCAAATGGACAGCTTTCGTGCAGCGGCCCAGGATTATGCCGCGGCCTGGCAGGCGGCAAGCCCGCCAGTCCCTCCCGCACAACCGCGGCTGGCCATAGCAGTCATCGGGCAGGGCGTCTCTGCCGACAAGGATTCGCTCTTCCGCAAGCTTCGCCCCAGAGGCGTCTACTTCACCAGCGTCTCCGAGCGCGATGGCCTCAGTACCTTGCTCGCAGCCGTAGCTTCGCGAGCCTCGGCGCACCCCGGTTCTTACGATCACTGGTACATTGATGGCGGCGCGGCGGAGGGGCTCGCTTCTGGAGTAACGGCCGTTTCCTACGCGGGTCTTGAAGCATCGCGCACCTCGCTCTTGAATCGAATGCAAAAAGTGATTGCCTCCGGCTCTGCAGGTCCGGAAGCGCTGCGCACTCTGATGGCGCAACTCAAGCCGCAGGAGATAGGGCTGCCCGACAATGGCGAGGCTGGCGTCCTCGGTCACTTTCAATTGAGCCTGCTTACAGAGGGGTCGGGAACCCAGATATTCAGCACCACTTTCGCTCAATGGGCTGCGAGAGAAGCCCTGCGTCGCGCTCAACCTTCTACCATCCTGGTGCGCTTTGCACCCCGCCAGCGCCAGCAGCCGATGAACGAACTGCTCTCCGGCAAGCATGCTTCCAATGAGCTCGATCCCGAGGGCTCACTCATCGATGCCGACATGGGAGCTTACTACACATGGCTTAATCAGCAGCGGCTTTCGGGCGCCGATCGAGCAGGGTTTGTAGCCTGGTTCGAGGGACACAATCAGGCAGTCGCTATCGGCCCTTCGCTGCCCCATGGAACCACGTCGAAGACTCCCGCAACGCTTAGCCAGCTGCTGGAATGGGTGGGCTGATTCCGGACTGATCCGAGACTGATCCGCTCGGCGCATATGGCATCTCTGCCTGTATAGTCTCTTCTGGGTTTGACTGCCGCCCCGCGCGTGAGGCAAATCCGCAGGCTCTGAATATTTATCATGCACGCCACTGTTGCGAACTCGTTCGACATCGCCATCGTCTGCGCATACTTCGCTCTGACGCTGCTTATCGGCTACAGAAGCCGCCGCAATGCGACCAACTCCGCTCAATATCTCAATGCCACACGCGCCATGCCGATGTGGGTTGCGGCGCTTTCGTTTTTGGCTGTGAATCTTAGTGGCATGGAGATGATCGGCTTTTCTGCCTTGAGCGCCGAATACGGCGTGAGCGCGCTGCATTTCTATTGGATCGGCGCAATCCCGGCGATGATCTTTCTTGCGCTCTTCATGGTTCCCATCTACCTGAGGAGCCGCGCTCAAAGCGTGCCTGAATTTCTTCATCTTCGCTTCAACTCTCAAACGCGCTTGCTCAACTGCATCTCGATGCTCGTTGCCTCGGCGCTTCTGGCCGGTATCAGCCTCTACGCAATGGCTCTGACTTTGTGCAGCTTCTTTGGCTGGAACTTTTTTGCGGGCACTCTCGTGGGCGGACTGCTGACTTTGATCTACCTCATCCTCGGAGGGCTGCGAGCCACGATCTATAACGAGCTCCTGCAGCTGACTATTGTTCTCGCGGGACTCGTTCCTTTGGCCATCCTCATCCTTACCGCCTCGCATGGAATCCATGGCCTGCTGGCCCCGCTGCCTGTCGCCAGCCAGCACTTGTGGCGAGAGATGCCGCTGACCTCGCATACTGCTCCGCTCGATCAGATTGGGGTCGCGATGGGCCTGGGATTTGTGTTGAGCTTCGGCTACTGGTGCACCGACTTCCGCCTCATCCAGCGCACTTTGACCGCGCAGCAGGGCAGGGAAGTGCGCATGGTTCCACTCATCGCAGCCGCCGGCAAAATGTTTGTGCCGCTGCTGGTGATCGTCCCCGGACTTGCAGCCTTTACGCTGCTCGCTCACGCAGGGCAGGAAGGAAAGCTGCCCAACTACAATCAGGCATTGCCGTGGATGATCAGCCGATACTACGGGCACGGGCTGTTTGGCCTCGGACTCGCGGCGATGCTGGCCGGCCTTATTTCCGGCGTGGCAGGCAACGTAGCGGCCTTCAGCTCACTCTGGACGCAGGAAATCTACCGCCCTTATCTCGCCCAGGCGCGCACGGAAAAGCACTACATCCTGATAGGGAAATCGTCGATGGCCGTTGGAGTGATCCTGAGCATCGCCGCTGCCTTCATCGCCCTTCGCTTCAAGAACCTGATGGACTACGTCCAGCTTCTCTTCTCGCTTTTCAATGCGCCGCTGTTCGCCGTCTTTCTGCTCGGCATGTTCACCCGCTGGGCCACTCCATGGGCAGGCTTTTGGGGCCTTCTAATCGGCGTCTTCATCGGCATCGCCCATCAAGCCGCTGTGCGTGTAGGAATGCTCAGTTATGGCAGCCAGATGAGCGCCAATTTCTACGGGGCGATTTACGCCTGGCTGGTGTCCATCCTCTCGATTGCTGCGATCAGCCGATGGACTGTGGCAAGAGACACCGCGGAGTTCGATGGCCTCGTTTGCCGGTTCGAATTCCTTTCCGGCATCTCGCGGCGAACCCGTCCTGTGTTCACGCTGGCATTGCTTTTGGCCGCAGTCTGCCTGCTGTTGAATTTCTGGTTTCGCTGATTGCTGGCCAGCGCAGCGCCAAGGCCTTCGCGTGCGAAAACGATTTGGCTACAAACCAGTTTTTGACGGTCGCAGCACCGGCCCGGTTGACTTCCGTATCACCAGCTTCGCCTGGATCGTATATTGCCGGCCCATGATTGGCGTTTCCTTGTTTGAGCGTTCGAGCGAAGCGAAGACCAGCCTTGCCAGCTCCGTTCGCGAGGTATGCAGCGTAGTCAGCGGAGGATAGACAATGTCGCTCAATTCGATGTCGTCCAGACCTACGACCGAAATCTCCTGCGGCACCGCCACGCCGTGGTCCCGCAGTGCGCGCAACGCGCCAATCGCAGTCATATCGTTCGCCGTCATCACCGCCGTAGGCCGGTTCTTTCGAATCAAGAGATCAAGCATCGCCGCTTCGCCACCCGGAATGCGATAGTCTCCATGACGAATCAGCTCTTCGCGGACTGTCAGGCCATGGTTGCGCATCGCGGCGATAAACCCATTCAGCCGCAGCTCGGAAGTCGCAAGGCCGAGGAACCCTCCGATGAAACCGATCTTGCGATGGCCCAGAATTTTCAGGTGATGCACCGCCTGTCCCATGGCGGCCTCGTAGTCGGTGGTGATGTCGCTCAGCCCCGCGCCAACCTTGTGCCGGTCCATCGTGACCAGGGGAATTTTGTTCTTTATCAGCGCTTCAAATGGTTGCGTCTCGATCTCCGAGGCCATCAGGACGACCCCATTGACACGCCGCGTCAGCATTCTGCGCACCGAATGCGCCATGCGGTCCTGATGAAAATCATTGGTCGCCACCAGCAGCTCGCGGTCATGCTCCACCACCAGCGATTCCAGGCTCTTCATGAATTCAGGAAAGAAGGGATTGGTGATGTCAGGAATCAGCAGGCCATAGGTTCCGCTGCTGCCCGAGCGCAATGCGGTCGCATTGTTGTCGGGCACGAACTGCAGGTCGTCGATCACCCGCTGTACGCGCTCCGCCGTGGCGCTCTTCACCAGGCTTGAGCCATTGATCACGCGGGAGACTGTTGCGCTTGAGACGCCGGCGATCTTGGCAATGCGTCGTATATTCATGGGGCCCGTCAGTGTCATGCTTGCCGTTAAGCCTTTGCGAGGCATGTGGCGAGCTGGAAGGCGTACGCGGAATGGCTCGGCGCCTCTGCGAAAGAACAGGATGAGAATCCTCTCCGCCGAAGAGGATTTTTCGCGCTTCCAAAAGACGTGCCAGGGGAGTGCAGCCGGTCATGCGCCTGGGGAAGGCATCCGGCGAGATTTACCTGATTATAATCTGCGAATCGGCGTGTGCTCCCAAAGATTGGGACCAGTTGGAACGCTGCAGGGGACGATCCTATGGAAGAGCTAGCTGAGCAACAAGAATCTTTTGAACGATCGTGAACGCCTGCAGGAGCGTCGCCAGTCAGATATGGCTCAGGCGACGCTTGCTACGTTCGCTTCGAGAATTCCCCTTAGCTCATCGTTGGACCGTGCCGCAAACCACGAGCGCAGATTCTGCTCCGCCTTGCGCGTGCTCAGGTAGTCGCGCAGAAGCCGCTCCAGCGAGTCCGGCACCTGCTCCGAGAGGCATCGATAATTCACCACGCGCGCCACTCCCGCATGTTCGCCCAGCGCGCCGCCCAGCGCGAACGACCACGCATCCTGCAGCTGGCCGTCGTGCTTGATCTTCTTGCCTTCCAGGCCGACGTCGGCAATCCAATGCTGGCCGCAGCTGTTCGGGCAGCCGGTCACGTGTAGTTTGATCTGCTGGTCAAAGCCGGGGATGCGTCCCTCCAGTTCTTCCACCAGCCAGCGCGCAAATCCCTTGGTTTCGGTGATTGCCAGCTTGCAGAACTCAGTCCCCGTGCAGGCTACCGCGCCGCGCCAGAAATTCGTTGCCTCGACCGTCAGCCCGATCTCCGCCAGCCTGCGTAAGACGAGATCGAGATTTTCCTTGGGAACATGGGGCAGCACAAAGTTCTGCATCACCGTGGTGCGTATCTCGCTGCCGGCATACTGTTCTGCGAGGTCTGCAATTGCTATCAACTGCTCGCCGCTCATGCGGCCGTTGAGCACCGTAGCGCCCACAGAGTACAGCCCGGCCTGCTTCTGCGGGTTTACGCCAACGTGGTCCCGGAACACATCGTCCGGCACCTGCTCCGTAACGCCCGGCTCCAGCTGGAATGCGAGCTTGCTCTGCAGCACATCGAGAAACTTTTCCGCTGTCCAGCCTTCGCGTAAAAACAAATGCTTCAATCGCGCGCGGTCGCGGCTTTCGCGCAGGCCCTGCTGCTCGCGGAAGATCTCGACAATACCGCGCACCACAGCGACCGCCTGATCCTCGTGCACAAAGGCATCCAGCTTGACCGCAAGATGCGGATCGGCCGACAAGCCGCCGCCTACGCGTACCGAGTATCCGATCTCATCGCCGCGCCTCACCGCTGTGATCGCGATGTCGTTGATCTCCGGATAGGAGCACCATACCGGGCAGCCCGTCACCGTGATCTTGAATTTGCGCGGCAGGTTGTAGAACTCCGAGTTGCCATTCACTTCGCGCGCCACAGCTCGCGCCAGCGGCGAGGCATCGATCAGCTCATGCCCGTCTATCCCGGCCATCGGGCAGCCTGTTACATTGCGCACCACATCGCCGCATGCGCCGCGCGGAGAGAGTCCAACACTATCCAGCAACTCGACGGCCGCAGGCAGAGAATCCACTGTCAGCCAGTGCAGCTGGATCGCCTGCCGCGTCGTGATGTCTGCCAGGTTCCGCGCATGGTCGAGAGTGAGGGTGCCGATCGCGCGCAGCTGCGTCGCGTTCGCAATGCCATTCGGAATACCGATTCGCATCATGAAATACTCTGTCGCTTTGCCCGTTCCGCCGGAGCCGCCAGTCACGCCAGCCCCATCGCCCTGCGTGTAAATCCCCCACCACTTGAAATAGAACTCCGCCCACTCCGGCACCACGCTGGCGCGGCCCTCGCGGGCAAACGCGCGAATCTCCTCAAATGCCTCCCAGGGATTCTTCTCGCGCTTCAGCCGCTCGGAGCGCTGCGCTTTGGTCTCCTTAACTGGCTTGCTTTCGGGGAGTGCGGTGGGTGAAGAGATCACGGTACGGCTCCTAATACTTCGATGCGTCTTGAGAGTCGCTGGGCGCCGGATCGAAAAATGCGTCGACCCGAGCATTCAGCTACGGGTATGCAATCTGGATCAACGGATCACTGGCTTGAATGTGATGTAGGGATCGGAGACTACTTCGTGCGCCCGTCAGAATGGATTGACAGGCAACAACAGCAACAGCGACTTTGAGATGCGCTAGCCACGTATGATGAAATGCTATCAAAATAGGACTTCAGGCGCAATAATGGAGCCTGCGTTCTCACAGCCACTTCACGGAGAAACTCCTCTTGATCTCAGGCCGTTTGCGTTCTCTGCTTTCGCTCGCGTCTTTCTGCGTTGCGATTTCGCCGCTTTGCTTCCCGCATTTTTCTTTCGCGCAGGCACAGAGCGCATCCACTTTGCCCATCATGCCGCTGCCTTCGAGCGCCGCGCCCGGGCAAGGCGAGTATCGGATCGACGGCCAGTTCGCCATATCTTTCGAGGGCTTCACCGAGCCGCGGCTTTTCCGTGCCCGCGACCGCTTTCTCGACACGCTCACACGCGAGACAGGCATTCCCTTCAGCCGTGACTTTGCCGGGACTGTATCGCACTTCGTGGTTCATACCGGCGGTCCGAGCAAGACCATCCAGGAACTGGGTGAGGACGAGTCATACCAGCTCAACATCGCTCCCGATGGAGTCCGTCTTACGGCGGCCAGCCCTCTCGGTGTCATGCACGGTTTGCAAACCTTTCTGCAACTCGTCCGTATTACGCCGAGCGGGTTTACCGTTCCCGCGGTCGCAATCGACGACAAGCCCCGCTTCCCATGGCGAGGGCTCATGATCGATTCGGGACGTCACTTCATCCCCCTCCGGGTCATCGAACGCAACCTCGACGCGATGGAAGCAGTAAAGCTCAACGTCTTTCACTGGCATCTCTCCGACGATCAGGGCATTCGCGTGGAGAGCAAGGTCTTCCCGCTCCTTCAGCAAAAAGGCTCGGACGGCCTGTATTACACCCAGGACCAGATTCGTCACACGGTCGAGTACGCCCGCGATCGCGGCATTCGCGTCGTTCCTGAGTTCGACATGCCAGCCCACGCCACCGCATGGTTCGTCGGCTATCCCAAGCTGGCCAGCGGTAAGGGCCCATACCAGATCGCCCGCGAATGGGGCGTCCTTGACCCGGCGATGGACCCCACCCGCGAGAGCACTTACCAGTTTCTCAATCTGTTCATCGGCGAAATGGCCGGTCTCTTTCCCGACCTCTATTTCCATGTCGGTGGCGATGAGTGCAACGGCAAGGAGTGGGACGCCAATCCTGCCATCCAGGAGTTCAAGCAGAAGCACAATCTCAAGGACAACGCCGCTCTGCAAGCCTGGTTCAGCACCCGCGTGCAGAAGATCGTAGCCAGCCGCCACAAGATCATGGAGGGCTGGGATGAAGTCCTGCAGCCCGATACTCCCAAAGACGTCGTCATCCAGTCCTGGCGCGGCCGCGACTCGCTGCTTGACGCCGCCAAGCGAGGCTATCGCGGGCTGCTCTCCAACGGCTACTACATCGATCTCAACAAGCCCGCCTCCGAGCACTACCTCGTCGATCCCCTCGAAGGCATCGCCGACAAGCTTACGCCAGCGCAGCAGGCCAGCATCCTGGGTGGCGAAGCTACTATCTGGTCGGAGTTCGTCGACGGCGAAATCATCGACAGCCGCGTATGGCCCCGCACTGCCGCCATCGCCGAGCGCTACTGGTCCCCGCAGCAGGTGCGCGATCTGCCATCCATGTACAGCCGCATGGAGGTCGTCGCGCAAAAGCTGCAGTATTACGGCATCGAGCCTCGGGCCACCTCCGAGCGCATGCTCGAGAGAATGACCGGCGACCCAAATCCGGAGGCTCTTCGCGTCCTTGCTTCAGTTGTCGAGCCGCCCAAAGGCTACGTCCGTGGCGGCCTGAGCAAGTACACCAGCCTCACTCCCCTGAATCATCTCGTGGATGCTGTCCCGCCCGAGAGCGATACCGCCCGCGACTTCAAGCTGATCTGCGAACACATCGCCGCAGGCTCTGCCACTCCGGCGGAGTGGCAGCAGGCGCGAAGGTGGCTGACAACCTGGCGCGATAATGACGCCCGGCTGGAGCCCATGCTTGCCAACTCCGATATCACCGCCGAGCTTGTTCCCGTCTCCAGGTCTCTCAACCAGGTCGCCGACATCGGCCTTGCTACTCTCTATGTCCTGCAGAAAGGCGAGGCCGTTCCCGGCGATGCGCAAAAGCGCAATCTCGATACCATCACCGCAGCGGAAAAGCCCCAGGCGGCCCTGCTTCTACAGGTTGCGCCCTCCGTTGAGTTGCTGGTGAAGGCGGCCAAAGTCCAGTAACCTGCCCAATCTTGAATAGACACGCACCCCGCCTCTGGATAGACTGAGTCTTCCCGTGGACGGAGCCCGATGCCGAAACCCCGAGGAACTCTCCCGATTATGCCGCTTCAACTGTCCTTAGCGTGGTTCGCATGGAGAAACCTTGGTCGCCGGCGCCTCCGCACCTTCCTGACCCTCTGCGGCATCGGCATGGCCATCGGAGCATTCGTCGCCCTGGTCGGTTTTTCGCGCTCATTCGAGCATGAGTGGATGCGCATCTACGAGAGCAGCGGCATCGACATTGCCGTCGTGCAGAAGACCTTTCTCAATACCTCGGTCGACGAATCTACCGGCGCCAAGCTCACTGCGCTTCCCGATGTGGCCCAGGCCAGCCCGATGATTCTAAACATGATGGATCTCACTCCCGAAGTGAACGCCATCGCCTATGGCTGGCCCGCCAAGTCGTTCGAATTCAGCTCGCTCACCTTCAAGTCTGGCCGCAAATTTCGCGACGGCCAGCCCGAGCTGATTCTTGGCGACCTGCTCGCTTCCAGCCTCGGCAAGAAAGTCGGCGACACCCTCGATATTCAGGGCTCGTCCTTTACCATCACCGGCATTTACCACGGGGGCTCGGCTCTCGAAGCCGGCGCAGCCATCTTCCCCCTCGATCAGCTTCAGCAGATTTCCAGCCTGCAGGGCAAAGTCACCGCCTTCCACGTCCGGCTCAAGCCTGCCCCGCGCAACCAGTCCCCTCACGAATACATGCAGGCTGCTCAGGCCGAGATCGAGTCCGCCCTGCCTGGCCTGCGCGCCGTCCCCGCATCGGAACGAGCCAGCAACAACCAGCTGGTTCTTCTCGCTCACGCCGCCGCCTGGGGAACATCCTCGATCGCCCTCATCATCGGTATCCTGGGCATCGCCAACACCATGGCTATGTCTGTCTTCGAGCGCACTCGCGAGATCGGCATCCTGCGAGCACTCGGCTGGAAGAGCTGGCGCGTCCTGCTTCTGATCCAGATGGAGGCTGTCGCCCTCGGCTTTGCCGGCGGCATCCTCGGCATCGGCTTCGGCTGGGCTGCTCTGCGCTTGCTGTCGACCCTGCCTCAAACCGCCAGCATTGTTTCCGCCGACTTTTCGCCGCTGCTCCTTCTCGAAGCTCTCGGCGTCGCCATCCTTGCCGGCCTTCTTGCCGGAGCCATACCGGCATGGCGCGGCGCGCATCTCTCGCCGGTGGAGGCCCTGCGCCATGACTAGCCAGCTGCCGCAATCCTCCGTGCCGAATGGTCTCTCGATTCCGGATACGGTCCCGATTATCGAAGCGCGCTCTCTTTGCAAGAGCTACGACGAAGGCCGCGTCGAGGCCCTCCGCGGCGTCGACATCACCATTGCCGCCGGCGAATTCGTAGCCATCAGCGGTCCAAGCGGCAGCGGCAAATCGACCCTGCTGCAGCTCATCGGTGGTCTCGACTCGCCCACCAGCGGTCAGGTTCTGTTTCGCAACTCGCCGCTGGGAGCGGGTCGTGCGTCAACATCCGCGTCAACTCCGGCCATCGATTTGGATACCTATCGCGCCCAGCATGTTGGTTTTGTCTTCCAGGGTTTCTACCTCATTCCAACCCTGCGCGCCATCGAAAACGTGCAGGTTCCCATGCTTGCTTCCGGCAGCAACAGCAGAGACCGCGCCCGTAGAGCCGAAGCCCTGCTTGTGGAGATGGGCCTGGAGAGCCGCATCGGCCACTACCCGAATGAGCTCTCCGGCGGTGAGCGCCAGCGTGTCGCCATCGCCCGTGCTCTGGCCAACGACCCCTCCATCCTGCTCGCCGACGAGCCCACCGGCAATCTCGACAGCGTCAACTCCGCCCGCATTCTGGAAATGCTGATCGGTCTCCAGAAACGCCGTGGAATGACCTTGATCGTAGTCACCCACGAAAACGAAATCGCCGAAGCCGCTCCCCGCCACATCCGCATTCGCGACGGCCGGGTAGAAAGCAGCCAGGTAGAAACTGGCCGGACAGAAAGTGGAGCAGGTCTATGAGATTCCCCCTGGCATGCCTGGCCGCAACCGTACTCCTGTCTGCCCCGTTAGTTGCTCAGGTAGATAGTTCCCTCAAGGCCGTCCTCGCCCAGCCCATCGATCGTATCCAGACCACGGATTTTCGCGCCGAAGGGCATCTCATCCGGGTCGACGCAAAGGGCGCCCGGACAAGCTACCCCGTTACGCTCAAAGCGCACTGGTTCTCGGGAGTGCTGCGCATTCTCTGCCTGATTGGCGGCCCAGCTGATTCCCGCGTCCATCTCCTGCTCGAGATGCGCCCCGACGGGCATAACTCCATCCAGGTCGCTCATCCCGGTGACAAGGCTCCGGCTGCGCTGCCTTTTGAAAAGTGGAACGACGGTCCGCTTGGTCCTGGATTCAGCTACGAGGACTTTTTCGAATCCCAGTATTACTGGCCGACCCAATCTCTCCAGCCCGGCAAGAAGTTCGGCGCGCGCCTCTGTGACCTGCTCAAGAGCAAACCCGGACCCTCCGACCGTACCCACTACGCCGAAATGCAAACTTGGCTGGACCACAGCATCGGATATCCGGTATATGTAGAGAAAACCATCAAGGCAACAGGTACGGTGAAGGAATTCACCTATTTCGGTCTACGCAAGAATAGCGGCGTTTGGTCGGCGAGCCAGGTGGAGAGCAAAATTCGTGGCCAGGCGGGTTCCACGCTGCTGGTGATCGATCGCGGCAGCCCAAAGGCAAATCTCTCCCCCAGAGACTTTGCCCCGGAGCAACTCACCCGGTTTTAGGAAGGCTTATGTTGATCGTGGCCTCAATCGTCGGGAGCTTGGCAGCACTCATTCTTCTTGGCATGCTGTATCAACGGGTCGGAGCGCTCCGCGACCGCCAGCGTTACACCGGATCGGGACGATGGGTAGACATAGGCCGGGGATGCAATCTCTACCTGCTGGAAAGTGGACCCAGGGATTCCGGCGGGCCTACCGTGCTTTTCGAATCGGGAATAGCAGCCACCAACCTCAATTGGTCCCGCATCCAGGACACTGTTTCGCAGTTTGCCCACACCGCTTCCTATGATCGCGGAGGCCTCGGCTGGAGCAGTCCCGCCAGCACTCCGCGTACTCCCGGCAACATCGCGAGCGAACTGCACACCATGCTTGAGTCGGCAGGCATCAAGCCCCCTTACGTGCTTGTTGGCCACTCCTTCGGCGGCCTGGTCGTGCGCCGCTATGCCCTGCTTTATCCAGAAGATGTCGCCGGAATCGTCCTTGTCGAC
The DNA here is from genome assembly GCA_036271955.1 of Acidobacteriaceae bacterium. Taxonomy (GTDB): domain Bacteria; phylum Acidobacteriota; class Terriglobia; order Terriglobales; family Acidobacteriaceae; genus Acidicapsa. The sequence continues at coordinate 12,613 of DATAZR010000058.1, forward strand.
CCCATGCGCTGCGAAGAGTGGCCGCCGCTCGATCCTACCAAGCAGGCCACCCTCAACCGCGGCTCCCGTTTGACCGGCTACGCCATACCCATCGCCGGCTGCGGACTTGCCCGCCTCGCGGTTACATCGCTGTTGTGCCGATCCGGCCGGCTCTCCGATACGCTCGCTGGCGCCACGGGCAGCGGTGGCAAACATGTATTGAGTCGCATCAAGGTTGAAGTCGGCAAAATGCCCAGGGAAACCTGGCCCATGGTTGCCGCCCACTGGTCCCGCCCCAGCTACTACCGTGGCATGTGCAGTCACGTCGAAGCCGTGCCCGATACCGTCCGCGAAATGCAGGCTGCCGACCCGATCCTTGGCATCCCGGTCACTCTGCTTACCCCCAGCCAGGCCTCACCGTTGTGCGAGCAAAGCCTGATGCGCATTGGCGATCACGTGCAACAGGTCATCGCCCCTGCCAGCGCGCACTGGATCCATCTCGATCAGCCCGATCTGGTGATCGATTCCATCCGCCAGATGATGACTTCCGCCGGGACCATGCCCATCCCCGTCTGATGCCTGCCGCTGCCGGCTCGCAGCCCAAAATCAGCTCAGCGGCTTTAGTTCTCCCAATACCGTGGGAATCAGCTCTGCCACCGTGGGGTGAATATGCACCGCATGGCGAAACTGCGTTGCAGTCTGCCTCGCGTACATGGCCGTGATCAGGCAGTGAATCGCCTCATCCCCGCCCGTCCCAAAGATCGTTGCCCCAAGAATCTGGTCGCTCTCCTTGTCTACCAGCACCTTCATCAAGCCGTAGGTCTCGCCCTTTTCGATTGCCCGGCTGATCCGCGTCATCGGCCGCAATCCGATAAGGGCGGCTTTCCCGCTTTTGCGCACTTCCGCTTCGCTCATGCCTACCCGCGCCAGCGGCGGATCGATAAACATCGCTCCAACCGAAATGCGGTCGCTCAGCCTGCGTTTGGCTCCATCCAGTAGATTCTCCGCCACAATCTCGTAATCGTTATATGAAGTATGGGTGAAGCCGCCATGCCCATTGCAGTCGCCCAGAGCATAAACGTTCGGCGCGCTCGTCCGCAGCTCATCGTCCACGGGAATAAATCCATGCTTATCCGTCTCGATGCCGGCAGCGGCCAGGTTCAGATCATCCGTATTGGGCGTGCGCCCCACAGCCAGCAGAATGTGCGAACCCAACGCATGCGGCGCGCCTTCATCGCACTCCACAGCCGCGGCTACTCTGCCGTCGCGTTCTTCAATGTGAATACATTTCGCGTTCAGCCGAAGATCGATTCCCTCCGCCTTCAGCACCTCGGCAACCGCCGTCGAGGCATCCTCATCCTCGTGCATCGCCAGCCGCGCGTTCATGTCCACCACCGTAACCCCGCAGCCAAATCGCCGGAACATCTGCGCAAATTCCAGCCCGACATAACCGCCGCCCACCACCACCAGGTGCTCCGGCAGCTCCTCGAGATCGAGAATGGTCGTGCTCGTCAGATACGGAAC
>DATAZR010000059.1:0-31898 GCA_036271955.1 Acidobacteriaceae bacterium
GCATTCTCCCTCTGCGCATCCGTAGGAGCCCGCTTATGAGCAAAGGTTACAGCGAATAAAAAGAAAAAATTCTGCTAACGCAATCGACAGACAGCCGTCGTGCGTACCAATCAAAAGGTGCATGAACACTGGTCAAAACGATTCTCGAATATGTTTCCAAGGCTTGTAACCTTTCCGGTTTTCATGTCATCTGAAGAAAGGCCAGAGCCGTCTCCAGCGGACGAGATTGCTATGAGAGATCGCTCCAGGCCCCGGAGAATCCGATGCATATTCCCTCCACCAAACTCGTGAAGAATGCGCGTTCAGCAGAACATGCGCCTAGCTCGCGCCGATCCTTCCTATTCCGCGTAGCAGCCGGCTCAGGCGCGCTCGCCCTCTCGTCGCTGCTGCCCTCAGCTTTCGCCGATCCCAAGGGCAGCGTAACCATCATCGAGTTCTCACCGGACGGCAAGCGTACCGGCAAGACCATCGTTCCGCACCTCGCGAAGTCCGATGCCGAGTGGCAACACCAGCTCTCGCCCATCTCCTACCAGGTCACGCGCCACGCAGGAACCGAACGCGCTTACACCGGCAGCACCTGGAATCTCCATGACCGCGGCATCTTCCGCTGCATCTGCTGCGACATCGCGCTCTTCAGCTCCGACACCAAGTTCGACTCCGGCACCGGCTGGCCCAGCTTCTGGCAGCCCATCGCCAAAGAGAACGTACACGAAATCGAAGACGGCAGCTTAGGAATGGTGCGCACAGCTGTCTCCTGCCGCCTCTGTGACGCGCATCTCGGCCACGTCTTCGACGACGGTCCCAGGCCCACCGGCCTGCGCTACTGCATGAACTCCGCCGCCATGCACTTCGTCAAACTCGCCTAAATATTTGGATCAAGTAGATTTGGGTGCCCCACATCTCGATTTTGAGATGTGGGTCTATTCGCGAAGCGAGAAAAGTTTTTAATTCCCTAGTCCTTTAGTCTCTAAGTCCCTATTCCCAGCCTTCATCTCTTCCAGCCGTTCCAATATAGTCTCCAGCTTCTGTTGTATCTCTTGAATCTCGCACTCCGCTTTCTTATTCACCTTGTAATCGTTCTTCGCCCGCTCTTCCGCGCCGCGCCCCTGCAGGTTCTGTCCGATCATGATCAGCGGCATCAGGAAAAGCTGAATCATGTTGGAGATAAACAGCCACAGCACGAACCCCGGAAACGGATCGAACCGCATGCTCTTCGGTGCGAACATATTCCAAAGCAGCCAACAAGCTGTCCAGGTAAAGATCGCGATGAAGAAGCCCATCGAACCCACGCGCCGCGTAATCCAAAGCGCCAGCCGGTTCAGCGGCGTCAACTTCACCTTGGGAATCTTCGCCTCAACATCATCCTCATCCGTCCCGTTCCGTCGCTTCGCCGCCTTCGTCATTGCACAGGCATCTCCACAAGCCCAGCATCAGACTACAGTCCCCATCTCGCGAAGCGAGCAGCTTTTCTATTCCATATTCCCTGATACCTATTCCCTAATCCCTACCTCGGATCTACCAGATCCAAAGCCAGCATCCCAAGCGCAGTAATGCTGGGAATAAAGAAGTAGTCCCCGCCCTTTAACTCCACAAAGCTCGGCAGATGCGCGCACACATACGGCGGATTCGCCGCGCTCCGATCCCCCTGCACCACAAACTTGCCGCGGCCCTCATGATTGCCCATCAGCGGATCCTTATCGTTCCCCTGGTGCGCATCGTTGCCATACTCAATCCATTGCTGCTGCACAAACTCGAACTGCCGCGAAAGGCTCGCATTCAGCGCCATAAAAACAATGCCGCGATCGTCAGCGTCTGACACCACCTCATCCTCGTCGGCAAACGTCCCATAAGGCTGCCCGCGCCGGGTAATGCGCCTCCGGTCGATCAGCTTTCCATTGAACCCAAAAGCATCCCTCGGATGCACCCGCCGCATATGCGCCCCAATCGGACATCGCGTCCCATCGCCATCCCCGCCATACTTGAAGTTCGTGCTCTGCTTCGGGTCCAGCACAATCGATTGATCCTGCTTCTCCGGCGAAAGCTCCAGCGGCGTCCCATCTCTCCAGCGCCCGATAAACTTCGCCGCCAGCTTCTCTTTGCCGCCGCCATACAGCTCGCCGTGCTCCTCCAGATACGCGCGAAATGTCGCCAGATTCTGATGCATCTTGCGAAACGCCATAAACGTTCCATTGCTCGCCAGCAGATGCGGAACCGGCGCCACCGGCAGCTCGCCCGCCTCATCCGCATACCCCAGCAACAGCTCGCCCGTCGCCAGCGGAGCCCAGCTGCCATCCTCCATCAGCTTGCCCTGCCCCGGCTGCGAACTCCGCTCCACACCCAGATAATCCGGATTCCCAAACCCATCCGTATATCCGAAATGTTCCTTGGTTGTAGCCTTACCATCCACCACCTGCGAAGCAGCATCCTGCGAGCCCACCAGCACCGCGCCGCGCGTCTCCTCCACCAGCGCCAGCAGCTCCGCACATCGCGCCTCAAGGGCTGCCGGACTAATCCCGCTCACCCCCAGCCACACATGCACGCGCCCCTCGCGCCACAGCCCATCCCAGTGCTCCGGAGCATTCCTGCCCGTGTCCCCCAGAATCGCCGCGCGCTCCTTCATCCCCTGCTGAAACTCGACAGGAAAGCTGATCAGCGTAGCCGTTGGCAGCTCCAACGCCTCCAGGCCCCGATGCGTGAAAGCAATATTCACCGTGCTCTGCGGCTTGCCACCATCCCATCGCTGCCCGGTCGTAATCCCCGGCAGCAGCCGCAATATCAGCTTGCGCGCGCGCCCAGCGTCTTCCAGATGCAGAAAGAGATAGCGCGTGTAGGGCATGTTATAGCCGCGCAGCACAAAGCCCTGGATATCCGTCTCATTCAACTTACTCATTGTGCCCACCCGTCTTGATATCCCGCTGCACCGCCGGAGCACCCGGCTTCGGCACCGGCCGCGCCTGCAACTCCGCAGCAAACGCCACAAACTCCGCCTGCAGCCGCGCAGGCTCCATGCCCTGATGGCTCGCAATGAAATCCGTCACCGCCCGCTGCGTCTGCAGCGCATTCAATGACTCAGGCAAAGACTTATCGTTAACCGCCGCAAAGAAGAACGTAGTCTCTATCTGGCAAGCCTTCATGTACTCCACAAACGCCTGCGCATTCTTCGCGCCCGGATACCCCACGCAATGACTCCACACTGCATCCAGATGCGCAGGAATCGTCTCCGCCATCCCGCGCAGATAGCGCTCCAGGCCAGCATCGTCCGTCGCATCCAGGTTGCACTCGAAGATCAGATACTTCGACTGCAAATGCTCCTCACACGCCGGCATGCCCACATACACCACATCATCCATCACCACCAGCCGGCAAAGATGCGTCCCCGCCGTCAGCGCAAACGGACTATCCGCGCCCGTCGGCAGCGTAGCCAGATACGCGCGTATCTGCAGGTCATGCGAAGGCGTAGCCTTCTCGTCATTCAAGATCGGCGAAAGTATCGTCAACCCATACAAACTTCCATTCACATTCGGCATAGCATCTTTCTCATACCTATCTAATCCCCATTAAGACTTGTCATCCTGAGCGCAGCGAAGGATCTGCTTTTGTTCTTGCTTTCGTCTTGAAGGGTACGGGCTTCAGCCCGTACATCAGTAACCCATTCTGAATCGGGCTTTAGCCCCTGAGGGAATGCATCGCCTCAAGCTAAAATACAACCGGCGCCTCGCCCGTCTCCCCCAGACACGCCTGCACCGACAACACAAACCCCAGATACGCCTCCGCAAACTGATCCGGCGTCAAACTCCCCGCCTGCGCCGCCAGTCCATCGAACCCCGCCTGCACTACATGCGCCGCCTTCAAATCATTCGCCGTCGCATGAGGATAAGCCGTGTAGTAGTAGTCCGTATCGAACTGCACCCGCGCAATGTACTCCTTAAACAGCGTCACTGGCACCGATCCCGGAAACTTCTCACTCCATCTCCACACCAGGTTCAGCCCCGTAGCCAGCACCGCCGAGAAGGCATCGATGTACTGGTTCCACGTCCCATTGAAGTTGCTGAAAAAGAGCAGATAGTCGTACTGCATCTCATCCTTCACCTGGCTCCCGCCCAAATAAGGGAAGCCCTTCCGTGGCACCACCACCCAGCGAGCAAACTCAATAAAGGAGAGGTCGATCAGGTTCTTCTGCAGCGACTTCACATGCCAAAGCAAAAAGAGGATCAGACGCAGCACACACGTCCTCCACCACTTCATCGGAGTAATGGCATTCATCGCATAGACTTTGCCATTGATATTGCTCATAGTCGTCCTCGTGCAGAGCTAGTGTGCAAATTGAGATTTTCGTTACAGAATTTTCTATACAAAAAAAATGTCATCCTGAGCGAAGCGTAGCGCAGCCGAAGGACCTGCGTTTGTTTTTGCATTTGCTCTTGCTGTTGTCTTTCTTGCTGTCATCCTTCGCGACCGGGGCCCCCGCGGACAGGTCCATGTCCGTGGGGTGTAGAAGCGGAGGATCTGCTTCCCACACATCAGCCCCAGCATCGCGCAGCAACTCACCAGCCCAGAGTTGGGCCAACTATAAATAAGCCAACCGCACCCACGCAAAACATTTCATCCACCACGAGGACCAAGTTAGGTATGCCAAGACAGGCAGGCCGGGGATTTATCCCCGGTATCAAGACCACCACAAAGATCCCCCAATGAGAGACCTTGATTGCCCTGAATATTTCTATTCTAAAAGTTGCTATTGCAGGTCGTCCGCAGCGCGCGCGCTCTTGCCAAGCAGATCGATTTGCCCTGTGGTTACGTGCGCGTGCAGCCGATACTCTCCCTCTGCGTTTTCCTTTTGAAAGCTTCGGAAAAACCCACCTTTGTTCTCGTCATAGGCCTGAGCATTTACCTGGCCGATGCCAACGGAGACGTCTACTTTCTTGTAATCCCACTTGTGAGCCGAAGAAATCGAAATCTGTCCAGCGTAGAGGTCGATCTCTTTATCACCCACGATCTCATCCACCTTTACCTGTCCGGCCGGCATTTGAATGTCCAGATTCACCTTGCGAGGCACTTCGACGCGGATCTGAAGGTTATTGTGCTTGAGATGAGCGCCCGTGATCGCGAGCTTGCCATGAGTGGGAGTTCCGGAGAATTGAAGACGGACATGCATGGCGCTGTCTATATCCTCGGCCTTGCATGAAACATGGATCGCCTCTTGGTCTGTCCCGACTATTTCGATGCCTGCAGCCAGCGAGTCAATTTTCAATACCGCGCTTGACCGAAGCGACGCATTCAGTGTCTGGTCACACGGGACATCCGACTGACAAAAACCAACTAGGTTCCAGGCAAAAAGAGCGACACCAGCAGCGATCCGAAGAGTCTTCATATCTCACCTTACGCTACTGCCCGGGATAATGTTCCCAAACCGGCAAGGGAAGCCAAGGCTGGTAGGCCGGGATTCATCCCGGCATCAAGACCACCACAAATACCCCAGCGAAGGGCCTCGATGGCCCCAAGCATTTCCAATCCCCACCGGCGAACGCGATATGCTGTTTCGTATCTTTTAGAGGATGAATGCACAATGCAAGTTCCCTACGCAAAGAAGTGGCAGAAAGAAATAGACAAGCTCCGAAAAGTTGCGCTCGACTGCGACCTGGTCGAAGAGCTTAAGTGGAGCAAACCCTGCTTCACCTTTCAGAAGAAGAACATTGCGATCATCATTCCACTCAAGGAGTCGTGCGCCTTCTCGTTCTTCCAAGGCGCGCTGCTCAAGGACCCCAAGCAAATCCTCGAACGCATCGGCGAACACACCCAGGCCGGGCGATGGATCAAGTTCACCTCGGTCAAAGAGATCGCAGCCGCGCAGGCGTCCCTGAAAAGCTATCTCTACGAAGCCATCGAACTGGAAGAGTCCGGCAAAAAGGTACAACTCCGCAAGCCATCCGAGTTTCCCATCCCCGAGGAACTGCAAGGCGTGCTCGATGACAACGCAACACTGCGCGCCGCCTTTGAAGCCCTCACCCCCGGCCGGCGTAAGTCATATATGTTCCACATCGCAAGCGCAAAACAGACAACCACCCGAACTGCCCGGGCAGAGCGCTGCATCCCCATGATCTTCAGCGGACGCGGCTTCAACGAAATGGAGAAGTGAAGCCTGGAGCAGAAAGTCAGACCTATTCTTGTATCTCTACGGGCTGGCTGCCCAGGTCTCTGCCTGGTCTCAAATCACCTCTTCGCCGCGAAATGAATCGGCACATGAGACTCAACACTGCTATCGGTCAACATCGTAAACCGGATCGTATCCCCTTCAACCACGCCTTTGTAAGAATGAACGTCTTGAGAACTCTTATCATCCATGGTCGCGATGGTCTTGGTGACGAAGCTGATCCGGTCCCCCTCGATCTTGCCATCGAATATTCCGCGATCGGCTTTGAGAAATGAGGCTGTCCCGGACACTTCCGTGCCCGCAATTTCAAAGTTAAACGTCTCTTCGTAAACAGCTCCCGGCCAGTCGTAGGTAACGGTTGCTTTCCATTTTCCGCTGATATTTACTCGTGCCTTGCCGGGCTTCCCGGACGAATCAACCCCACTGCCCGCCTGTGCCGCTGCGGCCGCTCCATCGATGGGGGGATCAACCATCGGCTTGCCTCGCCAAAACACAAGAATGCTGCATACGATCATGGCGATCGCAAGCACCGCCAATCCCGCCACAGCGAATCGATTCGTTCCCGCCTTGCGCGGCTTGCTCGCCATGCTGGGAACAGTCTGCTTGAGCACATCCATCAACAGGTCCGCATCCGTGTGGAAATGCGCATCCCTGAGATCCATCGCCTGGTGAAGAGCCAACAGGCGTAGATTTTCCGGCAAATCCGTCTGGTGCGGCATCTTGCCTCCGCTCACCAGTACCGGAATCACCCGCACTCCGCGTTCGAGCGCCTTGGCAATCTCCATGCGCACATAATCGCGCTCTGCATCGATCCGCCGGCCTCCATCGGCTCCAGTGCATGTCAGCCACCGATCACCGATCACCGCCAGCAGCGCATCGCACTGACCGATCTTATCCTCGATCACGGTCGCAAAATTGTCGCCGCCCTGGATGGTATCGAGGTCCATGTAGACGTTCTCTTTGCCGTACCGGCCGCTGAGAATATCGAACAGCCGCCCCGCATATCCGCTGCTGTCTTCACGGCGATAGCTGATGAATACTCCAGACATGTCAGACCTCAGAACCGGGCATTCAGTTCTGCCCATAGCCTCATCTGTGCCGCAGCAAGCTCCAGTGCTTGCAGCAAGCTTCAGTACTTGCAGTAAGGTTCACTATCGTAGGCAAACGGGAAAGAGTCAACAACTACAGCACTTCTGCAAAAGGTGCAGACAGTATTCATCCCACCTCCGCCAGCATCCCCGCATAAAAGCTCGCGACCGTTTCATGCCGTTGCGCCGCCAGCAATCGCCCTGCAGCCGTTCTGAAACCCTCTGCCAGATTCAACAGCTTCACAGGAAAATGATCCAAAGCAAAAGCGGCATCGTCCCAATCCCTCCGCTCCCCGCGAGGGTTGGCAGGTTCGTAGAGAGCCGATCCCATACGCCCGGCCGTATAGAAGCATCGCGCAATTCCAGTAAAGCCGATCGCGTCCAGGCGGTCGGCATCCTGCAGGATGAAGCCTTCAAGAGTAGTCGGTTCCATTCCCGCCGAATAGCTGTGGCTCTCGATAGCCGAAGCCACCCACTTGCATCGTTCTTCGCTCCAGCCAAGAGCAGCGAGGCGGGCAATGGCTTCCGCAGCAGCCAGCCGCGACGCTTGCGACCGCAGCGGAGAGTTCTTCGGCACATCCACACAGTCATGCAGCAGCACCGCCGCAGCTAAAATCTCCAGGTCGCCGCCCTCTTCACAGTGGATCGCCTTCACATTGCGCCAGACGCGCATCAGGTGCGATAGGTCGTGTGCGCCATCGCCTTCAGGCTGCAAGGGTAAAAGCCTGTTTGCCAGCTCATGGAAGGGCGCAAAAAGATCAGCAGTCATCATCTATGTTTATACCCGATCGATCCTCATTAGCCGCCTGATTGCCGGCGGGTGCCCCTGGTCTCGCCTTTGAGACCAGGGCTCGCTGCATGAATACAAATGGCCTTGAAAGGGCACGACTTCAGCCGTTCCGCAAACTGCTAGTCGCTTCCTGCAGCCGCGTTTATCGAGACTTACAAAGCTTAGCCCCGAAGTGGTTCCACTACGCCCTGTGAGAGCTTTCGACTCAACAGAATTCCGCCAATCAGGAAGTAGATCGCACCGAAGATGGCATACCCTCCCATGTCCTTCGTGTGGAACTTTCCGGCCAGGCCGCCGAGCACAAATGCAATACCTGCTGCAGTCGATTGCGCACCGCTCAGGATCATCGCCCATTGCCCTCCTAGTTGCTTACGGCGGATCAGCCCGGCGACAAGCTGAATCAAGCCGGCTCCGAATGCCCAGGCGCCGAAGATCGCGATGGAGTATGCCGGATTGCTAAAAACCGTTAAGGCTATTCCGAGAGCAGTAGCGGAGCCCAGAAGTGCATTGATGACCTGCGAAGTCCGTGCGCTTCCGGTAGGGCGTGAAGCCATGAGATCGTACAGCGTGCAGGCGACGTCCCAGAGCGGGTACGCAATCAGCAAGATGGAAGCGGCTTGTGGCTGCGTTCTCACCGTCGAAATAACAGCGGCAGCCCAGATCACCTGGAAGACCGTCCGGACAAAATAAAGGTTCCGCAGAGCGCGCGTTGATTCAGTGAAATTGGTTTGCATGAGACCTCACTATCTTCTAGTTGGTAGGTTGTTAATGGAAGAAGGCCACACGTGGCCTCCACGGATTTAGTTCTTTGCTGCAGCGAGACGCTTGAGCGTTGCTCCGGTCACGAGCTTGAAGACATCACAGTCACCGGTGGCGCGGGCGGAGAGCATCGCCCCATGCACAACCGCCATCAGCGTCTGGGCTTCCGTTGCCGCTGAACCTTGCAGCTTGATAACACCGACCTTCATACCACTCTTTAGCGTTCGTTCAAGCCACTCACTCAATGCCGTGAAATGTAGGCGCACTTCGGCTTGCACTTCCTCTGGCAACGATGGGAGCTCCGCTCCCATGAGTGCAGCAACGCAGAAAGGGACGGTGCGCCCGCGGATACACCCCTCCCAATACTGGACATAGGCATGAAGCCGCTTCCAGGGGTCTTCGATCTGCCTGTCAAGCTGTTCGGTTCCTTCGATTGTCCTCTCGCGATGCTTCTTGAGAACGGCTGCGGCCAACGCAGCCTTTGTCGGGAAGTGATGATGGATGCTCGGCTTTTTAATCTGCACCGCTTCTGCAATGTCGGCGTAGCTGAAGGCCGAATACCCCCTCTCGATCATCAGGGCTTCCGCCGTTTTCATAATGCGTTCTGCCGTTTCTCCGTGCATACAAGGTAGACTACCAACTAGTCGGTTCGGTTACAAAAATCTTTTGCTGGGTGCCGGGTGTCCCTGGTCTCGCTTTTGAGACCAGGGTTCACAAATCTTCCCCAAGTCGTTATCCCGCCCAACTTTCCCCCACAAACCTCGGCGCAAGCCCAAACGTCTTCGTCCGCTCCGTCACCAGCGTTCTCCCCAGGCATCCCGCATGAGCTGCCACCAGCAGCTCATGCGCGCCAACCTTCCCACTCTTATAGAACAACGCCTCACCCATCGACGCATACCGCGCAGCCGCCGCAGCCGGATACTCCAGCACAGCCACATGCCGCAGCAGCAGATCGAGCGCCGCCCGGTCCTGCTCCGTCCGCCGCGACATCGTCACCGCATACATCAGCTCTGAAAGCGTCACCGCCGACATCGCAATATCCCCCACCGCAACCCGCTCCAGCCGCCGCATCACTCCCGACCGCATCAGGATCGCCGCACAAGTCTGCGTATCCAGCAGGTACGTAGCCCCATTTTGTATCTCGAATTCCCCCATCAATCGCTCTCCGCCGGCGACTCAATCCACCGCAGAAATTCCCTCGTAGCCACTGTCTCCGAACTCACCAGCCCAGACCAATCCAGCGGCCGCACCGAAAGGATCAACACATCGCCCTGCCGCCGAATCACCAGCTCCCGCCCCGCAAACTCGAACTCCTTCGGAATCCGCACCGCCTGATTCCGCCCATTCCGAAAAACCCGCGCCATCCTTGTAGTTCCAGTCATGCCGCTCCCGCCATAAACCCCTCCTGAAAACGCGGGCATATGCCATGGCATATGCCGCTATCCCCAGTAACGCACAAATGCCCATAATTCAACGCAGTCGCAAGCCGCTGAAAAAAATCAGCTTCCAGCAAACTTACTTGACAGGGATTTTCAGGGGTACGTAAGCCAAATTGTTCCTCGTGGAACAATCGTGTTCTACGTAGAACAATTGGAATGTTCTACACTCAAACCGGCTCAGCTGCAGCTATCGGCAGCGGCCGGAAAAGCCAGACCAGCAGTAATAAAAACAGCGTTCCGCCAACCAAAAACTTAAGATCCACAGCAGCCGCCGAAGGCGAAAAAAATCCCTCTAGGCATCCAGCAATAAACAGCATCGGAATCGTTCCAGAAACCAGCCGCACCGCCTCCGCTCCAGCTTTGGAAACAGAATCCTTCCATCGATACATCCCCGGAAAGAGCATTCCATAGCCAAGCCGTAAACCAGCCGCGCCGGCAATCATGATCGCCGGCAGCTCCAGCGAGCCGTGAGGCACAACAAAACTCCACAACGGAACGGCCATCCCAGCCTGCTGGCAAACCACAGCCACAGCACCCAGCATCATTCCGTTTAGAAACAGCAGATACACCGACCCGAAGCCAAACAGCAATCCACCGGCAAAGGCAGAGAACGAGACAGAAAGATTGTTGGTCATAATTCCGCTGGCAGCCTGCGGAGCGACGCTGACAATCGATTGCGTCCACATCTCATGCCGCGCCACTGCGGCCATGATTCGCGGGCCGAGAATGGGTGGAGCAAAATGCGGGTTGGCCAGCGTGAACGCCGCCGCGGCCAACGTCCCCAGCAGCAGAATCACAGTCGAAGCAAAGACAAATCCGATCTGCTGGCGGAAGACCCGAGGATAGCCGTCGCGCAAAAACAGCAAAAGGCCTCGCCAGCTCGATTTGCGATTGGAATAGATAATATGGTGAGCACGAGCCAGCAGATGATTGACCTGCGCGGCCAGCGCCGCCGAAGTGCGGTCCTGCCGCAAAGTCGAAAGATCGGATGCAACTTGTCGATACAAGAGGGCCAGTTCCTGAAGTTCACTTCGCGACAGGCCCTTCAGCCGGTCGCGATCAGCCTGGGCGACCAGAGAGGTGAGACGGTCCCAGTGCGGCTGTCTCTTCCTAATCCAATGATTAGATAGAACTTGAGTGGAAGGCGCGGGATTCGAGAGGACGGTGGGCATTGAGCGGAAGCCGTGAGCCGGAATGGGACCAGCTTAGCATCGAAACGCCCGAGCTGGTGGGCATCGACATGCCAGTGGCCGGAATCGGCAGCCGATTCGTGGCCCTGCTGGTGGATTACCTCATCTGGCTGCTGGCCTCGGTGGGGTTTGTCCTGCTGGTTGGTCTGGTCGATCCGAGCCTGTCGCACTTCGGCAAGATTGGGGAGAAGTGGGCAATCGCCATTTTTACCATGGTCGTCTTCCTCTGGTTCTGGGGGTACTTCACGCTATTCGAAGCCTTCTGGAACGGGCGCACTCCGGGCAAGCGGCTGGCGAAGATTCGCGTGATTCAGCGTTCGGGGCGAGGTATCGGAATCGTGGAATCGATGATCCGCAACCTGATACGGGTGGTAGACCAGTTTCCGTTTGTCTATGCAGTCGGCGCGGTAAGTATTTTTGTGACCCGCGAGCACCAGAGGCTGGGCGACCTGGCTGCGGGGACTCTGGTGGTGCACGAGCGTGAAAATCTCTCCGAATCGAGTTCGGGATCGAGCACGCGAACCCTGACCGTGGGAGTTTTTGAGACAGCGGCGAGCCGAACCGATCTGGCCGGAGCGCGGCGGGCGGGAATGGAGCTTGCGCCGGACGGTATGCAGAAGCTGGAGATTGGCGACCTCGAAGTACTGGAAGGATTCTTTGCCCGGCGGCTCGATTTCAGCATGGAAGTGCGGGCGGCGCTGGCGCAACGGATCGCCGAAGCGATTCGCGGCAAGACTGGCCTGGAAGCTCCCGCGGGGGTGGATACGGAGAGTTTTCTGGAAGAGATCGCGCGTCGGTTCCGGGATGTGGCCCGGATGCAATGACCGGCGCCCCAAGGGATTTTGGAGAACAAAAATACCAGCTTACGGCGATGCGGGTTTTGCCTCCCGCGAAAAATGTAATCGTTTGCATGAAAGACTCCGGTCTGCCCTCTCAAAGATGGTAGCGTTACGATTTTGGCGGCTGTGGCGTGCCTTCTTTGCGCAAGCGATTGCGCCAGAAGTGCGCAAATCATTTTCAGAAAACAGTTACATTTGCCCCCGGTTCAACCCTGTTAACTTTCCTGCTTCGGTTGTATTGACAAACGCTCTCGCAACCGCTTTTAATGCGTAGCGGCAAAGAGTAGGCACTTCCGCGCTACCTCTGCTTAAACGTTTGACTGGATTTAGCGGTTTTGAAAAATCCAGGCGGCAACCGGAATTGGGGCAGGGGCAGATGCGCAGGCTCGCAGGCCGATTTTGGGCCTGAGCCGGGCAGTGAAAAGTGTTTCAGGATTTTTTGGGCACAGGGGTAATCCACTGGATTTGGTCTTTCATTTTCCGCTTGACAACGGAGCTTCACTTCGCCTTGAATGCTTGGGCGAAGGAGCGCGCCTCTTTGCGCGTACTCTACTAAATCGCTTCACTGAACGTATTGGGGAAGACAAACACAGAGCGGCAAGCAATTCGCAATGATCTGACAGCAGATCGCACCGATTGCGCAAGCCGCTTTTGCAGTATGGACAACTGGGCAACAGGGCAGGACTCGAGCGCTTGGTAAAAGGCTCCGCTTCAGACCGGCAGACAGGTTTCATCTTCATTCCGGCTTCATTTGTGTACAGCGGTCGAAGCGAAAAACAACAAAGCAGTGCAACAGAACCAATTTGAAAAGGAAGGTCACATGAGACTCGCGAGATTCAGATTTCTCATCGTGCCAATTTTCCTGGCGTTCGCATGCGTCGCAGCGATGGCGCAGCAGAACTCCGAGATTATCGGCACAGTTACAGACCAGACTGGAGCGGCAGTACCAGGCGCAAACCTGGCATTGACGCAGACAGCGACCGGTTTTGTCTACAACTCCGTCAGCAACGGCACCGGCGGATATTCTTTCCCCGGCCTCAACGTAGGCATCTACGACCTGAAGGTCGCCGCCAAGGGCTTTCAAACGTACACCGCCAAGGGGTTGAGCCTCAACGTCTCTCAGACCCTGCCGGCGGACATCAAGCTGACCATCGGCTCGGAGACGGTCAATGTTTCGGTAACTGCCGATGCTCTGCAGGTGCAGTCCGAGTCCAACACGGTGAGCACGCTGATCAGCGGCGAGCAGGTCACTGAGATCGCTACCGAGAACCGCAACTTCGCGGCACTGGCGGCCCTCGGCCTGGGCGTCAGCTCCAACCTGCCTGACAGCAACACTCCAACTTCAGTTGCCGCGAGCTTCTCCATCAGCGTCAACGGTCTCCGCGAGCAGCACAACATCTGGCTGATCGACGGCGGCGAAGCGGATGACCGCGGCGGTGCCGGCGGCATGGACGTCATGCCTTCGCAGGACGCCATTGCGCAGTTCGAAGTGCTGGCCAGCAACTATCCTCCGGATTACGGTATCTCTTCCGGCGCGACCATGAGCCTTGCGCTCAAGAGCGGTTCGCAGAAGTTCCACGGCGAAGCGTTCGAGTTCTTCCGCAACGACGATCTGGACGCCAACAACTTCTTCAACAAGCATTTCAGTTCGGTCACCCCGGTTCCCAAGCTGCGCCAGAACATCTTCGGCGGCAACGTGGGCGGCCCGCTGTTCATCCCGCACGTTTACAACACGAACCGGCAAAAGACCTTCTTCTTCTACAACCAGGAAGCTCGCCGCATCATCCAGGGCAGCCAACCCAACGTTGTCTCGACCATCCCGGATATGAACCGCCCGGTAGCTGGACAGGATTTGGAGTATCACCAGCCGCTATACGGGGACGCAGGCGACCCACAAACCATCTACGTCCCGACCGTGGCACATGCCCCCGACCCGGCGTTCCAGGATAAGCTGACGGCAGCCGGTTACGGTCCTGAAACTCGCGGAACGCCTTTCCGGACAGATCCCAACACCAATCTCCAGGTCATTCCGGCCAGCCTCTTCGACCCCAACGCCGTCACCTACCTGAACGGACCGCTTCTGCCGCACCAGCAGTCCGCCAGCACCGGCAACGCCGTTACTTCGATCGCCAACCCGATCACAGTTAACGAAGAGATCGTCCGCATCGACCACAACGTAACGGACAAGTGGCAGATTCTCGGCCACTACATTCATGACTCCGTGACGCAGGGCTACCCCGACGCCGACCTCGGCTGGAACTGGGAGTCGTACAACACCATCAGCAGCACGCTGAGCAACCCTTCCAACAGCGCGGCTATCAAGCTGAGCGGACAGATCTCGCCCAACATGCTGCTGGAAGCGTCGATGAACTACGACGGCAACATCATCAACATCACCAACGCCGCGACTTCGCTGAAGCCGAGCAACTGGGTGACCAACAACTTCTTTGAGAACACCGGTTCAAACCAGTATCCGGGCGCCCAATGGGACGGTGCTCATATCGATGCCGCCGAGCAGACTGGTTATGGCCCGTGGCACAACGCGGCCGAAGACTATGACCCCAAGGTGGACATCTCGTACACCAAGGGCAAGCACCAGATGAAGTTCGGCTTCGGCTACAACCGCTATACCAAGAACCAACAGTTGCAGGCGGATGCCGCCGGCGACTACAGCTTCGGCAACGGCGTCACCGGCAACGCAGCCGGCGATGGCGATACCGGCGATCCGTTCATGAGCATGGTGCTCGGTCTTTCCGGCTCCTACTCGCAGCCGCAGTCGATGTCCATCCGTCACTACGTCAACCAGACGACGTCGGTTTATGCCAACGACAACTGGAAGGTAACACCTCGCCTGAGCCTGCAGCTTGGCTTGCGCTATGACGCTCTGCCGCACGCCTGGGAGCGGAATCAGCAGCTTGCCAACTTCCAACAGGACCAGTATGTCCCCGTGGCGCCGACATGGGCGAGCTACAGTAACAACTCAATCGATCCGACCAGCGTGGGCGTAAGCGCACCGGTGGGTTTCGGCGGCGTGAGTTACTACCTGAACGGCATAGTGGTCCCTGGGCAGAACGGCATTCCCAAGGGAGCTGTGACCAACGACTATGACACGCTGCAGCCGCGCGTTGGATTCTCCTATGACCTCACCGGAGCCGGCAAGACGGTTCTGCGTGGCGGCTTCGGAACCTTCTACGAGCGCATGCAAGGCAACGACATCTACGGTGTCGCCAACTCCAACCTGCCCTTCGAGTACACGCCCAGCGTGAGCAACATCTACTACAGCAACCCGTTCTGCTCGTTCAGCTCGCCGACCACGACTGCAAACACGGCAAACTGCCTGAACCCGCTCAGTCTGCCGATTCTGCCGGCCAGCCTTACGACGCTCGCAAGAACGTACAAGGCTCCCGGCGTGGCTCAGTTCAGCCTCGGCGTTCAGCATGAGCTAAAGCCGTCGGTGATCTGGGTTATCCAGTACGTCGGCAACCTGGCTTGGCATCAGAACATTGATCGTCCACTCAACAACTTCCCGCTGTCGACGTCCAACGCCCTGCGTCAGGCCTCCATTGGAGTCAATGGTTTCAGCCTGTCGCCGGAGACCGATCCAACCAAGCCGGCCAACCCGTATGCAACGCTGGGCGGCACCTATGCCCTGCGCAGCTACCAAGGCTTCAACACGATCTCCCAGGAAGAGAACACGACCAATGGAACCTACAACGGCTTCCAGACTGGCCTCCGCGTTCAAAACAAGTGGGGATTGAGCGGCGAGCTGGATTACACCTACTCGCACACGATCGACATTTCCGACGCGGACTTCGCTTCGGTGTCGAACCCGTGGAACATCAAGTACGACAAAGCGGGCGGCAGCTACGATCGCCGTCACATCCTGCAGGGCAACTACATCTACAAGCTGCCCATCTTTAACAAGAGCGCAGGCCTGATGAAGACCGCACTCGGTGGATGGACACTGGCCGGAACCGCGATCTTCGAGACTGGCGTGCCGTATGCGTCGGCCTTCGGCGGCGTACCCGATCCCATCGCGCTGGGTGGCACTTACACCGACCGCGCCAACATCGTGAGCAAGATCAAGTACAACCACAAGGCGGATAACTGGTTCAGCACGCCGAAGACGGATGGAACTGCCGATCCTCAGCAGGCTCCCACGCCAGGCTGGATGGGCGGCCCGAACCTGGGCTTCGGCAACGGCAAGAGGGACACCTTCGTAGGACCGAATCGTGTGAACTTCACGACTTCGCTCTACAAGTCCTTCGCGATGGGCGAGCGCGCTCACTTCGAGTTCCGCGCTGAATCGTTCAACACCTTCAACCACACGCAGTTCAACAGCATCGACGTCAACAACAACGACGGAAACTACGGCAAGTCAACATCGACGTGGGATCCTCGTGTGCTTGAACTCGGTGGCAAGTTCGTTTTCTAAACCAACCGCAACCTTGGGCGCTGCTGGAGGAGACTCCCGCAGCGCCCTTTTCTTTTGTGCTGAAGTCTGGATGCGAATGTCTATTTCTGTGACGGCTTGTGAGTTGATTTGCCTGCCGCGTATTCTTTCGAAGAATGCTTGAGTGGAGACAGTGGTGAAAAGTATTGGGATAACGTGCCTGGCGGTCATGCTGCTTGGGCAAGGCGTGGGTCGGGCGCAGGAAAAGGCGGCTGCGTCGCGGGCGGGAGCTATCGCCGAGCAAGCGGTGACTTTGGAAAAGCAGGACGAGTTCTCCAAGGCGGAAGCAGGGTGGAAGAGCTTAGTCCTGCTGGAGCCGCGGAATGGACAGGCGTACGCGCATCTTGGACTGCTGGAGGCGCGCCAGGAACACTACACCGAAGCGATCGCGCACTACCGCAAGGCGCAGGTGCTGGCCCAGGCGCAGGGACATGAGATACCGGAATTGACTTTAGATCTCGGACTGGCTTTGTTCAAGTCGGGCGAGTTCCAGGAGGCAGGGAAGATCTTCGAGAGCGATCTGCGCAAGCATCCGCACTCAGCCGATGCGCAGAGGCTGACTTCGCTGGCGGCAATGTCGGAGTACGGAGCCCATCGATACGGGGCAGCGATCCCCTACCTGAAGGATGCGGTCGCGGGCGACTCGCGAAACCTCACGCTGCTGCTGACGCTGGCCCACTGCTACCTGTGGACCAAGCAGCTCGACGCGACGATGAGCGTCTACAAGCAGATCCTGGAGATCGATCCAAACTCGGCGGCAGCAGACATGATCGCCGGCGAGGCTCTGGATGAAAAAGGCGACAACGCAGGCTCGGTGCAGCAGTTCCGCGAAGCGGTCAAGGCCAACCCGCGCGAGCCGAATGTGCATTTCGGCCTGGCCTATCTCTACTGGACGCAGAAGCGGTATGACGAGGCGATTCCCGAGTTCAAGGCCGAGCTGGAGAACGATCCGAAGAACTACCAGGCGATGATTTATCTAGGCGACACCTATGTGAAGCAGAACAATTTTGCCATGGCCAAGCCGCTGCTGGAGCAGGCGATGCAATATCGCTTGCCGGTGGCGTTGATTCATTTGGATATGGGAATTGTGCTGATGGAGACCGGCGATCGAGATGGGGCGATTGAGCAGTTCACGAAGACCGTGGCCATGGAGCCGAACAATGTGAATGCGCATTTCCGGTTGGCGAGCCTCTATCGCTCGATGGGCAAAAAAGCCGAAGCGAGCGCAGAGTATGCCAAGGCGAGCACGCTGAATAAGCAACGGGATGAGAGCCTGCATCAGCGCATTGCCGACGCCAATATGCGTCCCGAGGGCAGCAAGCCCGATGTGCCCGCGAAGCCCGATGCAACTGCCCAGCCCGGTCCCCAATAGGCGCGGCATTTTCCGCTCGCTGCTCAGGCCGGCTCGGCGTACATGGGATGGCGGCGCAGATACCAGCAGGGGGACCAGCCGTTCTGCGCGAAGAGAGATTTTGCGCAGGACTCCGGCCCGGTGCCCTCGTAGTAGAACTCTGTATTGTCGCCCTTGAGCGGCGCGGCCATGTAGCGCGTTACGACAATCTGTTCCGAGGGCTTGCCGCGCAGGAAAAAGACCACAGTATCCCCCACGAAAATCAGCGCTCCAGCAGCCAGAATGCCCAGGACGCTGAGGGCCGTCCAGCGCAGGATCATCTGCGCTGGAGTGCGGCGAGGAGATCCGTCCGAGAGAGTTCTGTCAGCAAGAGTGTTGCTGCGCGTCTTGCCGGACTCATCCATTGGCATGTCCGTCATCGGTCTGTCTGTCATTGGCCGCTCGCTTCCTTGTCCGTCGGCTCGACTCCCGTCTGCAGCGAACGCGCCGCCGTGGATGCCTCAGGATCTTTCAGCGCGATTCCTGTCCGCTGTTGGCTGCGCGCCTCACGAATATAGTGCATCAGGCGGAAAGCGGCTTCGGAATGGCTCAGGCCTTCGTCGCGGATATTGGAGATGCAGTTACGTTCGGCGTCCGAGGTGATGCCGAGTCGGGGCTGCCAAGTGATGTAGGCGCCGAGGGAATCAGGCGAGCTCAGGCCGGGGCGCTCCCCGATGAGCACGATGGCGATCTGCGCGGCAAGGGCGTGCGCGACTTCATCTCCCACAGCCACCCGGCCCTGCTCGACGATGGCGATGGGAGCGAGAGACAGCCCGGGCTCGAGTTGCGCCAGATCGGGCAGCAGCTCAGCGAGCAGCGCGATGGCGTTGCGCTCGACTGCGAGGGCCGAAAGGCCATCCGCGATCACGATTGCGAGGCCGCCACAGGCCTCGGCGGGGCCGTGCAGGGCATCTCGGCTGGCATCGTCGAGTTTGCGGCCAAGGTCCGGACGCTGCAGGTAGGTCGACCGGTCCTTCGCCGCCGAGTGCAGCAGGATGGGGTTGCTCGACGCCGCGAAGCCGTGAGTCTTGAGAAGCGCGCGCAATTCATCCATGAGGCCGGCGGGTTGCAGCGCGGCATGCACCGCGTCGCGAGCCCGGGCGTGGGCCAGCTGAAAGTCGAGCAGCTCCGGAGTAGCGATGCTGCTGCCGGTCCGGCGCAGGCCTACGCGAGCAGGTGTCTTAGAGCGAAGCCAGACGGGTGGCTGTGTGGCCAGAGGCTGCGAGGTGCCGGCCACGGCTGGAGAAGCCAGAGTTGCGGAATCGTCCGAGGATGATGGCATGATTCTGTGTGGCGCCGCCGGGCGTGCTTGCCGGACAGAGTTGAAGACGAGTGTACCTCAGGGCGAAGGGTTCGATGGCAAGTTTGCGGTCACGCATCGCCCCTAAGGGAAAGCCGCCTCTACACGTCTTAAAGCAAGCCAAATACTATTGGTCAGGGCACATCAGACAAGTTATCAAACTGACAGCTTTGCATCCCCTTCAAGCACCCGCTGCTCCAGCTTCGGCGGCGTGCCCGGCCGCCACAGCCTGGCCCGATGCGATACACGGTAACGCAGTGGACCGCCGTCGGGGGTCGCCGCGCGCGCGATCGGGCGGACGATGCAGATGAATTCGGTATCGATGGCGTCAGGGCCGGCACTGACCACTGCGTAGCCGTGTCCGGCCATGTCGACGAATTCCAGGTGCGGCGCGACGTCGGGATTGGTCGCCGCGCGCGCTTTCGCGATGTCGCCGCTGGCCGCATATTCGAGCGCCGCGCGCACGCCGCGCTTGATCGTCAGGTTGATCGTCGCTTCGGGCGCGGCACCCGGCGCCTTGCGCACGAACAGCGGAAGCAGTGGGAAGTCCTTGTAATATTCGGCCGCTTCGGCGAGACCGGGGGCGGAGATCGAACCGGTGATAAAGCTCAGCCCGACCGGGTCGAACCCGGCTGGCGGCAATTTAGGGGCTGCATAGCCGGCCCAGAAGCTGTGGCGGTCGCCCGAGATGGTGACGAACCCCGACAGTTTTTGGTCGCGGACGGCGTCATAGATTTCGGCGCGCTCGCTGAACGCCCCGCTGAAATCGCCGCCGCCGAAGGTGCCGAAATCCTTGCCCGGCCATTTGTCCTTCATCAGCCCGGCGGGCAGGTTCTGCGGATCGGTTCGCATGTCGAGCGTGCCGTTGGTCGCGCCCCAGATCTTCCAGGTCGCGGTGGACTGCGCCAGCTGCTCCTTGAGCCACGCTTTCTGCTCGCCGCCGAGCATGGTGTAGGCGGGCTCGTCCTTGCGGAAATTGGGCGCGCTCTTGTCGCCGATGGTGATCGTCGCGGGGGGATTGCCGCCAGCATAGTCCTTGCCCGCGTCGATGATCTCCATCAACTCCTGGGGAACCACCGGGAAGCCGGAGTCGAACGCGTCCGTTTCGGGACGATCTCCGGGGTTCCGCATCGCGTAGCTATGAAAATCGGTGAGGATCAGATCGACATGCTTGCCGTAGCGCATCGCACGATAGGCGGTCATGCTGCCGACCGCGATGCGGTTGTTGGCCTCGTCGCCGAACCCATGGTCATCGAGCGTATCGATCGGTGCCTTCGCCACCGCCGGTGGGCCGAACTGGTCGAGCCCGGGGCCCGAGACCTTGCGGACGCGCGACGGGATATATTCCCACCACGCCTGATTGGCGGCGACGCGCAGCGGCTGCGCGGGCTCGATCTTGGTGCCGTATCTGATGAAGCTCTGCCAGCCTAGCCACGAGAATTCGTGGTTGTCACCGATGCAGACGAACGGGAACCAGGCGCGGGCGTCCTGGATGTCGGGGTCGTCGATATGCGCGCGATAGACATGGCGATAGCCGGCGAGGTTGGTCGGCACGTGGAAATTGCCAACCTTGCGGTCGTCGGGAATGCGGCCAAGGTCGTAGACGGTGCGCGAATAGCGGTGCGACACCTCGTCGGGGTATTCGACGACTTCGTAGATGAAGTCGCCCAGATGAAGCACGAAGCCGAGCTTGCGATCAGCCGGCGCGCGTTCGTCCTCCCAGATCATCCGGCGATAGGCGTTCTGCGCGCCTTCGTTGACGCTATTGCACGACACGAAGGCGAAGCGAACAGGGCGCGGGTCGCTGGTGCGCGGGGCGGTGATCGTGCGCCCGACCCGGCTGCCGGCGCCACTATCGTCGGTGAAGCGGTACCAATACACGGTGGCGGGCGCCAAGCCGCCGACCAGCGCGCGGCACGTCCAGTCGGCCGCCGCAAGCACCGGCGCGTTTGCCTTGGCGACGACCCGCCGGAAATCCGCATCCAGCGCCAGTTCCACCGTCAATGCATGCCGCTCGCCCTGGTCGAATGGCCGCCGGGTCCACAGGACCACACTGTGATCGTCCGGATCGCCCGATGCGACGCCCTGGGGAAATAACGCACGATTCTCGCGCCATACAACTCGCGACGGCGCAGCAGGTGATCGCGTCGCCCACACGCCAATGATTCCTAGAGAAGCAGCGCTCGCCAGAAACTGCCGTCGATCCATCTCACGCTCCAGCCCGTTTAGGGCGATAGTTTCATGCTTCCCGGCACCGGTCAAGGTCGGTGTAGGCCGCGAGCTGACTTGAGCTCACGTATATGAAGATAGCTCCTAAGAAACACCCTTGTGGGAACTGACAAAGTTCCGGTGAATCTCACTTGCTCATAATTTCAGAATCGTTCCCTGGAGAATTGGGCAGTTTCATCGAGATGGTCCAGATTCGAGTAGGGTCAACGTTTGGGAGCCGGCTGGAGGAGAGGTACGAGCGGCGTATCGATGGCTGAAGTAGACGCTTCGAGCGCGAGCCGGCGAAAGCCATCGCCATCGAGCCACGCTTCGAACTCAGGCGCGGGCCGCAGGCCCAGAATCCGGCGCAGGTAGAGAGCGTCGTGGAAGCTGGTGCTCTGGTAGTTGAGCATCACGTCGTCGGCCCCCGGCACGCCCATGATGTAGTTGATGCCGGCGGCGCCGAGCAGGGTGAGCAGCGCGTCCATATCGTCCTGGTCGGCCTCGGCATGGTTGGTGTAGCAGATGTCGCAGCCCATGGGCAGCCCAAGCAGCTTGCCGCAGAAGTGGTCTTCGAGGGCGGCGCGGGTGATCTGTTTGCCGTCGTAGAGGTATTCAGGGCCGATGAAGCCGACGACGGTATTGACCAGCATGGGCGAAAAGTGGCGGGCCACGGCGTAGGCGCGAGCTTCGAGGGTCTGCTGGTCGATTCCATGGTGGGCATTGGCTGAGAGCGCGGAACCCTGGCCGGTTTCGAAGTACATCACGTTGCGGCCAACGCTGCCGTCGGCGCAGATGGCTCCGCGATGGAGAGACTGGGCGGCTTCGTGGCCTTCTTTGAGCAGGGCTAGATTGACGCCGAAGCTGGTGTTCGCGGCTTCTGTTCCGGCGATGGATTGAAAGAGCAGATCGAGCGGCGCGTCCTGGCCAAATTGCTCGATCGCTTTGATCTGCGTGGTGATGTGGGCGAGCACGCAGTTCTGCGTGGGGATGTGGAAGCGCTCGCGAACCGTGTCGATCATGCGCAGCAGGCGTGCGACGGTCGAGGGATTGTCGCTGACCGGGTTGATGCCGATGACGGCGTCGCCCGAGCCGAGCAGCAGGCCGTCGAGCATGGATGCGGCAATGCCGGCTGCATCGTCCGTGGGGTGGTTCGGCTGCAGCCGCGTGGAGAGCCGGCCGGGCAGTCCCACGGTGGTGCGAAAACGGGTGAGGACGCGGATTTTGGCGGCGACGAGGATGAGGTCCTGGGCGCGCATGAGCTTGCTGACGGCGGCAACCATCTCGGGTGTGAGGCCGGGACTGAGCGCGGCGAGGCTCTCGCCGGTGGCGTTGTCCGAGAGCAGCCAGTCGCGGAACTCGCCGACGGTGAGCGAGGCGACGGGCGCGAAGGTCGCGGCGTTGTGCGAGTCGATGATGAGGCGCGTGACTTCGTCAGTTTTGTAAGGAATGAGCAGCGTGGTCAGGAAGTGGCTGAGAGGAATATCGGCAAGCGCGTACTGCGCGGCGATGCGTTCTTCAGCCGATTGCGCGGCAACCCCGGCGAGCGCGTCTCCGCTGCGGTAGGGCGTGGCGCGCGCCATGAGCTCGGCGAGATTTGCAAAGTTGTGCCGGATATTGCCGAGGGTGTGGCCGTAATCCATTGAGATTAGCTTAGGGCATTTTGACGGGAATGCGTGGGACGCCTGGCCTGAAGTTGAAGACACGCCTAGGCGGGCTATCAAAGGTCGAAGCATTCATCGAAGATCGAAGTATCTATTAGGCCGCTGATTATAATCAGCCGATGCGCATCCCCTGCTCGTTGTTCGCGACTGCGATTGTCTTGCTAAGCTTCCATGCCGTATCTCTGGCTGAAATCTCGCAGCCGGATCTCGACTCCATCGCCAGACAGGCCGTCGCACAATCCCACGTAGTAGGAGCCTCGGTGCTGGTTGCACGAGGCGATCAGATCCTGCTGCTCAAGGGTTACGGTGTATCCGACATCGGACTCGAAGCACCAGCTCAACCAGACTCGGTCTATCATGTCGTCGGCCCTATGCTCCCGTTTACCGGAGTTGCTGTCATGCAGCAGGTTGAACGCGGTAAGCTTTCCCTCGACGACGACATCGCGAAGTATCTCCCCGAGTTTCCCACTCAGGGACATCATGTCACCATTCGCCAGCTCCTCAGCAACACCTCCGGCATTGCCGACTATCACTACCGAGGCGATCCGCTCGAATCCACCTATCGCCAGCCCAAAGCCATGGATGAGGTCATAGCACTATTCGCCAACGGCCAGTGGGTCCACGAACCTGGAACCGTGTGGGACTGGTCTGTCTCCAATTTTCAACTTCTCACGGAAATTCTCGAGCGCGTCACCGGTCTGCCCTACGCCGAATATATGCAGCAGAGCCTCTTCGCCCCTGCGGGCGCGACTGCGACTACACCGTGCGACAACTCCTCTGTCATTCACGGACTCTCGCACAGCTACCAGAGCGTCGGCGACCACTACGAGGCAGCCACTGAAGACAGTAGCGCTGTCAGCTATGATCTCCGCTTCTGCAGCACTGTCTCCGATCTCTTCCACATCTGGCGCGCCGTTCAGCAAGGCAAGCTTCTCAAACCTGGAACTCTCAAGCTCATGACGACCGCCGAAGGCCCAGGTATCAAAATGACGGCCAGCGACCCCAATCAGCATTACGGCATGGCGTTCCTCCTGGGCCACGAAGACGGCCATCGCGACGTTGGCCAGAACGGTTCTCTCCTCGGCTACAGCGGCAGCATGTATCAGTTTCCAGCAGATGACCTGACGGTCATCGTCCTCACCAACACCTCCGGCCAAAATGCTAAATCCATCGGAAGCGCACTCGCCCGAAAAGTGCTTGGTCTGCCTCCTGCTCCAGCGCCACCCGCACGAGCGCAACTGCCGATTCTGACCGACGAGACCGTCTCCGCGGACGAGCGAAGCAAATTCACAGGGACGTACGTCCTGAAGGTGGTGGAGGGTGGCTATCACGACTCATTCGCGCAGTACCGCCGAACCTATCGCGTCTTCGACGAAAACGGACGCCTGATGATCGAAGCCCTGGGAGAAACCCCCGAGCGCCTCCTGAAACAAAAGAACGGGAGCTTCGCGATACGCTCCTGGCCGCAGGCGCCGGTCACATTTGTCGTGGGTGACCAAAATGCGCTCACGCTGCACTTGACCAATTCTGGGCTCACATTAGCGGGAGAGCGAGTTGGACCTGGCGATCCTCAAACCTTCCACTCCTACGGGGCCAGTCAAGTCGAAGGCCACATTGGGGGCCACACCGTAGTCCGCAACGGCCGCGATAGACCGATGTGGATCGTCGCGGGTGCGGACCACCCAGAGCATTGCTGAGGTGTCGAAGTAGGCTGCGGCGAGAAGAGCGGGCCTGCGCGACTCCACTAGACTTGGAGGATGCATTGGCGCTCCAAACTTATTCATTCGCAGAGCAAGGCTCCAGAGGGATTTCGATCGCTGGCTCCGGCTACATATCGCGGGTCGACGGTTGTCTTTGGCTCGATGGCTGAGGCCTCCGACAGCTGGCGGCAGATGGAGAACGGATATGCCTATGGCGCGTATGGGACGCAGACGGCGCTGGAGCTTGCGGCGCGTGTTGCGGAGCTCGAGGGCGCGCGGCATACCTTTCTTACGCCGGGCGGGCAGGCAGCCATAGCGCTGATTTACTTCTCATTCTGCAGCGCGGGCAGCCATGTGCTGCTGCCGAAGAATGCGTATGGGCCGAATGCGCAGCTGGCGCAGGGATTGTTGCGGCGATTGGGCATCCAGATGGAGCGCTACGACCCGCTGATGGGAGGCGAGATTGCGCGGCTGATCCGGCCGGAGACGGCGCTGATCTGGTGCGAGAGCCCGGGGTCGATCACGATGGAGGTGCAGGATGTTCCGGCGATTGTTGCGGCGGCGCATGAACGGCAGGTGCCCGTGGCGCTGGACAACACGTATGCGGCAGGAGTTCTGTTTGACGCTTTCTCATTTGGCGTAGATGTGAGCATGCAGGCGCTGACGAAGTATGTTGGCGGCCACAGCGATGTGTTGCTGGGCTCGGTGTCGGTGGACACGGAGGCGGCTTATTCGCGGGTGGGGGAGACCTTCGGGCAGCTGGGAATGGCGGTTTCACCGGACGATTGCAGCCTGGCGCTGCGCGGGTTGAAGACGCTTGGCGTGCGGCTGGATGCACTGGAGAAGTCGACGCTGGCGATTGCGGGGTGGCTTGCGGAGCGTGAGGAGATCGAGGTGGTGCTGCATCCGGCATTTGCTTCCTGTCCGGGGCATGAGAGCTGGAAGCGGGATTTTACGGGGTCGGCGAGCCTGTTTTCGATTTTGTTTGCTCAACGCTTCACGGCGGAGCAGGTGAATGCTTTTGTCGACGCGCTTAAGCTCTTCAAGATTGGATGGAGCTGGGGAGGCGTGACCAGTCTGGCGATGGCTTATCCGGCGATGGGGCGGCTGGGCAAGCAGTACACGGGAAGAATCGTGCGGCTGAACATCGGCCTGGAGGACACAGCGGACCTGATCGATGATCTTGCTGCGGCGCTCGCGGCGATGCAGTGATCTCTGACGCTGAAAGCTGCAGCAGACTCCGCTGCTGATCCTCAGTTATTGGGTGTTGCAAGCTTTTGCTGGTCTTCGGGCTGGCGGGTGTCTACGATCTGGAAGCCTTCGGGGATCTCGAAGTATTTGGGGTCGGGCTCGGTGACGGCGACGTCGGTAAGGGTAAAGGTCTGGGTGCCGATGCGCGGGTCGATGAGGATGGAGAGCAGGTTGATGCCGAGTTGGGCGGAGTGCCAGTATTCGCGCACGATCTTCATGGGCTGATCGTTGCCTCCAACGCCGGCGTTGATGGTCGAAGTATCGCGCGTGCCTACGGTTTCAATGCCCTCGATCATGCGGATGCCTAAGTCTTCATGTGTCCGGAAGCCGATGTTATTGGGCAGCGGGCCGGTCCTGGTGGGGGCTTCGGTGTGGACAATGCCAGAGTAGCTTCGTAGTTCGCAGTGGTTTTTCTGGGGGCCGATGAGGAAGCAGTCGTAGCCGGTGTGTTCGTTGGGATCGTAGACCTGGATGAGGTTCATGATCGAGCGATAGTTGGGATTGTTTTTTGGGATCAGCAGCCAGCGCTCTTCGTAGAGGCGGCCGTCCCGGTCGCGGCTGATTTTTCGCTGATTGACGATAGTGTTGGTGCCGCCGCCGGCCATGGGGCGGACCCACTCGGTATGCACGGTGGCTGCGAAGGGCGCGTTGTGCAGGGGAGGAATGTAGATGCTTTGCAGGACCTCAGAGGTGCCGCCGTCGCGGGGAGAGCCGGAGGTCCATTCCTCCTGGGCGTAAGAGGCGATTGGGAGTGCGAGGAGAAGTAGTAGGGACAGTTTGCGCATGGTGGCCTCCTGTCGAACACCGAACGTGGGCACAAGGAGTATGGCAGGTTTGAGGTAGCAGCGGAAGGGCGGCTTCGATGGGACTGCTGGCGCGGCTACTGGGCGGCGAGTTGATAGCTGGTGCTGCGGCCGCCTCCGGAACTGCGGACGAGGATGCCATGTTCGACGAGGGCGAGGATGTCGCGCAGTGCGGTGTCCTGTGAGCATTTGGTGAGTGCGGCCCATTTGGATGTGGTGAGGTTGCCGGTGAATGCGCCGTCGAGCAGGCGGTTGAGGACTTTGCGCTGACGCTCGTTGAGGGCGAGGTTCTCGGCGGACTCCCAGAACTGAGCCTTGTGGACGACGGCGGCGAGCGTGGCCTGTGCTTCTTCGATGGCGCGGGCGAGGCAGTCGAGGAACCAGGTCATCCAGCCCGTGATGTCGAGCGGGCCTTTTTGGGTGCGGACCTTCTGGGTCTGTTCGAGGATCTCGTAATAGGCGTTTCGCTCGAGGCGTATTTGCGCGGACATGCTGTAGAAGCGCTGCCAGCTTTGTTCGGAGCGAGCGAGGGCCAGATCGGCGATGGCGCGGGCGATGCGGCCGTTGCCGTCTTCAAAGGGGTGGACGGTAAGGAACCATAGATGGGCGAGCGCAGCTTTCATGACCCAGTCGGTGGTGTTGCGGCCGTTGAACCAGTCGAGAAAGGCGGACATTTCGCGATCGACGACTTCCGCCGGCGGGGCCTGAAAATGGACGCGCTGGCGGCCTAACGGCCCGGAAACGACCTGCATCGGACCCTGAGAGTCGTCTCGCCACGCGCCGACGCGGATGCGCCTCATGCCGCTGGTGGCGGAGGGGAAGAGCGAGGCGTGCCAAGCGAAAAGACGGTCGGCGGTGAGCGGCTCCTGGTAGCGGATGGTGGCGTCGAGCATCATTTCGACAACGCCCTCGGTCAAGGGGTCGACGTTGCGGTCGGAGGGTTTGAGGGCAGCTATCTCTATGCCGAGGCGGCGGGCGATGGAGGAACGGACCTGCTCGTTGTCGAGATGCTCGCCTTCGATTTCGCTGGTTTTGACGACGTCCTGGGTGAGGGTTTTGAGCAGGGATTCCTGGCGGAAGCCGAAGCCGAAGCCCTCCATGCGGCCGAGCAGACGGCCCTGACTGTGGTGGACCCGGGCGAAGCGCTCGGCTAGGGCATCGCCGTTCCAGAGGAAGTTGGGCCAATCGGGGAGTTCGTGGATGTATTGGGTGTCGCCGGGCATTCTCCGCACCTATGCGGAAATTATGTCAGGTATCCGCTGCAGGAGTCAAGCATTCGTCGCATGGATGCGGAGATTAAGAGGGTTATTCTCCGCAAACTGCTGGTTCGCTTAGTCCACCTGGCAGATGAGGCATTTCAGGTATTCGGTTTCGGGGAGGTTCAGGACTACGGGGTGGTCCTGGGCAGCGCCGCGGCGTTCTAAGAGGGTGACGCGGCGGTTGGCGTCGACGGCGGCGGAGGCTACGGCTCCTTCAAGGTCGCTCCCGCTGACATGGTGAGAGCAGGAGCAGGTGATGAGCAGGCCGCCGGGACGGATCATCTGCAACGCGCGCAGGTTCAGTTCTTTGTAGCCGCGCAGGGCTCCTTCGACGGCGCGTTTGGACTTGGCGAAGGCGGGCGGATCGAGGACGATGGAGTCGAACTGCTCCCGCGCGCCCGCCCACTCACGCAAAATATTGAAGGCATCGCCGCAGACCCAGTCGATTTCTTTGTCTCCCAGCACGTCGCGATTGGCAATGAGATTTTGCTCCGCCGTTTCGAGTGATGCGCGGGAGGCGTCGATGGCCGTGACGTGTTTCGAGACCTGCGCCAGATGAAGAGCGAATCCGCCTTGATAGGTGCAAACATCGAGCGCGCGGCCGCCGGGGGCGAGCAGCCATGCGTATTCTTTCGCCGCGCGGTAGTTGTCATGCTGATCGAGAAAGGCTCCTGTCTTCTGGCCGGAGTTGACGCTGTAGAGGAACTTTAATCCATTGAGCTTGAAAGTCGTGGCCGTGAGTGGGCTTTCCGGGTTGGCGGCATAGAGCGGTTCCGGATCGAGTTCGCTCAAGCCTTCCAATTCGCGGATACGCGGGTCGGGTCGCTCCCAGATCGCAGCTGGCTGGAAAAACTTACTGTAACTGCGCAAGACATCGACGGCTGTTTGCCGCACCGCCGATGTGTCGAGGCCCTTGGCGAGTAGTTGGAGGACGATCAGGTCGCCGTATTTATCGACCACCAGACCGGGCAGTTCGTCCGCCTCACTGAAACATAACCGGCTGGAATCCGAACCGCGCTTGTTGGTATGCAGGAAGGGCAGGCGGTGTTCGATGGCGGTGCGCAGGCGGGAGGCGAGGAGTTCAAGCCACTGGGCCTGGTCGATTGCTTCGCGCGCGACCATGCGCAGGGTGATCTGCGAAGTGGGGCTGTAGAGCGCTGTGCCGAGGAGCAGGCCGCGGTTGTCGGCTACGGGGATGAGTATGTCAGAATCGCTGGCGTTGATGGACTCGATGTCGGTCGAGTAGACCCAGAGGTGTCCGGCGCGGAGGCGGTCGGAGGCGCGGCGGCTGATGCGGGCTCCGTAGGGGGTGTTGGCTGGCGTTGCCGGCGCGGGCCGCGGAACATTCGGAGAAGGCTGTTGCGGGGATTGCTTTTGCCGCAATTGCTGCTGTGCTGGCTTTCCGGCTGCCTTGGGCTTGGCGACCGGTTCGGACATCGCTTTTTCGCGCGGCTGGGATGGGGTCGGCTTGGCGGCGTAGGGCGAGGGTGGTTTGCCGGTTAGCTTCTTTTTGGGTGGGGTGGGCATGGTGGGTTTACGCTCCGGGCGTCCAGCTCGGGCGCTAGGTGATTTTAACAAGACAAACGAAAACGGCCCTCTGTCGAGGGCCGTTTCCCGCTGCTGAGTCTGAAGTCTAGAACTTTACGAGGAATGCGCCGGTGATGCGGTTCTCGCTGTTGCGCAGGTCTGGAGCCCAGCCGGGAACGAGAGAACCGGGCGCGCCCTGATTGCCGCCGGGAGGCGTGACGCCGCCGGGGCCGCTGAAATAAGGAACGTCTGCTGCGCGGTGGTTGTATTCCAGACGGTAGGTGAAGTACTGGCTGGGCATGTAGTCGAAGGTGGTGGAGGCATCCCACGCCTTGTAAGGGTCGCCGGGATTCTCGGTGAAGTAGGGCGTGCCGGACGTGGCGGTTGCGCCGTTGATGGGCGGTAGCAGGACAAGGTAGCGGCCTGGGTTGTTGATGCGTCCGCCGCCCAAGGTCATGGCGAAGCGATCGCGATCGAACCAGGTGCGGTTGTAGAGCATGAAGCCCAGAAAGCTCTGCTTGGGGCCGGATTTGCCATTGCCGAAGCAGCTGACGCCACCGCCGGTTTCGCAGCCGGCATCACCGGTGAGGGTGAGGGCAGCTTTGCTGAGCATGGGGCTGGAATGGCGGTCAAAGTACTTGTACTCGACGCTGTCATCGGTGTGATAGCGAGTACGGCCGGTGACCCCGAGAGCATCGCGGCCAAAGGCGTACTGGTTGCCGAGGATGGACCAGTTGCCGTTGGGGCGATAGAGAATCTGGCCGCCGAAGCCGGGACGGTTGTTGAAGCGGCCGTAGGACTGCCATCCGTTGATGAACCAGGGTTCAATTTTGAGCTTGGCGGTGGGATACCACTGTAGGCGGACTCCGTTGAAGAACCAGGGCGTGTTGGAGGAGACGAAAGAGGGCTGATAGGCCCAGTTGTCGAACTGGTAATAGGAAAAGAGTCCGACATAGGACATAAAGATGCCTGCGTCTAGGTTGATGCCGTGCTGAACGTTGAAGTGATAGCCGCCATACGCCTCAGAGAGATAGCGATAGGCATCGGCGAGGTTCCATTGACCGCGGGCGGGGCTGGCGTCGTTGCGCGGGGTGGTCTGCGAGTACAGGCCGAACTGGGTCATGATACGGGCGCGGACATTGTCGTGGTGGAAGTCGCCGCCGACGCCCATCTGGGTGATCTGGACTTCATTGGAGCGGAAGATCTCGCTGGAGCCGGAGATGGTGTCGTCCTGGGGATGGCGGAAGTCGTAGGTGTAATTCACGTCGGCGCGGATTTCAGGAGTGAAGAAGGCGGTGGCGTAGGGCGTGTCGAGGGTGCGGGCATTGCCGTTGAGCCAGGAGAAGTCGGCGAAGGTGAAGGGCTCGGAGTGAGGATCATTGGGATTGCCGGGATTGCCGGGATTGCTGGCCGCAGCGGTTTCAGAAGCGGGCGCGGCAGGCGTGGATATGATCGCGGCGACCGGCGTGGAGGCCTTGGCGGTGGTGTTGTGATGCTCGGCTTTATTGATGGCGGTGGCGAGCTTGAGGGCGTCGATCTCGCCCTGCAACTCGAGGAGCTTCTGCTGGAGCTGGTCAATTTTATTGTCGTTATCGTCGTTGCCGTCCTGCTGGGCCGTTGAAGTTTGCTGAGCCGGTACGGCGGCAGCTTGTGATATCGCCGATGTAGCAGGAAGGAGGGAGATGGCGGCTAAGAGGAGGGGAGAAATGGCCTGCTTCAAAGGAGTACTGATATACATCGCGTGAGAACCCGTTTCCGGCGGCAACATCTTGCGATGGCCGCAGGCTCTATTCGAGACCACGAATCATATGGGAGGCATAAGGGGAAGCGCAGCGATTCATAATGGCAGGCCTGGGAAGCATTAGGTCTGGGAGGGGCTATGGAAGAGAAACGTTCCTGTTTCTCATGCTGCAGTTTTGCGATCGGCTTATAATTAAGCATGGCGACCCTTCCTCCGAGTACCACGGCAGCCAGCTCCGAGCCGATTCTTTCCGAGGAAGGCTTAGCGCGGCAGGCTGCCGATGCACGTGGGGCGGTTGCCAAAGCGGCGCCACCCAAGCTGAACCCCTCCGGCACGGTCCCTTTCA
>DATAZR010000060.1:0-14607 GCA_036271955.1 Acidobacteriaceae bacterium
ACCGTCGAGCCCTCCTTCGCCATCTTGATAAAGATCTCGCCCGGCTGCCCCGTTGGATAAAGGCCGACCGTGATGTAGCCCTCATGCCCGGCAATCGAAAACTTGTGCGTGACCGAAGCACGCTCCTCAGGCAGCCGATGCCGCACAGCCTTCGGCGGCGCGTTCAGATCCTGATTCTCCAGCGCATTCCGCACCGGCGCAGCAGGTGCCGGCGGCTTGGCTGCAAGAGCAGCAGCACGCGCCTCGAATTCAGCGATCGACTCCAGCGTCTTCTCAAAAGCCTGCGCAGCGGCAAACACCTGCCTGGCGCTCACTTCGAGCTTGTCGGTGATCTTGGCTTCGAGCGACTTCACATCGGCTTCCGCTGCCTCAGCACCCGCGGCCAGCGAAGCAAGCACGCGCGCCCCTGCAGCATCGAGAGCCGACGGCTCACTCTTCTTCGCATCCTGGCTGGTGTTAAGCGGCTGCACGCCCTTCGATCCATCGCGATAGATTGCTACAGCTTTCAAACCCTGCCGCCAGCTCTCGGTATAAGCCTCCGCGATCTGATCGACCGTCGCTTCGTGCGGCAAGTTCACCGTCTTCGAGATAGCGCCTGAAAGGAACGGCTGCGCCGCAGCCATCATCTTGATGTGGCCCATGTAGTGAATCGACCGCGTACCCTTCGACGGTTTGAAAGAGCAATCGAAGACACTCAGGTGCTCCGGCTTGATGCCCGGAGCGCCCTCAATCGTGCCCGTCGCATCGATGTAGCTGACGATAGCGTTGACCTCGTCATCCTTGTAGCCCAGCTTGAAGAGCGCCGAAGGCACGGTCTGGTTCACGATCTTGATCATGCCACCGCCTACCAGCTTCTTGTACTTCACCAGCGCCAGATCGGGCTCAATGCCCGTCGTGTCGCAATCCATCATGAAGCCGATAGTGCCCGTCGGCGCAAGCACAGTCGTCTGCGAGTTGCGATAGCCATAGCGCTCGCCATAGATCAGCGCCATATCCCAGCACTCGCGGCTCGCTTCAATCATCGCGTCCAGCTGCGGAGCGACAAACGGCTCGCTGCTCGTCTTCGATTTACCGATCTTGTTCACTTCCGCGCGATGCATGCGAATCACATCGAGGAATGGCTCGCGATTCACATAGAACCCGGGGCACGCTCCGCCCTGACGATCCACCTGCGCCGTCAGATTCGTAGCCGAGCCCAGCGGCGGGCAAGTCGCTGCGATGATCGACGACTGCAGATACGCCTGCCCGCACATGATCGCGGTGAGGCAGCCTGCGTAATCGCGTCCAGCATCGGAGTCATACGGCAAACCGCACGCCATCAGCAGCGCGCCCAGATTCGCATAGCCCAGACCCAGCGGGCGATAGTCGTGCGAATTCTTGGCAATCGCCTCCGTCGGATATCCCGAGTTA
The DNA here is from genome assembly GCA_036271955.1 of Acidobacteriaceae bacterium. Classification (GTDB taxonomy): domain Bacteria; phylum Acidobacteriota; class Terriglobia; order Terriglobales; family Acidobacteriaceae; genus Acidicapsa. The sequence goes on from DATAZR010000060.1 coordinate 1,411, forward strand.
TCCACCAGTATCTCCATCGCAGTAATCACAATCGAGACCGCATGGCGATAGGCGGGAATATCGAACGTTCCGGCTGAAGTTATAAACTTAAGTAAGTTGAAGCTCGCCAGATTGCACGCCGAGTTATCCAGAAACATGTACTCCGAGCAGGGATTCGAAGCATTGATCCGCCCGGAATTCTTGCTCGTGTGCCATCGATTGATCGTCGTATCGAACTGCATGCCTGGATCGCCGCACTGCCATGTGGCCTCGGCAATCTTGCTCATGATCTCGCGAGCATTGTAAGTCGTCTGCGGCTTGCGATCCTTCACCGTCAGCGTGGTGAACTCACCATCGCGCTCATATGCCCGCATGAACTCATCATTGACGCGCACCGAGTTATTCGCGTTCTGGAAAAAGATCGACGAGTACGCCTCGGAGTCCGGACCCGAGCCGTCATAGCCCGCACGAATCAGCGCGAAAGCCTTGGCCTCTTCCTTCGACTTGCACTCGATGAAGTCGACGATATCCGGATGGTCCACATTGAGGATCACCATCTTCGCCGCGCGCCGCGTCTTGCCGCCCGATTTGATCACGCCCGCAAAAGCATCGAAGCCGCGCATAAAGCTCAGCGGTCCCGAAGCCGTGCCGCCGCCCGAAAGCAGCTCCATCGAACCTCGAATCGAAGACAGGTTCGTGCCCGTGCCCGAGCCCCACTTGAACAGCATGCCCTCGGTCTTGGCCAGTGTCAGAATCGCATCCAGCGAGTCGTCGACCGCATTGATAAAGCACGCCGAGCACTGGGGATTGCGGTAGCCGGTCACCGAGAAGCGCACCGCGCAGGTGTGCGGATCCCAATGCCAGTTCTGCGCATCCGAATTCGGCTCCAGCCGGTCGCAGCCCACGTTGAACCACACCGGAGAATTGAACGCCACCTTCTGCGAAACCAGCATCGATACCAGTTCGTCGTAGAAGATCGCCGCATCCTGCGCGCTGGCAAAATATCCGCCCGCCAGACCCCAGTCGCGAATCGTCTCCGCCACGCGCGCTACCAGCTGCCGTACGCCCGTCTCCCGCTCCGGCGTGCCCATCTGCCCATGCAGGTACTTCGAGGCCACGATGTTCGTCGCGGTCATCGACCAGTCCACCGGAACCTCGACATCCTTCTGCTCGAAGATCGACTTGCCCGAGGCATCGGTGATCGACGCCGTCCGCCGCTCCCACTGCACTTCGTCATAGGGCGACAGGCCTGCCTTCGAAAAGCGGCGCGTAAAAGTCAGGCCACCGCGGGCAAAAGAGCTACCCGCACTGGACGTGCTGGAGGTGGCGTTGGAAGTGGGCGCCTGGGAGTAAATATCGGGCATCGAGTCTCCTTCAAAGAACCTTGGGGATTAGGTTCGAACATCGCCGGACCTCTCGAAAAAGGCCCTGCACATTAGATGAAACAGCCGGCGAAAAGAGGCGGCAGCGGGCCTAAAACGAAGCTTGACCGGGCGATTCTGCGTTGATGCCGGAACTGACTTTCTCCCTCGATTCGTTGCAAAGACCAAATCAAAAGCCGGGTATCCGAAATGCCGAAGAAACCGGCAAAAACCTCGAAACAACCCGAAATCAAGTCACCGTTTAGTAACAACCGCAGATGCAAAAATACCGCTCTCTGTGGTGCGGGTCAAGCACGAACCACAAGATGTAGTATTTTCTTCGCCTTACGCGGAACCATCCTCGGCAACAGCCAATTTCCGCTGTGCAAAACGAAAATCGCCATGCTGGGAGCGGGTTTTCAGGCCAGATTCCACGCTGAAGAGTGCCCGCGATGGCACCAAATCTCAGCCGTGACGGGCATACCCATCAACCATCCGAGCCTATTCTCATCCGCAGCAGGTCACAAGGCGCAGAACCGGTGCAATCGCTGTGGAGCACTGTGCAAGATGTGGAGAAGACGGACGAAATCGAGCGAGCGGTGGCTCGGCATCGTCCCCTATCTTCCCCGGCCTCACCACAAATAGGGGTGCCCCATCCTTCCCGCGCTTTTCTGCGGGAAGGGTGGGTTCACAGATGCCAGCCCCGCGCTCTTGGATATGTGCTAAACTTCGCCCATCGGAGGAAGCTGCTCATGCCTCTCAACTCCCGACGCGAATTCCTTAAAACATCGCTTGCCGCAGGCGCGGTTGCCGGTATGGGCGCGCTGCCTCTCCATGCCGAGCGCCAGACGGCGACCGACTGGGTAACCCTGGGTAAATCGGATGTCAAAGTGACGCGCCTCGCCTTCGGCACCGGCAGCATGAGCGGCGCGGTGCAGCGCGAACTGGGCCAGGAGCAGTTCAACCGCCTCGTCCGCCACGCTTACGACAGCGGTATCCGTTTCTACGAGACCGCCGAGTCCTATGGCGACATGCACCGCATGCTGGGAATCGCGTTGCAGGGTATTCCCCGCGACAGCTATCGCATTATGTCCAAGGTCACCACTCATCCCAACGGCGATCCCCAGGCCAAGTTCGATGAGCTGCGTACCCTAGCTAAGACCGACTATTTCGACATCATGCTGCTCCACTACCAGCACACACCTACCTGGCCCGAAGACACCAAGCACTGGCAGGACGGCATCCTCGAGGCCGAGCACCGCCAGATCATTCGCAGCCACGGCGCATCCGTTCACGGTCTCCCCGCGCTGCGCCAGGTGCCCAAAATGGATTGGCTCGATGTCGCCATGATCCGCATGAACCACAACGGCACCCGCATGGACGCTGAAATCCCGGATGGCCCGGATCGCGGAGATGTCGACGAGGTCGTCGGCCATGTTCACCAGGCGCGCAAAGCCGGAATGGGCATCATCAGCATGAAGCTCTGCGGCGAAGGCGTCTTCAACCACGAAGACCGCCAGCGCGCCATGCGTTTCGCCTTCAAAAACGCCGGAGTCGATGCCGTCACCGTCGGCTACAAGAGCCCCACCGAAGTCGACGAAGCCATCGCGAACCTGAATCTGGCGTTGGCCTAAACAGGCTTTCTTCATCGCCTGTTCGCAACCTCCGGCTACCCTTCCGTCGTCTATCCAATCAAGCGGCGTACGCATAGCTGCGTTTCACCGACTCCTTCCAGCCTTTTGATAGCGAAAGGCTGTCCGAGGTACGCAATGATCTTCTCGCCTACGCAACTCACTCGCGTCGCTGGTTTGCTTTGCTTGTCGCTCGGCGCAACGCTATCGGCAACGGCCGCTCCACCGTCAGGCCAGCAGAGCGCCCCGGCTTCCATGGCCGGCATGGCGCACATGTCGGGCCACATGTACATGACCACCCTGCGCCCCATCCAGCCCGGCGACCAGACCAAAGCCGACGCCATCGTCTCAGCCGCCAAAACCGCCATGGAGCCCTATCAGGACTACCACAAGGCTCTCGCCGATGGTTACCAGATCTTCCTGCCCAACATCCCGCAGCCGCAGTATCACTTCACCAAGTACGAGTATGGCCGCGAAGCGTGGTCGCACTTCGATCCCGCCAAGCCAACCTCGCTGCTCTACACCAAGACCGCCGACGGCGGCTATAAGCTGGTCGGAGCGATGTACACGGCTCGCGTCGATGCCACCGAAGACGAGATCAATCAGCGCATCCCGCTGAGCATCGCCCACTGGCATCAGCACATCAATTTTTGCAAAGCGCCCGAGGGCCAGAAGCGCGAGTATTTCGGCCCCAACGCCAGGTTCGGGCTGCTCGGCTCCATCACCACCAAAGAGGCCTGCGATGCCGCCGGAGGCGAATTCCATCCTCACCTCTTTGGCTGGATGGTGCATGTCTATCCCTATGAGACCAATCCGAAAAAAGTCTGGGCCGTCGACGATGATGACAACGGCCACGACAACATGGACCATGCCGCGATGCCCGGCATGAAGATGAACTAGCTAATCGCGGACCCTATTCGTTCGCCTCAATCTTGCGCCCATGCGAAGCCTGTAGCATCCGGCTGTTGACCGGATACAGCTTGCCAAAGCTGCGCAGCTGGTCGCGCGAGAGCTCAACCTCTTCCTCCATCACGAACCACTGCACGCCTTCGGTGCATGGCGGCGCGGTCAGCGAACCCTCATAGGTCCAATAGCCCTTATCCGCAGGCAACAGCCCGGCCGGGCTCATCGGCTCGGTCGACTTGTCCGTCGCGTTTACAGTCTTGGGCAGAAACGGCCACAGCGATGCCAGCACCGCATTGGCGTTGCCCTCATTGAGCCGCACCGCAACAACGGCAAATTTGCCATCGGCGCTCTTGTGTACAAGATGAATATCCATATCCGGCAGTTTGCCCTTCACCGCTTCCTCGCCGGGATGATGAAAGTGGAACTGCACCAGATCGTAGCGCACGCCTTTCACCAGAATGTAGCCGCCCGCCGGAGGCACCACTTGGACTGTGTGCCCCGTGTTGGTGAGCGTCATCGCTCCGGCAATGTAGTGGAACTCGATGGGCGGCAGATTCTTATTCAGGTGCGCCCCGCGAATATCGATCGGCGACTGCTCTTTGCCGTGGCCACAGGCCGCATAAGCCGGGTCCAGATGCGCCCAGTTCAGCGGCCCCTGCTTGCCGTCATAGGCCCACGGCGCGCCACCCTGCTGGGCTCCCAGCGGTAAAGACAATCCCAATCCAATCAGAGCCAATCCAAAACGGCGTTCAAAACGAAACATGCATTTCTCTCCGAAACATTCCCAGAAGATTCTACGAGATGGACGCGGCCCAAGCCGATTCGTCCTTCGCAATCGCCCTGGCATCCGAATAGAAAAGGCCCCTACCGAGGTAGAGGCCCTTCCAGGTTCAGAGTGTGAGAACCTTACTTCGCCGCAGCCACTCCAGCCTGCTCGGCCAGCGCGGCAGCCTTGTCGGTAGCCTCCCACGAGAACTCAGCCTCATTGCGGCCAAAGTGCCCATAAGCTGCGGTCTTGCGGTAGATCGGCCGGCGCAGATTGAGGCTCTCGATGATGCCCTTGGGGGTCAGCGAGAAGTTCTTGCGCACCAGATCGGTCAGTTCCTTGGGGCTCACCTTGCCCGTGCCGAAGGTCTCCACCAGCACGGAAACCGGCTCAGCCACGCCGATAGCGTAAGCCAACTGCACTTCGCAGCGGTCTGCCAGCTTGGCAGCCACGATGTTCTTGGCGATATAGCGGGCAACGTAGGCTGCCGAGCGGTCCACCTTTGTCGGATCCTTGCCCGAGAAAGCGCCGCCGCCGTGACGGCCCGCGCCGCCGTAGGTATCCACGATGATCTTGCGTCCGGTCAGGCCGGTGTCGCCCATCGGTCCGCCGATCACAAAGCGACCGGTCGGATTGATGTGGTACTTGGTGTTCTCGTCAAGCCACTCAGCCGGAAGCACAGCCTGAATCACATGCTTCAAAATGTCCGCGCGAAGCTCTTCATTGCCAACCTGCTCCGCATGCTGCGTCGAAATCACGACCGCATCGATGCGCACCGGCTTGCCGTTTTCGTCATACTCCACCGTGACCTGGCTCTTGCCGTCAGGGCGAAGATACGACAGCTTGCCGCTCTTGCGAACTTCCGAAAGCTTCTTCGTCAGCTTATGCGCCAGAGAAATCGCGGCCGGCATCAGCTCGGGAGTCTCGTTGGTGGCATAGCCGAACATCATGCCCTGATCGCCGGCGCCGCCCGTATCGACTCCCTGGGCAATGTCGCCCGACTGACGGTTGATCGACGAGATCACCGCGCAGGTGTTGGAGTCGAATCCGTAAAGCGCGTTGTCATAGCCGATCGAGGCAACTACGCCGCGCACCAGCGTCTGAAAGTCCACATATGCCTTGGTCGTGATCTCGCCTGCGATCACCACCAGGCCGGTGGCGGTCAAAGTCTCAGCGGCAACACGGCTGTAGGGATCCTGTTCGAGGCAGGCATCCAGAATGGCGTCGGAAATCTGGTCGGCTATCTTGTCAGGATGGCCTTCCGTTACGGATTCAGAGGTAAAAAGAAAACGATCGCTCAAACAATTCCTCCTAAGCGGGGTGTGCAGAGGGTCTTCCGGACCGCCTGAGTCTCTCGCCCAAATGACACCTTGTCACCGCGGCAGTCGCTCTGCCAGAGAAGAGACCGGGCCCAATACTGCAGTCTTACCATGGTAATTGCCCCGAGCGGATTGCGCCAAAGGCTTCCTCGCCTAATGGGGCAGATTAGCCTCCCAGCGGCATCCGGTTCAGCGTGAGTGGCGAAAATGTACGCAGCAGAGGAGTTGCAAGAAGGGCGCAATTCAGGATATTTATCTGCCGATCAGCCACAATCCCATATCTTTAATCGAACCTGTCACCGGCTCACGGCCCGGAACCACCGTGGGCCACCATCCGGAGCGGAATCCGTAGTAGCGAACCGCAAAGAAAACCGCGATCCCGACAAGGATAAGAAGTAGCAGCGCTCCGGCCCATTTCAGCCGCTCCGTCGCTGCATCGCGAGGCCGAACACGCGCACGGCCTACATTCGCTGCAAACTCGATCCAGTCCCGATCATCGTCCAGCAGTTCGCCGGAGGCCGCGTAAGCACGCTGGAAGCGGGTAATCCAGTCCATCTCGTCCAGGCCGAGGACATTCACGTAGCCGCGAACGATGCCCTTGTTGAGGATCCCTCCCGGAAGCACACGGAACTGGTTCTCCTCCAGCGCCTTGAGGTGACGCGGGCTGATCTTGGTAATCTCGGTAATCCTTTCGAGCGCGATGCCGCGGTTGACCCGCTCCATTCGCAACTCTTCTCCAAAGCTGACCATGCTCATCGGAAAACAGGGACACTTTCCCGTAAAAAGATTTCCACAGACAAGATAAAACCTATCGGCACCCCAGGTCAAAAATGACGTGGGACTTTTGCCTTTATTTTCATGACGGTGGAACACATTATGCCAATCTGGGAATCGCGTTGCAAGCATGTACTGAGCGCCTCGCGCCCCGTCCGCCCTTTCTCCATTCCCAATTTGGGCGTGTAATCAGCTTCCACACGAGCCGCCTGATACCCTTTACCGAGGAGCTGTTCTGCGGCGCCGCCCATTTATGAACAAGCTGGTCCTTTTTATGAAGAAGCTGGTCCTTGCATGAACAAGCTCGTCCTCGCCAACCTGATACACCGGCCGCTGCGCTCCGTCATCTCCGCCGCCGCCATCGCCATTGAAGTGGTGATGATCATCTCCGTCGCCGCCATCTTCCTTGGCCAGATCGACAACAATCGGATTCACACCAACGGCATCGGCGCTGACCTGATCGTTCGCCCGCCCAATCAGTCCTTTCTCAATGGACTCGGCGGCGCACCGGTTCCCGCGCGCAATGTGGAAGCCCTGCGCAAGCTGCCCCATGTCGCTGTTGCGTCTCCGGTGATCCAGAGCTTCAACCTCGCCGGCTCGCCTGAAATCCTCTTCGGCATCGATTACGAAAGCTTCAATGCCCTGCGGCCCTTTGTTTTCACCGCAGGCGGTCCGTTCCAGGGCCCCAATGACATCATCGTCGACGACGTTTTTGCCCACTCCGGCAAAGGCGCGCATGTCGGCGACACGGTGGAGATTCTCAAACATCCCTTCCGCATCTGCGGCATTGTCGAGAGCGGTAAGGGCGGCCGCAAGATGCTGCCCATCGGAACCCTGGGCACCCTCATCACCTCCCCAGGAAAAGCCTCGCAGTTCTTTCTGAAGAGCGACAATCCGGCCAACCAAGAAGCTATTCGCCAGGAGATTCTGCACGCCCCCGGCTTCGAGGGCTACCAGGTCCAGACCATGGAAGAGTGGCTCTCGATGATGACTCCGGAGCATATTCCCGGCTTCGACATCGCTCTCAACGTAGTCACCGTCATCGCCACGCTGGTCGGCTTCCTGGTCATCTTCCTATCGATGTACACTGCCATCCTCGAGCGCACCCGCGAGATCGGCATTCTCAAGTCCATGGGCGCGTCGAAACAGGCCATCGTCAGCATGGTCCTGCGCGAATCGATACTCATGGCGCTGGTCGGCATCGCTCTGGGCATCGGCCTCATCTATGGCATCCACGCCGCTCTGCTTTCCAAGTATCCGGGCTTGTTCTTCGAGATCACTCAGGGATGGATCATCAAAGCCTCCATCATCGCTTTCCTCGGAACGATCTTCGGCGCAGCCTATCCTGCCTTCCTGGCCGCCCGCAAAGACCCCATCGATGCCCTGTCTTACGAGTGAGTCGTACGAATGATGCTCTGGCGGGACTGTCAGCAGAAAGTCACTTCTGCAGCAGCGCCGCCACGTCCTTGTAATTTGCAGCCTCATCCACAAACGAAAACGTTCCCCGTTCCTGCATCTCCTGCGCCGCGCGCAAAAACCCTCCCAGCGCGGCTCGTGCCAGAGATCCGCCTACACTGATCCGCCGCACGCCCATCTGCGAAAGCTCCATATGGCTTAATGAAAATCCCTTGAGCCCCGCAAGCACATTCACTGGCCGGTCGACTGATCGCAGCACCTCGGCAATGTCCTCTTTGCTCATCAATCCCGGCGCATACAGCACATCCGCGCCTGCTTCCTGAAACGCCTGCAAGCGACGTATCGTATCGCCAAGATCGGGCCTGCCGGTGATGAAGTTCTCCGCCCGCGCCGTCAGCGTAAAAGTGAAGGGTAGGCTCCTCGCCGCCTCCACCGCAGCGCGAACCCGCTCCGCCGCAAACTCAATCGCGTAGATAGGATCATCCGCCCGGCCAGTCGAGTCCTCAATCGAGCCGCCAACGGCTCCCGCCTCTGCAGCCATGCGAATGGTCTCCGCAGCGAACTCCGGCGCGTCGCCAAAACCATTTTCCAGATCGGCATTCACCGGCAGCTCTGTCGCTGCAGCAATCGCAGCCACATGAGCGATCATTGCCTCGCAGCCAACCGCCCCGTCCAGCTTGCCGATGGACAGCGCATACCCCGCGCTCGTCGTAGCCAGCGCCTCAAATCCCAATGCAGCCAGCAGCCGCGCCGTTCCCACATCCCAGGGATTGGGAAGCAGAAAAGCGTCCCCCCGCTCGTGCAGCGCCCGAAACGCCTTTCCTTTTTCTTCCAGCGTTGACATCCGTATTCACCTCTTCGCCTTGGACGACGATCGCCATCCCATCGTTTCGCCCACAATCTCTAAGCTACCTTCATTCGGCGCACACCGCGCCGTCCAGACTACTGCCGGGTCAGGCCATGTGAAATCTGCGAGTTCACCGACAACCTCACCTGTATACTCCCCATGAAGCCGCTATAGTTCCATCCCCACTCGACATCCCTGGAGAAAAACACCTCGAATGTCAATGAAACGCCTCGCCTACGCGCTGTGGATCGTCCTTATTGCCCTCTTCGCAGCGGCACACGCCTGGCATCTTCGCGCCGATTTCCCCAACTTCTCTCCCTGGGAAGACTGGTCCAAGTACACCGACGAGGGCTGGTACGGCAACGCCGCCATCCGCGACCATCTCTTCCACAACTGGTACATCCCCGGCGACTTCAACCCTGCGCCCGCTGTTCCGGTGTGGCCGTTCCTGTTGTGGCTGCTCTTCTTCATCACCGGAGTTACCCCACAGGCCGCCCGCGCACTTGCCGTCGCTTTCTTCTTCCTCAATCTCTTTCTCAGCTACAAGTTTTTCCGCGAACGCGGTCCGCGCTGGGCCGGCCTGCTCGCCGTCACCCTGCTGGTCACCAGCCCGTTCCTCTACGCCTTCAGCCGCCTGGCCATCCTCGAGCCGCTGCTCATCACGCTGACCCTCACAGCGATGAACCTTGCCATCCGGCTGCCTCGCCTCAAGCATCAGGAAGGCGTCTCCGCCATCATCGGCCTGCTCTTCACCGGCATGCTGCTCACCAAGACGACCGCGCTGTTTCTGCTGCCTGCCCTGGTGTGGATCATCGCCATGCCCTTGTGGCGGCAGAAACGCAGGATGCTGCGCCTGCTCGCCGCCGCCGGAGGCGCAGCTGCCATCTCCTTTAGCCTGTGGATGCTCGCCGTCGTCAGCAACGACCTCTTCGCCGACTACAAGTACCTCTTTTTCGTCAACGCCTACGAAAAGCCCAGCAGCCTCTATGGACGCCTCATGAGCTTCTGGTGGTCCTTCCACGGAAGCCTCTGGGCGGATCGCATTTTCATTCCACTGACCGGCCTGCTCATCCTCACCGCGCTCGCTGCTGTTCTCTATTTGCGATACCGCTCCAACCCCGACCGTGAAGAAACGGACTGGCTCAAATCCTGGCCCTATAACTGGACCGAAGGCCTGTGGAGCGATCCGCTCTTCTCAGGATCGGTCGTCGCCGTCGGCGGTTACATCGCCTTCATGACCTACCAGAACCATCCCCAGCCGCGCTATTACGTTGTGGTCGCCTTCTTCAGCTTCTTCGTCATCGTTCGCATCACCGCGCAACTGCTGTATCAGCCCACGAAAATTCGGCAAGTCGGCATAGCCATCCTCGGCATTGTCCTGGTCACCGCTGCGGTCAACGGCATCTGGACGCTGAAATATGTCTTTCACCCGCAGTACACCTGGGTCACCGCGGCTCAGAACCTCACTACTTACATCGACCAGCATCCCAACGGCAACCGCCTGCTGCTCTCCATCAGCGGCGATGAGATCACCCTGATTTCGCATCTCCCGTCCCTGTGCGACGATTTCGGAACCGTAGAGCTGCCGGTCAAACTCGCCCAATACCAGCCCGGCTGGTACGCCGCATGGAACGACCTCGACCCCGGCTCGCTCGAAGACCTGCACACACATTTTTCGCTGGAACAGGTCGCCGGCTTCCATGCCTTCGACGACCCGGAAAGAAATATGCTGTATCTATTCAAACTGCATCCGCTGCCCAACGGAGAAGTGCGGTCTCAAAGCAAGACCAATCTTCAAATCGTTCTGCCCGACGATAAAATCGACATCCCGGTGCAATAAGCCAACGGTACGCTAAAAGGAGAAGTCATGATTGCTTACGCAGGTTTCGATAGACTTTCAGAGACTATACCGATACAAAATTCCTGGGTGATGACAGCGGGGCTCGCGAACTGCATTGCGGTCGTCGCGTTTAATTACAACAGCATGGCAATGGCGCACTTCGATACAGCTTTTTGCTGGGATCAGCCAAATCACTGCTTCAATCTCAACACACTGTTGAATTGGCGGCTGTGGCTGACGACGAGGACCGGCTTCACCTTGTTCAAAGTTGGTCTCGGCGCCGTATGGAACAACACTGCCAACAAGCTGGCGATCAATGATTCGCAGAGGTTCGACTTAATCAACAAAATCACGTATGTCTTCCGCGCGGAACCTTTAATAGCCGGCGCGTGCATTCGATTTGGGACCGGCCTCGGTTTCCAGCCGAGGCTGGAGGAAAGCTACGTCGATATCTGGATGGAAAGCGCCAATTGGAAAGATGAGGGACATCAAATTCCGTACTTCGAGCTCATGGGTTAGGGTCGGCTATTCCGTCTTATCGCAGTTCAGTCCATCTCTGGCCGTCTTAAGACGCCCGAAGCCCAAGGCCTGTCTCGAATTTACCCGCGTAGAGCTGCTCTCAAATAATGATTTATGAGGTCGAGTCAGCGCCCCAGATAGGCTTTGTACTGCTGCTCCAGTACCCCGGTGCTGCGCGCCAGCCCAAGCTTGGAGACGTTGAACTGATACAGGCTCTGCACCAGGTTGCTCTGCGCGCTCTGCAGCGTCGACTGCGCCTGCACCAGCGGCAGCGTGTCGTCCACGCCGGCATGGAAGCGATCCGTCTCATCGGAAAGCGCCTGCTTCGCCAGTTCGACATTGGACCGCGCCACCTCGACCAACTGCTGCGCCGCCTGCACATCCAGCAGCGAAGAGCGCACCTGCTGATCGATGTGTCCGCGCAGATCGCCAAGCTGCTGGGTCACACCCAACAGCTGCGCCTTCGCAACTTCGGTATCGCCGCGCAGAGAAGCCTCGCGGAAGATCGGCACCTTCAGCGTTCCCACCGCCATCAGCGTTCCGTGGTATCCAACACCCGAAACGCCGGTCACGCCGTAGTTGCCCTTGAAGCTCAGAGTCGGCAGCCGCTCAGCCCGGCGCGCGCCAACCGTCATTCGCGCCTCAACCTCCTGGGCCTGCAGATTCTGATAGTCCTGCCGGTTCGCGTAAGCCTCGGTCTTGAGATCTTCCGGCGTCCGCGAGGCCAGCTCGCTGTAAGGGTTCGGATCGGTCAGCTCAATTTTCTGTCCCGGCGCGACGCCGATCTCGCGCTTGAGCAGAATCTCGTCTTTCTCAAGGGCATTTTCATCGGCCAGCACCGTCTGCTTCTGCTGCTGGTACTGCACGCGCGGCCTCAGCTCATCCAGATTCGCTACCGTTCCCGCCTCATGTTTGGCATGCGCCTGGTCGAACAGCACCTTGTCGGCATCCAGCAGCGCCTTGGCATTCTCGACTTCGCTGCGTGCCGCGATCACCGCCAGATACGCCGTCGCCACCTGCTGCACGACCTCGCCGCGGCCGCTCATCTTGCTGAAGTAGGCGGATTTCTCCGCCGCTCGCGCCGCCTTGTATCCGTCGATATACGTGCCCGAGAACAAGGTCTGCTCGTAGTTGATCTGGCCCGTGGTCACGTCTGCCTTGGTGATGAACGAGAGCCCGCTGAAGGCGTTCGGCGGGAAAACCCCGCTCGCTGCAACCTTGCCCAAAAATCCATTCGTAAAACCAAACGCCGCCAGGTTGTACTCGTTGTAGCCCGTACCCCCGGTCACCGTGATCGACGGCAGAAGATACTGCGCCGCCTGCATTTCCTGGCCCTTGAACTTCAGCTCCGCGGCTTCGTTTTCCTTCAGCCCGAGATTGGCCGCAAACCCGCGGGTCACCGCATCGTCCAGCGACAGCTTCAGCACGCCATCCGTCTCGGGAGTGAGCGTCACGCTCCCGTAGTAGGGGTTGCTCAGCGAACTCCGGTTCGGAGTAGGATTCGACGGCAACTCGGCCGACTGGGCCAAGGCGGTCCCGACCGGCGCAGCCAGAGCCAGAACTCCCCCCAGCATCAGCGCCGAAGAGCGTCGAAAAACAGGTTTTTTGGGTCTCTGCACGAACATCATTCTCTCAGATGAAGGAAACCCTTTGAGGATTCAGCCATACGGCTAAAATCTGGCGGGAAACTGGCCTGCAACGGCTCGCATCCCGCTCTCGAAATTCGACTTCACAGACTTTGCTAGATTCGAATCCGCTTCCAGCGCCCCTGCCGGAACAGCACCACGCTCGCCCCCGCAATCGCAAACTGCGCAATCACAAACGCCAGAAAGGCTCCCT
>DATAZR010000061.1:0-17986 GCA_036271955.1 Acidobacteriaceae bacterium
CCGGGGACGGTCGACGAGATTCCCGAGTATCTGCGCAATGTGGTCAGTGGCAGGCCGATGCCGCAGCATGTGATCGAGGAGATCCAGCATCGCTATTCGCTGATTGGTGAGCCCAAAGGGCACAGCCCGCTAACTGATCTCACCATGGAGCAGGCCACACTGCTGCAGGCCGAGCTGGCAAAGTCGGGCGAGGCGATTCCGGTCTACGTGGGCATGCGCAACTGGCGGCCGTACATTGGCGACGTGGTGAAGCAGATGCGCACCGATGGAGCGGAAGAGGCCGCAGTGATCTGCCTGGCGCCGCAGAATTCGCGGACTTCGGTTGGACTCTATCGCCGCGCCGCATTGGCAGAAGCAGCCGGGATGCGCTTCGATTTTCTCGACGGCTGGGCGAGCGAGCCACTGCTGGCTGAGGCCTTTGCCGAGCGGCTGCGTGAGCCGTATGCGCAGCTGGCGAGTGAGGTTGATGGGCAGGTGCCGGTGATCTTTACTGCGCACAGCGTGCCGCTGCGAACGGTGCAGCCTCAGCCGGCTCCGGAAGGCGGAGCAAATGCTCCGAGGCTATGGCCTGGCTCGGATACCACGCCTGACCCGTATGCAGAGGAAGCGAAGCTAACCGCGCAGCTGGTAGCAGATCGCGTGCCTGAGATTTCGTCGTGGTGCTTTGCCTTCCAGAGCCAGGGCGCGAGCGGAGGCCCGTGGATTGGGCCAACCGTCGAGGCCACGCTCGATGGGCTTGCTGCGGAGGGCGCGAAGGCAGTGATGCTGCAGCCTATCGGTTTTCTCTGCGATCATGTTGAGATTCTCTACGACATCGATATTGCATTTCGCGAGTACGCAGCGAAGTTGGGCATGCGGCTGGAGCGGCCTGAATCGTTGAATGCTTCTCCGCTGCTGACGCAGGCCCTGGCGAAACTGGCTTGGGAAGGATTAGCGCGGCTCGCTGGCTGAAACTAGGATTCTGAACAGAAGGGAAGAGATGCGATGAAAGCAGCAATCGTAACCGGACCCGGTAAGACACCCATATATGGCGACTTCAACGAGCCTGCACCGAAGGCGGATGAAGAGTTCATTCAGGTCACGGCGTCGGCTTTGAGTCAGCTGACGAAAGGCCGCGCATCCGGCGCGCATTACAGCTCGTCCGGGCAGTTTCCTGCGATCGCAGGTGTCGACGGAGTTGGACGTACCGCCGATGGACGCCGGGTGTATTTCGCTCTTCCCGACCCGCCCTTCGGAGCGATGGCGGAAAAAGCGGTTGTCCGGAAAGGGCACTGCATTCCACTGCCGGAAGGCGTAGACGATGTGACGGCAGCGGCGATTGCGAATCCCGGGATGTCTTCATGGGCGGCTCTCAAGGAGCGCGCACATCTCGCCGCGGGAGAGAACGTGCTCATCAACGGCGCTACCGGTGTTGCCGGGCGGCTTGCCCTGCAGATCGCTCGCCACATGGGCGCAAAGAAAGTGATCGCGACCGGCCGCGATGCGCAGGCATTGGAAGAGCTGAAGGGATTGGGCGCCGATGTAATCGTCCCGCTCACGCTGTCCCCGGAGGATTTGCAAGCCGCATTTCAAGAGCAATTCGCAGGCGACGGCGTGCATGTGGTGCTCGACTACCTGTGGGGCAAGAGCGCCGAGATGTTGATTGTTGAGGCTGCGAAGGCAGACAAGGATGGAGTGCAGGTCCGATACGTCAACATTGGCTCAATGAGTGGCGGAGAGATCTCGCTGCCGGCTGCGGCGCTTCGTTCTTCGGATCTGATGCTGATGGGCAGCGGCATTGGGAGCGTACCGCTGGCGGGTTTGCTTGGGGCAATCCAAGGCGTGATGCAGGCCGTCGTGCCCGGCAAGCTGCAGATCGAAACCAGGGCCGTGCCGCTTGCCGATGTCGAAGAGAACTGGAATAAAGACAGCGGCAGATCACGCGTCGTTTTCGTTGTCGGCTAAAACTCCAGCTCGCGCACGTGGGTGGAAGCGTTCTTTATAATTCTGTGAACTGCTTCCCAATCACGATTGCCCTGGAGCTGTCCTTGCCGACTTTTTCTCTTTGGTCTCGCCGTTCTGTTGTTGCGCGTTTGTGCAGCGCCGCTGTTTTGGCTGGTTTTATGCCGTTAGCCGGTCACGCTCAGAGCGCCGCCGCTTCGCCGGTGATGTATGTCAAGGCTGGACATCTTTTCGACGCGACCAGCGATAAGCTGCGCGACAACGTCGTGCTTGTAGTCGAAGGCGAGCGCATCACCAAGGTTGCGGCTGCGGGCGAAGTCACGATTCCAGCCGGAGCGACGGTCGTTGACTTGTCAAAGGATTG
Organism: Acidobacteriaceae bacterium; assembly: GCA_036271955.1. Classification (GTDB taxonomy): domain Bacteria; phylum Acidobacteriota; class Terriglobia; order Terriglobales; family Acidobacteriaceae; genus Acidicapsa. Next base: position 2,306 of record DATAZR010000061.1, read on the forward strand.
GGTGCTGCCGGGGCTGATCGATTGCCACACGCATCTCGAAGCGCGCGCGGACAAGTACGACCCGATCAACGAAGTGCGCGAGACGCCGTTCATGGGCGGATTCAATGGCGTGGTCAATGCCAATAAGACGTTGCTGGCGGGCTTTACCAGCGTGCGCGATGTGGGCTCGCAGCCCTTCTTTGCAGTCGACCTGCGCAATGCGATCAACTCCGGATATATCCCAGGGCCGCGCGTAGTAGCCAGCGGGCCGGGGATCTCCATTACTGGCGGCCACGGCGATATGAATGGCTTCGCTCCGGCGGTGAACAACATGATGTATCCGGCGGAGAAGGATTTTCAGATTGCAGACGGGCCGGATGAAGTGCGTCACGTGGTGCGTGAGCAGGTGAAGTATGGCGTGGACGTGATCAAGATTCTCGCCACGGGCGGCGTGCTTTCGGCGGGAGACAAGCCGGGCGCGGAGCAGTTCACCTACGAAGAGCTGAAGATCGCCGCGGATGAGGCGCATCGCGCCGGTCGCAAGATTGCGGCGCACGCGCATGGCACGCAGGGCATCAAGGATGCAGTGCGCGCTGGCATCGACTCCATCGAGCACGGCAGCCTTATCGATGCCGAGGGAATCGAGCTGATGAAGCAGCACGGCACCTATCTCGACGCCGACATCTACAACGACGACTACATCCTTGGCGAGGCGGGCAAATTCGGCCTGCCCAAGGAAATGATCGACAAGGAAAAGATGGTAGGCCGGCTGCAGCGCGAGAACTTCGCCAAGGCCGTCGCGGCCGGTGTGAAGATCGCATTCGGCACCGATGCAGGCGTCTACCCGCATGGCGACAATGCGAAGCAGTTTCACTACATGGTGAAGTTTGGCATGACTCCGGCAGGCGCGATTCACGCAGCGACCTCAAGCGCGGCGGATTTGATCGACCGAAGCAAGGATGTGGGGACGTTGGAGGCGGGCAAGTACGCAGATCTGATTGCTGTAACCGCCAATCCACTCGATAAGGTGGAAGTGCTGGAGCATGTGAGCTTCGTGATGAAGGGCGGGAAGGTTTACAAGGATGAGGTGGGTGCGGAGAAGCAGTAGTTCGGAGTCTTTCTGTGCTTCGTAAATGGATTACGAGAAAGCATCTATCGTCGCGATGCAGTTTGGCGTCGAGACATAATTACGATTGGAGAAGACTTGATAACTTGCCTATCGGAGCAAACAATAGAGTCCCAAATATTTCGTTCTGCGCCCTGGGAATCTCAGATTACGTTCGAGACCCCTCAGCGTGACGGGTTGGATAATTTTGTGGAAAGCTTCTTATCTCCATATGCTTTGGAAAATGGCGTTTTAAGTTCCGACCTCATCGTATTCCAGCCGGATAATCTTCTCTCACTATTGGTGGACAATTTTATTCAGGTCGAAGATCACTGGGATTTTATTGTGGAGGCCAAGGGGCAGGAAAGTATCCGAAAACTCCTGTTGGCAGCGCTCAGTGATTGGGTCGATTTTCTGTTTGTTCCAAGTCCTGAATTGTTCGCTATCTACGCCGATCATGACAATTACATAACCTTTTATTCCCCCGATCAGGAAGGCCTGCACACGCTTCAATCGGTATTAACGCAAGCCGGATTTTTATTTGTGGCCGATTACAAGCGAGGATCGGCTGCTGATCAGTGGCGATAAGCGCCGCAACCTTGGAGCCGAATCGCGCAAATCTGTGCGGAAAGAAACAGACTCGCCCCTATCAAAATTTGATGGGGTGATATTTTCGGTGGCGGCGAATCCGCTGGACAAGGTGGAAGTGCTGGAGCATGTGAGCTTCGTGATGAAGGGCGGGAAGGTTTACAAGGATGAGGTGGGTGCGGAAAAGCTGTAGTCAGTAACGCATGCTCATTCCGATCGGATTTCTTCGATGTACGATGATGGACACGAGGAAATTGTCTTGGTCGACGAAGCTCAACCCGCGCAGGAAGAAACCGGACTGGCCGACCGGATCGTCTCGGTTTCGCAGGGCGGCGAGTCTCCGTCGCGGTCTCTTGGGGCGCGTCCGCGGCAGGATCGCGACGGACCGTATCTGCGCCTGCAGTTCGCGACGATCTATGTGAGCGACCAGGAGCGAAGCCTGGAGTTTTATTGCGACATATTGGGCTTCCGGCTGGTGGTCGATGTGCGTTTCGCTTCCGGGGTTCGATGGGTGGAAGTGGCTCCTCCGGACGGAACGGCGACCCTGGCGCTGGTGAGCCCCCGGCCAGGCCATGACGAAGAGCGTTTGGTCGGCAGCTCGGCGTCCGTGGCTTTTATCACCGAGGATGTCGAGGCAAAGTATCAGGAGTGGTCGGCTCGGGGAGTGAAGTTCCTCTGGCCTCCGCGAACTCCGGGGTGGGGCGGCGTCTTCTGCCGGTTTGAAGACCCGGACGGGAACGCCTTCACGCTCGCGGGATTCGACGATATGACGCGGCAGGTCGAAGAGAATCGCCGGATGGCGGCCGAGCGGCACGCAGCTGAAGAGCGAGCGGCGCAGGAGCTGGAGATTGCCAAGCAGGTGCAGGCGCGGCTGTTTCCGCAGCGGTTCCCGGTGGTTTCGACCCTCGACTATGCAGGGGTTTGCCACCAGGCGCGGTCAGTTGGCGGCGACTACTATGACTTTCTCGACCTGGGAGCGGGACGCCTCGCGCTGGTGATCGGCGACATTGCCGGCAAAGGCATGGCCGCGGCACTGCTCATGGCCAATCTGCAGGCCAGTCTGCGCAACCAGTGCGTCCACGCGGGCGATGAGCCGGAGATCTTTCTGGCCGCAGTGAGCCGCCAGTTGCTGGAGAATTCAACCGAGAGCGCCTACGCCACGCTGTTCTTCGCCGATTACGACCAGGCCAACGGGCGGCTGCGCTACGCCAACTGCGGTCATCTGCCGGCCGTGATCCTGCGCTGCGACGGAGGTCTGCGGCGGCTTGACGCGACCTGCGCCGTCGTTGGACTCTTTGCAGAGTGGGAGTGCACCGTGGCCGAGAGCCATCTCGAGCCGGGCGATGTGCTGGCGCTCTATACCGACGGCGTGACCGAAACCTTCAATGAAGCCGGGGAGGAGTTTGGCGAAGAGCGCCTGGTTGACACGCTGCGGCGGAGCTGCGGCCTGACCGCCTGCGAAATTGCCCGTGCGGTCGTCGATGAGGTGCTGGCCTTTGGCGGGCGCGATCAGTTCGACGACATTACTCTGGTGATCGCCAAGCGGATAAGCGCTTAGCCAGCTCTGAAAACCCCTCGCGAATCTGCGTCGGAGCCACCGAAAGCTGTCCGGAATTGCACCCAATCGCGTCCTATCAAAATTTGATGGGGTTGAACTACTTTGTAATGAAACTCGATGAGCCCGGCCACGTGGGAAGAGTGCTGCGGCGGGATAGATTGGAGGGAAGCGGCCCCGGGGAGCTGGATTTCCGGGGCAATCCGCGGACGGAGGGGCCGCGTACTTCTCTCAGTAGCCGGAGATCATGAGCGCAAAGCGTCGGGCGGGTAGAGTTGTCATTGTAGGGGCGGGGCCGGGCGGGTTGGCGTCTGCCATGCTGTTGGCCAAGGCCGGCCTCGAAGTCACGGTGGTCGAGAAGCGCGGCACGGTTGGCGGGCGCACATCTACCCTGGAACAGGACGGCTTCCGCTTCGATGTGGGGCCGACGTTTTTCCTCTTCCCGCAGGTGCTGCGCGAGATCTTCGCGGCCACTGGCCACAGCCTCGAAAAAGAAGTGCCGATGTACCGGCTGGACCCGCAATATCGCCTTGTCTTTGGAGGCGGTGGGCAGGTCGATGCCACTCCCGATGTGGAGCGGATGAAGGCGCAGATTGCGGCGATCTGTCCGGCAGATGCTGCGCGCCTCGAAGACTATTTCCGCGACAACCGGGAAAAGCTCCAGCGCTTTACCCCGATCCTGCAGACGGCCTTTGAAAGCTGGCGCGACTTGCTGCGGCCGGAGATTCTACGAATGCTGCCGCTGGTGCGTCCGTGGCGCTCGCTGGACTCGGACCTGCGCAAGTATTTCGAGGATGAGCGGATTCGGCTGGGCTTCAGCTTCCAGTCGAAGTACCTGGGCATGTCGCCATTCTCCTGCCCCAGCCTGTTCAGCATTCTTTCGTTTCTGGAGTACGAGCATGGAGTCTTTCATCCCGTGGGCGGCTGCGGCGCGGTAACCCAGGCGATGGCGCGCATAGCCGAAGGGCTGGGCGTCAAAATTCTGCGGGACACACCAGTAGAAGAGATGCTTTTTACAGGCCGCAAGGTGACCGGCGTGCGCACAGCGGAAGAGACCATTGAGGCCGATGCCGTGGTGGTCAATGCGGATTTTGCGCAGGCCATGCAGCGCATGGTTCCCAACCATCTGCGCAAGCGCTGGACGAATGAACGTATCGCGAAGAAGCAGTTCTCATGCTCGACCTTCATGATGTATTTGGGAATCGAAGGGCGCTACGACAACGTCAAGCACCACACGATTTACCTCTCTAAGAATTACCAGCAGAACCTGCGCGACATCGAGCATGGGCACACCTTAACGACTGAAGACCCGAGCTTCTATGTGCAGAATGCATGCGTGACCGATGCGACACTTGCACCGAAAGGCAAGAGCACGTTGTATGTGCTGGTGCCGGTTACGCATGAGCACGCCAATGTGAACTGGGAGCAGCAGGAAGCGAGCTTTCGCGCGATGACGTTGCGGCAGCTAGAAAAGATCGGCATCACGGATGTGGAGCGCCGCATTCGCGTGGAGCGGAGGCTGACCCCGGCGACATGGAACTCGGAGTTTCACCTGCATCTTGGCGCGACCTTCAGCATGGCGCACTCGCTCAAGCAGATGCTGCATCTGCGGCCGCATAATCGCTTCGAAGATCTGGAAGGCGTGTATCTGGTCGGTGGAGGCACGCATCCAGGCAGCGGCCTGCCAGTGATCTTCGAGTCGGCGCGGATTACTTCGCGGCTGCTGTTGGAAGATATGGAGCTGGAGCCGAAGTGGAATCCGATGCCGCGGCTTGAGGGCGGCGCGGCGTATGAGGCTGTGCGATAGACATAGTTGCGAAAAGCAGATCCTTCGCTTCGCTCATAATGACAATCCCACGATGACAAGCATTGGTTTGCGAGAGAATCGAATGCAGCAGGTAGAGCGAGCCATGCGCAACGAGTATCTCGAACGCCGGGAAGACATCTTACTGGCCCAGAAAGAGTGGGAAGAGACGCCTCTGCGGACGCGGATCGGCATCATTGCCAGGCTGCGGCAGCAAATGGCTTTGCACGCGCGTGAACTGGCTGAGACGGTGCCTGCGAATCTCCCTGGCGCATTGCATCGCACGGTGGCCGACACGCTTGGTTCGGAGATCGTGCCGCTACTGGCGGCGTGCCGGTTTGTAGAGCAGGAGGCAGAGCGAATCCTGCGAACCAGAAGGCTGGGACGCAGAAGGCGGCCACTCTGGCTGACCGGGGTTCAGACAGAGGTCGAGCGCGCGGCCCTCGGCGTGGTGCTGGTGGTGGGCGCGGGGAACTATCCGCTGCTGCTGGCCGGGGTACAGACGGTTCAGGCGTTGACTGCGGGCAATGCCGTGCTTTGGAAGCCCGCGCCGGGAACCGTGGTCGCGGCAGATGCACTGCGCGCTCTGCTGGTGGAGTGTGGGTTGAATCCCGATCTGCTTACGGTGCTCGGGCCGGAAGTGGGGTCGGTCACGGAGACGATTGCTGCGGGGGTAGATCATGTAGTGCTGACGGGCTCGGCGCAGACGGGGAAGGCGGTGATGCGGCAGCTGGCCGAGACGCTGACTCCAGCGACGATGGAGCTTTCCGGATGCGACGCGGTCTTTGTGCTGCCCGGTGCGGAGTTGGAACACATGGCGCGCGCGATCGGCTTTGGACTGCGCTTCAACGGCTCGTTCACATGCATGGCTCCGCGGCGGGTCTTTCTGGTTGGCTTAAGCGAGAGCGAGGCCGGCCAGGTCGAAACACGGCTGGCTGCGATGGCGAGGGAGCTTACTCCGGTTCCGCTGCCCGCTAAGACGGAAGAGCTCTTGCGCGGACTCATTGCGGATGCTCGCAGTCACGGAGCTGAAATCGTTCTGGATGGTTTGCTGGGTGGTTCGGGGGATTGCGAAGATTCTCCGGGAGCAGGCGCGACCCTGATCTATCACGCAACCCCAGCGATGCAGGTCTTGCGCGCGGATATCTTTGCGCCTGTGCTTAGCGTCATGCGGACAAGCAGTGTGAGCGAGGCATTGGCAGCCAATGGCGACTGCCCATACGCATTGACTGCGGCGGTTTTTGGGCCGGAGCGGGAGGCGCGCAAGCTGGCGGGAAGATTGCGCGTGGGCAATGTGCTGATCAACGACATCGTGATCCCCACGGTCGATCCGCGCATTGCCTTTGGCGGGCGCGGCCGCAGCGGTTTTGGCGTGACGCGCGGCGCGGAGGGATTGCTGGCGATGACTGCGCCGCGGACGATTCAAGTGCAGCACGGCCGCATTCCATTCCCTTACCAGACTACCGGGGATGAGCATTTGGAGTTGTTCGCCGGTTTGGCCAAGGCGCTCTATGGCGAGGGATTTCAAAATCGCTGGGATGGATTAAAGCGCCTGGTTCGAGCGGCAAGAAGACTGAAATAGCGGAGACAGCGGAATGCGGATTGCGGTGATTGGTTCAGGGCTAGGCGGGCTTGCTGCAGCGGCTACGCTGGCGGCGCGCGGGTACGAGGTTGAGGTCTTCGAGAAGAACGCGTGGCTGGGCGGCAAGGCCGCGGTGCTTGAAGAGGACGGCTTTCGCTTCGACATGGGCCCGACGATCCTGATTCGTCCATCGGTGCTGCGGCGCATCTTTGCCGAGGCCGGGCGGCAACTCGAAGATTACATCCCGATGGTGCGGCTCGATCCGCAATGGCGCTGCTTTTTCGACGATGGGCTGGTGCTCGATCTCAAGGACGATCTGCAGGCGATGGCTACGTCGCTCGATGCGATCAAACCCGGTATGGGAGAGGGATTTCTGAAGTTTCAGCAGCTCTCGGAGCAGCTCCATACCATCAGCAACAAGTTCTTCTTCTGGCGGCCAGTCGGCTCGATGATGGACACGCTGGACCTCAAAGGCGCGTTCTCGATTGCGGTGCTCAAAGACGTGATGCGGATGCGACTGGGGCAGACGGTGGCGGGAACGATTCGCGAGTTCATCCCCGACGCGCGCGTGGCGCAGATGCTGGATCACTACACGCAGTATGTCGGCTCGTCGCCGGAAGCTTCGCCGGCCATCTTGTGCGCCATCGGACACATGCAGTCGGAGGAGGGAATCTGGTATCCGATGGGCGGCACGCGCACGGTGCCCGAGGCGCTGGTAAAGCTTGGCCGCGAGCTTGGAGTGCAGTATCACGCGTCGACCGAGGTCGAGCGGCTGACGATTGATGCGGGCAAAGTCACTGGCCTCGTTACTGTGGCAGGCGAAGCGCTGCGATTCGATGCCGTGGTCTCAAACGAAGACGCAGTGCGTACGTATCGCGAACTGATCGGCGGCGAGTCTGCGCAACGATTCGAAAAGGAGCGCGCCTATGAGCCAGCCTGTTCTGGCGTGGTGTTGTATCTGGGGCTGAACAAACGCTATGAACATCTGGCGCATCATTGCTTTGTCTTCTCGCGTGATCCGGAGGAAGAGTTTCACCACATCTATGACCTGGGCGAGCCCGCGCCCGATCCAACATGCTATCTCGCCTCGACGGCTCGAACCGAATCCTCGACTGCACCCGAAGGCGGCGACGCGCTGTATGTTCTCGTTCATACGCCCTATCTGCGGCCAGGTCAGGACTGGAAGGCGATGTTCCCTGAGTATCGCCAAGTGATTCTCGACAAGCTGAAGAGAAGCGCGGGTATGCCGGACATCGAGGAGCGAATCGTCTTTGAGCGTGCGCTGACGCCCCAGGATATTCACGAGCGCTATAAGGTGCTGAATGGCGCAATTTACGGTCTGTCCAGCCATGGACGCTGGAGTGGTGCATTCAAACCATCGAATCGGAGGCGCGATCCGGAAGGGCTTTTTCTTGCCGGGGGTGCTGCTCACCCCGGGCCAGGGATGCCTATGGTACTAATGTCGGGATGGATTGCTGCAGACGCCCTCGATCGGCAGTATCGTGGAGTAGAGGCGGACGCCGCGAAATCCTCAGTTCCTGATTGGACGGCGGAGGAGCATCGAACATCGGTATGACGCGAACGCAGGTCAATCCGGCCAAGGCAGGAGGAGAACTTCAAAGTCCCTCTAGGCGGATGATCGGCCTGTTTTCCATCTATCTGCGCTGGTATCTGGCTCGGCATTTCCATTCAGTGCGCGTTGCCAATGCCGGCCGCATTCCGCCGCAGGCGCATCCGCTGATCTTGTTTGCCAATCATGCTTCCTGGTGGGACCCGCTGACGGCTATGCTGCTGGGGCAGGTGCTCTTGCCGCACCGCGAGCACTACGCGCCCATGGACGAAACCGCTCTGGCGCATTATGGCGTGTTGCGGCCGATGGGTTTCTTTCCCGTGGACAATGCTTCGGCACGGGGAGCGGCGCAGTTGCTGCGCGCCGGTTATCAGGTACTGAGCCGGCCCAACTCGGTGCTTTGGATCACGCCGGAGAGCCAATTCCAGGACGTGCGCACCCGGCCAATCGTCTTCCGGCCCGGGCTGGGAGCGCTGATGAGCCGGTCAGGCAGGCTGACCTGCGTGCCGGTGACGATCGAATATGTGTACTGGGAGGAAAGGCTGCCCGAGGTTCTGATCAATATTGGGGAACCTCTTGAGATCGCCGACGGCTCCATGGAGGATGCGCGAACCTGGACCAACCTGCTTTCTTACGCTATGGCTGCGACTCTCGATGAGCTCGCAATGCTGGCCATGGAGCGAAATCCGGAGACGTTTGAGACAATATTGACTGGGTCCGCCGGCATTGGCGGTATCTACGGCCTCTGGAAGCGCCTAACCTGTGCCCTTACCGGCCGGCAGTACCATGACAAACACAGAAGTCTGCACGATCAATGACCTCATCCCTCACTCTGCCTGTCTTCTCTATCGAATTCTGGTCAACGCCTGTCGCTGTCACATGGATGGTGATTGCAGCCAAGGTCACCTTTGCCTCTGCGTTGCTGTCGGCGCTGATATTCGCTTGTAATTTTGTGCTGTTTCGGCGGCCTGGGCCGGACTGGAATAAGCGGCTCCTTCCGCCAGTCTCAGTCTTGATTCCGGCGCGCAATGAAGAGGCCGCAATTGAGGCCGCTGTGCAGGCCGTGTTGAGCTCTCGCGGGGTGGAGCTGGAATTGATCGTACTTGACGACGGTTCGACCGACCGCACCGCCGAAATTGTCCGAGCCTTGGCGGAGCAGGATGCAAGGGTGCGGCTTGAGGCGGCTCTGCCTCTGCCCGGGGGCTGGAACGGCAAGCAGCATGCCTGCTGGTCGCTGGCCTCGCTCGCGACCCACGACGTCTTTTGCTATGTCGATGCGGATGTACTGGTAGGCCCCGAAGCAATCTATCGCATGGTCAGCGAACTGAACCACGTCGCCGGCGATGAGCCCGAGCTTGCGCTGGTCAGCGGCTTTCCCCGGCAGACCACGGGGACATTTCTCGAAAAACTGCTATTGCCACTCATCAATTTTGTGCTGCTTGGTTTTCTGCCGCTGGCGGGCGAACGCTGGACCGGGTTGGCAGCCTTTGCCGTCGGCTGCGGGCAGTTCATGATGGTGCGGCGGGAGCCGTACTTCGCCAGCGGCGGCCACTCCGCCAACCCCAAAACGATGCATGACGGCCTGCTGCTGCCCAAGCTGTTTCGCCGCGCGGGATTTCGCACCCGGGTCTTTGATCTGAGCCGGGACGCCGTCTGTCGCATGTACACAAGTGCGGGGCAGGTCTGGAGCGGCCTCGTTAAGAACGCCACCGAAGGCATGGCAACCCTGCTACGCCTTCCTGTCTTTACCGTGCTCTTGTTCTTCGGCCAGGTTGCGCCGATCCCGATCATGATCTGGGCATTTACAGAGCGAAATACGGTTCCTTTTGTTCTGGCTGTGCTCGCATGGCAGCTGGCGCTTCTGGCTTTGGTGCTCAACGTTGCTGTCCATTTTGTATCGGTTTGGCGCTTCCAGGAAAATTGGCTCGGTGCTGCCCTGCATCCGTTGGGCGTGCTTATGCTTCTGGTGCTCCAATGGTATGCGTTCTTTCGCAAGCTGTTTCGCCGTCCAGCAGTTTGGAAAGGGCGCAAATACCAGGCTGGGTAGGCGGCGGCAGGCAGCTCGCGATGCGATGGAGTCGGGCAAATTGGACTCCGCGTCCGTTTCCGGGAACTATTTACATGGCTATCTGTATAGATTTACCTTTCGCGTTGTTCTCCGTACTTCGGCGAAGCGGCAATTGTGCTTTTTCGATTCTCTGCTAATGCCTTATTTATCATAAGCTTATAGCTGGATGATTTGTATCAATGATCGCCTGGCATCTCAATTGCAACCGATTATCAGGAAGAAGCACCCTCACAAATTTGTGAGCGAGGAGCGGCGCGTGCGATCTGAGGAGCAAATCGATGAACGATCTTTCCATGAAATTGGCATTGACGATTGCCGTGGCGACAATCGCCGTCTCCAGTTTTCCGTTGACAGCGCAACAGGCGGGTACGGCCACGTCGCAGGCCACGGCAGCCGGCGCTGGCGGCACACAGGTAAGCGAGTCCGACAAAGTCGATGCCAATGTCGCGGTGCAGCTGCAACCTGTGAGCGGTGAACTTGAGGGCAAGCTCGATGCGAAAACAGCCAAGGCGGGCGACAGCGTTGTGGTCAAAACGAAGACGTCGATCAAGACCGCCGATGGGACGGAGATTCCCAAGGGCACAAAGCTTGTCGGCAAAGTGACCGCAGTACATGTGCATGGGGCGTCCGTCGCTGTCAGCAAGCATTTGATGTTTGCTTGACGATTTAATAACTATCGTCGTGCAAGACAACAACTATCGACTCAGCCAGTAACAACTATCGTCTGGTTTGCTGATTTTTTTGTCGTAACTCAGAACTCAGGAATGTTTCATCGGTTTGCGGGCGAAGTAGTAGAGCGAAAACGCCAGCGCGGCGAACATCAGCACCGAGATCCAGTCGTGATGCAGGAAGTTGGCTTCCGGAAATTGAATGGGGACATGGTTGCCGGTGAGGGATTCGTAGGCTTTGATGGCCACACCGATCAGGCCGACGATTCCTCCGGCGGCGATCAGGCCTGAGGCGTAGAGCGCGCCGGGGCTGATCTCGCTTTCATCGGCATTCTCGCCAGCCTTTCGAAGCGCCGAATCGACGAGAAAGCGTACGATGCCGCCGACGAACATGGCCAGCGTTGTTCCGATGGAAAGATACGAACCGACGGCGAACGACAACGAGCGAATGCCGAGCAGTTCGACCGCTACTACGACAAAAACTCCCATCAGCACCAAGCCCCAGGGCAGTTTCTGGCTCAGGATGCCATTGATGACCGTGGCCATGAGCCGGGCCTGCGGAGCGGCGGCCTTTTCACTGCCGATACCCTGAATCCACTGAACCTCGATCTTCCCCGATGTTGGCGAATAGAGATATTTGCCGTCTGCGAGTTCTGCGGAGCCCAGCGCGTTGAGCACAACATATTCACTCGGTGCGTGAGTCGTCGTGACCTTGTTCGAATCGACAACGGGAATCTTCTCCGGAAGCTTGGCGTTTTTCTGAACGCTTACGCCGGAGTGAGCCGCGTTGATGTCCCAGGTCTGGGGGGCGGAGCGGAACTCTTGAAAAGCGGTGTTCATTGCGGAGAGCGTGACCCCAATGATGACTGTCGAGACGCAGACACCGATCATAAGCGCGATCTGCTGCAACCTTGGCGTGGCGCCGATGATGTAGCCGGTTTTGAGGTCTTGGCTGGTATCGCCGGAGTTGGAGGCGGCAATGCAGACCGCGCCGCCGACGGTGATGGCGAGCGCTCCGTAAGCCGGAGCCGTCCAGCCTTTGACCAGGAAAATCGCCGAAGTCGCCATCAGCGTGGCGATGGTCATTCCAGAGACCGGGCTGGCAGAGCTGCCGATGAGGCCGACGATACGCGAGCTCACCGTCACGAATAGGAAGCCGAAGACGACGATGAGCAGCGAGGCGGCAAGGTTGGCAAGCGGGCCAACATAGGTTCCAGGCACCGGCTTGAATTGCAGAAAGAAGAACATGATCGCCACCAGCGCAATGGAGCCGCCGACTACCACGCTCATAGGCAGGTCGTCTTCCGTGCGGACAGCCTTGGCCGTGGTTGCCCCGCCTTTGCGCATCTTGCTGAAGCCGCTGGTGAGTGCGCCGACAATGGTTGGGATGGTCTTGAGGAGGGTGATGAGGCCTGCGGCGGCGACAGCACCCGCGCCCATGGGGCGGATGTATGTCGACCAGAGCTGGCTGGGGCTCATTTGCGCGATGGGGATGGTTCCGGGATAGATGGGGTGGTCGAGGCCCGCGCCGAAGAAGTGAATCAACGGCATCAGGACGAGCCACGAAAAGACGCCGCCTGCGAAGATGACTCCGGCGACGCGCGGTCCGATGATGTAGCCGACCCCGAGATATTCCGGCGTAGCGTCGCAGCGGATGGCTGCACCTTTGAGAATGTGTTGCGCACCGAGGTCGGGTTCGTAGTTGGGTGTGCCGGGCCACGCGGCGAAGAGATTTTCATTTTGGAAGAAAGTGTAGAGGCCGCCCAGTCCTAGGCCGAGGAAGACGCGGCTGGCGAAGGAGCCTCCGCGATCGCCAGCCATCAGCACGTCGGCGCAGGCGGTGCCTTCGGGGTAGGCGAGCGTTCCGTGCTCCTCGACGATCAGCTGGCGTCGCAGGGGAATCATGAACAGAACGCCGAGCCAGCCGCCCACCAGGGCCAGCAGAAAGATGCGCGAATACTCGAGATCAAAGCCCAGAAAGATTAACGCGGGCAGGGTGAAAATCACGCCCGAAGCGATCGACTGGCCCGCATTGCCCGTGGTCTGGACGATGTTGTTTTCAAGAATGGAAGCTTTGCCGAAGACCCGCAGGATGCTGATCGAGAGCACGGAGATAGGAATAGACGCCGCGACGGTAAGGCCGGCGCGGAGGCCGACGTAGACGGTGACGGCTCCGAAGATGATGCCGAAGAAGGAGCCCAGCAGCAGCGCTCGCGCTGTGAATTCCGGGCGATGTTCAGTGGGCGAGACGTAGGGTTGAAATTCGGGCACGGGCGCGGGCCTCCAGAGAGGGTAGGGGCGGAGATTTCACACAGAGTCTAGCAGCTTCCGCAGGGATGAGAGCAGCGGCTAACCTCTTTGCCTTCTGTTGAGCAGGAAAGACTTGGCTGGAGTGAGGCTCGCAGAGAAAGCTGCGCCGGGTTCGACTGACTGCGAGTCGCCGCGTTTTGACACCGCAAAATGGCCGGCCCGGCATGGGAAAGCCGGGTTTACAGGAAGGGTTCCAGGTGTCTCATTTGCGCTTGGATGACTGGACAGTCGTTTGTAACCTGAATAAGGTAGCTCCCCCGAGGGCAGCCAATCTTACTTTCAAGGAATTTTCATGACTGAGACTACTAAGAAGGCAAAAGCTTCTGCCAAGCCACGCAAAACCGCCGCAAAGAAGAGTGAAGTTACGGCAATCGATCAACCCAAAAGCGTTTCCCATGAAGAGGTTGCAGCTCTTGCGCACCGTTTCTGGGCAGAGCGGGGTCACAGGCATGGCAATCCTGCCGAAGACTGGTTTCGCGCCGAGCAGGAACTGCGTGGAAAGGCCTCCTAAGGTTAACCGGGCGGGTTCAGGGGTGGCTTTCTAGAGCCGGGTCTGCGTATACTGTTGCCACGGCAGCGCAGCCCGGCCTGCCGGGACTGAGGTGCGACTTCAGTAGCGATCCTTTCCATGAGCAACACGGTTCTGAATATCGCGATGTATCGCGAGGTTTCTCCACTTCGGGAGCTTCGTTCTGGCGTGCGGCGTATTCTGCGCCTGGAAATATCCTGAGTGGATTGGGTCATATACTGAGTTGCGCGTTTCTTCCCGCTCCCTGTGCCCTGTGCGGTGCGCTTCTTCCCCAAATTTCTGCAACACCTGTGTGTCTTGCCTGCTGGAGTGAGATTCCTCCGGCGCGCGAGAACTGCTGCGTCCGCTGCGGTGAAGATTTGTTCGAAGCGACGGCGACGAGTGCGGCCGCGGCCAATCTCTGCCGGCCTTGCCGCATGGCGCCTCCCGCATTTATTCAAGCTGTGAGCTATGGGGTCTACGAAGGCTCGATGCGCGCAGCGATCCACGCGTTGAAATATAGCCGTATGGCTCCGCTGGCCCGGGAACTTGGCTCTCGGCTGGCCTCGGCGATGGCTCACTTCGCTCCTGATTCGGACAAGGACGCTCATCGCGAAATGCTTGTCGTTCCGGTTCCTCTGCATCGCAGCCGCATGTCGCAGCGCGGATTCAACCAGTCGCGAACCCTTGCAACCGAAGCCCTGCGTATTCTCAGGAGAACTCATCTGGAGTGGCGGCTGGAGCTGTCTTCGCGCTCATTGGTGAGGCAACGGTCTACGGAGAGTCAAGCGGGGTTAACTCCCCGCCAGCGCCGCCTGAATCTTCGCGGCGCTTTTTTTGTGCCTGATTTTGAAGCGGTGCGCGGGCGGCACATTCTGCTGGTAGACGACATTTACACGACTGGAGCTACGGCGCGGGCCTGCAGCAAAATTCTGGTCGAGGCAGGAGCGGCTTCTGTTCGTGTAGCAACGCTGGCGCGGGCGCAGCGCAGGGTTCCGCTACAGATTCGCGATGCCAGAAATTACAAAAGACTTTCGATTCCGGCGGCTGACGCGGCTGGGCTGGACGAATACGGTTCGGATAAGTCCAACGCAGTAACAGTTCACTAACTCACGATCTGGAGTACGACGCAAACGGCAAGACAGGCAACGAACGGCAAATAACGCATAACTAACTCTTACGAGGGGAAGCGATGTCGCTGGGAAAAGCCATGATACATGCCCGTAAGCAGAAGTCACTCGCCAAGGCAGCAGCTCACGCAGCTCATAACGACGCCCAGAGCTGGAGCCAGTCTGGCGTTATGTCGAGCCAGGTGATGCAGATGCCGGTGCTTGTCCTGAATGCCTCGTATGAGCCGATCAACATTTGCGGCGCTCGCCGTGCGTTGGTGTTGGTGCTCAAAGGCGTCGCCAAGACCGAAGAAGAGCACGGCCTGATGCTGCACGCGCAGCGCAGCCGCATGGCCATGCCGTCGGTAATCCGGTTGCTCGAATACCGGCGCATCCCGCATCAGACGCGGGCGCTGTCGCGCAAAAACATCCTGCTGCGCGACCGCAATACCTGCCAATACTGCAGTGTAGTGCTGCCCTCGAGCGAGCTGACACTGGATCATGTGATTCCGCGCTCGCGGGGCGGCAGCTCGACCTGGGAAAATTTGGTCGCCTGTTGCCACGGCTGCAATCGCCGCAAAGGCAACCGCATGTTGCATGAGCTGGACGATATGAAGTTGCTGCGAGAGCCGCGCACCTTCAGCTTGCACACCAGCCGCCAGATCATGCGTATGCTGGGGCGCGGCGACGATCGCTGGCGGAAGTACCTCTTCTATTAGTACGACCGTTGTTTCGCTGGAGGCACACTCGGCTTGGGCGGATGCTTGTGCTCTTCAGGCTTGACTGGATCGACAGGGCCGGATGGGTTGTTGGGCGAAGTCGGATCGGGCGAGGT
>DATAZR010000062.1:0-32971 GCA_036271955.1 Acidobacteriaceae bacterium
GAATTTGTCGAATGTCGCGATCTCCGGAGCGAGAAGATAGGCGGGCGGATGCACGCCGCGCTTGGCGTGAGAGAGAAATGGACCTTCGAGGTGAATGCCCAGCGGCCGCGCACCGTGCCAGCCCGCGCTGCCTGCTTCTTCTATACGACGGGCGAGTCCGGAAAGAGACTTCAAGGTTATGTCGATTGGCGCTGTAACCGTGGTAGCCAGGAAGCTGCCGGTGCCGCGTGAGGCGAGAAAATTGCTCACAGTAGCCAGCGCTTCCGGAGTCGCGTCCATGACATCGCGGCCAGCTCCGCCGTGGATGTGGACGTCGAGAAAGGAGGGGGCGATGGTTGCGCCAGGATAGTCGAGGTGCTTTGCGGTGGTCGGAATTTCTTTATCCGAACGACTCTGAACGGCTACCACTTGACCATCTTCGACTTCAAGAACGGGATCGGAAACCAGGTCAATTCCATCCCAGAGCCACGCTGCGGTGATTACAGTACGCATGGCGAAATCATCGCAGGATGGCCGTGCCCGAGTCCAACTGGAGAAAATGGTGGTAGTGGGTCAGTTTGAATCCCAAAGATTCGATTGTTCGTTTCGCGGTCGTTCGCAACAAGGATCTGATCAAGATCACTTCCGCTATGTTGTCTTATCGTTAGCAATCGCATTCGATGAGCGCATTGGCGATTTGGCGCTATCCTGCAGCGTTCCGCTCTCGCTGCTCGCGTAGGCATACAGCTGTCCGAAGCTCGGATAGTCCTGCTTGGTTCCTCCGAACGGGCAGGCCCTCGCGTCGGTGCCTCCGCCGCACATCGGGAAGACTGCGGCGTTCAGCTTGAAGACGAACCACCAGTCCACTTTGTAAGTAACTGTAGAGCAGGAAATACCTCCCTAAAGAGAGTGGAGCGAACACCCGGGCGGAAGATGCGGAAGATGTGAACGGCCTGTAACCTTTATTCAGCGTGTCCATCCGCACAATACCCGGAGCCGCGAGATCAGAGGGATGCCGGCCGTTCGAAGCAAGGTTCTCCGCAAAAAAAGATTGGTGGCACCGATCGTGAATTCAATCCCAACGCACACGGCGAACGGAACAAGTAAAGCCATTGACAGCAGGACTGGATATTTACCGAAGGATTCCAGTAGACATGGAGTGTATGGCCTGGCAAGAATGGATATACGGACGCAAGCTTCTCAATCCCTAATGTAGTTCTATTACCTCTCTGCTATTACAACCTGATTGCGACCACTATTCTTGGCTGTATAAAGAGCCTGGTCCGCACGTTTCATGAGCTCCGAAACCTGTTCTCCGGAAATCCATGATGTGATTCCTCCACTCACGGATACATCCAACTCCTGCTTCAGCCGTAGAGGAAACTTCCTTCGTACTTCCTCCGCATACTGCCATGCGCTCTGCATATTGTGTCCAACTATAAGAGCAGCGAACTCTTCCCCGCCGATTCTTCCCAATACTGAATCTGGTGGCATGACTTCCCGGAGCGCTGCGGCGAATTCGGCAATAACTCTGTCCCCCGTCGCATGCCCATAGGTGTCATTGATTTTTTTGAAGAAATCTATATCGAAGATGGCTGCGGTCACAATCGCCTGCGTGCCGGAGGCATCCTCCAGTAGCGCTACAGCCTTTTGATCGAATCCACGGCGATTGTGGACGCCCGATAATGAGTCTGTTTCTGAGGCCAGGTGGGAGTCCGTGAGCGCTTTATGGGATACCAGAATCAATAACAGGATTCCGCAGGCTAGCAGCAGGAAACCAGTGGAAGCCTGCGAGAGTAATGCATAAGCTGTCTTTGTGTAGACCGCCGTACCTCCGCCTCCATAGCGGACAAGCAGGAACGGCTTGAGAAGGAAATGTAAGGCGGTCAGACTGAAGACTGTACCCAGGAGAATATACAAGGGGCGCTTTTGAGCGTTCCGCAGAACGATGATGGTATCTAGTCCAGAAGCCATCGTAAACGGAATTTGATATCCGAAGCCGTACGCCAGAGTATCCTGCGGCCAGGATGAGATGAGGAACCGCAACAGGAGTCCTGTGAGAAGCACAAAGACGAAAGACCTCCACGGTACCGCCTGGCGGTGGAAGTATGCAAAGCTCAATGACATCGAGGCCAATCCTGATAAGAAACAGAGATGACTGATCCAATCCAGCACGGAAGAATGGCCGAAAAAAGGCGCCAGAAGATCTCCAGCGGGCTCTAAGGTTCCGATTAAATAGCAAGCCCCAAACCAAAGAACTCTTCGCTGGCCGCGGTTGGCAAAGGCAACAACCGTATACGCAGAGGCAAATAAAAGGCCGACTGCGATGTTGACAGCAAGCATGACGACTGCCCCGTTCAGCATGCGCACTCTTCTTGAAACCGTCGTTCTTTTCTTCTCATCTGCTCTCCTCTATCTCGTCCACGGAATCCGCAGGTTCATCTCATTTTGTTGGATCGGTCGAGGTCGATCTATTCAGCTTATCCTCCCGCCGCTCGCGGACTGCACATCGGGCACTGCATTGGCAAGAATACGAAAACATCCAGGTAACATTTCCCGTTTTGAACGTATTGGCTCGCCATTTCGCGGAAGCCCGCGCGACACAAAGCTTGAGGTTTGCAAACTATTTCTCGAATGCATTATAGGGTTACTGGAGCAGATGCGCCCAAGCCGTTCCAGCCTGAAGGCTCTAAAGGCCGGAGCGACAGGCAAGGCGAAATTCTGGCTCATTGTTTCAATAAGTGCTAGGCCCTGTTAGCGACAGCTGATATATAGCGTTCCTGGGCTCCACGCCGACAACACGGGCATTCGGAACGCAGCGACTGAAGGCGTTTGCACAAACAGTCTACCGCCAGCTGGATTGGCTCAACTGTTGCCTTCAGGCCGAGTCACTCATTGAACTTTGCTGGGATGCAGGATCGGTCCTCATAAACACGCTTGTTGTGAGCGACGGTTCGACCTTCGGCTTATCTCAACGTTGTTTCTATCTGTGGATTCAAACTGATCCACTACTAAACTGGTAGAGACTGAGGATCGAGATCAATTGAGAATCAAGATCAATGGATGATCATCAGTGGATGATCCGTTTGCGTTTTTCGGATGGGCCGCCGTCTTCGTCCGATCCATCTTCGCGGAGGGTCACCATCAAATCTTCCAGCTGCTGGCGGCAGAGGGCGAGTTCGGCGCGCAGCTCGGCCATGTGAACCTGGTTTTCAGTGCGGAACTCACCGAGGTTATGAATCAAAGATTCGGAGTGTGTTTTCTGTTCGTTCTGGCTGGTCTGGATGAGCTTCAGATGGGGCAGCACAACGTCGATCAGGAGCGTATAAATCTTTCCAATCATTTCCTGCATAGCTAGATTTTATGAATCAGGCAGTTGAACATCATTGATTACAAAGGTCATATCGACATTACCGGAGATTGAAATTGACGCTATAGGTAACCGGCGCAGTTAGACTGGAAGTCATGTCTGCCACCTTTGAACAAAACAGCGTACGGCGAATTGGAATTCATTTAGGCACCGGCGGAGGAGCGTCGACTGCTGTCGAGCGAGCCCGCGAGATTGGCGCCAATACCTTTCAGATTTTTACCTCGAGCCCGCGTATGTGGAAGGCTCCGAAGATCGCGCCGGAACAATGCCAGCGGATGCGGGAGCTGCGCGCGAAATACGATGTGGGCCCAGTGGTGGTGCACACCAGCTACCTGGTGAATGTCTGCAGCCAGAACGAAGAAGTGCGGCAGAAGAGCATTGCGGCCTTTCGCGGAGAGATCGAGCGGGCGCTGGCGTTGGGCGCGGAGTACCTGGTGCTGCATCCCGGCTCGTGGAAGGGATTGACGCGGGAAGAGGGGCTCAGGCTGGCGGCGGAGTCGATCACTGAGGCGATCGATGGACTGCCATGGCAGGGGACGGGCTTTCACATCCTGATCGAGAATACGGCGGGGGCAGAGTTTTCGCTGGGCGGGAGCCTTGAGCAGGTGGCGGAGTTGGTGGAGCGGCTGCGCCCGGTGGCTCCGATGGGAGTATGCCTCGATACCTGCCATACGCATGTGGCCGGGTACGACATCGTCAGCGAAGATGGCTACGAAGCGACTGTGAGGCAGATCGAGGCCACAATGGGATTAGCATCGGTGCGGGTATGGCATTGCAACGATGCCAAGGCGCCCCGTGGATCGAAGCTGGACCGGCACGAAAACATCGGCCAGGGAACCATCGGCATCGAGCCGTTCCGGCGGCTGCTGAATGACTTACGATTTGCGCACTGCGCCTTCGTTGCGGAAACTCCGGTGGACGAACCGGGCGACGATGAGAGGAATGTGCGGGTGTTGAAGAGCCTGGTGCGCTGAGGCCGGGAGCTCGTGGAGAGAGAATTTACAGCAGATTTTTGTGGCCCCCTGCTCTCTGAAAGGTAACCAAATCGAATTACTAATACTCGACATAAGCTTCGGCTCATCTTTGACATCCAGAGCGGGGATTACGGCTGGAGGGCTCGGCTATAAGTTGGGCTTGCGTTATTCCTCCGATTTTTCCCGAAAAATGAGTCGGCGAAGTATATGTCGGGAACCAGACAGAAGAACGCCTTGCGCTCGCAGGGCCGCTGGAATCAAGGGATTTCGTGAAAATGTTATCAATCAATAGCTTGCATCGCGGCTCGATGTGATTTTCGAGGAGAGTAGACAGACTTTCCCGAATCGAACTGCGGGTCCTATGTCGAGGGCAGTAAGTCTCCCAAATTAGTAATAAAAATATTCGTGACTTTGGTGCATTGTCGAATGAGATTCGTGCTACGCTTGGTGCCGTAGTTGAAAGCGAGGCTGAAATGGCTTCCTGCATGCACAACGGACAAGGTTGCAGCCCAAAGGGTTCCCCGGTTCATAAGTGTGCCGGGTATTTCGAACACTCGTTCGCCTGTGAAAACTACGTTTGCGAAAACCACGCGCGGCAGAGCCGGTACGGCACATTCTGCGCGCAGTGTTATCCGGCGCCGCCAGTCTTTGACATGCCGAGAGGCGTGCGCCAGATGCCGCATCTGGCGGGCAAATCGGCGAATCCGGTAAGCACGGCGCTTCATCGATAAGACTGCCTTCCCACGGGCCACAGTTGCGCTGCGTCAGCAGCGTTAGCATGTGCGCGTAGCGGTTTTAGGACAAGAGAGACAGACTGCCGGTTGTTTCGTGAACCGGTTTGAATCCTTCCTGTTGAAGCAACGGGGCCTATCAGATTACAACTGCCCGGCGAGCTTGAGCTTGCAGGTGTGTGTCCTGATGTTGCTGGCGAATGGTAGCGCCGCGGTATTCAGAGCAACGCTGCTTGAAGCGAGCCGCTGGCGGCCGGCAGCAAAAGTTGGCCGCCGGATGATCGCCTGCATATGCGAAACTGGTTTTTCGGGTCTCTCTCCCATTTCCTACGACCGGAAGAGAATCGCGTTCGCGGTCGGTTCCAACCTGGAGCGTGTCTGCGTCACGGAACTTTGTGCCCCGTCATGGAGAATTAACAAGAATGCCGCTGCTTCGCTCTGCCTTTATCGCCCTCTCTACCAACCAGACGATTCGCCGCTTCAGTGAGAGATCGAGCATGGGCCGCAAGCTCAGTTCACGGTTTGTGGCCGGGCTGGAGGTCGAAGACGCACTGCGCGCGGCGGAGAGACTGAACAAGCAGGGCATCGTGGCGACGCTGGATTCGCTGGGCGAGAGCGTAAGCTCGGAATCCGAAGCACACGAGTCAGCGGAGATCTACCACCGGTTGCTGGACGCTATCACGGCGCAGAAATTAAAGGCCAACATCAGCGTGAAGCTGACGCAGATGGGGCTGGAACTTTCGCCGGACCTGGCGTTTACCATCGCCTCCGGACTGACGGAACATTGCCGGGCTACCGGCAACTTTCTCCGCATCGATATGGAAGGCTCGCACCTGACACAGGTGACACTGGACCTGGTGCGACGGCTGCACGGACGGCCGGAATATCAGGGTCACATCGGCATCGTGATCCAGGCGTATCTTTACCGATCTGAAGCCGATATCCAGCAGTTGATCAGCGATGGGATTCGCGTGCGGCTGTGCAAGGGAGCATACCAGGAACCGCCGTCGATAGCTTTTGCGAAGAAGACGGATACCGACACGAACTACGTCCGGCTGTCGGGATTGCTGCTCTCAAGCCCGATTTTCCATGGCCTGGCTACGCATGACGAGGCAATGATCGAAGCGGCGAAAAACTATGCGCTGAACCAGGGCATAGCGCCTGAGCATTTTGAGTTTCAGATGCTGTATGGAGTGCGGCGCGATCTGCAGCGGCGACTGATCAGCGAAGGATATAACGTCCGGGTATATATTCCCTTTGGCCGGGAGTGGTATCCGTACTTCATGCGGCGGCTGGCGGAGCGACCGGCGAATGTCTTCTTCCTGGCGAAGAATCTGGTCCGATAGCGTGCCCCACACCGCGTACCCGCAAAAATCTGATGCAATAAGTCTGATGCCGACTTGCTAACGCGGTCCTTCATATGGCTCGACGCGCAGCAGATTGGAGAGGATGCCGCGCTCCTGCGGGGAGAAAACTGCGTTATAGCGAGCTGAATTGAGGATGGTCTGGCGCTGGTCGATCGGCACTCCGCGGAGATCGCGGAAGGCGCGGCGAACCATTATCTGGCGGTCCTGCGGCAGAGTGGTCAGGCGATTCGAAGACTGCCGGACCTGCATCTGCTCTGAGGGGGAGAGGCGCTCGAAGTTTTCGGCGCGGGCCAGGCGGCGCTCGCGCTGCGCGGGGGGCATCTGGTTGAGGCGGTAGAGTTGCTGGACCTGGTGCTGCTGATCGGCAGGGCTGAGACGATTGAAGCCCGGCTCCTGGCGCAGTAGACGCTCCTGCTGGCCGACGGGCATGTTCTGGTGCTGGGCCATCCACTGCGGCAGATGTCCAACAGCCTGGGGGTTCGGGTTAGGGCGTACTGAATAAGGCGAGCCAGCATAGGGCGAGCCGTTGTAGGCAGGGCGCGCGCCGGAATAGGCTGGCGCTCCTCCGTAACCGGGTTGAGGACGGGTGGGAGCATAGCCGCCGGGGCCCTGCTGGGGTCTGGCGGATGGCTGCTGGGGCCGTGGCTGGAAGCGCGGCTGCCCTCGCATTCCCTGTCTCATTTGTTGACGTGCCTGCTGGTGCGGCGCCGACATGCGGGGACCAGCGGCGCGATGCTGCCAGGCTTGCGCCGCGGGTAGTAAAGACAGGAAGAGGCCGAGGCAGGCAGCGCAGGCCGCCTGTCGAGCTACTTTCGCTCTGGCTCGGGTCTTCATGATGTCTTCGCTTCCTGTCTTTCTATATCTGTGGCGAACCGTCGTCGTCGTTCTGGCTGGATAGAGATTCAAGCTGATCGAGCAGCTGGGCGTTGTTGTCGAGCGTCTGCATATCCTGGACGACAGCAGCCTGAGGCTGGGGTGCAGGTTGCACCAACTCATTGAGGCCGAGATAGGCTCCGCCGCCGAGCAGCACCACGGCGGTCATGGCCATGGCCGCAACCGGACGCAGGCTGCGTCGCGAACCGTATACCAGACGCGCGCGCAGTTTCTCATACCAGCTCATCGGCCAGCCGACGGGAACCGCTTCGCGTTCTTCGTCGAGCCGGGCATTGAGCCGGGTGAGAAAGTAGGGGTTGGGTTCGGGAGCTTCCCAGGTATCGAGAAGCGACATTGTTGCCCGCAACTCTTCCAGCTGCCGCGTGCATTCACTGCAGGCGGCAAGGTGGGCGTGGGCTTCACTCAAGTCTGGTGAGTTCACCTTGGCATCGAGCTGGACCTGATCGGTCTTTGAAACTTCCGTCTCAAAGAAAAGATCGGCCATCTTCGAATTGACATCTTTACAGTTCATCATTGGACTCCTTCCTGCTGCCGGTGTTTCCCGGCTTCGTGCTCCATCTCAAACAAAATCCTTTAGCTTGTCGCGCAGGGTCTGGTAGGCGCGAAAGAGGAGCGACTTGGTCGCCGACTCGCTCAGCTTCAACACTTCCCCTATCTGGCGATAATCCATCTCCTGATACTTGTGCATCAACACAGCCATGCGCTGCCGCTCGGGCAAAGCTGAAACCTGGGCCTTGATCGCCGCCATGCGCTCCTCGCGCATCATGCGCTGCTCGATGTTGAGCTCGCTGTCGGCAACCTCCGGCGTAGCGCCCGATTCGGCATCCGGAGCGTCGAGCTCCAGGGTTTGCGCGGTGCGCTCGTACTTTGTGTCCCGGGCATGATTCACGGCCAGGTTGGTGGCGATGCGATACAGCCAGGTACTGAACTTCGCTTCGGCCCGGTAGCTCTCGCGCGACCGGTACACGCGCAGAAAAACCTCCTGCGCCAACTCTTCGGCAACTGCCTCGTTGTGGACCATCCGAAAAAGAAAGTGGATGATCTGGCGATGATACTTGCCGACGAGGTAGTTGTAACCCGCTTCGTCGCCGGCGGCTACGGCGAGCATGATCTCGGCGTCGGTCTGCCGGGCTACTGCCGCGCCGGCTGCGTAATCGTGAGCCGGCTGCGTGCTTGCGCTCAAGCCTAAACCTGCGTTTCGCCCGGAATTCAGGCCCGGATTGTCCATCACCAGGCTTGCCATATCTTCTGGGACACGGTTTTGGGCTGAAGGTTGCGCGGAAGTTGCGGATTCGGCGGCAGATTCGCGGCCTGTTTTACCGTTGGGAATAGCCGATTTGGAGGGGGTTCCGGCGCTGGCGGAACGCGGATTTTCGTGCAACTCATCCGGAGCGGGCAGGCCGGAGGGTCGGTCGGCAGAAAATCGCGTTGGGAGGAAGCGCAATCGCATCGGAGGGTTGGAAAACGCTCAATTTTGAAAACGCTAAAATCGGCAACGGAGCTGGTGATAAGCCCTTTGACAGGATCGGGAAGCATCCGCCACCAGCAGCCGGTCGCGCGTTGAAGCTCACGGCGCGCTGATGATACTCTACCGTAGTAGACCCTGCCTGATCCCAGGGGCATATCCGACGGGTGCTTTCGAGAAACTCGAGAGACTGTCCGTTGTCGATGGCCGCAAGGGGCCTCACGGTTCAAGGGCGCTTAACTCAGCGGTAGAGTGCCACCTTCACACGGTGGAAGTCGCAGGTTCGAATCCTGCAGCGCCCACCAGATAGAACAGTGCCTCCAAATTGGCTTTTTTAACTGGCAGGAGTCATGAAAGCGGCCAAGATATAGTCACGCACGAATCAGCCTGTGTTATTGCCAGAAAAGTATCGTTCTGTAAAGGTAGTGGACACGGTTCAACAGGTTCTGCCTACTGCATCGATGTTGCGCTTCAAAGGTTGCGAGTCCAGTCTCGCGTGAACGTGAAAAACCAGTGGCATAGCAGTTGCAGCACGTCGCTTCCAACGAACCGTTTCTATTTTCCCGACGCCGAAACCTCACGTATTTCTTTGCACGCATAGTTCCCTTGCTTTCCTGGGGGATGTCACAACTTTAAGATTTTTGGTAGCCTCATGATTGCAGGATGATGTTAAAGAAGTCTGTTCGATTCTGCATTTCGGGCCCGTCCCTTATGGTTCCCTTACGACTTTGTATTATTCAATCGGTTCCGCAAGCTCTAGATATTCGGAGAAAACCAGCCGCGAGGCGTAAACAATCAACCAACCCCTTTGACAGTTCCGGGTAGTTGTTCTTAATCCCCCCGACCGCACAAGCTCGGTTGTAAGTATGGCGGACTCCATCATATCGGCGATGACTTGGCCTGGAGCTTATTACACGATTCTAGGCAGCTTGCGCCCGATCTGGACGGGCTGGAGGCGGAAGTAGTCTAGAGCCTCTTTGAGCTCCATCTCGGGGCATCGATGGGGAGCTGCGTTCGCTTCGACGCCGGTGTCTCCGCTTGCGGACGAAATCGGTTGGAAGCAATCTGGGCAGAGGGAAGCTTGCTGTTGTTTGCCGTCCCACTTGATCCGGTGTGCGAATACGACTTTGTTTTCCATGACATCCATGGACCGAGAATAGGACAAACCGGTTTCCAAGGTAATGCCCAAAGGTGGGATATTAGGTACAACCTCTGCCCCTGGATATCCACAAACATGCAGGGCGGCGAAAGTATGCGCCGCCCGATTCTTGAATTCCATGCGTCTACACTGTCGCGGTGGCCTCTCCTCTGCAGTGGGAATGGCCACATTTGCAGACGATCTCTGTCTTTTCGCCGAGTGCTTCACAGTGGGGGCTGCAAAACTTTTCTTTGTCAGGCGGGATGCAGCTACAGGCGGGATTGGCGCAGGTCTTGGGGTCGCTCATCGGATTCTCCTCAATGCCGGGATGGCATACGAAGAAGTTCGATGCGGGATCGAATGAGGACGGGATGGAATTGCGATCAGTTCTGGCCACTCCCGCGAAGCCTTTGCGAAAGGCTCCGCGGGAGAATGCTAGGGGTTGAGGCAGGTGCGAGTGGATTACTCCGCGCCGAGTTCTTTGCGGACTGCCGGAGCGACCTTGGTGCCGAGGATTTCGATAGCTTTCAGCATTTTGTCGTGGGGCAGGGCGGCTGCGGTCATCTGGAAGTCGAGCCGGTTGACGCCTCCAAGGGCCTCGTTGGTGTAGAGAACCTTTTCGACAACGTTTTCGGCGTCGCCGATCAGGTACGCGCCTTTGGGTCCACGAGTGAAGTCGAACTGCTCGCGGGTGGTGGGCGCCCAGCCGCGCTCCTTGCCGATCTGGGTAAACATCGTCGCGTAGCTGGGGTAGAAATCGTCGGCGGCCTGTTGTGTGGTTTCGCCGAGGAAGCCGAACATATGCAGGCCCACTTTAAGCTTCTCCGGGGCGTGCCCGGCGTGTGCGCCTGCCTCGCGATAAAGGTCGATGAGCGGGCGGAAGCGATGCTGCTGGCCGCCGATGATGGCAACCATCAACGGCAGGCCGAGGTAGCCGGCGCGGGCAAAGGATTCCGGGGTGCCTCCGACGCCGAGCCAGATGGGCATCTGTTCCTGAACTGGACGAGGATAGATTCCCTGGCCGTTGAGCGCAGGACGATGCTTGCCGGACCACTTGACCTGCGGATTGTCGCGAATCTTGAGCAGCAGATCGAGCTTCTCAGTGAAGAGGTCGTCGTAGTCCTGCAGCTTGAGGCCGAAGAGCGGGTACGCCTCGGTGAACGAGCCGCGGCCGGCGACGATTTCTGCTCGGCCATTGGAGATCAGATCGAGCGTAGCGAACTCCTGGAAAACACGGACCGGGTCGGCGGCGCTGAGTACGGTAACGGCGCTGGAGAGGCGGATGTTTTTCGTACGGCCAGCAGCGGCGGCAAGGATGATGGTGGGCGCGGAGTCGAGGAATTCGCTGCGATGGTGTTCGCCGATGCCGAAGACATCCAGGCCGACCTGATCGGCGAGATCGATCTCTTCGAGCAGGTCGCGGAGGCGTTCGCTGGGCGCGATGGTAGTACCGGTTTCAGGGTTCTGAATGACTGCTGCGAAGCTGTCGATGCCGATTTTCATGGATGCCTCCGAATTACTTGTTGCAACAACTATTCAGATGCGAAAGAACGGTATTTTGATTCAATCGGGCGCATGATGCGCTGCCGGCCCGATTGGATCGCCTGCACGCTAGTCGAAGACGACGGTCTTGTTGCCGTAGCAGAGGATGCGATGTTCGAGGTGCCAGCGGACGGCGCGGGAGAGGACGATGCGTTCGAGATCGCGGCCGCGTGCGATAAGATCTTCGACTTGGTCGCGGTGGGAGATGCGAGTTACTTCCTGTTCGATGATGGGGCCGTCGTCCAGCGCGGTGGTGACGTAGTGGCTGGTGGCCCCGATTAGCTTTACGCCGCGCTCGTGGGCTGCGTGGTAAGGACGGGCACCGATGAATGCGGGCAGAAACGAGTGATGCACATTGATGATGGCTGCGGGGTATCTTGAGACGAAAGCCTCTGTGAGTATCTGCATATAGCGCGCCAGCACGATGAGATTTACTTTCAGGGATTCGAGCAGCGCGAGTTGCTTTGCCTCGGCTTCGGCGCGGGTGGATGGGATTACCGCGATGTACTCGAAGCGAATTCCATAGAAGGCGGCCAGCTTCTCGGCTTCGCGATGGTTGGAGACGATGGCCACGATGTCGCAGGCCAGTTCTCCGGTACTGGCGCGCTGCAGAAGATCGGCAATGCAATGCAGGTATTGCGAGCAGAAGATTGCGACGCGCGGGCGCTGGCGCGTGTGATGCAATTGCCAGCGCATGTGCAATTCCTCGGCCAGTAGAGCGAAGTCGCGGGCGAAGGTGGAGACGACATTCCGGACGCGACGGCCTTCGATGGCCTTACTGCTTTCGGAGTCAGCGCTGCCATCGATTGCCCATTCGACGCGCATGAAGAAATGTTGCAACTCGTGATCCTGATGCTGCTCCGCGTGAAGGATGTTTGCGCCCTGCGTATAAAGCAGAACGACAACCCGCGCAACCAGGCCCTTTTGATCAGGGCAGTCGATGAGCAGAACGGCGCGGCCGTTGTCGTTCTCGGGCGCGGCGATTGGCGAGTTCTGAGGCATCGCCTTCAGATTACCTGAAAATGCAGGCGGCTCCACATGTTCCGGGCCCAGATGCTCATTCGCAGCGCAGCGCTTCAACGGGATTGACGCGCATAGCTCTACGTGCGGGAATCAGTGTGGCGATCAGAGCGACGAGAGCCAGTAGCAGGATGACTCCGACGTAGGTCAGAGGATCGTGGGGGCTTACGCCGAAGAGGAGATTTCTAAGGAGTTGTGTAACACCCATCGCAGCGGCGATACCCAGTAATCCGCCAATTGCGATGAGCCTTACTCCCTCCGACGCGATCAGGCGAAGAATATCGCCATGATCCGCGCCCAGCGCCATCCGAATTCCTATCTCCTGGGTGCGCTGTGCTGCGAGGAAGGAAATGACCCCATAGAGGCCGATCATCGACATCAATAGCCCAGTGAAGGCAAAGAGGCCGAGCAAGGCAGTTTCAAAACGGGGCCTGTCGGCAAGCTTGCTTACGGACTGGGTGAGCGCTTCGACTTCGACGGGAGCGTTGGGGTCGATTTGCGCAATTTGCGACCGGATCAATGGGATGACGATGGTGGACGGAAGTTCCGACTGAAGCAGCAGAAGGCAGTGCTGCGGGTTCCAGGAATCCAGATTGTGATTGCTACTACGCAAAGTGTAGAGCTCAGGGTCGTCCTGGCCGGCAAGACCGGCATTCTTCACATTACCTGCCACGCCCACGATAGTGTAGACAGGCTCATCCAGTATGAAATAGGGCCGATAGGTCGCGAACTGGACGCGTTGCCCAACGGCTTTGCCGCCAGGGAAAAGACGCTCGGCGAGCAGCTTGCTGAGGATGATGAAGTTGCCTTTCGAGTTTCGTTCTGCCTCAGTGAAAGGGGAGCCTTGGACGATAGGAATTTGCAAAATTCGGAAATACGCCGGCGTTACAGTTCGTTCCACGATTGTGCCGCCGGTGCCGACGGGCGTGGGCGCTCTTCCCGCAACAAATATCTCGTCGAAACGCATTCCGTTATGCCAGCTATTTCCGTCGGGCGGAAGCGAATTGGTGATTCCGACAGCAGTTACGCCGGGCACGCCATGCAAAGCTGTCTCCGCGCGAAGATAGAAATCCATGATCGCGCGACCCGACGGATAGCGTTCCCCGTTGAGCGGAACCCTTACGCTCAGCACGTTGCGCGTGTCCATACCCAGGCTCTGCTGCTGAAGGTTCCAGAAACTTCTCAGGAGCAGACCGGCGCCGGAGACAAGGACGACACTCGCCGCGATCTGAGTGGCTACCAGAGTGCGCCGCAAACGGGCAGCCGCTCCGGTCCTGCCGGCGCTCCCCGTTGCCCTGGCAGCCAACGCCACCGCGCGCGGCTTTTGCAGTGCCGGAACAATCCCAAATAACGCGGCTGAGAATAACGCTACAAGGATTGAGAACAGCACGATACGTAGGTCCAATCGCGATTCGGCAAGAAATGGGATACCGGTGGGGGCGATTGCAATGAAGACTCGCAGGAGTATCCAGGCAAGCGCACAACCCAAAACAGCGGCAGCAAGGGCAAGCAGCAATGCTTCGGAAAGCGTTTGACGGACAAGCCTGGATCGGCTTGCTCCCAACGCGGAACGAACGGCCAACTCGCGTTCCCGCGCTGCGCCACGAGCCGAAAAGAGGCTGCCTACGTTGGCGCAGGCGATCAGCAACACGGCCAATACGGCTCCAAGCAAGACCCACGCAACCATGTAAGCTTCCTGCATCTGGCGGTCTCGTATCGAACGAATCTGCAGGCGGAATTCGTTGCGAAACTGAGCAGGTATCCACTGCTGGGTGTGCCTGTAAATCGGCTCCATTGCCGCCCTGGCCTGCTCGATTGTGATGCCGGGCTTAAGCCGCGCAAAGGCCCACATTGGATAGCCGATACCGCTGTTGACGGTATGTTGAGCAGCTACGTCCATTGCGGCTGGAAGGACAATATCCGCATGTTGTAGCCGCGGCATCTGAAAATCTTTGGGCAACACGCCAACGATACGAACTGGATGCTCATCGATGGTGATTGTCCGGGCCAAAATACCTGGGTCGCGATTGTAGCGGCTAAGCCAGAGCTCGTCGGAGATGAGAGCGACTCTGGGGCCATGAGGAAGATCCTCCTCGGGGAGGAAATTGCGCCCCAGCACCGGGGCAATGCCGAGCGTCGGCAGGAAGTTTTCTGCGACTTGCGCACATTGCAGATGTTCTGGGTTGGCTTCAGTCAAGTTGCAATCGCTTACGCCTCTCTCAAAAGTGACGGAGGTAAAGGGCGTCTGATTGTCGCGCCACTCGTAGAAAAATCCGCCCAGCATGAATTCTTGTTTTTCCAGCGACTGTACCAGGCCCATAGAGACGAGACGATCATCCTGGGCATAGGGAAGGCTGCGGAATAGGATGCGGTCGACGACGCTGAAGACGGCTGTTGTGGCGCCGATGCCCAGCGCGAGAGTTGCGATGACCGCGATGGTGAATCCGAGATTGCGGCGGAAGCCGCGCAAGGCATAGCGCACGTCCTGGAGCATGGTTTCAAGGAGCCAGCCGGGGCGCTGCCGCCAGGTCTCTTCCCTTGCCTGCTCCACACCGCCGAAATCGACGAGGGCTTGCCTGCGGGCTTCAGATTCGGACATGCCGGCGGCGAGGTTGGCCTGCATCGCCTGATCAAGGTGGAAGGCGAGTTCGTCTTCCAGCTCAGTCCTGGACCCGCGTCTGAAGCCACGCCAGATAGCAGAGCTGACCGATTTGAGAATATTGCGGATGCGTGGCATGTTCCCCTCGACAATCGACAACAAGAAGTAGCGCTTTCTCTTGTCGATTGTCAAGGGGAGCCTGCGGACCAACCCCCGGCGAGCGATCGGAATCTACTACGCAGTAAGGCAGCGCTGCCCACCAACACCCTGGGGCGAGGAACGCAGCTGCTACGGCCTGGCCTGGTGCTGCATTGAGGGCGCGAGCTGCTCGCGCAGACTGCCGGCAAGGTCGGCGACCATGCGCAGCTTCTCCGCCGTCACTGGCGAGACTTCGCGGTCAGCCAGAGCCAGCTGGGAGTGAAGCAGCAGACCGGCTACGGTCGATTTGAGCTCGCTGTCAATGGCGGCGGCGGCGGCCTCTCGGGCGAGAGCGCGTTCGCGCTCGCCTCGATTCAATGCCATGCGAATTTCGCGCGCGAGGCGCTGCGCTCCCGAGAGAGCAAAGTTGATCTGCAGGGGTATGGCGAGACCTGCGTGCTCCCAAATCAGTTCCGCGCCTGTCGAATCCGTATCGATGATCGATTCATCGACGACGAGCGCGGCATACTCGTTGCGTTTGAGAGCGCTCAGAGCGGCTTTTCGCCCCTGCGCGGATTCGCACTCCAGCCCTAGCAGACGGGCCAGCGTAGAGGCGCAATTCTCCGCGCCTTCCATCCCGGTTACGATCAGAATCTTCATGGTTTCCCCCCGGTTTCAGTTTCCAAAGAGCAGGTTTCCGACGGCCCTGCGCCTGTAAGTGTTTTCGCCTCCCATAACGATCGGGGAAACGTTATGACTGCCGAAGACACGCCCCCGTATCTTTTGGCAGCACTTCGGTCGACCCGCTATTCGTCGAGCAGCGGGTCGGTGATGCCGTACTCTTTCAGCTTGCGATAGAGGGTGGTCTTGCCGATCCCCAGCAGACGCGCGGCCAGAAGTTTGTCCCCGCCAAGCTTGCGGATTGCGTTGAGGATGGCCAGCCTCTCCATCTCGGCAAGTGGCATCACATCGGTCGTCCGATCCGCGGAGACTGTTTCCGCCACCGCTGCGCTCCGGTGCGCGTCCAGACCTTGCTGCTGAAGCTGGGTGGGCAGGTCGCCCAGTTCCAGTACCGGACCCGAGGAAAGAGCGCAGGCGCGCTCGATGCAGTTCTCCAGTTCGCGGATGTTGCCTGGCCAGTCGTGGCGCATCATGGTGCGCAGGGCTTCATCGCTCAGAGCGTACTTGCGCGGCTGCCCTTTGGACATGCGATCGAGAAAATGGGCCGTCAGCAGAGGAATATCCTCGCGGCGGTCGCGCAGTGGAGGAAGACGAAGGTTGACGACATTGAGGCGATAGAAAAGATCTTTGCGGAAGCTTCCCTTTTCAACCATGGCGGCAAGGTCACGATTGGTGGCGGCCACGATGCGGGCCTTGATCGGCACGCGATGGGTGGCGCCGACCGGACGCACTTCCTTCTCCTGCAGGGCGCGCAACAGCTTGGCTTGCAGGTCGAGCGTGAGTTCGCCGATTTCATCGAGGAAGACGGTGCCTCCTTCGGCGGTGACGAAAAGGCCATCCTTGGACTTGACGGCCCCGGTGAACGCGCCTTTGACGTAGCCGAAGAGCTCGCTCTCGATCAAGGTTGGAACCAGGGAACCGCAGTCCACCGGCAGGAAGGGCTTGTAGGCATTGGGGCCATAGGCATGAATGGTGCGGGCAACCAGTTCCTTGCCGGTGCCGCTCTCACCCAGGACGAGCACCGGATGCGTGCTTTGCGCCACCTTGGAGAGGATGCGGTAGAGCTTCTCCATTTCCGCCGAGCGCCCGATCATGGAGCCGAGCCCTTGGCTGAGCCGCAGGCGTTCGCGCAATTGGCGATTTTCGGTATCGACGACGACGGTGGATGCGGCGCGCTCGAGCACCGCCGACAGCTCATCGACAGCAAAGGGCTTGGTAAGGTAGTCAGCCGCGCCGCGCCGCATAGCTTCCACCGCGGCATTCACGGAACTGGAGGCCGTCATGGCGATGACCGCCGTGGCCGGATGCAGCACCTTGACCTCCGAGACCAGATCAAGATACTGATGGCCGCCGTAAGGAAGATTGACAAGGAGAATATCGGCCGCGTTTCCGCGCAGCAGGCTTCGCGCCTGAGCCAGGTCGGGAGTGGACTGCACGGCATAGCCGAGCGACGAGGCGATCTCAGCGCAGGCGGAGCGAACCGCTATGTCGGTATCGACGACAAGCAGATGCAGGCGGACCCTGGAAGCGACCGGGGCAGCAGCACCGGGGACCTCGGGGCTTCGAGGTTCCTGGTGCTCCGAAGTCTCAGGGGTTGGCGGAAGATAATCCATCACGGTTGAGTGGAAGACTGTTTCGAGCATTGTATTCGCCTTTCCCATACTTTGTGGGTGCAATGGACATGGAATTCGAGCAAAAGTCCCTGAACTGAAAATCGATGCAGGGGGGATATATCTTCCCTGCCTGTGGCGAACTGCGCTCAGGTTGAATTCCGGGAGTCGAGCAGCGGAAATTCGATTACGAATACTGCCCCTTGAAAGCCGCCGCTCTGTTGCGGGGAGAGATCGCCCGATCTGGCAGCGGATGGCGAGGATTCGGGCAGAGGGAGGCTATTCCTGTTGGCAGCCCAGATGCCGCCCCCAGCTGCGGAGACGATGGATCGCACAATCGACAGTCCGAGCCCTCGATGTTGAACAGGCCAGGCCGCGGAGTCGACCAAGGAGGGTAGTGCGGAATCTGCGGTCGATTCCGCGGGCACATGCGGCGCGAGAAGATGGCTGCTGAATCCGGGCGAAAAGATCGATTCGAGGGCCTCTTCGGGAATACCGGGGCCGTCGTCGATAAAGAGAAGCGAGAGGTATTCGGCGCCCTCTTCGAGCCGGACCTGCAGATGCCCGCCGGAGGGCATCGCATCGGCCGCGTTGCGAGCGAGGTTGACCAGCACACGGGTCAAGTCATCGCCGGTCATGGCAATCGGCCTCTCTCCGCCGCCAATAGAAAAATCCAGGGTAATTCGAGGGCCGACCAGCGCGGCCAGTAGATTTTGATTGGCGCGAAGCTCCCCGGCAAGATTGCCGATCGGCTGGCCGCCGGGAAAGAGTCTATTGTCGAGGGCCTTTGCGAGAGGCCGGGAGGCTCCGCCAAGGAACCAGGAAGAAGGATCGCTCTGCACGCCGCGCCGCTTTTCTGGAGCGGTTCTGGAAGGGAGCAGCTCGACAGCGGGACCGGTGCGGTAGGACATCCGCGCTTCGACTGCGGCCGTCCGCGAGGACTCCGTCTGCATGCCGGAGACGGATTCTGCAACGGCAAGCGTTTCGAGCAGCCGGCGCCCAGCGCCGCTTACCAGCCGCAGTTCCCCGGCGTAATGGAGGAATGGAGGAGCGAGAACACCGGGTTCGGCCAGCAGATCGCAGTAGAGGTCCATCGCTGAGACCATATTGCGGGCATCGTGAATCAGCGAAGCCAGGCTGTGGGCGGAGCTGTTCCCTAAAATGCTTTGCCCGGCGACGGCTGGCTGACGGGCCGCCGGCACGCCAGCTTGGCCTACGGTTTGGTCGCTGAGCCAGCGCTGGCTTCCCGACAGAGGATTGGCATTCCTCGAGGTTTGTGGCGCATGCGCGGCCGCATCGATTTCCGCATGACTTGCTGTCCATCGATCCGTCTGTTGCATTCGGTTCCTCCGCAGACCTATATAAAACTCCGGAATGTTCCATAGCGATCCGAGTCAAGACATTCGATTCCAAGCAGCGAGACCCAGGCCGACTCTTCCGGTAACGGCATCCACGACACCTATGCCGAGTTGCCGATTTAGGGAATGCCTAACGTGCGGTGCCAATGTTGTCCGTATGGATAGCACCCGGCGTGCCAAACCAGAACTAGGCAGCTAAGTTCCTGATAAGGAACGACCTCTTGAAGAGAAGGCCCAAAATACGCCTGATTACCATGGGCCAGTGTCCTTTCCCGTATCTGGAATACGGCGGCGCAGCAATCCTGCATATGTCTGAATCGTTGCCACTTATCCCCGAAGTTTCGAATAGGGTCCGATACAGTGACCGGTCCTGTTTCGGTACTTGCTTCGGAGCCGCCGGGATGCGCCCGCTCTCGTACAATCGCTCTATGGCAAATTCTTCCCCTGCTGGCTCCTCCGAGATGGCGCATTCCCTGGTTGAGGCGCCGTTCTATCGCAACGACGGCCGCACGGTTTCCCGGCTGCGCTCCATCGAACTCATCCCCGGATATGTGCGCACCGCCGAAGGCTCGGTGTTGATTTCGGTGGGACATACGCGAGTGCTTTGCAACGCCACAATTGAGAATGGAGTGCCAGGCTGGCTGCGCAACTCCGGCCGCGGCTGGGTGACGGCCGAGTACGCAATGCTGCCACGATCCACGGTGACACGCACCGCGCGGGAGAGTGAACGCGGGAAGATCGGCGGACGCACGCATGAGATTCAACGGCTGATCGGGCGCAGCCTGCGCTCGGTCGTCGATATGCACGCCCTCGGCGAACGAACCGTGACGCTGGACTGCGATGTGATTCAGGCCGATGGAGGCACGCGCACCGCGGCAATCACCGGCGCCAGCGTTGCGCTTGCCCTGGCGCTGGAGGCCCTGGTCAAGGCCGGCACTCTTTCCAAGTCTCCGCTGAAGCAGTTGGTCGCGGCGACGTCGGTGGGAATCGTCGGTGGAACGGCGCTGCTCGATCTTTGCTACGAGGAAGATTCCCAGGCGGAAGTGGATATGAATGTGGTGATGACGGCCGATGGCGGGCTGGTCGAGACGCAGGCTACGGCGGAGAAAGGAAGCTATTCGCGCGCGCAGTTGGGCGGGCTGCTCGATCTTGCGGAAGCCGGACTGGCCGAGATACTCGCGGTCCAGAAAAAAACGCTGGGCTGGAGCTAAGGTGACCTTCATCATTCGCCCTCCGGCGATGCAATGAAGTTATGCGAAAACTCTTAGCAAAGCTCGAGAAAATGACTTGAAGAGAACTTTGCTGTATTAGGTGCCGTTGAGAGATTATAGTCGGCTAAGAATTAGCTCCTTACAAGGTAACTAATTGACACTGTATAGAGGTAACCATCTGAGGTAATTAGCACTTAAGGGATATTGGGGCGACTGTCAAATCACGCAATAAGTTACGTGAGATATACCGCATGCCTTGCCATTGAAGCTGTGCTGATACCGTACATTTTGACAGCATTTATGCTCGCAGTTAGACATTTCTGGAACATTGCAAGACATGCTTAAGTTACCATGTCGCGGGATTGAGCGCCAGAAACAGGATGATGGCACGCTGCAAGGCTCAGCGTGCGGCGGGAAGCCGGGCCAGGTTGGCTCGTGCGGCTGCATGCTCCGGCTGAAGCTTTAAGGCACGCTCAAAGTCGGCTCGCGCCGACTCGAGTTTGCCGGTTCTGGCTTCGAGAACACCGAGATTGTTCCAGCCATCGGCATCGTCATCGAGCAGCTTGAGTGCAAGCCGCTGCTCGGCGATGGCATCCTCGAGCTTGCTGGCCTGTGCGAGCACTTGCGCCAGCGCTGAATGCACAGTTGGGTTGCCGGGTTGCAACTGTGCGGCGCGGCGCAACTCTGTCTGTGCGCCATCAAGATTACCGGATTGAGCATAAGCACGGGCGAGCTGTGTATGCGCCTCTTCTGAAGACGGACGAATACGAGCGGCGCTTGCCAGATGCTCGATTGCCGGGGAGTTATCGCCTGCGTCCAGCTCGATTCCGCTCAGTCCAAGGAGTGCCTGGAAGTTTTCCGAGTTCAGTTCCAGGCTGCGGTTGAATTCTGCTTTCGCGCGATCGGACTGCCCCTCTTCCATCAAAGTTGCTGCCAGGCCTGCGTGCGTCTCGGCATCCTCGGCACAGCTCGCCAATTGAGTGCGGAACTCCCCTTCAGCGGAGTTCAACTGCTCGTGTCGAAGATCGAGAGTGGCCAGGTCGAATCGCGCATCGCAGATCTGCGACGCCTTTGCCGATTCAACCACCTGTGTGTAGACGCGTCGCGCCTTCTGCCAATCGCCCGAGCCATCCAATGCAGCGCCGAGGGCAATGAGAGTGGCTGAATCATGCGGGCTGATTTTCAGTATCTCGCCGTATTCAGAAGCAGCCTCGGCGTATTTGCCTTCGCCCGCAAGCGCCGCCCCCAGGTTGTAGAGACTGATGCGGTCGTTGGGTGTGCGGGTGAGGCGATGACGCATCCACGCTTCTTCGAGCAGAAGCCGAGGGTCTGGACCTTTCGGATCGGCATGCGTGGGTAGCACCTGAAGCCAGAGGTGAGCCATCTCGTCTTCGGAGCGATTGCCGGCCCGCACACGGATGGGAGGGTCATGTGGATTGCGAGCGTTGGCCGCTGAGTTGTCGTAGACATAGCGCATGTGGAGGACAGAGCCCTTGGGTAACTGCACCGGCTCGCGGTAGCGATAGACAGCCTGGCGATCGATATCCCAGTCGCGAATCCAGACCAGCCACTTCTTCTCTCCGTTGGGTAAAACGGCCCAGGCCTGCATGTCTTTGCCGAGATAGTGCGCGTGGGGATAGACGCCAAGCGCTTCTACATCAATGGGCAGTGTCATGGAATCTTCCACGACAAAAGCTTTGTCGCCAGCCGGAATATCGAGGCCATCATCGCGATCCAGTTGCAGAAGCATCGGCTGCTTTGTTGGGGGCTTATCGGTGAAGTAGAGGCCGATCTCAGAGTCGATGATTTCGGATTTGCCAGAGGGCTTGAGGTGGATGTTGAGGATGAGATCGTTTCCTGGGTCGAGCCGCCAGGGCATGCCATCTGGCTCGACCAGCGCGGGCGTATCAGGCTTCCAGAAGAGGAAATGGCTGTCGGGATCGAAAGTGTTGCCGGCGTCGAGAAGAATCTCCATGCCCGGGACGCCGGTCTGCCAGTCGGTGGGATGCTGCAGGCGGAAGCTGGCGGTGCGATCGATCAGCACATTGGCGTGATGGACGACCTGCGGAGCGCCGGGGCGAATCTCCATGGCGCGAATGAAGTGGCTTTGCTTGAGCGGATAGGTAAAAACGAAATTGCGGAAGACATCGGTGCCCCCAGCGGCGAGCGTAAAGGGCTGAGCCTGTTTGAGGATGAGGTCGGGCTTACCCATCTGCCAGACTGAATCGTATTTCGGCGCTTGAGGAGCGGTCGCGAGATCGCCTTGGGGCATTCCGGCGCGGAACCATTTGCGCAATAGCGCCAGATCGGCATCCGGAAGACGGCGAACGTCGGCGAAGTCACCGTAACCAGGCTCGGGAAGCCACGGTGGCATATAGCGGGATTGCGTTACGGTGACAGCCTGCGCGCCCCAGCGCCTGGCGGCGGCGTAAGTCAAAAGGCTGAATGGGCCAGCACCGCCCGTGTGGTGGCAGGTGGTGCAATTGCTGTAAAGAATCGGGGCGATGTCGTGCGACCAGGTTGGCGTGGCGCTCGCTGAAACCGGACTGAAGTTATCCGAGCCGGACGCAGCGCGGACAGGCCGAAGATGGAAGGCAGACGCAGCCAGCATCATTGGCAGGATAACCACGGCCATATGTCGAATCGGAAGAAACGGCCGCATTCGGTGAAGAGTGGTCATGGCTTCAACGCGGCTGGGATGATGGAGCAGCCGACCGGCTCCCCGAAGGATTGAGCGACTGTTCGGCCAGCGAGAATGGCTTGAATTGCCTGCTCCAGGTCGTGATGCGTGGCCTGGGGGCGCTCCTGTCCGAAAGCGATGTAGCGATCGTCAATGCGGCCGCGATAAACCTCATGCAGCGAGCCATGGTCGACGGCGAAAACAGCGGCCTCCGGAGTTACGGAAGCGTTCGCTAAATGGACGAGTTCCTGTTGGGAATCGATCAGGGTTGGAGTGGAGATGGAGAAATCCTGCCCGTGTTTGCGCACGATTGGCAGCGTATCGCCGGGATTGGGGAACACCCACCAGAAGGCGACGCCCTGCGAAGAGAGCTTGCGGCGAAGCGCTTCGATTTGAGGGATGTAGCGATTGGAGATCGGGCAGTCGGTGGCGGCGAAAATGAGAACGACCACTTTTGTTCCCGCTACGGTGAGTTGCTCAACCGGATGACCTTGCAGATCCGTGGCATGCAGTGGAGCGGCTTGAGCAGTACTCACGAATAAAGCGAACAGAAGCATTAACGCTGTATAGCACCAAAGCGCTGAACGCGGGATTAGAGACATGAAACAGAGCTCCGCACGGAACGCTCCGATTTTACTAGACGCTACTGTCTGTGGAGCATCGATGCTACCTGCCTCATCCGATATCGATCCGAAGCTTCTTCCAAATGGCGTCGACTTTGGCTTTCGTTTCGCGATCCATTTCGAGCATGGCTGGCCACGGGCGATCGAAGCCTTCGGCTTTCCATTTGCGGGTGGCGTCGATGCCCATCTTGGAGCCGTAGTTAGGCAGGCGGCTGGCGTGGTCGAGCGAATCGATAGGGCCCATGGTGAATTGGATGTCGCGCTCAGGATCGATATTGTTTGTAACTCTGAGTGTAACTTCACCGATGTCCTGTACGTCGCAATCTTCATCCACCACGATGATGCACTTGGTAAACATCGCCTGGCCGAGCGACCAGATGGCGGACATAACTTTGCGCGCCTGGCCGGGATAACTCTTGCGAATAGAGACCAGCATGAGGTTATGAAAAACACCCTCGGGAGGGAGGTTGATATCGACGATTTCGGGGATGGTCATCTTCATCATGGGCAGGAAGATGCGTTCCACGGCGCGGCCCATCCAGGCATCTTCCATCGGCGGCTTGCCGACAATGGTGGCGGCGTAGATGGGGTCTTTGCGATGGGTGATACAGGTGATGTGAAAGACCGGGTACTCGTCCTGCATGGTGTAGAAGCCGGTGTGATCGCCGAAGGGGCCTTCGGTGCGCAGTTCGCCGAGCTCGACGTAGCCTTCGAGGACGATTTCGGCATGCGCGGGCACTTCGAGATCGACGGTTTCGCATTTCACGATCTCCACCGGCTTGCCGCGCAGAAAGCCGGCTATGAGATATTCCTCAATTTCAGGTGGCGCGGGAACGATGGCGGAAAAGGTAGTCGCCGGATCGGAGCCGATGGAGACGGCGACCTCCATGCGCGAGCCTTTGAGATTGCCGAACTGCACCTGCGGCAGGCCGCCGACCGGGCCATCGGGAACAGCATAGGCGCCACCCGATGACTCGGCCATGGCGGCGACGCGCGCGGCTTTCGGATCGGAGTCTGTGTTGGCGGCGGCTGAGGCACGCAGTGCTTCGCGATAGTGCTCGGCGGCGACTTTTTGCCGCTGCCAGTGCATGCCGGTAGTTTGGCCGTCGTAGACTTGCATGCGGTACATGCCGATGTTGCGCTTGCCCGATTTTGGATCGCGCGTATGCACGCAGGGCAGCGTGATAAACGGTCCACCATCGTGCGGCCAGCAGGTGAGCACCGGAAAATCGAGCATATTGAAGTTCTCGCGCAAAATGACTTCTTTGCATGGCGCATCTTTCGCGGAGACAGTCTTGGGGAAGGCGCTTGCCAGTTCGCCAAGCTGGGGAAGCATCTTGAGCTTGCCCAGAAGGCCTTCCGGAGCCTTCATGTTCATGAGGCCGTGGATGCGCTCGGCGATCTCTTCGAGGCGCTCGACCCCCAGCGCCATGGCCATGCGGCGTTTGGAGCCGAACTGGTTGATCAGCACCTTGTGGCCGGGGTGTCCCGAGATGTTTTCGAAGAGCAACGCTGGGCCGCCAGCGTTTTCCGGCGTCTTGCCGGACTTCGAGACTCGATCGGTGATTTCCGTGATCTCAAGCCGGGGCGAGACGGGCTCGGTGATGCGCTTCAGTTCCCCGGCTTTATCGAGGGCTCGAATCCATTCGCGAAGATCGTTGTAAGCCACGCACTGCTCCTCGTGCCCGATCGAGAATTCCCGATTCAAGTTGCACGAGTTCTAGTGTATCGGGCTTGAGCAGACGGCAGATACAACTCCGCTCCATCAACGATTCTATGCAAGAGCCGGCTTATTGCTGGACAGTTACCGCCATCTCGATGGCATCGAGTGGAAAGCCTAGGCGCTTCCACTCGTCGAAGCCGCCGCGCAGGGGACGGACGCGGTCGATGCCCAATTTATGCAGGGTCATTGCCGTCTTAGCCGCAGTCGCCTCGCTGGGACAGGTACAGTACAGAACGACGTCCCGGTCCTGCGGGATTTCTGAGCTGTGCTGGGCCAATGCATCCGGCGAAACATGGTGCGCGCCAGGCAACGTGAATGGATCGGGCAACAATTCGAGCGGATGGCGAAGATCGACGATGTACACCAATTGGCCTGCGTCCAACATCTCTTTGAGAGCCACAGGCTCCAGACGCGCGGTGCGGAACTTTCTCAGGAAACTATAGCGGCGATAAATTCTGGAAGCCAGGAAGCCGAGAATGCCGAGAATTAGAAGCGCTCCGCCGAATTGTCCCAGCCAGTTGAGCACGCTGGGGTCTTTTTCGATGAGATCGCCAAATAAGCGTCCAGCGAGCAGCAGCGACCCGGACCAGATAACCGAACCGGCCGCATCAAAAACCAGGAATCGGCGCATGCTCATCCCGGTCTGCCCGGCGACCGGCGGAGCTACAACCGAGAGGCCGGGAACAAACTTGGCGAAGAGCAGCGTGTACGCGCCTCGCTTGCCGAAGGAATCGTGGGTGCGCCGCACGCAGACAGTCGATTCAAGCGAGAAACGGCATAGCAGACGCAACACTACATGACCATAGCGGCGGCCAAACAGGAACCAGCTGACATCCGCAGCCAGGCAGGCCAGTGTGCCGGCGAGCAGGGCGGAGCCGAAGTTCATGTGTTCTGTCGCCGATAGCGCTCCAGCAGCCAGCAGAACCGGAGTCGCAGGCAGCGGCAAGCCCAGTTGCTCGAGCAGTACCCAGCCGAAGATGAGGAAATAACCGTACGTGAGCAGAATTGCTGTAGGGAGCGCCATAGGAGTCGACCTGGGTTCAGTGTACCGCTAGCGCGCAGAGATGGCGCGCCAGCGTGTAAATAATAGGATGCCGCAGTTTACGTTCCGATGCGTCGAAAACGCGACGAGCTCTCAGGAACAGCGCGTCCAGCTTCGGAATCAAACCGGCTCGCCCGAGGCGACGCGAGCCGAGACCTGCTGGAGCGACTCGTAGATCTGGTCAAAGCTCTCGATGGCGAAGAGAGCCTTGTGCATCTGGTCGACATGAACGGGCGTGTCGAGCACCTCGGCAAGCGTGAAGTCGCGGACTTCACAATGGCCTTCAAGGACATTAGTGCACTCACCGTTGGAGCTGATCAGGCCGCTGCCATAGACCCGGACGCGGCCATGCTGGCGGATCAGACCAAACTCAACCGTGTACCAGAAAAGGCGGCCGATGCGTTCGAGAATGGCTTCATCCTGAATGCTGGCGCACAGCTGGCCGTAATGAGCCAGAAAATCCGCGAAAACCGGATGGGCGTGCATGGGAACATGGCCGAAGACATCGTGGAAGATGTCCGGCTCGGGGGTGTATTCGAGCGAATCTCGCTTGCGCAGCCAGGTGGTCGTGGGGAACTGGCGTCCAGCGAGCATTTCGAAGAAGGCTGGCCCAGGCATGAAACCGCTGACCGGGATCGTTCGCCAGCCTGTTCGGGGCTCCAGACGCAGGCTGATCTCTTCGAGATTGGGCAGCCGCTCGGTGCGCAGGCCAATAATGGCGAAGCCTTCGAGGTACTCTTCAGCAGCGTGGCGGGCCAGCTGCGGCATGCGGCGCGAGACGAGCTCCGCCCAGACTTCATGCTGCTCATCGGTGTAGGAGCTGTAATCCTGGGAAGTCAGGAAGGGGTCAAAAGATCGAGTTGAGGAAGCGCAGAGGTCCGTTACGGTGCCAAGCATGACTCTCTAGTGTGCTACGCCGCTCGCGAAATGGGAAGCCCCGGAGGCTACAGACCCAGGCGAAACAAGGCCGGTTCCGCTTTGATTCTGGGCCTGCACCGGTCCGGTGCCAGCGAAGTAGTTCCGATCCCATAGACTCTTGTAAAACAAACCGGTTAGCTCGGCTGCGCGGGGACCAAAAACTGGCCTGCCGCCTTCGAGAAAGAAGACCGTCACCAGGCTGCCTTGCGGCGAATCCGAGAAGGAGGCAAACCACCCGTAGCGAGTGCCGGCATTGGAGCAGGTTCCGGTCTTGCCGAAGACGGGAAGCTCGTGGAAGTTGACCCGCAGCGATCGTGCCGTACCGTACTCCACCGCGCCAGCCATTCCGTCCTGTAGATCGGGAACAAAGCGGGCGATGTCGAGGGTGCGCTTAACGCGTGGCTCGAAGCTGGCGACTTCCTCAGGAGTGGTGGGGTGCTGCAGGTAGTAGAGAGTGCCACCGTTGGCGATAGCCGCGACGAAAGCTCCGAGCTGCAGCGGGGTGAGGTTGACCCCTTGGCCAAAGCTGCACATGCGGCCGACACCGCCTTCGGCTGCGGGGATCTCCTGATCGGGATAGGTGCCAAGCTGCTCGCCTGCAATGTTGTATCCAGCAAGCTCGCCCAGGCCAAACTGCGTGGCGTAGTGGCGGACGCGCTCGAAGCCCAGTTCCCTGCCCAGCTCTTCAAAATACAGATTGTTAGAGTGCGCCAGCGCCTCGGTCAGGTTCATGCGGAAGCCGCCCAGGTTGACCGGAGTATCGCGCGTGACCAGCCCCTCGGAGAGCGCGGCGAGGCCGACAGAAAGCTTGATGGTCGAGCACGGCTCAGCGCCGGGAGAAAGAGCCATGCGCTGGTTGACCATGGCGAGTATGCGTCCGTTGGCTGGATTGATGACCACAGCGGTGCCATTCATATTGCCCAGCGCGTCAATGACGGCGGCGCGAATGGTCGGGTCTTCCCCGGCGGTGACATCGCCGTCCCCCTGGCTGGTAACAAAAGAGCTGGCAGTGAAGCGCTCGCCGGTGACACGATGGTGGGTCAGAGAGGCGCGGCGCAGCTTGCCGTGAACCGCGTGGGGAACAGCCTTAACGGCTACCTTGCCGGTGGCACGGGCTGCATGAACGGGCGCATGGGCAACCGCGCGTCCGGCCTTTGCGGTAGCGTGGGCGGCGCTATGCGCTGGGTGCTTGGCCGCGGCCAGATGAGATGAGGATTTGGCGTGGTGCGTGGCCTGCGTTGCATTCGCAGAGCCAAGGGCGAAAACGGAACTGCATGCCAAGGCAAGAACAGTGAAACAGGGA
The DNA here is from genome assembly GCA_036271955.1 of Acidobacteriaceae bacterium. GTDB lineage: Bacteria > Acidobacteriota > Terriglobia > Terriglobales > Acidobacteriaceae > Acidicapsa. The sequence goes on from DATAZR010000062.1 coordinate 28,367, forward strand.
GAGGCAAATTTCATCAGGAAAGCGTCCTTTGATTTCGAATCTCGTCTCCGGCGGGCTTTCCGTGCTGCTCGGTTCCCGAAGACGGCTCAGTGCGGGCACTTCCTAACAGGTGCCTCTTTCTTTGTTTAGACAATGCGAAAGGTTGATTGTTTCGCCAATACCAGCCAAGCAAACCCCTAACGCGAAGCTCAAAACCAGAATCAGCCTCAGATTCGGTTCAGTCCGATCTCAAAATCCTAGACTCGTGAGGGCTTAACTCGCACTCTACAGAGCGGATTTGGAAAACACAATCCCTCTTTTGAACCCAGGCCCAATTTGAAACTCTCGGTCCCCGTACAAGGCCCGCACATAAAAGTGATGCGCGGAAACAAAGCGTGACTCTAAAACTGACCCCGGCGTAAAAATGCCGGAACGTCCAGATCCGTCGTCTCCGGCTCCGATGCGTGGCCAAAGAAGGATGGCGCGGCCGGCGTTGGCGTTGCCGAGGGATGCAATTCGGTCGCGTAGTCGCGGGGCAGCGGGGCGTAAGTCGGGGAAGCGTAGGCCGGCGGCTCGGAGAGTTCTGCAAAGCGAGGCCGCGCCGGGGCCGTCGGAACCTCAGGCTCGTAGGCGAAGCGGCTGCCGTATCCGCGCAGCGAAGGCGGCTCGGACTCCATCTCGGCTGGCGGCGCGGGCATCTCGACGGGTGCCTCCGCAACCGCGACCGGCGCGGCGGTGACCTGAACGGCAACCGGCTCCAGCTCCGGAGCGGGTGCGGCAACCACCGAATGAGCAAAAGCCTGAACCCGAGTATCGATTTCAGCTTCAATCTCCGCATCTTCCGCCTCGCTCATAAAGCGCAGCGGCGCAGGCGCGGACTCCTTCATCCAGCTATCCGGAGCCACGACGGGAACGGAGACAACCGGCGTCGCTTCCACATCGAGCATACGAGCGCGGCGCTCCGGCATCTGGTCGCGGAAGCCGGTAGCGATGACGGTGATTTTGACATCGTCACCCATCTTCTCGTCGAGCACCGCGCCGAAGATGATGTTGGCGTCTTCGTGAGCCGAGGTCTGGATGAGCGAGGATGCGGCATTTACTTCGGAGAGCTTGAGGTTGCTCGATCCTGTGATGTTGATGAGGATGCCGCGCGCTCCGTCGATCGCGCCCTCTTCCAGCAGCGGAGAAGCCATAGCCGCCTGGGCTGCCTCGATGGCGCGATTTTCGCCCGAGCGAATGGCCGTACCCATCACCGCGTGGCCCATGCCGGCCATTGTCGTCTTTACGTCGGCGAAGTCGCGGTTAATGATGCCGGGGATGGTGATGATGTCCGAGATACCCTGCACGCCCTGGCGCAGCACATCGTCGGCCACGCGGAAGGACTCGAAGAAGCCTGCGTCTTTCGCTACGGCGAGCAGCTTTTCGTTGGGGATCACAATCATGGTGTCGACCGACTCAAGCAGCTCGGCCATGCCACGCTCGGCCTGCTGCAGGCGGCGCTTGCCTTCAAAAGCAAAAGGCCGCGTGACCACCGCCACAGTGAGAATACCCATTTCGCTGGCCAGCGAGGCGATCACCGGAGCTGCTCCCGTGCCGGTGCCTCCGCCCAATCCGGCAGTGACGAAGACCATGTCCGCGCCTTCGAGAGCCTCGATGATCTTGTCGGAATCTTCAAGAGCAGCGCGACGGCCCACGTCAGGATTTGCGCCCGCGCCGAGGCCGGCGGTGAGGCGCACGCCGAGTTGCAGCTTGACCGGAGCCTGAGAGAGTTTCAGCGCCTGAACATCGGTGTTGGCCGTGATAAATTCGACGCCCTCAACACCAGTCGAAATCATGCGGTTGACCGCGTTACCGCCACCGCCGCCCACTCCGATCACCTTGATGCGCGCCCCATGCGGCACTTCATCGTGAAACTGGATGCGAATGGGTTCGGGGCCTTGCGCGGCGTTGATGCTGGGCTGATTCTCTGATGGCTGATTCATCGGGTGCTGCCTCCGTCCGGCTCTCTACCTGAATACTACAAACTTGCTGCGAAAATGGCGCGCAGTTTGGCGCGCAGACTGTTGTTCTCTGCGGTACGTGTCACTCTTTTTCTGTGCGCGTAGAGCAGCATGCCGACAAGCGTAGCGTACGAGGGGTGCGTGAGCTCGGCCGGCATGCGCGAAAGCTGCACCGGCTGGCCGATGCGCGCGCGCACATGCAGAATGCTTTCGGTCACGTCGAGCAGGCCGGGCAGCACTGCTCCGCCGCCAGTCAGCACGCAACCGGCACCGAGAGCTCCGAGCACTCCGCCATCGCGCAGGCTGCGGCGAACCATGTCGAAAAGCTCGCGAGCGCGCGGCTCAAGAATCTCGGCGACCATGCGATGGCGAATCATGGTCGGCTGCGGATTGCGAATCTCGATCTCGTCCAGCTGCGGCACGGCAGTTACGACCGCGTGGCCGTAGCGAAGCTTCAGTTGCTCGGCCTGCGCCACCGGCATCTGGAGCACGACTGCGAGGTCATTGGTGAAGTGCTGCCCGCCAAAGGGAATGCTGCCGGTGTGGGCGACCGCTCCCTCGAAAAAGACCACCAGTTCAGTCGAGTGCGCGCCGATGTCGAGCACGCAGACGCCGAGTTCACGCTCATCCGCGGTAAGCGTGGCTTCGGCGGCGGCGAGGGCTTCGAAGACTGTGTCGGTGACTTCGAGACCGGCGCGGTTGGCGCAGGTCACGACGCTCTGCTGCGCGCTGCCGGAGCAGGTGGACATATGCAGATCGACCTCGAGGCGGCTGCCAACCATGCCAACCGGGTCGTGAATGCCGGGCTGCTCGTCGAGCACAAATTGCCGCGTAAGCAGATGCAGAATTTCGCGGTCGGGAGGCAGCGAAACTCCGCGCGCTCGCTCAACGGCGATACTGACATCATCTTTGCTGATCTCACGCATGCGCGCGCCGAAGTTGAGGCCGGCGGTCGTGTTCACGCCTAGAACATTGGGTCCGCCAACACCCACCATGCACTCATCGAAATTGACCCGAACCAGCTGCTCCACGCGATCGCTGGCGGATTTGACCGCGCGCGCGGCCGGACCAAGATCGGCGATGAGCCCTTTGCGCATTCCCGCGGACTCAACCTGTGCATGAGCGCGGTAACGCAGAGCGCCTTCATTCAAGTCGGCCGCCAGCACACGCGTAAAGGCTGAGCCTACGTCGAGGACTACGATCAGGTTTTCCTGCTTCTGGCTCATCGTTCTGGACTCGTCACTCTGGTACTCTCTTCTGTTTCTCGTTCCGATCACATCTGGCTTTGATTCGTCGCTATTGCCCCTGCTTTGCCGATATAGGCGTGGTGCTGTGAGCCGCATGCGAAGCAGCTTTCTCTCGCGCTGCCCTGGCCTTCGCAGCCCTGAGTCTCTCTGCTTTCTTTCTTGCTTCGGCTGCCTTGTGAGCCGCCAGATTCGACTTAGTCGCAACCGTCTTGGTTGTTGGTGTTGCGGCTGCCTTCGCCGTTTCGGTTGGAACTGGCTTGGCAGGCGTCTTAACCACACTCTCCGTACGGGGAGTTGTCTTCCTGACCCTCTCGGACCTAGCCGTCTCGGAGTTGAGCGACACAACCGGAGCGGACGCCGTAGCAGTGCTATCGGGCGCCGTCTCCAATGGAACGTTGTCGCTGTAGCGCAGGTCCACTCCTATCAGATTTGGAGAGAGACGACGCCACGCGGCGATGTGCGTTTTGTAAAGCTGAAGGCGCTCAAGGAAGTGATCGTCGCCGAAGTGGGCGAGAATGTCCGATCCCTGCTCAGGCATGGTCGCGCGCAGGTCTTCAGGATCGGACAAGTCGATCTCTGAGACCTGATCTGCGAGATGTTGATTGTTCTGGTCGAGCTCGGCCATGAATTTTTGGTAGACGGCCATGCGCGCCCGCCGCGATGCGAGCGAGTCTCTGGCGTCAATGCCGGTAATCACCGGGAAAGAATAGTGATGCTGAGCCATCATGACCGGAGGCATGGAGAGAATGACTCCATCGGCATCAGCGAGCTCGACACGCGCTCCCTCGCGCACAAACGCAACCGGCTTGCGCTCAATGATGTTGACGCGCAATTGGTCGGGCAGGAAACGCATTACCGTTGCCTGCTGTACCCACGGAATAGCCTCAAGCTGCTCGCGCCGCTGCGAGAGGGGCACAAAGAAAATGTTGCGGCCGATGTCTTCGCCGAAGACCGGCAATACTTCAGTGCGATTGACCTCCGCAAGACCGCTGGATTGAATACTGGTCGCTCCAACAATCCGGAAGTGCGGGTCGCGGATCAGGAATCGGCGGGTGAAGATGCCCAGCGTAATCAACACTGAAAGCACCACAAACACTGCCCCACCCAGGAGAATGCGTCCGAAGGTGCTGCGTGGTCTCCACCAGGGCGCGCGTGCTGGAGCGAATCGGGCGCGCCTTGGAGCTGGAGTGCGATCCTCGAGCTCTTCCTCAGTCACGACAGGCATAGCCGCACGGCGTCCGCGATCGCTGGCGAGCACGGCAGAAGGCGCCCGCCACGCTCCGCGTGTCTGAGGCGCAGCATTCTCCGTGGGATCTTGATCGTCCCAGAGGGTGGTTCGATTTGTATAGCTTTTCGAGGTCACGCCCGAGCCAGGTCGT
>DATAZR010000063.1:0-8313 GCA_036271955.1 Acidobacteriaceae bacterium
CAGCGGGCGTCGAGTCCTTTGAGGGCGTCGCCGGGGGCTGGGAGCAGCTCGAGGATGCTGCTGACGCGGATGTAGGGATCGAAGATGGCGACGGCGTGGGTGACGACGGGGATTTCTACGACTTCGATCTCGGCTTCGTGATTCTGGTCCACGGTGCGGAGCTCTTCTTTGGGCTCGCGGCGGGCCGGGAGGAGGTCGTCGACCTGGAGCTGCTGGGCTTTGAGGATCTTGTCGAGGGATTTGAGGGAGAGTCCGCGGCGGTTGTGGAGGAAGTTGGAAACGTGCGGCTGGCCGAGGCCGGTCTGCCTTGCAAGCAGGGAGACGCTCAGTGTTCCGCGGTCGATTCTGCGGAGCAGTTCGAGCCTGACCCGATCTTGCAGTTGGGAAAAGTTCATGTGGAAAATTCACGGGCAGAAAAGAGAAGGGGCAGTGGAGCATTTCTTACAGAAAATTTAGATTGCGCTTATTTCTAGAATTGCTGAGGAGTCTCTCAGCGAATTTGGAGTAAACGCACTATTTTTGCAGCAAGTGGTTGACGCAACAGGAAGCTGCCCCTAGATTTACTTCACTTTCTCAAATGCGGTCTGAGGAAAACTCTGGCCCTGGAATTGCCGCGGAAATGAGCCGCTGCAAGATTCAGCAGCGTCGCCAGGAATGAACCTCGGATTGTGAATTGAGCTTCCGGGATCTGTGCGCCATGAGCATGACCAACTATCGCGGAGAGCGAGCCGCCATCCCCCAGCCGGGCATCAGAACCTGGCGCGGCGGTCTCGCGATCCCAATTCCCCGCGCTCTGGGCAATGTGCCACATTACGAGCGGGCCGAGGGCCGGGCGAAGGTGCATTTCGGGAGAGGATGTCATGGAATTGCGCGTACATTTGAAAATTTGCGAGGGCTGCGGTTGCCTTTGGTATCGCGCCCAGGTTGAGACCGGGGTGTATTGCACGGCGTGTCGCGAGCGTTTCAAGCAGTTTCCCACCCCGACGAGCCGTAAACGGCGGGGCAGACCGGGCAAGACGATTCTGCCCACGGTGTTTGCGGTGGAAGCGACACGGGAGATGATCTTCGAGGAGCGGGAAGGATTCCAGTCCAGCTTCAGGCCTGAATTCAGGGCCATGCAGGGCGGAGCCGGCGGCACGGGCCTGCTGTCGCAAGGCGGTGCGCAGTGAGCGCCGCTTTGCAGCTTCCTCTGGTCTGGGCCGCGTCTGCAACGGCCCTGCAACCGCAACTGCTGGCTTCGGCGGTGCACCACATCCAGAAGCGGCTGCCGCCTGCGGTGGTCGAGAGCGATGAGCCAGCCTCCGAGACAGGCGCGGTGGTCAGCTATGCTTTCTACCGCAAGCACACGGAAAACCTGCTGCGCCGCTACCTGTATGCATCGATGCAGGTGGGCCGGTCGCCCAATCTGCTGGGCGAGTCGGTGGGGCGCGGATGGGTTTCGAGCCGAAGGGTGCGGACGTTTGAGGACGCGCTGATTTTTGTGCTCGACGTGGAACGCTGCCTGGACAGGCTGAGCAAGCTGGACCGTCAGATGATCACGCGGATCGTTCTGCAGGAATACACCCATGCGGAGGCAGCCGTGATGATCGGCATCAGCACCCGCAGCATCGGCAACCATCTTCCGCTGGCGATCGACAGGCTCACCGAAACGCTGGTGGAGGCCGATCTGCTGGCGCTACCCAACTAGTCTCAAGCCACAGGAAGAGATGGACGTACCACCTTAGGCGCATCCTCCACGCGCCTAAGGTGGGAGTCCTGCCGGAAATTTAGGCGGGGCAACACGATTGGCTGCTGGGCGCGTCTTAACTTATGAAAAGCGACTGATGAAAGCGGAGCATCGGAAAACCATGTTCGCGAAGCAGGTGAGCAGCAAAGCGGACGCATGGAATGCGGTGCTGATTCTGCGGATCGGGTGGGACGGTACGAAAGTTTCTTGATACGCAGGCGCTGGGCGCGTCACTTCTGTGACACGGCTTGTGAGCCGGAGTATAGTTGCGAGTCATATTCCGCGATGAACCGGGGCCAAAAGCGGATTCCTTTACAAAATTACTACTGGTGATCACCATGTTTACGCATGCACCCAAACCGACGCTTATCGTGCATGGAGGCGCTTGGGCAATTCCCGCGGAGATGGCGGCGGACCACGAAGCAGGCGTCGCGCAGGCGCTGAAGACGGGTTACGCAATCCTCAACTGGGGCGGCACGGCGACGGACGCGGTGGAAGCCGCAGTCACGATACTCGAGGACGATCCGACGTTCGATGCCGGACGCGGAAGCTTTCTGACTTCGAAGGGCACGGTGCAGCTGGACGCGCTGCTGATGGATGGCGCGACGCTGCGGGCGGGCGGCGTGGCGTGCGTGGAGCGGCTGCGAAATCCGATCCAGGCGGCGCGGCTGGTGCTGGACAAGAGTCCGCATGTGTATTTTGTGGGCGCAGGCGCGGAGGCCTTTGCGGCGAGCCATGGCATGCCGCTGATCGACAACCTGGAGCTGGTGCTGGAACGGGAACGCGGACGGCTGACCGAGGCGCGGATGCGGCTGAAGGCGGGGCTGGCGGATGTGACTTTTTCCGGGGCGCTGGCGCGGGACGACAAGGGTCCTGAGACGGCGGCGGAGCAGGGCGCACGGAATGCGAATTCGAGCAAGACGGGCGCGCGCAATGCGGGTCTGCGCAATGCAGGCGCGGGGAATTCTAGCTCAGCGAACTCAGGCGCAGGAAGCGGAGCGGCGGGCGATCTGACTTCGCACGACACGGTGGGCGCTGTGGCGCTGGACCAGTACGGCAACATTGCGGCGGGGACATCTACGGGCGGGACGCTGAACAAGACTCCGGGGCGGGTGGGGGACAGCTCGCTGATTGGATGCGGATGCTACGCGGATAATCAGCTGGCGGCGGTTTCGCTGACGGGCTGGGGCGAGCCGATCATGAAGCTGGTGCTGGGTAAGTGGGCGGTGGACCGGGTGGGCGCGGGAGTTAGTCCGGAGACAGCGGCGCGGGAGGCGATCGAGTATCTCTACAAGCGGCTTGCGGGGCATGGGGGAATTATTCTGCTGGGGCCGGATGGGAGATATGGGCTGGCGCATAATACTCCGCATATGGCTTGGGGGATTGCGGATGCTAAGGGGCTGCGGACTGGGCTGACGGTGTAGTTGGACGGAGGCATGGCTATGCGATAGCATGCGCGCATGCGGATAGTTAAGTTAGAAACGGCGGTCGCGGTACTGCTATTGGGATTGAGCGCTCAGGCACAGATGAAACGAACCAGCGTTCCGCTGGGAAATGCTATCGACAAGGCACTGGACAAGTCTTCGATTCTGGCGGGAGATGTTCGCCCATTTCATATTCGCATCACGATCGATGAGCCGGAGAATGCTCAGTCTCCGTATCAGGGATCGATTGAAGAGTGGTGGGTTTCAAAGGATCAGTGGCGCAGGGAAGTTACCGATAAGGAAGGCCTGCGCCAGACCATCGTGGCTGCCAATGGGAGCGTCACAGAAAATGATGAAGGCGATTATTTTCCTTTGTGGCTGCGGTGTTTCGTGACTGCGGTGTTCGATCCGATTCCCGATGCGGATACGGTGCGCAAGAGCAATGCAATGATCGAACAGATCACGATGCCCAACGGCGCGAAGTCTGCTCCCAATGTTCGCTTCCAGTTCAAGATCGGCACGGGAGCGCGAGCCACTGACGCCTTCGAAAACATCAGCTTCGATGGCGAAGGGCGATTGGAATTCTATGGAAACCCGCGGTACGACATGGAGTTCCATGACTACCGGGGCTTTGGGAAGAAACAGATTGCTCGCGAACTTGTCCACAACCCTGAGCCGGGCACGAAACTGGTTGGCAAGGTTGTGGTGCTGGAGGATGAATCCAAGGCGGGACAGGATGCGGGCCGGTATACGCCGCTGCCGACAACTGACGATCGCTTCCGTTCCTTCGCAGTCAGTTCCCAACAGCTTGAGGCATTCACTGCGGGTGATACTCCAATCGACTGGCCTGGAGTTCGATCGGGCAATACCAGCGGGCATCTGGCAATGTATATCTCAGTCGACAGCGAGGGGCAGGTTCGCGAGGCATGGCCTTTAAACTCCGACAATGCGGGTCTTGAAGATCCGGCACGCGCGCAGATTCGCAAGTGGAAGATCAAAGGCCCGGTGGATAAGGATGGCAAGCCGGTGCAGATCGACGGCGGGCTTGGGTTCGTGTTCCAGAGCAAGATCGAGAATCCTCTGCCTATAATGACTGGCCGCGAGGAGATCGAACGCCAGATCATCCAATGCAACTACAATCCCATTCTCCCGAAAGGCGCGCTGCCCAGCGGCCAGTCCTTCAAAATCCGCGTAGGCATCAACGAGCATGGCGAAGAGACCGGTGAATCCTTTCCCGAAGTCCCGGAGTCAGCGATCCAGGCAGCACACTTTGAGCCCCACCGTTGCAGATTCAAACCGTATGTCGTAAACGGCCAGCCAACCTACTACGGCATCGAGTTTCTCTTTACCGCGCCTTAGTCGGATCGCGTTGTCATACCCTTAGGTATGCTCATTCTTGCTTCGGCTAGTCCTCGGCGCCGTGAACTGCTTATGCAGGCGGGGTTTGAATTTCGTGTACATGCGGCGCATATCGATGAGACGCTGCGTGCGTGCGAGGAGCCGATCGCTTATGTGACGCGGCTGGCGCGGGAGAAGGCTGAGGCTGTCTATGACGCGTTGAGTAACGAGCTGAGTGCTGTTGAGCCGGGCATTGTGGTGCTGGGGGCGGACACTACGGTTGTGCTGGATGCGCACATTCTGGGCAAGCCGGAGGATGCCGAGGATGCGAAGCGGATGCTGCGGCTATTGTCGGGGCGGACGCACCGGGTGATCACGGGGGTTTCGGTGATGGGGGCGAGCGGGGCGCAGACGGCAGCCGAGGTGACGGCAGTGCAGTTCCTGAGCCTTTCCGATGCGGAGATCGACGCGTATGTGGCAACAGGCGAGCCCAATGACAAGGCCGGTGCGTATGCCATCCAGGGACGGGCGGCGCGATGGATTCCACGGATCGACGGATGCTACTTCAATGTGGTGGGGTTGCCGATCTCGCTGGTGTCGACGCTGCTGGATGCTTGTCTCGCTGTTTCGCGCGATGCAGAGCTGCCGCTGGCGTGAGTGGCTTCATTTATGTACGGGCTGAAGCCCGTACCCTTCAAGACAGAAACAGCTGGCAAAGACAGGGCTTTCAGGCAGGGATATGTTTCGAGGCTCGCTAGCGTCCCGTCCCGGAAGTTCCTGGCATAAATCGCAAAGAGCAACCGCAGGTCTTTTCGACTCCGTTTGGCTAAAAACGGCCAAACTCCGCTCAGGATGACAGTGTAATCAGGATGCGAACTTCAAGAAGACAGGACCCTGGCTCGCGGCTATTCCCTCGGGGGCTGAAGCCCTGTTGATTCCGGATGTTTGATGTACGGGCTAAAGCCCGTACTCTTCAAATTGTTGCGCGAACTGGTTATAGTGCTCTAAGCTGTCACACACTCACTCCGGGGTATCCTTTTCGTGCGCTGGTTCCTTGTTGCCTTCGTGTATCTTGGCCTGGCCTGTGCGGCTTCCACTCAAAGCGCCCTGGCTTCCGAGACTTCTTCGCAGCCTCCCGCGGCTACGGTCATTCCTCTCGGGGACAGCGTGGTAGCGCTGAATGGGCCGTGGAAGTTCAGCATTGGGGATTCGCCGGCCGATCCGGTCACGCATGCTCTGCTATGGGCGGAGCCGGGGTTCGACGACTCGAAGTGGGAGACGGTGGACCTCACGCCTAAATCTGAAGCGCAAAACCCTATCACTGGAGTCTCCGGTTATGTGCCCGGCTGGACGGCCCGCGGCCACGCCGGCTACTGGGGCTACGCCTGGTACCGCATACGCGTCCGCATCGAGTCGCGGCCGGACTTGAAGCTGGCACTTGCTGGTCCAGCATCGGTAGACGACGCCTATGAGGTCTACGACAACGGAGCTTTCGCTGGCAACTTCGGCGAATTCAGTCACGGCCATTTCGCTTTCTACTATTCACGGCCGATGATCTTCCAGCTTCCGCAACATGCAGGCGCCGGCAGCGGAGAGTCGACGCAGGTCATTGCCTTCCGCATGTACATGCAGCCGCAGACACTCTTTCAGGCTTCCGATCCCGGCGGCTTCGAAAGCGCGCCTCTGCTGGGTGAGGCGACGGCCATCGCCAATTTGCATCAAGTACTTTCCGACGAGCTCATTCGCGCCTATGTGTGGCAACCGATCGAGGGCGCGGTCTTCGGGCTGCTCGGCCTGCTCGCACTCAGCCTTGCACTGTTCGACCGCTCCGACCGCGTCTACCTGTGGATCGGCGCTCTGCTGTTGATGATTTCGATCGATGCCTTCTCGGGCGCCTTGTCCGTCTGGAGCACCCTGGTCAGCTCCCAATACGATCAGATCTCTCACGAGATCATTCTCTTCTCTCTGCAATACGCCGCCTGGGTCATGGTCTGGCGCGTGTGGTTCCGGCAGCGCCGCCCGGCGTGGGTTCCGTGGGCGCTCATCCCTCTGGTTCTGCTGCTTATGCTCACCAGCGCGCTCGGCCAGAATCTCTTCTTCGTCGTTGTCTCCAACCCTGTCATCGCTGCCGCTCACGCCGTTTCTCTCATCGTGCGGCTGATCCTCGCGGTCTTGATGCTGGGCATCGTAGTCGAAGGCATTCGCGAACAGGGTCTGGACGGCTGGCTGGTTCTGCCTGCTGTGCTGCTAGCCAGTTCGGCCGAGTTCTCCCGCGAACTGGTAAAACTCGGCGTGCCGATCAACTGGTTCCCCTTTGGCGTACAGATCGGCCTTCCGGTCGCTTCTCAGCTTTTACTGGTTGTTGTGCTGGGCGTGCTGCTGGTGCGCCGCCTGCGCCTCTCCATGCACCGTCACCAGCTCATGGCGCTGGATGTGAAGCAGGCGCAGGAAGTGCAGCAGGTGATCCTGCCGCAGGCGCGCACTGTGCTGCCCGGCCTGGTCATCGAAAGCGAATACCGCCCGGCGCGGGAAGTGGGAGGAGATTTCTTCCAGATCATTCCGCACGCCACCGATGGCAGCCTGCTTATCGTTGCCGGGGATGTGGCGGGCAAAGGGCTGAAGGCGGGCATGCTGGTGGCGCTGCTGGTGGGCGGGATTCGCAGCACGGCTGAATGGAGCCAGGAGCCAGAGGTTGTGCTGGGCGCTTTGAATCAGCGCCTGATGGGCCGCGGCGATGCTTTTGCCACTTGCCAGGTGCTGCGGATTTCGTCGACAGGCGGCGTGACCGTGGCCAATGCAGGCCACCTGCCACCCTATCTCAATGGCAAGCCGCTGGAGATCGAAGGATCATTGCCGCTGGGCATTGTGGAGAGCCCGCAGTTCTCGACGATCCGCTTTCAGCTGGAGGCCGACGACCGCCTGGTGCTGGTCTCCGACGGCGTTCTCGAAGCGACCAGCGCCAACCGCGAGTTATTCGGTTTCGAGCGCATGCACGAGCTGCTGCGGACCGCTACCAGCGCCGCGACGATAGCGGAAGCCGCCCAGGCTTTCGGCCAGGACGACGACATCAGCGTGATCTCCATCGTCAGTCTGGCAGGCGCGCGGGATGGGAGCGCCGGCAAGGCAATCCTTACACCGGCTTGAGGGCATGGAGAGGCAGCGCTCGGGCACGACGGAGCCGAGTACGACGAGTTTCTGAAATGGTCTGCTAGTCAACGAAGTAACCAATCCTGGTAAGCAGCACATCGCTGAGCTCGACACCGAGGAGCTTAGCGTTGCGCACGGTAGTAAGGTTGCCTTCAAAGCGCTCAAGGACGCTGGAGGGCAGGTCGGTCTGCTGGCGCAGCATGCGCAGCAGCGAGGCGCTGTCAGTTGGATATTGATACTCGCCTGGCAGGCCGCAGGCGGGCTTGAGGGTGAGCGAGACCTGAAACGATCCCGGGCCTGGGGGAAGGGGGCTGAGAGCTTGGGTGATTAGGTTCATTCGCATGCCAAGAATCGTGACATTGGCGCTGGGCGCGGACAATGCATCGGACAGGGCATGGGATGCTACGAAGGCGGTACGGTTTGGGGCAGTGGGCAGGGTGCGGAATGGCTATCTGGTACTGGCGCGGAGATTACCTGAGAGAGTGACCAGGCTGAAGGGCGAAGGCAAAAGCGGATTCTCTGCGGGAATGACAGCAAGAAAAGCGGGTTCGTGCTTTGCACGAATATGGCCCACATCTCCCCGCAAAGTTCGCGGGTAGATATGGGGCACCTGTGATCTTTCCAGAGGTTGTCCATTCGATAGAGACCGGAGAAGCTGGTTGTGACGAGCAACTAGGA
>DATAZR010000064.1:0-2241 GCA_036271955.1 Acidobacteriaceae bacterium
ATGAGCTAACCCACAGAGTCTTTCTACCGATGAGCATTCATCCAAATCATGATTGACGTTAACCGTCGGGTAAGGCACTCTTACGTGTATTGTGACCATCGAACGGACCCAGGTCGGGGGCAAGCTTGTCCTGCACGTAGCCGGCCGCATGGATGCCGAGAACTCGGCTGCTTTCGAAAGTCAGTGCGAGGCCTGCATTTCAGAAGGATTCACTAGATTTGTAATTGACTTGGGGGGTCTCACATATGTCAGCAGTATGGGACTCGGTGCGATTGTCAATATCGCCAAGCAATTGCGTGACAAGGGCGGGGAGGTCCGCATCTGTTGCCTGACTGGTCTGGTGCGGCAGCTTTTTGAGATCACCAGGCTGAACTACATTTTCCCTCCGCACGATTCCGTTGAGTCCGCACTTATGGAGGGCTGAGGGAACGGCTTGCCGACACCTCGATCATTGACGCTGCTGGCACAGACCGACTCGCTCGGAACTGTTACGCATTTCATCAGAGAGGGAGCACAGAGGGCGAATCTGCCGGTGGCGCGACTGGGCGAACTGGATCTCTTGGTCGAGGAGATCTTCATGAATATAGCGCGGCACTCATATCCAAAAGGTCTGCCGGGGCCCGTCAGCGTCTCATACTCGGTTACCGGCGCAGGTGAGCTGTCCGTCGAATTCGGTGACCGGGGAGTTGAGTTTAATCCGCTGAGCGCCGATCCGCCAGACTTGACACTCGATCTCGCACATCGCCCCGTTGGGGGCTTGGGGGTCTTTCTGCTAAAGGCGTTTGCCCACTCGTTGAGTTATCGGCGCGAACAGGGTTGGAACCGCCTGACACTCGGGATCTCGTCGAAGCTGTGAATCACGTCGGGCTAAATGCTGGCGAGCTGGTTCGGGGCGCTTTGGCCTTGGTGCCGGTGATCCTGTTTCTTGCCGCCTTACGTGCTTTGGATAGCTATAAGCTCGTCTCCTCGCGCACGGTCGCATCAGCACTAGTCGCCGGCGCGTTGGCCGCAGCAGTCTGCTACGGCATCAACACCGTCGTGTTCCAGCAGTTCCCGCGCTATGGGGATGAATACTCCCGTTTTGGCGCTCCTATAGTGGAAGAATCGGCGAAGGCGGTCTATTGGATCTTTCTCATTGCAACCGTAAGAGTCGCGTTCATGGCTGATTCCGCGATCTGCGGCTTCGCCGTCGGCGCCGGCTTTGCGCTGATCGAGAACATTTTCTATCTCCAGGTGCTACAGGGTCAGGGTGTTGGGATCTGGATCGTGCGCGGATTCGGCACGGCGATCATGCACGGGGGAGTGGCTGCGATCGGCGCGACGATTTCGGCCTATCTGCTCGACAGCAGACAATGGCACGGCGTACGCCTGTTTGCTCCAGGCATGGTAGCTGCGATTGTGCTCCATTCCTTCTTCAACCAGAGCGTGCAGTCCCCGGTTGTATCGATGGTGCTGGCGGTCGTGGGTGTGCCGTTGGTGCTCGGCAGTGTGCTGTATCTGAGCGAGCAGTCGCTTCGCCGCTGGCTCGGCGGCAAGATGGACCGCGACATCGACATGCTCGACATTATCGGGTCGACTGAATTCCAGCAGACTCGAGTCGGGTCCTATCTGATGTCTCTGCAAGAGGCGTTTCCGCCAGAGCTTCGCGGGGATATGCTCTCGCTTCTGCAATTGACAACTGAGCTCAGCATGCGCGCGAAGGGGGATCTTATGCTGCGAGAGGCCGGGGTCGAGGTGGCTCCGGATCCGGAACTGGACAGCCTGTTTGCGGAGCTGCGGTATCTGGAGAAGAATATCGGGCCCACGGGCATGCTGGCGGTTCGGCCGCTGCTCTCGCAGACGCCGCGCGATCTATGGGAGATGCACCGGCTGGGGCAGGGGTTACGCTAATTTCATAGACGCTCCGGCTGGTTAGACTGATTTCGGCGCGTCGGTTTCATCGTTCGCGATTATTCCTACGGGGGAGGCGCGATGAGTTCTCAAGGTGAAGTAACCAGCCTGCTGGCTGCGTGGGGTAAGGGTGATCAGAACGCGCTGAACGAGCTGATGCCGCTCGTGTACAACGAACTGCATCGGATGGCGCGACGTGCCTGGATTGGGCAGAACCACGCCAACACGCTCCAGCCGACGGCGCTGCTCAACGAGGCATACCTGAAGCTGGCGGGCGCCGAAAATGCATCCTTTCAGAATCGCTGCCATTTCTTCGCCGTGGCCTCTACGGCGATGCGGCAGATACTGGTG